>DAISJM010000019.1:0-62038 GCA_036821485.1 Verrucomicrobiota bacterium | reverse complement strand
CGCTCGCCGCTCGCCGCATTATTCCCGAGGCGGATCGCGTCGTCATCTCCGGCTTCAATGAAACGCCCCTCCTGCAGTATTTCGGCGGATTTCAAGGAACGGGAGGACTCTACTGGGAAAATGCTCGTGGCTTGCATGCTACGATCGACTTCCTGGCCGCTCACGATGATGAAGATGCCAGGCGAGTGGCCGTGGAGAGATCGTTGAGAGGCGTCATCATCTGGTCCAGTGACGAGAAGATCGAACAATTCCACTTCTGCAAATATGGACACAAAGACCCCGAATCCATACGCAAGACCCTGGCCTACAGACTAACCCACGGAGGACCCTATCCTGACTGGATTGGCCCCATACCATTTAACAGCACGCCGCTCGCCAAAGGCATGCAGTTCACGATCTTCAGGATCCTGCCGGAGCGTGCCGCCCTGTCCACCCCTATTCCCGCCACGGCTGTCCAGCCTGATATCTCAATCGGCGTGACTCAAGGCGCGACATCAACTCCGGCCGATTGAGCGGCGTGGCCAGAGCCACCGCCTCGTTCATCGTCGACAAGGCCATGTCAAACTGCCCATCCGCGGCATAGGCTGCAGCCAGTGTATCGAGGATGTGTGGCTGCTGCCGTGCGGTCAACTCAGCAGCCCGTTCTGCCAAACGGATAGCTTCCGACGCATCGCATCCCTCCCGGGTGGCCAACAGCCAGGCCAGATTGTTTAACACTTCCACATTGTTCGCCTGAAGCCGGACCGCATCTCTCAACACACGAGCAGCGCCGTCATAGTCTCCGCTCTTGGCAAGCGCTGCTCCGTACATGTTCAATGCATCCGGATTGGACGGGGCAAGTCGAACCGCCTCCTGAAGATGGCGCAGCGCTCCATCAATATCACCCTTCATCAGAAGCAGCTTTCCCACCAGGAAGAAGGCATCGGCATCCCAATTACAAAGACGAAGCACATCCTGAAAACGGAGCAGCGCGTCCTCGTTGCGGCCGCTCTTGAGATAGGCCAAGGCTAGATTGTACTGTGCATCAATGAGGTCCGGCTTGAGTTGCACAGCTCGCGCCAACGTTTGGATAGCCTCATCCTGTCGCCCGGCCTTGTAGAGGATCGATCCCAAGTTGTTCAGAATGCGGGGGTTATTGGGCCGATACTTCTGAGCCATCTCAAAACACGCCAGCGACTTGTCGAACTCTCCAAGTTTCCCATGGATACTTCCCGCGTTTGCATAGGCTTCGCCATAGGCTGGCATGATCGCAATCGTCTTTTCATACCAACCCAAAGCTTCCTTGTAGCGCCCGCGATCCTCCATCGCCCGGCCCATACCCTCGAAGGCGATGGGATTGACGGGGTTGATATCCAGCGCTCGCTGGAAAATCTGCTCCGTATTGGCCCAGTAGCAAAGATACTTGCGCGTGGCCCCCATGCAGAGAATGAGCAGCAGCGCTGAAATCAACATCCCCACGCGTCGCCTGTCCTTGACAAACGTCGCGCTGACCCACGTCAAGGCGACGGCGACCCCAATCGAAGGGATGTACGTGAATCGGTCTGCCACATGCACAGTCCCCACACGAACAAAACCGATTACTGGAACCAGGACGCCCAGAAACCAGAACCATCCGACAGGAAATGCGGGGATCCGACGCCGCCAGCCTAGAGCCATCCATGTCACACCCAAAAGTGTCAACCACGAGAGAATGGCCACAGGCCATCGCGCCAGGAGATCGGAATAGACAATAGCGAGGTTGGTTGGCCAGATAAGCTTCCCCACGTAGAAGAGATACGCCACCGAGACATCAGCCAGCCGTGTTGCCAGGGGAATCTGCGCGAGCGACTTTACGGCATCATCCGCAGCCTGAGTGCGCATAGTGATGACGCCGAATACCACGGCAAGTACGAACAAAGGAGCCTTCTCAAGCAGCAGGCGCGGCAAACGCCGAACAGCCTCTTGCGCTGTATCCCCCGCCCTGTTGAGCGGCCAGTAATCCAGCAACAGGAGAACAAACGGAAAGGTCACCATCATGGGCTTCGCCAAGAGCCCCAAAAGCATGCACAAGAACACCGGCAGGAAACGCGTCACACTCTGTCGTCGGACATACCGATCATAGAGCCCCATCCCAAGCAACCAGAACAGAGCACTCAACACATCCTTGCGCTCGGTAATCCACGCCACTGACTCAACACGCAAAGGATGCCAGGCAAACAACGCCGCCACAAACAAGCTCGGCCACCATCTGCGCGTCATACGGCTCAACACGAGAAACAGCAATACGGCGTTGAGCGCATGAAGGATTATGTTGGTGACATGATAAGATCCGGCTTTCGGCCCGAGCAGGCTGGCGTCCACCATGTAGGAAAGCCACGTCAGCGGAATCCAGTAGCTCTCATGAACCGATGTGAAAGCCCACCGCGCCGATATGGCAGTAAGGCCCTGCCTCACATAGGGATTCGCCGAAACATACTGAGGATCGTCGAAATTGATGTAATCGAATGATGCCGCCGGCCAGAACAGCCAGACCGTCGCGCCGAAAAGCACCAACGCCGACACCATCGTTCCTGCATGTGCCAATACGTACTTTCTGATTCTTCCTGCCATGGGACAGTCTATTAGCAAATCTGAGGGCTGTTGGAAATACTCTGTGACTGCGCCGTCTCTTCCCTTCAGCTAAACAAGAACCGGAGCGCAAGAAGATAAAGAAGAATTGTGACCCCAAGGAAGATTTGTTCCAATCGAAGCATGGATGTCAGATTGAGCCAGACAAAGATCAGGCCCTTTGCCGTCGTTCTTGCGCTGCTGCTTCTGTATTGTGTGATTCAGCTTGCCGTTCAAATACATCAACAATCCGCCTCCGATTATGCCACCTATTGGTTTGCATCAACCTTCATCAACGCGCATCCCGGATGTGACATCTACTCCGCTGCTGGGGAGCGGGGAATGCATCTTTTCTTCAGCGCGCACCCAATCCACCGCCTCTTTTGCGAGGAATTTGAAAACACCCAAACGCCCTTCTTCTACTGGCTGATTGGCCTGACAAAAACCGGTGATGTTCTGAGGGATACGAGAATCTTTCAGACACTTTCTATGGGGACCTTTGGGTTCGCCCTTCTCTATTTTTTCTCCAGGAACCAAGTCTCCATGAACACGGGATTGTTACTGTCCATTTATGCCTTGGCGTTCTTCCCTCCTCTTCGATCTGATGTGGCCAATGCCAACACCAATCGGCTCTTGCTCTCAATTGTTGCGTTCAACCTTTTGCTGGCCAAACAAAGTTGGAGGGCTACACATTTCTTCTCTTGGGTTTTCTGGGGTATGGCAGTTACCCTCAAGCCAACGATCATCATGGCCCCCTGCCTGTTGTTCTGTTCCCATATAGTGGGCAGGCAATTCAGACTGCTTCGCTCAGAGGCCTTTGGCTTCCTGACGGGTCTGACAACAGCCTTCCTTACGAGTTCCATTTATTGCAGTAACTGGACGGCTTGGCATTCGTGGCTGGTCCGCATCCTGAGCCTTCCCCTTTCAGCTAGTCCGCTGGAACACTTCAACTTCTCACTGCCGCAACTATGTTTCAATGCAATGAACTGTGATATCTCCCGCATAACAATGCTGGTACTGCTGCCGTTGTCTTTTCTTGCACCACTAATCATCATCCATCGCGCCCTGAGCCATCGCAGAGTGCCGTTGCCGTTGCGGACGTACAAACCCGGCCAAGACCTGGATTACCTCGTGGTTTGTATCGGTCTGTTAATCTACCTCCTCTGGTCTCCCCTCGTCTGGGTACACTACAACCTTCTGTGCCTCCCTCTCCTTATCTTCCTGGTACAACGCAATCTCGTTCAGCAACCTCTTAAGTGTTGGGGAGATTTCCTGAAAGCCGGATGTACCGGGGTTGCGGTCTTTCTCTTATCCTATTTCAGCACGTTTCTTGGATTGGGAGGCAGGAACACTCTATTGATCTTGGGTAGCCTTATCTGGAGCGGTACCGCCATCCTGTTCGTGTTGGGGCTGATCCATCTGCCCAAGGTTATTCGGATGGATCCTGTCCGTGAACCATCCGAAGTCGAACCAAAATGACCTATCCGTATTTGCGCGGCTTGCGATGCCGAATGGTTGTCCGATGACTGGAAAACTATCCTGCAGCCCCTCAACGCAAACGAGCCGCAAGCGACTTGGCAAGAATCACCAATCCCGCCTTGGCCAGCGCCAAGGTGTTCTTATGCATCGATTGACCTGCCACCCGGCTGGCATAGGATACCGGCATCTCCAAGATGCGAAGACGAAGCCGGCCCGCTCGAACCACCATTTCAGCCTCATAGCTGTAGGCATCATCATGAAAATCGATCGCCGCAATCGCCGCTCTTGTCCACGCCTTGACCCCCGCCGTTACATCGGTCACCCGGTGACCAATGAGCGAAGAAACAAACAAGGACACGATGCGGTTACCCAGATCGCGCGTCGGAATCCTTTGGTACGCCCCCCAATCCGCCCCGGGAAGGAACCTCGACCCAAGGCAGAGATCGCAGTTCCCGTTTATCACCGGGGCCAGAATGCGCGGCATGTCGGACGCCGAAAACTGCATGTCCGCATCGAACTGCGCCATGATGTCGTGCGAAGCCCGCGCAATGCCTGTCTTGATGGCATGCCCCTTGCCTCGATCATTCTCGTTACGAATGGGAATGATCAACGGATGTTTCAAAGCCATGGATGAGGCGATGTCAAAGGTGCCGTCCGTACCTCCGTCAACCACCAGTATCTCCGCTTCGGGAAGCACCTCTGTGAGTTGCACAAGACAGGCTTCAATGGAGGCTTCTTCATTGCGGCAAGCCACAATGATGCTTACACCCTTACCCGTTTGTGCCTCGGCCATGTCCCGCCTCCTGGGCCCACATAGTACGGATACACCTCGCCGATGACAACGCCGATACGCCGCACAGTCCCCAATCTCCTTGACGATACCATCACACCTCACCATGCTGGATTTCATCATGGATTCTCATGCATTACCAATGGCCCCGGGGCCCTCCAAAGGAGAAGCACCACGATGCTTCGTGTTGGGCGGCCAAGGCTTCATCGGATCGGCCATGATGAGGGAAGCATCCCGCCGAGGCTATGCAGCGACAGCGGTAACCCGCGAGAATTACAAGTCTCACACGGGCACATCCTGCGATCTGCTGATCAATGCGAACGGCAACTCACGCAAGTATCTGGCCAACCAGAATCCCGCTTTGGATTTCGACCTTTCCGTGCAGTCCGTCATGCGCTCGCTGGAAGATTTCCACACCAGGCATTATGTCTACATCTCCAGCATCGATGTGTATTCCAACGTGGTTGATCCACGCGCAAACTCCGAGGATGTGACCATCGAAACCGATAGACTGCCCCCCTATGGCTTGCACAAGTATCAGGCAGAAATGCTCGTCCAACGTTATGCCCCGTCATGGCATGTGCTTCGGACAGGCGGCATGGTGGGACCCGGACTGTGGAAGAACTCCATTCACGACATACTTAAGAACCACCCGCTCCGCGTGCATCCCAATTCCAAATACCAATATCTTCATACGCAAGTTTTTGCGCATCTGACATTCGACCTTGTCGATCGAAACATGGGACCCCTGGTCTTGAATGTGGTTGGCGACGGTCTGCTCTCGCCGGCCGAGGCAGCAGGCTGGGTACCGCAATACAAGCTGACCACGCTTACACCTGATGTCCCCATGGAGACATACCACGTGAATCAGGATCGGCTGAAGGCTCTTTGTCCTGTTCCCGCGACAGGCCCGGCCGTGCGACAGTTCATTGAAGATGTTCTCGCCGGGCGCGAAGAAATCGCATAACTCACTTCGGAGACAATTCGGCCGCCTTCTTGAACTGGTCCATGCGTTTGCGGAAACGGGTTTCGAGTTCAGATTGACCAGAGCGAGCAGCAAGTGAGACCGCCGCCTGCTCTGCCTCAATTGCGCGCGCAAGATCGCCCGAGGCCGCACTGGCCACGGCGAGCGTATCAAGTGTGTTTGGATCGCCGACGCCGCCAACAGTGATCGCCCTTTCGGCAAAGGCCACAGCCTCCTGCCGCGAGGCCGCCTCGAGCCCCTGTCCCGTCGCCAGCATCCACGCTATGTTGTTGAGAAGCTCGAGCGAATTGGGATTCCGCGCAAGCGATTCGCGCAGCCGACGGATGGCTTCCTGCGTGTTGCCCTGCTTGTGGGCAGACACCGCCGCTGCACTCGCGTATTCTGCGTTCCCGGGTTTCAGCCGCCACGCTTTCTCGAATCTCGCCCCCGCCGCCTGTTCAGCACCCTGTGCGAGCAGCACCTGGCCGAAGAGAAATTGAGCGGGCGCGTCCGCGGGGTCCAGCTTCGTCAACATCACCAAGTGCCGCGAGGCTTCCTCCATCTGGTTCAGATGATAGAGTGCCAAGGCCAGGTTGAACCGGGCATCCGTCAATTCAGAGTCCAACCGAACAGCCTCGCGGAATTGATCCAAGGCCTGTTCGTATTTGCCGTCGCGGAAGAGCATCAGCCCGAGGTTGCTGTGATTCCTTCCAGCGCCCGGTGCAAAATGGAGAGCCTTCTCGTAGGCGTCGGAGGCCTCGTCATAGCGTCCCAGCTTGATGAGCACACTGCCCATGTTGGCAAACCCATCGGCAAACTGCGGATCAATTTGAACCGCGGTCTCATATTGGCTCAGCGCTTCCTCCAGTTTCCCGCGCGCCTCCAGCGCACGGCCGACTCCCTGCCGGGCCACAGCGTTCGGACCCGTGACGGCCAACGCCCGCTGGAAGAGGTGTTCCGAATCGACCCAGTATCCGAGCTGAGATCGGGCGCTCATGATGGAGAGCAGGACGAGAACCGTTCCAAAG
Organism: Verrucomicrobiota bacterium; assembly: GCA_036821485.1. Taxonomy (GTDB): domain Bacteria; phylum Verrucomicrobiota; class Kiritimatiellia; order CAIQIC01; family JAGNIJ01; genus DAISJM01. Next base: position 55,191 of record DAISJM010000019.1, on the reverse strand, counting down.
GCGAATCCAAGCTTGGTATTGCTGCACCCCACCCGGCCCAGCAGGCTCCACCCACCCCACACGAAGAGTAGCATCAGCCCCAGCTGCGGGAGATAGGTGAAGCGGTCCGACGCATGCGACGCCAACCCCACGCGCGTAAGGCCGGAAAAGGGCAGCGCAATAAGCAGGAACCAAAACCAGCCCATGGCCACAACAGGTTGCCGCCGGGCGAACCGCAGGACAGCGGCTGTGACGACGATGAGCACCATGAGCCCGGCAACCAAAGCCACAACGGACACGTGCGGCGGGGGCGGGTAGGCCACGGCAAGATTTGCCGGCCAGACGGTCCGGGTCAGCCACTGCAGATAAATGATCGGAACATGTGCCAACCGCCAGAGGAACGGATACCGCGACAGGGACCACGTGGAGCCGTGCAGGCTGAGCGTGTACCATGTGAGCACGAAGAATACGCCGGACGTGGCCAACAGATGCCATTTCTCCTTCACACGATCCACGGCATCCTTCCACGTGGTCATGCGCCCCAGCGGCCAGTAATCGAAAAGGAGAAGCGCCACAGGCAGAAGAATCGCCGTCGGTTTGGACAGCAGGCTGAGCAGAAAGCCGGCGAAGACGGCGCGAGACCACAGGGGTTTCTCCGTTTTAACCTGCTGGACATAAGCGAGCATCGCCAGCATCCAGAAGAATACGCTGAGCACATCCTTTCGCTCGGCGATCCACACCACGGATTCGATCCGCAGCGGGTGCATGCCGAACAGCAGCGCCACGAGCATGCTGCGCCCGATGGCGCCGGTAGCCCTCACCAACAGAAGAAACAGAATGGCCGCACTGGCGGCGTGCAGCAGAACATTGGTACGGCGGTAGGCGGATGGGGCGGAGCCCCAGCAAGTCGTATCGCAGAGGTAGGAGATCCACGAAGCGGGCATCCAGTAACTCCCGCGTGTGGTCGTGAACGCCCAGCGAACAGTCTCGGCCGAGAGGCCCTTCTGAACCCATGGATTCTGCGAGACGTAGATATCGTCATCCATGCCGATGGCATCGAAGCGCAGGGCCGACCAGAAGACAGCGGCAACCCACACGAGGACAGCGATGGCAAAACCCCATACGGGCGCGACCTTCTGTGCCGCCAGCGCAATCACCGGCGCCGCCCTGGCAGCGCCCCCGACAGGCCGGGCATCCTCGTAGATATTCATGACAATCCCATTCCCCCCTCGTCGACTTTGACCCAACCCCGAATGCATGACAAGTCAAACGAGCCGGTCGGGGCAAGGCCGGAATATGGGAAAACCATGAATTTCATTGATCTTAGCGCCCGTCTGTGGCTAGGTTACCTTCCGCTGCTGGTGGATGTAGCTCAGCTTGGCAGAGCACCAGGTTGTGGCCCTGGGAGTCGCGGGTTCAAATCCCGTCATCCACCCCACTCTGCACCAGCGTTCCGCTTCGCGGAACACGGTGCAGGGTGCCGCGGCGAAGTTCCCCCGCGCATCATCCCGGAAATGCTTCACGCGCGGCGGCGGTTGAGTGCCAACTCGCGGGCCCGGAGAAGGGCTTGGAAAACGGCATCCGGGGCGGCGCTGACGGGCTCGAACACCACCTCACTCTTGAGGCCTTGGGGAATCACGTCGGTTGGGCGCGTGAGCACAACGATACCGGCATGCGGACGCAGCTTGATGATGGCCCTGACCAAGGCATCGGCCTCGTTACCGAGCAATTCCCGCTCCAGCACGAGACCGGTCATGTCACGGCCCGCCTCAACATGTTGCAGGGCTGCGACAATGTCCTCCGCCGCGTGAACGGTCATGCCCAGTTCCTTGAGATGAGTCATGACCTCTCCGCGATACCCGCTGGACGACGAGGCCACCAGTACCTGCCAACGCAATAATTCAACACGCAGTTCCTCGGATACACCCGAGAGGGCCGACATTCTCGTTTCCGTTGTCGCCAGCAGGGGCAGGCACACGCGATAGCTGTGTCTGCCGCTGGGCGCCACCAGCAGATCCACACGCCCGCCCACTTCTTCCACCATGGATCGAACCACGGAGGAGATGACCCCGGCCTCGCTCGTCGTGGTCTGCGCTTCGGTGTGGAGAAGACCGCCGGGCGTCTCGGGCTCCGGCCCGTAGGCAGAGATCATGACCACGGCCGCGTACTCATCACCCACATCCAGCAACGCTTCCGAACCCGGCTCCTTCACACGCACATGAACAAAGCCCGGCTTGGGCAACTCATCGGCGGCAAGCAGCCCGAGATTGACCACGCACTGCTCCACCTGGACATCGGTCAACGGAACGGGTGACAGCGGTTTTTGGACGTCGGCGACCACCTGCCACTCCGAAGAAAGGCCCACGCGAAGCAGTGCAACGGCATTCACCACATGCTCCGCAAGGTTGCGGCATGGCGTTCCCTGCGCGCCCGTCCGGCTCAGATCCATCAACTGCCGCGCCAACGCGGCACCGCGCTCCGCCTCCTTGACGATTTCCCGAACAGAGTTCGCATCCGGCTGCACACCCGGCCTTCCGAGCAATGCGGCGTACCCCGACACGGCGCAAAGAATGTTGTTGAAATCGTGCGCCACACCACGGGATATGCGTCCGATCAACTGAAGGCGCGCAATTTGCCGATTGCGCATTTCCTCGGCGCGCATACCGGTGACGTCGCTCACGAGGATCAGGTTCATATCCTCTGACGGCTGCGACCTGAACCGCAATGCGCGCAATCCCTGATGCCCCTCCCCGCGGCTGACGCATTCAACTTCCTGCGGTTCCACGGCGTCCAGCAACGTCCGCTCCTGCTCCACGGTGAGGCATGGGAAGACGTCCACCACCTGGACCTTGGACTCAATGGAACGCGCTGCCAGTTGCCGCGCGGCAGGATTCGAGCCGGTAATCCTTCCCTTGCGGTCGACAGCCAGCAGTCCGTCGCTCAGGTAATCCATCGCATCGACCACCTTGCCGACCCTTCGCCGGCTTTCTACCACCGTGGTGGATCGAATGGCCCACACGCCGAGGGCGCCCGCCAGGAACAGAAACCCCATGGTCAGGGCCAGAATGGGGACGGTAATGATCCTGAGAAGGATGTCATCCGTGACTGCGCCGGGAACGCCGGTACGGACTTCCTGAACGAGCTCCGTGATGGAAGAGATGGTCTCCCGCGCTGCGATGCCCGCAAGAATGAACAGCAGCACAATCAGGACAGCATAACGCCAGAGCCCTCGCGGGAACCAACTCATGAACTCTCCCCGTACAACCAACGCCCCAAGGCTACTTCTTCTTTGATTCCTTGTCCTGTTTACCTGCGGAAGCGTTGACTTCCGCCTGGGCCGCCTCGCGAGCCATTCGGCGATGGATCAGTTTGCCTTCCGACGGAATGCCCGCACTGGAGGTCAGAGCATCCGGACTGGCCAGCCCCACCGTCACAAAGATGATCACCTCATCCTGCACCTTCTCCGTGTGGGTATGGCGGAAGAGATACTTTCCAATGATCGGGATGTCGCCCAGGATGGGGATCTTGTTGACCTGCTCCCGATCCTCCGTCGACGTCAGACCACCGATGGCCACCGTGCGGCCACTCTCGAGGTTGAACTCTGTTTGTATCTTGCGGTTTTGAGTGATCGGAAAACTGATAGCCGCATCGCCTGCTGATTTGTCGCCAAGTTTGCGGCTCAATTCCGGTGTAATCTTGACCGTGATGTTGCTCTCCGTATTTACGGTGGGGGTAACACTGACCTTCACGCCGATCTGGATGAAAGGAGTACCGCTATCGAGACTGTACACGTACTGATTTGCCGCAGCACCCGATCCGCCGGTCTGTTCCTTAAGCGTGGCAACGATGTTCGGCTCATTCCGGCCAACATGGATAGTGGCCGTCTCGCCGCTGGCCACTACAATCCTGGGGTTGGACACAACTTCGACGCCGGTGTTCTGTTTCAGGGCGCTCAGTGTAAGAGCGAAATCATCGGCCGAAAGGACCGCACTCCGCACGTCGGTGACGGTCTTGGTGAACGTGTCCTCAATATCCTTTGTTACATCCAATCCCGAATCAATAGTGTCCGCCACGGTGCGTGTCGGTGTAGTCTTGGTTGACGGAGTATACGACCCCGGGGGCCCCTCGACATAGGTTGTTTCCGTCTCTTCATAGACCTGATTGTCTATATCGTACCGCTTGTTCACCGTATCCACATTCTGCCGCTTATCCCATTGCGACAGCCTGTCTCCACGCGACGATATGGTGTCCCGCTCCTCGGTAATACCCCACGACAGACTTCCGGCCCGCACGGTGTATCCTTGCAGAGACTGCCAGTTCACACCAATATCCTTGATGGCTTGGTCATTCAGTTCCACGAACTTGGCCTCAATGAAGACCTGCGGCCTCGGCTTGTCGATGCTGGCAATCATTTCCTTGATAACCGTGAGGCGCGCTGCCGTCTCCTGAATCACCACGGCGTTTGCAGCAGGAAAACCGGCGGCAGAGGCGTTGGTGCTAACCAGCATCCTTTGGACAATCGGCAGAATATTCGTGACCGTGGCAAACTTCAGATACACGGTGTCCATCGTAACCGGTTCGGCTGCAAGATCGCTCTTGCTCATGACGGCGAATATGCCAGGGCTCTTCTCCACCAACACGAGGTTGGCCGAATCCAGAATCACCTGCAGTGCGGGCTTCCATTCCACATCTTGAAGATTCACCGTCACGCTGCCCTGTAGATTCGTGCCGGCCACGATATTCGCACCGGAGATCCTCGTGAACATCTTGATCACATCCGGAAGGGGAACATTGTCGAGGGTGACGGTGATAAGATCGGATCGCTCGTCCGCGTGGGTCACCTCCCCGCTCATGGGCGCTTCGGCTTCGGTCTCGAGTTCGATCAACTCCGCCGCGGGCTTGGACTCAACCGGGGGGAACCCGGCATCCGCAGCCGCGGTATCGGCAGGCTCCGCCATCGTCGGCTCTGCGGACTCAACCGCTGGAGCGACTTCCGCGGGCACGGCTGCCTCAGGGGGAGAGACCTCTGCCGGGGTGGCTTCAGCGGGAACAGACTCCACGTAAGGCGCAGGCTCATTCACCGCCTCGGGCGTGGGCTCCTCCATGGGCTCGGGCACGAGTTCACCCACATCGCCCATTTCCTCGCCCACAGGCATAGTCTCCACAGGCTGTTGCAGCGGCGGCCCATCGTAGTCTGGAACGGAGTTCGAGGGTGGCGACTCGATGTCCTGAGCAAAGGTGGACAAGCCCCAGGCAAACGCCACAGTGATCGCCGCCAGCATCAACCCTACGTGCATACGCTTATTCATGGTCACTCTCCCTACGGTTAGTAGTAGATCATCCTATAGATTCGCAGCGGGAATACCGCACTGTTGGTATCGGAACAGCTCATCACCCCGTCCAAGCCCTTCAACTGCACACAACCGGGCACGTCCAGCCACAACGGGGGCAACAGACTGTCGCTGTATTGCAGCGTGTAGTACCAACCCACCGCTCCCGTCCATGAGAACGTCACGTTGCCGGGCATGCCCGTGGTGGAAGCAATTTCGGGCGGCACATTGGTGGACCGGAACATTTCAACGCGGATGACACGATTGCTGCCCGTATCAGCGACGTACAGGTAACCACGAGGATCCCACGCCACTCCTTCGGGATGACTAAGCTCGCCAACAATCACATCCCACACACCTGTCCCGCTGCGCCTGACAATCCGGTTGTTGTTCATGTCTGCCACAAAGAGATCGTTCGTCAACCCGAACGTCATACATCTCGGCTTGTTCAATTCACCCTCGGCAGAAAGCGAACTTGCCAGCCGCATGAACGACAGCCCATTGCTTGAGAACACCTGAACGCGACTGTACCCACCGTCATAGTCCCCCACGTAGAGGCGATTGGAAGAATCTATAGCCACCCCCGCCGGCGCGCGGACGCGACCGTCGGGGAAGCCGTTGGTTACCCACGTCATCCACAGACCGGTCGACGAATCGCGCTTCTGGACCCGATTGTTGTAGAGGTCGGCCACATAGATGTTGGTCTTACTGTCGGTAATGATGTCGTACGGACCATTGAATTGTCCCTGATTGGTCCCCACCGCTATCCCGCCCCAAACAGTCCACGACCCGGATGACGCACGACGACGCTGAACACGATGGTTATTGGCATCGGTGATGTAGAGATTGTCGCTCGGATCCAACGCCACACCGATGGGCTGGTTGAATTCGCCGGACGCAGTTCCAAGCTGTCCAACATTCGAGTAAGTATTGTCTTTTGTGTCGTAGACCACGATCCGGTGATGATCGCTGTCGGCTATGTATAGCTTTCTCGACGAGTCAAAAGCCAGACCTCGGGGCGACCGGAAGAAGTCAACCATGTTGGTCAAGATGACTTCGTACCGATAGTACCGCCCAAACACCTGCGTGGTGTGATTGGTGAGTACTTGCACCGTCTGCTCGGGAGGCGTAGACCAACCTTCAACAGGCCGGAATTCCACCGTGTAGGTGCCCACCGCCTTGGAAAGAAGAACACCACTGTTGGTCCAGCCGGTATCCCCCACCAGCTTCCAAGCCGCACCTGCTGCAACAGCCTCTGGCGGAGTCAACTCTACATAGATACCCGTCAACTCCGTATACGTGCCCACAAATTCGTAGATTTGATTGTGATTTGTTACCCCCATATTGATGGGGGCTGGCGTAACCCACGGCGCCACCGGCAGGAACTCGATCGTGTGTCCACCATAGGTCAGTGCGTCAGAGGTCTGACCACTCTCGCGCCACGGACCACTGTCCACACGCCACCGGGCTCCCAAGGGCGGCAGCGCATCGGGAGAAATGAGCACACGGACATATCCTTGAAGCGGAGAATAGAAACCGACAATATGCAAATCCTCTCCCTCGCCCAGACTGATGGACGCACTGGCCGGCGCGATCCATCCCGGAATGGGGTAGTACTGGACGGTATAGGACTGCACGTTGAGGTTGCTCACCGTGACCCCACTCTGCTGCCAGAACGCCCCGTCCCGGGCAATGCCGCTGTCGCCATACGTGCCGATGCTCCACAGATGATCGTCATTAATAAGCGCCATGGCAGCGGGAGGAACTTCAGGCGGCTCCACGGTCACGGTGATCTGACCTCGCCTGATATAGTACCGGCTCAGAGCCGTGGTATAGCCATTGGACACCGTCACCGTCTCGTTGGTAGGCGCTGTCCAACCCGCGACACCTTTATAGCCAATGGTATGCGTCAGATCGTAACGGCTAAGATTCCGCACCGTGGCTCCACTATCAAGCCAAGCCCCATTATCCATGCTCCACTGCGCCCCCGCCGTGACAGCCTCGGAAGGTTGCAGGATCACGCGCAAAGCTGGCGGCGGTGTGATGGCGCCGTTGTTGGAAAAAGCCACATTGCCATGGCGTATGGCCGCGTGACGCCATTCTAAAGTCCAGTCGCGCGGATGCGCAAAGTCCTCGGCCCCGAAGGCCGCATGATACTCACCGAACGGCAGACTATTCGTATTGGCTTCGGCATCGTCAAAGCGGAAGTAATGAACGAGGTTCTGCTCGTCGCCATCGATGTACTCGTCAAAGTTCAACAGCAGTTCGCTGGCGCTTCGCGTGTCACTCCATATCCTCACATCGTCGATACGACCGCCGAAATCCTCGCCGATACGAACATATGTTTCACCGCCCTTGCCGTTGACAGGCGGCGAATTGTAGAGGCTGTTCGTCTTCACCGACTCGTAGCCGTTTGTATAGAGCGTGAAGGTTGCGGTAAGGCTGTTGTAGGTTGCTGCGATGTGGGTCCACGTACCCGTCGGCACATCGCCACCACTGATCATATCCCGCCGCCCATCGGTCATGATATAACCCGCGTAGATCTGAAGCCGGCCACCGACATTGGTTTCCAAACCCAATACGTAGTTGACCGCCTGGGTACCGCCACCAAGGTTCTGCACCACGCGGCGAACGATCACACCCGCACCACCCGTCACACTCCCGGGCTCAACCCAAGCTTCCAACGTCCAGTCACTCAAGCGCTGTGCCAGAGCGATCGGAACCTCCAAGAAGTCATCTCTTGCACCACCGAAGCTCATCGCTCGCGAGAGCGCCGGATCTACTGAATCGGCCGGACTGAACCCTTGCTCCTGCTCTTCCTTGTCGGTCAACCCATCGTCGTCTGTATCCACGATATCCGGCCGGCTGCCAAGCTGCTGCTCGATGATGTTGACCACCCCATCGCCGTCACGGTCTTCGCCAGAGTCGAGCGTGGAATCCTGATCCGTGTCCTCAAACCACGGATTCGTGTCCGCCCAATACTCATAAATATTGTGCAGTCCGTCGCCGTCTGCATCAGCCGAAGCTCCATCGATATCGTTCGTAGAATACGGATCAAGATGGTTCATCACCTCCCACGCATCAGGCATCCCGTCGCCATCCGTGTCATCCGCACCCCGGGCGTCTACGCCGTAAACAAAAGCCACCGTGCTGGTGACAAATATGAATCCGTTTGTCTGGAGCGCATAGCCACGGTCACCAAACATGTAATCCGGCGCACCAAGCAGACCGCTGCTGGCCTTGCGCGTGAAATCCTCCGCCGTCGTTCCGCCGTCATCGAAACGGTAGTAGGCGCGCAGCCCATTTGTGTTCTGGGGCACCAACTGACGCCGATATGTCTCAATATCGTCGGAGGACCGTGCTGCCCCCCAAATTCGCACTTCGTCCATGTATACAACATTGGAGAAGGACCCATCCGTTGCCTTGCCGATGGTCGCCGGATCGGCGCTGGCGTACAGACGCCCCGACAGTCCCTCCTCCGTCACACGCTGTCCTTGCACAGCAACGCCATCCACGTACAGCGAAAGGTAGTTCTCTCCATGATTCCAGACGCCTGCCAGATGAATCCACCGGTTGGTGGGCAAAACGGTACCCACCACCTTGTATTCCAAGCCTGCACGTGTGTGGAAGCTGACGGTGGGCACATTGTTGGAAAGGGCCAAGCGCTCACCTGCGTTGTCGGTAAATCCAAACGGCCCGGGAATGTTGATGAGATAACCCGTACAATCCGGTTCCATCAGCTTGACATAGCATTCCAACGTCCAGTCGCGAGCATGCAGGAGCGGACTGTAGCCGTTGACGAGCCCTTCCGGATCAGGGATGGGTATCCCGTTGGTTCCTGTAATCAACGCAGCCCTCTTCACAAAGGGAGACATCGAGTGCACCGGGCTCGGATCTATGCCCAAGACCGTCCACTCACCTTGGATTTCGTCATTATCCCATATGCCATCATCATCCGTATCCTCGCCATTGTCCATGCCGAGGCTCAGCGTTGGCAAGGCCGCCCCCAACGTGCCATCAGCCGGAGACGAATCATTGGATACCCAGTAGTCAGTCGCGATCCAAGGGCGCTTAGTGCCGGGCCCCACGCCTGTACTCATCGGTCGCCAATTGTGTTCATTCGGATTTGTTTCATCGCCGGATCCGCAGACGGCTGGATTGGTCGCTGACCGATCACCATCCTGGCCATAGTATTCCTGAATGTTCAGGAGTGAGTCACCATCCGGATCACCATCCGCCCCATCACCACCCGTGGCCACAACGGGATTGAGGTTGAATTCCACTTCCCAACCATCCGGAAGAAGGTCACTGTCGGTGTCCATCTTCGTCGGATCCGTCCAGCCTTGGCCTTGCAGGGCAATCAAATCCGCCGTCATAGTCGCGTTGGTGGCATTCAGAGTCAGGGCCGGCACAAACAGCCGCTCACCGTCAGCACCAAGTTGCGGGAAGTCGTTGGTCCCGTTCGACCAGATATCGTTGGGTCCGCCCTGCCGCAGTTCCGACAACAGACACTGCTCCCGATAGCTGGTCAGACCATCCATATCCGGATCGGCACTGATATCTGCGCTCGCAACAAGCGGATTCAGTCCATTGTTGGTTGACCACCAGGCGAACTCATAACTGTCGATCAGGCCGTCGCCATCTGTGTCAATATTCAGTGGGTTCAATCCATCCACGCTGGCTGTGTTGGTCGCGGCCACACCGGGCGCGGCTGCCGGGTCACGATCGAGAGGCGGCACATCATCCCGGCCGCGATATTCACGAAGATTGGAAAGACCATCACCGTCCACATCACCGAAGGCATCCGGCACCGTCGGATTCAAGCCGGCGCCGCCGGCAAAGAGCTGGTACTCCCACCAATCATCCATGGAGTCACCATCGCTGTCCCATGAGGCGGGGTTCAAGCCGACGAGCGTGTTGGTCAAGCGGGATATGTTGTACTCTTGGCCGTTCAGGAGACGGTCCAGATCATAGTCCCCATCCGCGGTTTGAAGCAGATTGCCAAACCAGTGCGCCTCCCACCAATCTGGAAGCGCATCCACATCCTGATCGTCCGTGATGGTCAAGTTCGCGCCGGAGATGTTGTCGTCCGCCATGTAGAAGCTCGTAATCTGGCTGCGCGGCTCACCAACGTCATATCCTCCGTCCGCATCACCGTCCACCCAAGCCATCAGCCGATAGCCAGGGACCTCCGTCGTACCTCGCGACTGCACCTCATTGATGACGTACGGAAACGACGTTCCCGGAATCGGCAACGCGTTGGTCGATAGAACAGCGGTGTACTGGGTAATGGGCGCCCCCGCCACATCCGTTTCGTAATACCAGAGACCCACAGAGACCCGACCCGTGTTGGAACCATCACCCGGTGGCAAGGCATTCTGCGGCAAATTATCCCACGTCGAGTTGTTCAGGATCGTGCCGGAAACCGATCGAGTACCCACCTCATAATAGCGGGTCAGTGTGTTGGTCTGGCCGGACAGGATCACAACACTGCTGTCGGTCACAGGTGCACGCCAACCCGGTATGCCATAGTAATCGACAGTGTGAGTACCCGTCCGTAGCAGGTTAGTCACCCCGGAGTTCTGCCACGAACCGCCGTCCACACGCCACTGCGCACCTGCGGCCGTAGCTTCGGCCGGTCCCAAGACCACGATCAGACAGCCTTCACCCACGTTATAGCTGCGGGTGAGCGAAACAGCCTGACCTTCCACAAGGGTCACGCTCTCCGGGGATGGCGTGGGGGTGCCCCACCCATCGACCGACTTGTACTCAATTGAATGCACGCCTGGCGACACATTGGAAATCGTCGCCTCACTATCTTGCCAAGCGTTGCCGTCCAGCCGCCACTGCGCCCCGGCCGCTAAGGCATCTGCCGGAGACAACGTGACGCGCACGCTGCCATTCAACAGATAGGTTCGCGTAATCGTACTCGCAGAGCCGTTGGTCAACACCACCGTTTCGTTGGAGGGAGAGGTCCATCCAGCGATTGACTTGAAAATCACGGAGTGAGGACCCGCCGCCAGCTCATAGACTGTGACGCCACTGTTGTTCCAACTGCCAATATCGGTCAACGCCCACTGCGCCCCCGCCGCAACCGCCTCCACGGGTTGCAGCACGACGCGCAACGAGGCCGGCGGAACGATGCCGCCAGGTTCAACAAATCCAACGTTCCCGTTCTTGCAGGCCGCATGCCGCCATTCGTCGTTCCAGTCCTTCGCAAAAGCCCAGTCCTGCGCGCCCCGCGGAATGTGACGGGCACTGAAGGCGTGAATGTTCGTAACGGCCTCGCCATCATCGAACCGGAAGTAGTGCATCAATCCGGCGCTGGTCGTCGAGACTGTGCGATTGTAATTCGTCATGACTTCAGCCGCCGTCTTCGCACCCGACCAAATGCGAACCTCGTCTATGCGGCCCCCGAAGTCCTCCCCGATGCGTGTAAAGGTCGATCCACCCCGCCCACTGACCTGTGGACTACGGCTGAAACTGTCGGATCGGGCGATCTCAATTCCATTCGTGTAGAGCACCATGGACGGGCTGCTATAAGAAGCCGCCAAATGCGTCCACGTCCCCGGTTCAATCGAACCTCCACGAACAATATATGTGGCGCTGGTCGAAATAAATCCCGCATAGGCACGCAATCCGCCTGCGCCGTCGGACTCCAGACCCAGGACATAATTCAAGACATTAGATCCACCCGCCAGTTGCTGCACCGCACGGCGCACCACAACTCCTACACCATCCACAGCATTGGACGGATACACCCAAGCCTCCAACGTCCATGCCGTCAGGCTCTGGCGCAACGAGACAGGGATTTCAAGATAGTCGTTCGCCCCGCCGCCAAAGGCCATGGCGCGTGAAACCGCGGGGTCGGCAGGATCGGCTGGATTAGAGTGCTGCTCCTGTTCCACATCGTCCGTGAGCCCATCGTCATCCGTATCCATCAAGTCGGGCCTGCTTCCCAACTTCTGTTCCGTAAGAGCGGCAACCGAATCTTCATCGAAGTCGGAGAGAGAGTCATTCGCGCGGGGATTCGATCGGGACCAGAATTCGTAGAGATTCTGCAAACCATCGCCGTCTTCATCACCCAAGGCACCGTGCGGGCCGTCCTTCGCACCGTTCGATGACTCCTCCCCGGCGCCGTCGTCGTTGGGATCAAGGTGGTTGACCTGCTCCCAGCCGTCCGGCATCCCGTCGTTGTCGGTATCATCTGCGCCAAAATCATCCACACCGCGAACGAGGGCAAAATCATTGGTGATCCACATGAAGTTGTTCGTCGGCAATGCATAGCCACGGTCGCCGTAGAGATAGTTCTCCGCGGTCGCCGCTTTCAGACTGTTCTTGGCCTTGCGTGCAAAGTCCTCAGCCGAGGTGCCGCCGTCGTCAAAACGATAGTAGGCGAGCAGCGCATCGCGGTTGTATGAACCGCTGCCATCCTTGTCATTCCAAAGCACACTCTCCAGCAGAACGCCGTTCTCACCCTCAGCAAGATTGCCCCCGTTGACCAGCAGCGTGTCGTTAATCTTGTTGTATATCCTGTCGCCGTTATCAATCCAGACATCGTCGCCCGCAGTAAACTCCCCGCTCTCGTCACGGTCGCCGAGACAGACATTCGTAAGCGCGATGCCCTGCTCGCCTTCGTAGAGCGAGCCACCATTGACTAATACCCTGTCACTGAATCCGTAGTACTGCGGGCTGAAGTCGTCGAGCCAGACGTCATCGCCATTCCCCTGAGGAATCAAACGCCACGCGTTGTTGGCAATCTGCGTCCAGGATCTGGCCGTGCCCCATATCCTGATCTCGTCGAGCAACAACTGGTCCACGAAGGAACCATCCGTCGAAGAACCAAACACGAGACTATTCGTGGCGGGCAACATGAGATCAGCCGTACTCTTGGTATACGTGGTGATCCCGATGGCGAGTACGCCCTGCACATACAAGTACACCTTGTTGTTCTGGTGATCCCACACGCCAGCCAGATGCGTCCACTGTCCCGTCGGCAAGGCATTGGCCGCAGAGACATAGTACATGCCGACGTCATCCTGCGCGTATAGCACCGGAAGATTGTTCGTCAGCACCAAGCGGTAGATGGTCCTCGACGCTGCACCCTTCTGGGTCACGAAATTGAAAATGTTGCCGGTAAGATTCGATGCCAGTGGCTTGACCTGGCACTCGATGGTCCAACTACGCCTCTGTAGATCCTCACGCGTACCCGGCGGCACCAACAGGGAACCCCCCTCTGGCTCGGGATCCGGGATGGCGATGCCGGCATTGTCGCGGATCATCACGCACTTCGGCTGGAAAGGGTCGCAGGAGTTTACCGGACTGGAACCATACAGGCCAAGGCCTGGCAAGCTGTAGAACTCCAGCCAGTCCGGAAGGCCATCGTCATCCGAGTCCCACCCGTCATCCACACCGAGGCTCGTAGTCGGCAGGGCACTGCCGAGCGTTTCGTAACGGCTGATGCCGGTACCGACACGCGGATCCCCCAGCGTTGAGTGCGGAATGTTTGTCTCATACCACCGCCAATAGTAGGTGGAATCAGGCCGCCAATTATACTCGTTCGGATTCGACTCATCACCCGTACCGTTGATGAAAGGATGAGTGGCAAAGCGGTCGCCGTCTTGGCCGAGATATTCGGACCAGTTGTCAATACCGTCGCCGTCCGGATCGCCAAATGTCCCGTTGTCAGAGGACCCCGTTCCGTCATCCCGCGGATCGAGATTGAACTCCACTTCCCAGCCGTCAGGCAGCAGATCGCCATCCGTGTCGCGACCCGGCCACGGATTCTCGTCGGTGAGATCATAGCCCGAGCCCGGCGTTGGATCGGTCCATTCCTGAAGACGCAGCAACGTTCGATTGGTCGCAAAACGAACCGACAGGTCCATCACAAGACCCAGATTAAGATCCGCTCCGCTGGCGCTCATCGGACAGACGCGGGTATACTGGCCGCCAGCGGGCTTGTAGTACTCAGTATATGGAAATGGCGTATGCCCGAACCAAACCCACTTGTCCCCGTTCACGGCCCCTTCGCGAAACTCAGCCAGCAGACACTGTTCCCGGTAGTTGCTCAAACCGTCACGATCCGTGTCATCCTGGGCATCAATGTTTTCGCCCTGATAGTTGACTCGCGGGTTGACCCGGTTGCTCGGGTCGTACCAAGCAGCCTCAAAACTGTCGACCAACATGTCGATGTCGGTATCGATGTCCAGCGGATTGAGATCGTCCGCCGTGACAGGACTGCCCTTGCCGACTATCACACCGTCAGAGTAACGGTCGCGCAGCATGACGGGCTCGCCATCCACGCCGCAATACTCCTGCCAACTTGAGAGACCGTCTCCATCCACATCCTCCACCTTGTTGGAGACGGTCGGATTCAAGCCGATGGCATGGCCCTGATCGTAGTAGTTGTACTCCCATTTATCGTCCATGCCATCGCCATCAGAATCCCAGTTCGCAGGATTGATGTGCTCCATGTTGATGCCAGCCGTGGAAATACCGTACTCGGTGGCGTTGTCCAACCCGTCGTTGTCCGGATCGGCGGTCGTACCCGACGCAAGTGGATCCGAGGCATTCCGGAACCAATGCGCTTCCCACCAGTCGGGAAGCTTATCCTCATCGAGATCGTCCACGATTGTCATATTGACGCCGCTGACGGCGTTCGTACCCCCAATGGCTGCACCCTTCTGCGCACTGCGCGGCTCGCCGAGGTCATAGGCCCCGTTACCATCTGCATCCACCCAGCCGATGACCAAGTAAGCTCCCTCGGTAAGAGGTCCGGCTATGTTGTAGCCGTAGGACGCCCCAAACGGAGGCGGCATGGGGCCGGAATACACCGTGTCGGAATCGAGCGGCACACCCTCGATGGTAGAATCAGCCGACCAGCAGCCAACCACGACGTTGCCGTTGGTGTCCCCATCGCCCGGAGGATTCATGACCGAATCACCATCCTCCCAAGTCGAGCGGACCAGAACGCTGCCCGAGATCGTCTGCGCGAAGGCCTGGCACCCCAGCGCAACGACCAGCAAAGCCACCAGGCCGCACACCCGCGGTGCACGACATATATCGTAGCGGGTTCTCATGACCGCCTCCTGATCTTTTGTGACGCCTATTCCTGCTTGATGATAATGCTGACGGTGTTCCCGGCGCTGTCGCGTACCGTGATCGCATTCGAACCGGTCGTGCCGGGATTACGCGTATACGTCACACTGCTACCGGTACTGGAAAGAACATCGCCCCGCGCCGTGTCTGAGACTGTCCAATTGTATGGCGGCACGCCGCCACTGGCCGTCAGGATGGAAATGCTGCTGCCCGCCGGAATCGTTTCGGGATTTGCCGTGACCACCAGAGGACTCTCTGGCCCGCTAACCAACGCAATTGCCGTCGCATGCTTCGCATCCGTGACGATCACATCGTTCGGGCTGACTTCGATGACCGTGTAAACTCCCTGCTCCGACCCCGACGCTGCTACCGTGCCCTTGGCGTTATTCGATACCGTCCATGTGTAGGGCTTCTCACCGCCTTGCGCGCGGAACGACACCTTCTGTCCCACGTATGAAACTGAAGCCGCACCAGGGGTAATGGTCAGGTCCCGCGTGGAAGAGCCGCCGCGCCCCTCTGTGTCATAGGGGTTTGAGTCGAAATAGTCGTCCACACCCTCGGTGTCAGGATCGCTGTTCCATTCACAGCCGGCCAAGGCCATGGCTGTCACCAGCACGAGAACACAGCGTACCGAAAAGAACTTCCACTTGCTCACATTCATGCTTCTTCCTCCGTACCAATGTGCCACATCGGCCGTCACGGCCGGCATTCAATCATGTCCCCGACCTTCACTCAAACTCATAACGCCGCCCCACCCACCTTCTCCGCATCCTCCGCAGGGGCCTCCGCGATCTTCTTCGTCGCCATGCCGATCTCAAGACGACGCCCCCACATCGGCCATTCCACCACCAGCGAAACCGAGTGCCGCACATGGACTTGATCCTGCGCCGCTATGGTGATACCGGACACGTAGAGATAGGGGTTGCCCGTCTCCAAGGCATCGATGAATTTCATGACCTCTGCATAGCTGCACTCGGTCACGATGCGCACGGCATACGGCCGGAATGTCCGCTCTGACTTGACCAACGTGTCCCAACCAGGCGAAGACGACATCATCTCGATCACGGTCTGGACATCCACGCCCACGCCCCGCGCCGTGCTGTACACCTTCTCCGTAACCCACGAGAGCGGGTTCTCGATAGGCACCATGTACGCATCCGATGCCGTCAACAACTCTCTGGTCATTCCCGCATATTCCGAGCGCAGCTTGGAGTCCCCCTCCATCGCCACCTCGGCCTTCTGAATCTTCGTCCGGAGATCATCAAGTTCGGTCGAGGAGGCCCCGCGACTTCGAAGAAAAGGCATCAGCACAAACTGGTACAAGGCGAACAGACCGCCCAACACCCACATCGCGATGAGGATGGCAGCCTGCTTCTTCTCCTTGCTGAGTTCGGCCCAGTTCATTTAAGACTCCGAGCCATCGTCGTGGCTTCAATGGAAAACACGCGATCGGGCTGCTCTCCTGCTTCCGAGGTGTCACGCTGCATGCTCCGCAGCTTCACCGAGGCCGGATCAAGTATTGATTCGTAGCCCGCCGCCCGCCCAATCGTGCGCACAAACTGCACAACCGTAGTCTCTGCCTCCGCGCCCGATGCCTTGCCGTCGAAGATCATGTTGTACTTGATCGTCGGAATGAAGGTCACCTTGGCCGCCGCCGCCGTGTCCATCTCACCGGACGAGGTCGCCCCACCCTTCCGGGCAAGCTCCATGTCGCCCCTCATGTTCAGCCGCTTGATCTGCATGGTCGGAGGCACGATCTTCTGAAACTCCAACAGCAGCGGGGTCCATGCCAGCCGCCAAGTCTTCCAGCCGTCCAACTCCTGCTGTAGTTTCTTCTCCACCGCAAGATCCTGCTTCATCGCCATGATCTGGTTGTACATGGGTTCGCGAATCCGCCATATCTCGCGTGCCGCCGCCAGATCACGCTGCGCGATTTCGTACCACACAAAACCAAGTACGGAGAACAGCGTCAGAAAGGCCAGCGCCGTGCCGATGGAAACCCGCAGAATGAACGTTCCGCTCACCGCGCCTTGCCGGCGATATTCGTGCGGCTGAAGAAGGTTCACCCGAATCGTCATGGTTCTCCCAGCGCCCCCAGGCACGCCCCCACGGCCGCTGTAAACACTGTCTCCCGGCCCTGCCACGCCTCCGGATATGCCCCCGCAGCCACGTCGAGCCCGTCAAAAGGATTCCACAACCGTACCTCAACCCCCGCAGCGTTCCGCATTTCCTCCTGCCACCAACGCGACAGGCATGCGCCACCCGAAAGGTACACGGCCGCCACACGACACTCTTCCTTGCGCTCGACGAAATCACGGGAGATCAACATCTGCCGCAGGAAGGGATCCATCACTTCGTGCACCGGCTGGGACACATCGAATGCGCCGTCGGAAATGATGCCCTGCGCGGTATCCCTGTCCACCCCCATCTGCTGCTGTACCTTCGCCACCAGCGTCTCTGAACCAAAATCGAATTTCCGTACGAGGGAGAGTATCCCCTTGTTGAAGAAAGCCATGAACGTGATCTTCGCACCCGATTCGATGACCCCTACGGCCCCCTGCTGATGCTCAACACCTGGCCCTCGCAGAAACGCGTTGAAAGCAGCAAGGCCCGAGATTTCAAGACCAACCGGCGCCGGAGGACCCGAGGCCACCATACTGAGGACACCCGCCGCTTCCTGCTCCGGCAGCCCAACCACGAGCAGCTTCGATTCAGCCTTCGCCTTGAGCGCCTGCGCACAAACCGCATACGCCAACCTGAACTCGTCGCCGAGGCCCACCTGCTCGCGCAAATGCGCCACATTCACAGGATTCTTGTCGGGATGCCCCGGCGTACTCACGATGCGAACGGCAGCATTATCGCCTGAAATGGCAAGAGCGGTATAGTTCGCCAGTAGATGCTTCGGAAGGGTCAACTTGGCCGTCTCAGGTTGGTCTTCCTGAGGCCATTGGACGGGAAGAACGTCCGCAGCAAGAACATGCATGCCTTCCTTGCTCTTCCGCATGCGTACAGCCTTGAAACCCGTCGTCCCCAAATCCATCCCAACGACCTCGGACGGGCCCCTACGCTGACGCGGCCTGCCTGGAATCTGAAATCGCATCTCGGCTTGCTCAAAACTATAGTTCGATCACATAAATAGCAAGAATTATGCCTACAGGCGTCTCTGTTTTTAGAATGGCGGAACTCCCTGCCATCAGCCAAGTTCCGCTTGACGACCATGCAGTTGTCAACAGACCTGACCATCCTCACTTCTCATTTTCCAGAACACGCCGATCAAATCCATTCAAACGCTTCGCTGGAGGCAAGTCCGCCCCTGTGACGAAATACGGTTTTCCAGGCAGAGATAACGGCGTCAAACCGCCTCACGCCAGAACAAGAAGGCTTCGCGCGGACTTGACCGCACGAAGCCTTCGTCAGAGGTGTACTTCTCTGTAAAGCTAACCTACATCTGCCAGGCGCTCACTCCAATCTGGTCGCCCTCGCTGCCCGGCGTGCTGCCGCCACCGCCTGCCGGCGGAACCGGCGTGGAGTTCTCATAGGCCATGGCGCTCCAGCTCCCGCTGGAATCAAAATCGCCACCGCTTACAATGGTCCCCACCACGTCGCCGCTGCCGCTCTTGTCAAACGTGGTCTTCGCATACAGCAATCCATGAAACTTGCCACTTCCGCTGATATTGATATCCGCGTCACGACTGACCAGCGCCGGGTAGTTGTCCACCTTGATCTGATCGCCGCTGCCGCTGATGTCGATACTGCCCGTGGCAATGAAGCACCCGACCAACCGGCCGGAGCCGCTCCACTTGAAGTTGCCGTTGACCCACATGATGCCACCCGCGGGGACTAGATCGCTGGGTTCGTTGAAGTGCTGGTTACCGTTATACACCTGCCCGTTCGCCAGCGCCGTGTTGTAATAGGGCGTCAAGTCGATCGACGGCAAGGTGACCGTCTCCACAGGGCCAATGGTCTTGGTCCCCGTGATCGCACTGCCGCTGGCATTGAACACAGGGGCAGCCGCATCACCGGTGATCTCCGTGGAACCGGTCAACCATATCTTTGTGGACGAGGATATGTTGCCTTTCACCTTCTTGCTCCCCGTCATCTTGAACACGCCGTTACCGTGAACCTTTCCGGAACCCACATCAATGCTGCCACTGCCGCTCCAATTCATCTTGCCGCAGGACATAATTGCATAGGTGTAGGCCCCAGCCGCTGGTGGCGGGCCGCTGCCACTCGTGCCGGCCGTGGACGGATTCGCGTTGTAGATGTCGAGTTTGACCGTTGCGGTCTGGCCGGCGCGCGTGCCCACGCACGTCACCGCAGCATAGTTGCTGCTCACGGCAACCACCGTTGCATCGTAGCTGCCATCCGCAAACGTCCTGGCCGGGAAGTAGGAAGAATCCGACCTCGCCGCCCAGTTGGTTTTGATGATGCTGTACGCCTCGTTCGCACCCGCTTCCGCATAGGCCTGCGCCTTGATATAGTCGCGGATTCGGGCCGCCGAGAACGCCTGCTGTTTGGCAAAGTTGACGAGGGAGGCCCCGCCCGCCGCCACCAGCATGATGATAATCATCAGCACCAGCAGTGCTGATCCGCGTTTACTACCGCGCCGATACATGAACATGTTGTTCATGGTACACCTCCTTATCTTCCTGTGTTCCTGGGTTCAACTTCGCCACTGATCGTCGAGGTCATCCGGTTGCTTCCGATCCCGCGGAAACCAACCACATCCTGGAAAATCGTCAGGTCGATGGTGATGCCCTTCACGAGTTGTTTGTCGTCCACGAGCACCTCGTAGATGCCGTAGCCCGGTCCGGTGGTCATCGTTCCGCCGATATCCACCACTTTGGATTCGCCGGTCCACTTGACCGTGAAGTCCTTGAGGTAGGGCACCGACCATCCATCACTGCTGGAGTCCATCTCGCAACGGACCTGCACATACCGGCGCGAAGGAGGACTGATCGGACCAGCACTCGTCATCGCCGTCACACTGGTCCAGGCGGGCGCATCGGTCATGTATTCGTTGTTGCCCGTACGAATCTTCATCCTCAAAGCCGTGCCCGACGGTTTGACCGCGTTCCAAGCGATCTCGGAATAACTGGGCGCCGCAAGGTGCGTATCCGTGATCTGCGACGTCCATGTTCCATTGCTGGCCGCAAGACAATGCACATGCTCCAGTGCAAACAGCACGTTGGTCACGACGAGATTGGTCTTGGTACTCCAAACAGCCGCTTGGCAGTCCGCCAGCGTCGGTGCAGCCGCAGCCGGAAGAACATAGCAGGCCGGAGGAGGCGGATTTGTCCCGCCCGTGTGATACTCCCTCCAGTATTTCGCGTCTGACTTGCCGGCATCATCCGCCACGAGATACGTCACGAAGTACGTCCGGTCCTTGTCAAAGTAGAATGTGCTGCCGGAGGGCAACTCCGCACGTCCATAGGAGCCCGCATCAATATCCACACTTGAACCATAGCCCGGAAACGTGAGCGCGACGCCCGTGTTTGTCGCGTCCGGACTGAAATTCTCCTGATCAGCCGCCTCGGAAAGATAGGCACCCAAGATTCTCAGCCGGGACGAAGCGGACGCGTAGAAGTACATACAATGGAACTTACCGCTGTACTTCAGGGCACCGCCATCCATCATCATGGCGCCACGTAGCGGCACGCGCACGGCGCAGGCTCGCAACACAGATCCCGTCGTGGATGTACCGCCGAAGACATCCAGCGTCTGCCAGTCCACCATCCACACATTGGTCGGGGGCGTCAGGTAAATAATGAAATCCTTGGGCGTAAGTCCCTGATCAAACATGTTCAGGATGTCGTCACTCTGCGCCTGCGAGTCGTCGAAATTGGTCTCTTCCCACCGATCGTTATCCATGGTGAGCGTGAAGAAGTTGCCCGCCGCAGTAGCCGGGAACCCAAGCTGATAATTACCGCTCCACGAGCCCAACGTCATCAGTTCGTTCGCCGCGCTCGCACCGGACTGCGATGTCACCGTCTGCGCCTCAGCTTCGCGCTGAATGCCGGAAGGCGATACAGCCAGCTTGTCCAAGCCGATCTTGTAGCCGCTGCTCAACGTATTCTTGCCCGTCACCCTGAATTTGAACACATGCGAACCCGGTGTGAGCAGGATCGAACCCAGCACGGCATTCAGATCGCGGCCCAGCACGGAGCTGTAAGCGTCATACTGCGGCCCCTTGCTCTTGATGCGCCATGTGAACAGGTTCTGAAACACCGGCGAAGTCCGGGCCGCCGCTGCATTGTAGGTGGATGCCCCATTACCGTTTATCACCACGCTGTTGAGCTGCAACTGGCGCTGCGCCGCCGTCAGCGTGGTATTGCGCGGATCGAACACGGTGCGCCGCAACTGGTTAGGCGAACTCGACCACACATGGTAGACGATCGTCTGGTCCCAGATGACGTTAGTGTACGGGTCGACCTCGATGACGCCGTCGCCGTCATCGTCACGCGCCTTCGGGAAGCTCATGGCCGTGTAGGGACCCACGCCCTCCGGGTAGAAGAAGATCTTGTCCACCGCCGACAATCGCAGGTCCGATTTCAGCCGCTCCATCGCGATGCGCGCATCCACGTCCAGCTCATTCTGTACGGAGTTGATCCGCTCCGCGCGCACAAGGTACAGCCAGCTCGAGATGGCGCTCGCCATCACCAGCGTCAACAGCACGATCGACCCCAACACCTCGATCAGGGTGTATCCGCTGTTCTGTTGACCATGCCTCTTCATGTTGCACCTAGTACGTCGTAAAGAGCGACGCGACCGTCTCCTTCTCCGTGCCAAACGTTCCCGTATGACCACCTCGCACATCCACGGTCACGGAGATTTCCGTAAGATTCAGAGCGTAGTTCGTATTGACCACCGTCGACCGCCGGAACCGACCCTTCGTATCCGGCGTGCCATTGTCGTCGATCACCACCTTGGTCTCCGTCAGCAGATTCAGATCGCCATAGGCAAAGTTCCGCGCCCTCTCGAGACGGTTCTTTGCCAGGTTGATCGCAATATAGTGGTTGCGGGCCGATCGACTCAGATCAGCCGCTCGCACCATGACCGAAAACGCACCGGCCAGAATGATCATGAGCAGGAACAACGTCATGAGTACTTCCAAGAGCGTGAACCCGCTCCTCTGCACTCGCTTTGTGACGCTTCTTGTCATTTCAGTCGCTCCCCATTGTTTATCCAGGCTGTCGCCTGATACCCCATCCTCTTTATAAGCACATTCCGTGCCTTGTTCCCAATAACTACCCCTAAAGCTGTTTATGGGAAAGAGCGCCCACGAACCTGCTCAAGCCAACGTTTGAATCGCAATCCACACCGGGAATTGAAGGTTCAAAAGTCATGTGTTTGCAAATATGCGAAATGCCGTGCGTCAAGGTTTTTATGTTCATCCAAGCACCCGTCCATCTCCAACGCACATGTCGACCAGCAGACCCTGCGTTGATTCACTCGCAACGGCCGACTCCTGTTCCTCTCCTCGCATGTCTCGTGCCGACCGGCTTCCGTCACTGAACTTTGATCATCAGTTGCGTGTATGTTCGCGTGAGACGTCTTGTTGGCAGGCACAAGCCGCTTGATGTGCGCGATGGAATAATCCATGCTTCATCAAGACATTGAGGGTGACGACGGTATGAGGATTTCGAAACTCGTCCATGTGCTGGTCCTGCTTTGGCTGGGTGCCGCACTTGCATCTATGGCGCAGGACGACCGTCCCCCGCCGCCTCGTGATGGGCCAACACCCGCCTACGATGGACCCTCGGCTCCACAACCGCAGCCCACGGAGATCAATGTTGAACTCCCTCTCCCCTCGGGAGCGTCGGCTGCAGCCGAAGAAGCCGCGGATACATCCGTTACGTCCGCACCCCCGGAACTCCGCGACCCGTTCTGGCCTGTCGGCTACAAACCACCTCCGCCAAAAAGCAAGGTGGTGAAGAAGACAGATGAACCCACTAAACCTGTCGTGGTGGAGATACCGCCGAAGTGGGACGAAGCGCTAAAGCAGGTGAACGTGAAGGGCATCATGAAGAAGGGCGCGGGCGGTTACATGGCCGTGATCAACAACCAGATCTGCAGCGAGAAGGACGCCATCTCCACGGTCTACGACGGACGCAAGTATACTTGGCGCATCGACTCCATCAGCGCCAAGGGAGCGTCCTTTTCCAAGCTGGAAGTCAACAAGCAGTAGCCTTCGCGGCTCCCCGTGGCCTCGTGCCACGGGAGCTCAAATTCTGCATCCTGCCGCGCAAGGCGGCAGGGATACCACCCCCGCTCCCTCCGCTATATCCGCTGCAGAATGAAACTATACACGGCGTGATTGATGGCGAGGGCGTACAGCGATGAGATGACGTCGTCGAGCATGATGCCCCAGCCGCGTGGCAACACCTGAATCTGGCGCGCGGGCGGAGGCTTGATGATGTCCAGCACGCGGTGCACGACGAACGCCACCGCAAAAATCGCGGGCGATGCCGGCAGACCAATCACGCACAGGGGAAACGTCGCGTACTCGTCGGCCACCACGCAGTGCGGATCCTTGGAACCCGCCTGAGCTTCGCCAATGCTGCACAACGGAAGGGCGACCACAATCAGCACGACGCTGATCGCCGCCTGCTGCCACCACGCCGTCACAGAGGAATTCACCGCCCATGCGATGAGCACACCCCACAGTGTCCCGACCGTGCCGGGCGCAAAGGGGCTGTAGCCCGCGCCGAGTCCCGTCGCCAGCCAAACGGCCAGCTTTGTCATGAACCTATTTGGTAACCGTGCGTTCAAGATTCGTGCTGACAACCGAACCGTTCTCCCTGGGCTCGGCCAGCTCATCCTTTCCCATCCGGAATTTGCCTTCCATCATAACACCGTCGGAGCGAACCCAGAACCGACAGATCTGCAGCGGCATCAGCGCATCGATCCAGGCCTTCGCATCGTTCAGTTGCTGCCTTACGCGATACGTCCCGCGCGGATCCTCCAGCAACAGCTTGAGGGAATACGTGGTGACCGCGAGGCGCAGATTCTTTCCGCCACGCGCAAGATCAATCCATCCATACGCAGGGGCCGGAGTCTCATTCATGCTGCGCGCCCAGACCGGCGTGCCCGCCGCCTGCGAGCCGCCACGATTCGCAAAGGCCGCGACCTTGCGCAGGGCCTCAAGATTACTGGAGAACAGCAGCCACTTGCCCACCACCGCATACGCCGGACGCTCATCGAGTGTCAGCGCGGCCGAGTTGCTGGAAACCGTACCCTCCACGACATAGAACCGCTGCTCACCCGCGGCCAGCTCGCGCGAAATCAGTCCACAGCGATACCTCGCATTCAGCCGGTCGAACGCCTGCGGAACCCACTCCACCGCCGCATCCGGCTGCGCCGCCGGAATGCCGATCAACAGCGTCGGCACACGGATGCCGTGGAACCGTCCACTGTAGTCGTCGCCCAACACGGCCAGCATCACCGTCGAGGCTTTCTGCCCGCGGATCAATTCCGCGCACTGCCGCACCCAGAACGGATTCTTCTCTTCCTCGAGCGCGGGCAACACCATGGCCGTGCGCGCGATGACAACGGCCTGCGGCAACTCGCCCAACACCTCCTCAAGACCATCTGCCTTCAGCCGGGGGGTCGTGGATTGCGCGAAGGCAAACGGCGCCGCTCCGCAAATCTGTCCGGCCAGCGTGTCCGGCAGCAATTCTGAAAACTCGTAGGCAACCAATTTGGAATCCACCGGTCGCGGACGCTCAAGCGATGCAGGGTCGAACCAGCCGCGATCGGGCGCCACGGGATCCGTACACCACGGCCCGCGCACGCTCATGTTCCGAACATCTGCCACCGACGGCATCAGGCCATCGTAGGTGTCGAGCACTTCCAGAATCGCCTCCGGATGGCGCGACAGGCAACCAACCAGCATGCCCTCGACAAAGGCGATGGTGAGCCTGTGATCACCGCCGATATCCAGATCCTCCACCACCCAGTACGCGCGACCGTGATGCGCCGGGCCACGCTTGAATCCACCGCCACGTTGCCATGCCAAACTCCAACGCAGCCGCTGGCTCCGCCCGCCTATCCAACTCGCGAAAACCCACGCCGGCTCGCGATAGGCACCCAACTGCGGCACAAAGGCCAACACGGAATCCCGCGCCGTCAACGCGTCGAGCCATTTCTTGGACTCCGGATCACGCGAGAGATTCTGCAACGTCGGCGGGGTCAGACCCACCGTCGTGAGCAGACTGCGCGTGAAGGGATTCCGCGAAAAGGCATCCCATCGCGCCGCCAGATTCCGGTGCTCGCTGACAAAGACCGCCTCGGCGGGAATCGCCTTCCAGATTTGCTCCGGCGCATACGGCACGAACAGGGTCCACCAGATCGTCAGCCCTGCAAAGAGCGCGACCACGATCCAGAAGAGCGGGGAGCGTTTCGGAAACTTCATGGCCGGAAACCCCCGACCAGTTCGCGCACGCTCGCGAGGCCGTGCCGTGCCAGGTAGGCTTCAATGCCGGCCACCACTTCGAGTGCCGTGGCGGGATGTGTAAAATTGGCCGTACCCACGGCCACCGCCGTTGCGCCGGCCAACAGGAACTCGATCGCATCCTCCGCCCTCGTGATGCCACCCATCGCGATCAGCGGAATCTTGACGGCCTTCGCGACTTCCCAAACCATCTTCACTGCGATCGGATGAATCGCCGGACCCGACAGACCGCCGGTGATGTTGCCCAGTTTCGCCCGCCGCGTCTCGACATCGATCGCCATCGCCGGGATCGAGTTGATCAGCGAGACCGCATCCGCGCCGCACTCCTCCGCGAACACCGCAAACTCGCGGACGCGATACAGGTCAGGCGCCAATTTCACGATCATCGGCTTCGCTGTCTTCGCCCGGACGCCGGAGACCACACGCTTGAACATCTCAGGGTTCGTACCAAAGAGACAGCTGCCTTCCTTGATGTTAGGGCAGGAAACGTTGACCTCGAGAGCGGCCACACCCTCTTCGGCCCCAAGCACCTCGGCCACGTGCTCGTAATCCTCCGTCGTACGGCCCCAAATATTGACCACCACCGGCACGTCATATCGCCGGAGAAACGGAAGATAGGTTTCGATGAAGCCGCGGGCACCGGGATTCTGCAAGCCGATGGCATTGATCAAACCACTCGCCACCTCGACCGTGCGCGGCGGCGGATTGCCCTTCACCGGTTCGGGCGAAATGCCCTTCACCACGATCGCGCCGAGCTTGTTCAGATCGACCAAGTCCGCATACTCCGGCCCATAGCCGAACGTGCCCGACGCCACCGTGACGGGATTGCGCATACGGAGAGAGCCAAGCTGAATGGATGTGTCGAGTTTCAAGTTTCCAGTTTCAAATTTCAGGCTTCAGGTTTCTCTTCCCACACCACTTTTCTGCACTCAAAAACCGGACCCTCTTTGCAGCAGCGCTCCCAGACCCAGCCGCCGTCCGGCGTCTTGATCTTCTGGACGCAGGTCAGGCAGGCGCCGACGCCGCAGCCCATGTGACGGTCCATCGATATCCACGCCGTCCACCCACCCGCGATTGCGCGGTCTCCGACCGCCTTCAACATGCCGTTGGGCCCGCACGCGAAAAACTCGGGAACGCTATCGCCCCGGTCGCTCTGCAGCCACGCATCCACCGCCTCGGTGACCATGCCGCGCGAACCCAGGCTGCCGTCCTCCGTGCTGACGCGCACTTCCCACCCCAGCGCTTCGAATTCCTTCACGCAGAGGATGTCCGCCGATGTCCGGCCGCCGAAAAACGCCACACCTTTCACCGGCGATTGCCGCGCACCGAGATAAAGCGCCGCCATGCCGTAACCACCCGCCACAAGCACCGGGATATGACCCTCGCCACACATCGGAAACCCATGGCCAAGCGGGCCGATCAGGCTGAGCGCCTCGCCGGCATGAAGATACTTCATCGTTCCGGTGCCGTGTCCCACGTCCTTATAGAGGATGGATATCCTGTCGTGGCGCGCGTCGTAGACGCTGAACGGCCGACGCAGCACGGCGGCCTCCAGATGCGGCACGCGAAGGTGCACGAACTGGCCCGGCCGCACCTGCGGCGCGATCACGGGCGCAAGCAGCACCAGCAGGCGATACCCGCCCTGAATTTCGCGATGCTCGATGACCCTGGTCTCTTCAAGTTTCATAAGGATATCGGTCCTGCGGACCGAGCAGCAGAGTGTGCAGTTTTTTCGCGGAGCGTCAAACCCGAACGGAAACGCCCTAACCGCGCCGAAAGTGTTCGAAACCAAGGTCCGCCAGCGGCTTTCCGGGGCCCGCCCCATCCGCCAGCGTGATTCGGCCCTTCTTGTTGGTGATTCGACCGACGCGCGTACAGCGGAGTTGGAAGGTGTCCCGCCATGACGACAGAAATGCCGTTTCCTTGTCGGCCGCCACGGTGAACAGCAGTTCGAAGTCTTCCCCG
The DNA here is from genome assembly GCA_036821485.1 of Verrucomicrobiota bacterium. Taxonomy (GTDB): domain Bacteria; phylum Verrucomicrobiota; class Kiritimatiellia; order CAIQIC01; family JAGNIJ01; genus DAISJM01. Next base: position 27,366 of record DAISJM010000019.1, on the reverse strand, counting down.
TCGAAGAGCGCGTGTTCCAACGGCGTACGCCCACCGCCAACACGCCGCGCAGCAACGGATATGGGAATCGCAGCACCATCAAGTTCCGCTCCCACACCGCTGCTCCCGGTGATGTGACCGAGATCGGTCACCAACCCATCGCTGACATCGATCATTGCGCCCGCCCATCCACTCTCGCGAAGCCACAGTCCTTCTTCGATGCGCGGGTCGAATCGGAGATGCTTGCCGGCAAGGCTGCCACCGAGTTCGCCCGTGACGTAAATCGCATCGCCCGGCCGCGCACCCGAACGAAGAACCGCTGCACGCTGCTGCACCTGCCCGGCTGCAAAAACGTGAAGCTCCAGTTTCGCCCCCTGCGTCGTATCACCGCCGATGATCGCGAGCCCGTACTTCTTCGCGAGGCGCGCCGCGCCACGATAGATGTCCTCCACCCGCTTCACCGGCGTCTTCGAGGGCGCCACGAGGTCGATCAATCCCCAGAGCGGCTCGCCGCCCATCGCGGCCATATCGCTCAACGCGCGGCCGATCGCCTTGTGACCAATCTGCGCCGCCGGAGTACGCGGCAGAAAATGCGTGCCTTCGATCACCGCATCCGACGTGAGTAGCAAATCCGTGTGCGTGCCCTCCACGTGCACGACCGCCACGTCGTCACCGATGCCGACCCGCACGTCATCGCGCGACGGAAGAAGCTTCGCCAGCCGCCGGATCAAACCCCGCTCACCCACTTGTTTCAACGTGGTCATGTATCCCTCTCTATCCGCCCGGTGTAGGGCCGCCGCTCGCCGGCGGCCACGAAAGGCCTGCGACAAGCCCAGGCCCTGCAAATGCGCCGCTACCCCAACAACTTCCGTAGGCTTTCTTTGTAAGGCGGGCGGGCAATGCCATTTTCGCAGACAATCGCCGCAATCAACTTCGCGGGAGTGACGTCAAACGCGGGCGAGTACACCTGCACGCCGTCAGGCGCGGTCTGCCGTCCAAAGCCGTGCGTCACCTCGGTCCCGTCGCGATGCTCAATCGGAATCCCGTCGCCCGACTCGATGGAAAGGTCGAACGTTGTCGTCGGCGCGAGCACATAAAACGGCACGCCATGCGCGTGCGCGGCCAGCGCCAACCCATAGGTGCCGATCTTGTTGGCCGCATCGCCGTTTGCGGCGATCCGGTCCGAGCCGACCAACACCGCATCGACCCTCCCTTCTTTCATCACCTGCGCGGCCGTGTTGTCGCAGATCAGCGTGACGTCGATCCCTTCCTGCAGCAATTCCCACGCGGTCAAGCGCGCGCCCTGCAGAAGCGGACGGGTTTCGTCGGCAAACACTCGAATCGTCTTCCCCTGCTCCTTCGCAACGTAGACCGGAGCCAAAGCCGTGCCGTATTCCGCCGTTGCGAGCCCGCCCGCATTGCAGTGCGTGAGCACGGTCTGCCCGTGCTTCAGCAGTGTCGCGCCATGGCGGCCAATGGCGTGACACTTCGCGGCGTCCTCGTCGCGAATACCCATCGCCTCGTCAACCAGACCGCGCTTCACGGCATCGGCCGGTTGATGCGCCAGTGCCGCAGCTTTCTTCTTCATCCGGTCGAGCGCCCAGAAAAGATTCGCCGCCGTGGGCCGCGACGTGGCGAGATAATCCGCCGCCTCATGCGCGACGCGGACAAGCTCACCCGCCGTCCCGGTCGCTGCTTGAACCGCCACCGCCACGCCCATGGCGCCGGCCACGCCGATCGCCGGCGCGCCACGGACCTGCAGCGTCTTGATGGCCTGCCAGATCTCGCGCACGTCGACGCTCTCTACATAGACCAGGTCCAGCGGCAACCGAGTCTGATCGATGAATCGCACGCGGCCCGGCACCGGGCCTGTGTCGTGGTCGGAAATCCATTCAATGGTTCTCAGATGCATGGTTCTGCTCCGATCAATTGCCGCGCAGCACGGTCATCAACCCGAGATTGATCGCGTTGAACATGCCGTGCATGACCACCGGCACAAGAATCGATCCCGTGTAAATGTAGGCCAGCGAAAACGACACGGCGATGACAAACAAGGGCACGAGCGACGGCACATGGAAATGGATCGCCGCAAAAAGAGCGGACATGATCACCACCGCCGGGGCCACGCCAAGCTTGCGGGCCAGCACCGGCAGCCCGATGCCGCGAAACAGCACCTCCTCGAAAAGCGGCGCGAGCAGCACGGCGAGGAACGTGAGATAGATACGGATGGCGAGCGGATTCGGGCCGGACAAGGCCTCCGCCACTTCCTGCCATGTGGGTTCGTGACCCGCCATGCGCAGCGCAATCTGGTAAAGCAGCGAGTAGAACCAGAGGAACGGCATCGTGGCGAGGTAGAACAGGATGCCGGTGCCAATATCCTTGAATACCCGCCGGGCCTTGAGACCAAAGGCACTGTCCCAACTCAGTCGCCGGCGCCGCAACGAGATCACCACCAGCAGCAGACCCGCAACGTGGAACGCGAGACTGTGAAGCACCACCGACGGCACGCGGTCGCCTTCGGAGCCCGGCCCGGCCAAGTCACCCAGCCGCGGCTCCACGAACACCGCGAGCATGAAGAACGCCATCAGGATGAGGATGAGCGTCGACGACTCGCGCTCCATCCACGGCCGCCACACGAGCCGGCTCACGCGCTCCCGCCACGAGATGGGATGAATCACCCAGTGCGCGACAAGAAAGACATCCGCGACCACGCCGATCGCCAGCAACGCGAGATAGCCCAGCCCCACCATCCAGACCGCCGGCGATATATCGCCCTTCCAGTTCACCGTATGCGGGCCGGCCACCTGGGCCAGCGGCGTGAGAAATCCGACATCCATGATCAGGTGTTCCGGGTCAGGCCGGCGATTCCGCCGTTTCCTTGACCACGTAGATGGGCTTGTTCTGCGATTCGTGATACGTGCGGATCTGCATCTCCGCCAGCAGCCCCATGCTGACAAACTGCACACCGAAGAAGATGAGCATGAACGTGGTCATGATCCAGAAAGGCCGCTTGATCAGCGTGGCCCCAAGCTCCGTGCCGAACATGTGGTACGACAGGTTTGCGCCCACCATGATCATCAGCATCAGCAACCCCGGGATGCCAAACAGCCCGCCGATCTTCCCGAAGAGCTGGATGGGCCCCATGCTGTAATGCAACAGGAACTTGACGGTGAACAGGTCGAGAATCACACGAAACGTGCGCGTGATGCCATACTTGGATTTTCCAAACTGTCGTGCGTGATGCCCGACCTCGACTTCGTCGATCTGTCCGCCCACCCAACTCGCCAGCGCGGGAATGAAACGGTGCATCTCACCGTACAGCCGGACATCCTTGATCACTTCCCGGCGGTACGCCTTCAGCGTGCAGCCATAGTCGTGCAGATGCACGCTCGTGATCTTGCTGATCAACGCATTGGCAATCATCGACGGCAGCCGCCGATTGATGAACGGATCCTTGCGATCCTTGCGCCAGCCGCTCACCACATCCGCGCCGGCATCGATCCGGTCGAGCAACTTGGGAATATCCTCGGGATCGTTCTGAAGATCGGCGTCGAGCATCACGAGGACCTCGCCTCTTGCGTGGTCAATGCCCGCACTCATCGCGGCAGTCTGTCCAAAATTGCGGCGGAAACGGATCAGCCGAAACCGCGGATAATGCTTCACGGCTTCAACCAACCTGGGCCACGTTGCATCCGAACTCCCGTCGTCCACGAGGATCACCTCGTAGGTGCGCTTCATGCCCGGCAGCACTTCGTGAAGCTTCCGGCAGAGGAGTTCAACATTCTCCTCCTCGTTGTAAACCGGTATAACGACAGATACTTGCAATTTAGCCGCTTCCGCGTTCATGGGGTCCTCTTGGCCGCCATATTGCGGAGAGCCTCCGCGAAAAGCAATTCTTTTGCAGACGACCCGCATGCGGCTGATGCAGGCAAGTGATCCGATCCGCGCGCGCACACATTCTGCTTGCCGCCCCGCTGGGCCTGCATAAGACTCTGTCCATGCCCGCGAAGCAGACGCGGGCCGCGACGAAACAAACATGATGTACAGGCTCATAGTCTTGACCGGGCCCGCCAAGGGCCAGCGCATCACCATCGGCAAGGAGCCCGTCACCTTCGGCCGCGACCCGGATTGCTCGGTCTGCCTCGACGATCAGGAAGTCGCGCGCCGGCACGCCGTGCTCGAGTGGACGCCCGACGGCCTGTTCATCCGCGATCTCGGCTCCATGAACCGGGTCCTCGTCAACAAGAGGGAAGTCCGCCAGAAGCGCCTGAAGCACGGCGACCAGATCGAACTCGGGCTGACATCCTTCCTCGTCCAGGCACTCGTGCAGGCAGACGTCAGCGGCGCCGACGAGGAACTGGCGTGGGACCGTCGCCGGGCGCGGCGGCGGACCTTGGTTTCAGTCGTCGTTCTGCTCCTCGTGCTGGGATCCGGCGTGGCTTACTTCCGCGCGGAACAGCTCTACCAGGAGGCACGCATTGCCGAACCGGAGCCGGCTTCGCAGGTGCCCGAACCGTTGCCGCCGGAAACCCTGCGGGCTATGGATGCCGCCCACGCACGCGGCGAGGTTTCCGGGGCAACCTCCGCCGTCGCGAGCGCCATGGCTGTTTCCGACGATCTGCGCGAGATGAAGAACGAGTTGAACAGCATCCGTCACAGCGTCCGCGAGATGGTGCAGCAACGCGAACACGAACCCCTGCCATCAGCGCCTCCTCCGCCGACCCAACGCGGCGACGAGCTTCAGCTCCGTGCCAACACCATGCTGGAAGAGGCCCGGCAGGAAATTGCACGACGCAACTACATCAAGGCCGACCAGTTGCTTGCCGGCATCCAGGTCATCGCCCCTGACAGCCTCGCCGCCTACAAGGAGCGCGCCCACCTTTTCGAACTGCGCGGCCAGGTGGAGGCCGCCATGGACCAGTGGGCGCAGGTGATGCGCCGTAGCGCAGGCTCGCAGGATTACGTCGAAGCCGTGGCCGAACGCATCCGCCTCGGGCAGTCCGAGCGACTCGCAGCAGTCATCCGCCATATCCGCATCAATTCCGTGGAACAGGATAAGTTTCAGGCCGGCGACACGTTCGATGAAATGCGCATCCTCAACATCACCCTCGCACCCGACATCGCCGACCAGGCCCTCGACTGTTCCAGCGTGGAGGTCGAGGTCTCGTTCTTCGACGAGGACATGAAGGCTCACCGCATCGGGCTCACGCGTGCCGTGCCGGCCCAGGCCAAGGTGAAGCCCGACGCGCCCTGGATGCCCGGGGAACAGAAGATCGTCAACGCCACCTACGTCGTTCCCAAGGGCTTCCGCGCCAGCGAAAGCAAGGCCGGCCGGCAAAACGTCTTCTATGGATTTATCGTTCGCGTCTTCTACCGCGGCCAGCTTCAGGACGAAGATGCCCGCCCCAAGACCCTGTTGCAGTTGGCCGTCGAACCCACTGCCAGACCGGTGAAAAGTGGCGGAGCCTCCTAGGGGATGTACCTACATGCGTGACAAAATTTCAGCCTGCGTCATCGCCTTTAACGAGGAGCGCAAAATCCGGCGCTGCCTCCAAAGCCTGACCTGGTGCGACGAGATCATTGTTGTCGACAGCTTCAGCACCGACCGCACGCTCGAAATCTGCCGGGAGTTCACCGATCGCGTCTACCAGCACGAATGGCTCGGCTATGTCGGACAACGAAACCTCGTGCGTGAAATGTCCAACTATCCGTGGATACTTTTCCTCGATTCCGACGAGGAGGTTTCCCCCGCGCTGCGCGATGAGATCCTCGCCGAATTTGAACAAGGCACAAACGATTACGTCGGCTATGAATTCCCCCGCCTCGTGTATTACCTTGGCCGATGGATCCGCCACGGCGAGTGGTATCCCGACGTGAAACTGCGTCTGTTCAAGAAAGAGTTTGGACGCACCGAGGGCCAGGAACCGCACGACCGCGTCTCCGTGAACGGCGCCGTGAAGCGTCTGAAGAATCCTGTCTGGCATTACACGTACGACGACATCACCGACCACGTGAACACGCTCAACCGATTCTCTTCCATCGGCGCGCAGCAGAAGTTCGTGCACGAGTCGCCCTTCCGTTGGACGGACCTTTTCTTCCGCCCGATGTTCAGGTTCATCAAGGGCTACATCCTGCGCCGCGGATTTCTCGACGGCTCGCACGGTTTCGTCATCGCCCTGATGAGCGCCTACGGGGCCTACCTCAAGTACGCCAAGCTTTGGGAAATGTACCGCCGGCAGCGGCGCGACTACCACGAGATGCCCGAGGCATGACCGCCCCGGAGTTGCAAACTATGCGGCGCGGGTTATCGTAGTCCTATGGAGGATATGCGCATGAAAACTGCAATGTTGGTCTGGCTCGCGCTGTTGGCTGTACCCGGTCTTCTGCTCGCCGCCGACCTCGATATCGACGGCATCTCCGGGGCCTCCTACGACCTACCGCCCTCCCTGCCGCGCGACACCGCCGGCGTGAAGAATGAAGTGTTCGCGTGGCTGGCGTCGCACTGGCTCATGTCCCTCGCCACCGTTGAAACCGATGGCAGCCCGCACGTCAGCGGAGTCGTCTATCGCTCGAAGGAGTTCGACGTCTATTTCATGTCGGTGAAGAACTCGAACAAGATCCTCAACATCCTCAAGGATCCGCGCGTCTCCTACACCATCTGGGACCCCGTGCAGGACATCCATCAGTTGAAGGCCTTGCAGGTCCGCGGCCGCGCGGAAATCCTCGAAGGCGAGGAACGCGCCGCCGCCGCGCCGCTCTTCAAGCTGGACACCCTGCCCGAACACTACGCCGTGGTCCGCATCCGCCCGGCCATCGCCCGGTGGACCGACCGCAACCGCCCTGTGGAATACTCCGACGTCATCACCTTTGCCCCTGCAGAGTGACCGCACCCCCATACCCCGCGGCTCTCGAAGAATGGTGGCTCGGCCAATGGAAGCTCCGGCTCGGCCGCGCACCGGATGCCGATGACGTCCACCGCCTCGAGCAAACCATCGCCCGCCTGAGCGATGGTTTCACCACCACCCGCACTGCCGAGTTCGGCAGCTACGCCGCAAGCCCCGCCGCCCTCATCGCGTATGGGCTGTTCTTCTTTCCCCAGACCTTTGTCCGCATGCGATTCATTCTGCGCGAGGTCTTCCAGCGCCGCGGCGCTCCCGCGACGCCGCTCCGCATCCTTGATCTCGGCGCCGGCACCGGCGCCGCCGGACTGGCCCTGCTCACGGAACTCGGCGGCAAACGGCAGGGCCCCGTCGAACTCGTCGCCATGGATCAAGCGCACACCGCCCTCGAGTTTCTACAGCAACTCTTCAATGACCTCGCTCCGCTCTGGCCGAAGGCCACGCTGAAAACCATAGCCGGCGACCTCTCGGACGAGCACGCGCCCGAACAGGGACCGTGGGATGTGATCCTCGTCAGCTACGCGCTCAACGAAATGCTCGCAGCCCATCCCGGCTTCAACGCACAGGCATGGCTCGCGCGTCTCGTGCAATCGTTGACGCCCAACGGCTGCCTCGTGATTTGCGAGCCCATCGTGAAGGACTCGCCCCTGCGCCTTGAACAACTGCGCGACGCCGTGGCGGCATCCGGTCTCGCACGCATCGTCGCCCCTTGTCTGCATCACCGGCCCTGCCCGATGCGCGCGCGCGATGAGTGGTGTCACGACGTGCGGCGCTGGCAGCCGCCGGACAGTCTGCAATTTCTCAACCGGCACCTGTTCCGGTCCATCGAGGTGCTGAAGTACAGCTTCCTCGCGCTGAGTCCGGCTACCAGCCCCGACATTGCAGGCAACGCTTCGGTCGCGCGATTGGTTTCGCCCGTGCACGAGCCCAAGGGGAAGATCGGCTTCCGCGGCTGCGCCGCGGATGGCGCCATGCATGGTTACGAAATTCTTGCGCGGCATGTGACCGCTGCGGACCGGGAGAAAATGAATGCGCTGGAACGCGGCGACCGCGTGGCCTGCGAGGGATTGGAAGCGCTGAAGGATGGCCGCACGTTGCGCGCGCAGCGCGTTACCCGTCAGGACTGACCGTCCGCGCCGTGAAGATAGCGGATGATGTCGACCTTCTCCAACGTCACGAGCCCGCCGCTCTTCGCCTTCTCGAAAAGATCATGCAGCAGCGGAAGGAACGCGTTGATCTTCTCCTCCGTATCCACGATTTCGATGATGACCGGCAGATCGGTGGAGAGGTCGAATACCTTGGCCGTGCGAATACGGCTCGTGGGCCCGTAGGCCATCAGGCCGCGCCACGCGGTCGCCCCGGCAAGCCCTTGGGTCCGCGCTTCCCGCACAATCACTTCGTGCAGCGGTGTGTGATGAATCTTGTCCGCCTCGCCGATAAAGATGCGGAGCAGTTTGGCCGAGCCCTTCAGTTCCATAAATCCCCCGCGCTTTTCGTGACCACTTTGACCAGCAGAACGCCCGCGTAGAAACTGATGAACGACGCGGCCAGCGTGCCCACAACATAGCTGCCGCCGTGAAAGTACTCGCCCTCGCGCAAAAACTGCGCCGTCTCGTAAACGAACGACGATGCCGTCGTGAATCCGCCGCAGAAACCGACGCCCAGCGCCAACCGTGTGCCGGGCGACAGGCTGCCTGACAACGTAATCTGGCTCAGCACACCGATCAGAAAACAACCCGCCACATTCGCCAACAGCGTGCCTGCGGGAAATACGAAGGAATAACTTTGAAGCGCCACGGAAAGAAGATAACGGGCCACCGACCCGACGAATCCGCCCGCACCCACCATCAGGCTGTTCACCAACATCTTCATCCGCGCGAGCTTACACCAGCCAGACCGGCATCAACAAGCTGCGCCTGCGGGGCTACGGCCATGTGTACGGCTTGACTTCCATCCAATCGATGGAGCCCGTATTCCTGAACCAGAATCCCTCGCCGGGCTTCAGCGCCACATCCTTCGCGGCTTCCCATCCACTGCGGGCCGATCTTGAGTAGATGGCATACATCTGGATGGACTGATCCCACAGGTAGAGCATGGCGTCAGCTGAAGCCTTCTTGGCCAAGTCCGTGTTGGTCCACTTTATCTCTGCAGGATAAGGATAGCCCAGAAGATTCAGATTGCTCACCCCCGGCAGAGTGGTGAACGGAGCCGTGTAACGATCAGGTACGGCGCCCATCAGGTAGACGGGATACACATTGGAGGCCGCATCGCTCGGCACGCGAATCCAGAACCCCTGCCCGCGCGCCACGCGCGTCGTCCCCGCCGAACCCCATCCGCCACGTGAAGGCTTCGACATGATGTCATAGGACGCGGTCTTCCTGTTCCAGAGGTAGACCATCGAACCCCCGGGCAGCTGGTCCCCAAACAGGTTGGAAGCAATCGTACCGCCCGGCTCACCATACATGTCGTCAAAATCAAGTCGTGCAAGCGTGAGTTTGCCCCGCTCACCGATAATCCTCTCATAGCCCACCGCGCCCCACCAAATCTGCTGGCCCCAAGCCACCAAGGCGGCGGAAGCCAGGCAAACGAGGAAAATCAATGATGCAGCCCTCTTCATAACACGTCCTCCCGCAGCGAGGGTAGCCAACCCACGACTCTGCCGCAACGCCAAATCAACAGGCTTCGCATTGCAGCGCGCAACATGCCCCCCTCTCCAACAACCAAGCTCCCTACCCAGAGCCAGTTACATAAGATCCGCGAATTCTCGCGTACGGCCTTGCGCTTCGCGTGCAGCCGCCACCAAGTCGGACAAATTCACCGCCGTCGGCTTCGCTTCGGGCGCGTAGCCCGTTTCCTCGAACGGAAGATTCGTCAACCCGGCGATCAGTCCACCGGCGTGCCGTGCAATATCGACGCCTTCCGGCGTCGGCTTGAAGGCGTGCACCGGCAACTCCTCGCCTCCCTGAATCTTCAACGCGAGCAGCGGCATATAGGGAAGATCCGATTCCTGCTTCACCCGCTGCAGGTTCGGCATCGGCCGCACCAGCCAGCCGGAGGCATCGTGCAACGACACACGAACCTGTCGCAAGGAACTGCTGAGCGACAGTTCTCCGATGCGCGGATCGATGAACAACCGGGCCTTGTTCTCTCCCCGAATCAACGTCGTCACCGCGCTCATCACGCCGACAAATAGCGCCGCCTCAAAGCCCAGCGCCACCTTGCGCGGCGACGGGTTGGCCGAGCCTCCGGAAAAGATGACGATGAACATCGCCAGGAAACAGGCAATCCCGTAACCCATCACCAACGCCGTCAACGCGCTCGTCGCACGCGACGTGCGCGGCTGAATGCTCCAGCCGCCCCCGTCTGCCTGCAGCACGCCCCACGTCGGGATTTCCCACGGCGGCCCCGTCTTCGGCCCGCTTTCGAGGAACCGTTTCATCCGGCCGTGCTGAAAAGGCAGCACGAAGAAATAGCCGATGCCCGCCAGCCCAATCAGGATGAAGGGCTGCAGAAAGAGCAGCAGGAAGTAGTGCAGCCCCGGCACATCGAGATGCAGCAGGGACTCCGACGGCTTCAGCGGATCGTAGTAGACCATGATGGACGCGCGAGCGGGATACTTTGCCACAATCTCCGCAACACCGTTGTGATCGCTCGTCGACCCCTCGCCGTACATGTATCGGTCAGACGTGTACTCCTGCCCGTCGACGCTGTAACGGTAGACGATGTGCGGGGAGTACGTTGTGTCCTCACCGGAATGCGTTCTGATCTCACTCGATACCACCACCCCTGCCGTCGACAGGAAGCGCTTCTTCGCGTCCATGTGTTTCAGAATCGCACCGACTGAGATGACAATGAACACGCTGGTGATGCCGCACCAGAATGTCGTGAAGAGAAATACGCCGAGCATCTTCTTCGGCAGACTGACCTCCGCTTTCGGCGTCCGCTGCTTCCGCGTGATGGTAAAGGTGAAGCCCATGCACTCCCTGTTCCGTCGGCCGAACGCTATCGTCCCACCGGCGCCATGATGTCGGGAACTGGCGAAAGTGTCGGTTCGGTTTCGGGAACAGCTTCCGGGGGCTTTGCTGTTTCGGATTCGGAGCCGACCTCGGGCGCCTCCACGGGCACGGGGACTGGTGCCGCGGACTCGACCACGGGGGCTGCCGGTTCAGGCTTCGCCGACGCAGAAGTCTCGACCTTGGGCTCAACTTTAGGCTCCACGGCAGGCGTCGGAGCCACCGGAACCGCGGTGTCCGCCACAGGGGCCGGTTGCACCGCCGGCACCTTGGCAGCGGCGGGCTTGGCGGCTGTCGCCTTCGCCGGCACGGAGGCCTTGGCTGCAGGCTTGTTGGTCACGGCCGGAACCTTCCTCTGCATCATGAAGTGCAGCGTTCCGACCCGCATGTCGGACTTGAACTCCTTCGGCGCGCGGGCGCCCCAGCAGTAGCGGAGCGTGTTGCTGCTCACCTCAAAGATGCCGTGCATGACCGAACCGTCAGAAATGCTCATGCTGGTCAACTGGTTGGGCGTTGAGGATGTATCCAATTCCGTGATGATGCTTTTGCCACGAATCTTCTGCCCCTTCCACTCCATGCGCCGGCCCTTCACCTCCAACGACATATCCGCAAAGGCTGCATCCTTCTTCCGAAGCTCATCGATGTTCCAGAGCTTGCCATCGAGATCACCACCCGCCACTTCCCAGACGCCCTGCAGCGCAACCAGCTCCCGATCCTTCGCGACCTCCGGCAACAGTTCAACCTGCCGGACTACGCGGCGGCCACCCCGAATCGTCGCCACTCTTGTTGCATTGCTCACCAGGCCCAGGCTCGGCATATGAATCGCCTGCTGACTGCTCTGGAACCCCTGGATGGTCATGCTGAAGGTCATGGGCGAATCGTTGACCTCGTAGACCTGCCCCTCCTTTGCATCCAGATCCAGTTCCTTGTTCTCGGACATCGCCGCGGCCATGGCGCCGGCAAAGCCGCCGCCCGCGGACGGGCGGGTCCACAGACCGGCAATCAGTTGATGCTTCCCCGGCTGCAACACCACGACGTGCTCCGTGAAGGCCGGATTCGGATCCACGGGTGAATCGTCGACGAAGTAGATGCGAAACGGCCGCGCCAAACGGACCATCGGCAGCGTCCCGTTGGTGTTCACCTCCCCGGCGTACACATGAAGCTCATCCGGGAAACGCGCGCGGACGGGCTCTCCAATCGGCTGGCCAATCCGTCTCGAAATGCTTCTCACCGCCGCCCGGGTGTACGGACTGAAACGCCGATCCTTGCTCCCCAGCTTGATGAGCTCCTCCCCGGCCGCGGCGTCACCGACCTCGGCCAGCATCAGTGTCGCATAGAACTTCTGCGCCGTATCGCCGCCGCCAAGCCACGACAGCAACTCCTGTCGGGCCTCCTCAAGATTCGTCCCCGGGTCCGTGATTTCTCCGATGAAACTGTACTTCAGATTCACCATGGTGTTGAACAGCTCGCTCTGGCTGGAGCGAATACAGACCACCTCAATCTTGCCCGGCCGAACCTGGACATCGATCTCCCCCCTCGACACCGTGTTGGACTTCTTGCCCTCAGCCAGTACCGACGGAATCCCGTAGTCGTTGATGTCGAACAGCATGTCGCGGGGGCCAACCCGGTAGTTGCCTTGCGGCAGCTGATAGGCCCCCACATTCCTGCTGGGGCTGCCCGCCGCCACCATTTTGCACGTGACACCCCGCCCCTGAATCACCGGCCGGATCACGATCGTGTAGTTCTGCCAGTAACTCCCAACCGTCGACTCCGTTTCCTTCAGGTCGATCACATGGATTTGCCCGGACGGTTTGTCGCCGACGCCCAGAAGCGCCTGGGGCTTGGTCAATGGCGTGGCACAACCGGACGCGAGAATCAGCAAAGGCAGGAGAACAAAGACCACCCGCAGCGGAAGACGCATTTGTGACATGGGACCCTCCTTGGTCTGCAGACACGGTACAGTCCCGATTCCCCGCGCTCAAGCCTGAAGGCTGGAGTTCAAGTCGCGCCTTTACTCCACAGGGCGTTGTCGGCTATGTTGATGAAACCCGGTGCGCCGGGATCAACTCAATAAGGAGCAATTCAAATGTCCACCGCTGACAATCTGAAAGAAGCATTTGCCGGAGAGAGCCAGGCCAATCGCAAGTATCTCGCGTTTGCGAAGAAGGCCGAAGCCGAAGGTTTCAAACAGGTCGCCAAACTGTTCCGCGCCGCATCCGCGGCCGAAACATTCCACGCCCACGCGCATCTTCGCGTCATGGGCGGCGTCAAGGGCACAGCCGACAACCTCCAGGTCGCCAAGGATGGCGAAGGTTACGAGTTCCAGCAGATGTATCCCAAGTTCGTCGCCGAGGCGAAGGCCGAAGGCAACACCGCCGCCGTCACCTCCTTCGAATACGCCATGGCGGTCGAGAAGGTTCACTACAACCTGTATGACAAGGCGCTTCAGGCCGTGACCGGCGGCAAGGACCTGCCCGCAGAGGCGATCTACATTTGTCCCGTCTGCGGCAACACGTTCATCGGCACCCTGCCGGAGAAGTGCGAGATCTGCGGCGTGACCAAGGATAAGTTCTCCCCGGTGAAGTAACCCGGTGCGCCGGCCAGGATGAGTACCACTCCGTCCAAAGCGTGGCGATGCGTCGTGTGTGGCTATATCCACCACGGCGACGCCCCGCCTGATGAGTGCCCCGTCTGCGGCGCGCCGCGTTCTGAATTCGAGCCACACACCGAACAGCCTCCCGCCGCGCCGAAAAGCGTGGCAAAGATGTGGCGCTGCAAGGCGTGCAACTACTACCACGAGGGCATCGAGCCACCCGACGAATGCCCGATCTGCGGGGCCGGTCGCGATCAGTTCGAGGCCGAATTCACGAATGAAGCAACCCCGGAACCCGCGGCAGCCACCACGCCCGGCGGCCTTCGCATCGTCATCGTCGGCGGCGGCATCGCCGGCCTCTCCGCCGCCGAGGCCGCACGCAAGACGCTCCCCAACGCCAGCATCACGCTGGTCAACAAGGAACCCGACTTCCCCTACTACCGCATCAACCTCACGCGCTACCTCGCCGGCGAGGCCAACGATTTCTCCCTGCTGATCCACGAACCCAAATGGTACGAGGAACGCCAGATCGAGGTCATTACCGGTGCCGAAGTGATCGAGTTGATCCCGGCAAAGAAGACCGTTGTCCTTCGCTCCGGGCGCGAGATCGTCTACGACCGGCTCATTCTCGCCCAAGGCGCGCATGCGAACCTTCCGCCTTTCCCCGGACTCCGACGTGAGGGCGTATTCGCCATCCGTTCCTTCCACGACGCGCACATCGTGCTCAATGCGCTCCGCGCCCATCCGCGCTGCGTCTGCATCGGTGGTGGTCTCCTCGGCCTCGAAACCGCCGGCGCCATCGCCCGGAATGGCGGCAGGGTGACCATCCTCGAAAACTCCACCCATCTCATGCAGCGCCAGCTCAACCCGCGCGCAGGCGAACTGCTGAAGAACTTTGCCGCAACGGTCGGTGTGAAGGTCCGAGTCCTCGCGAAAACGAAGGAAATCGTCGGCGATGAACACGTCGCCGGCGTGTTACTGGAGGATGGCTCGGTCGAACCGGCCGATATCGTCATCGTCGCCACCGGCGTCCAGTCGAACACGTACCTTGCACGGCGCGCCGGCATCGAGGCGAACAAAGGCCTGCTCGTGAACAATCACCTGCAGACTTCGCTCCCGGACGTGTACGCAGCCGGCGATGCGGCCGAACATCGTGGCGTGCTCTATGGCTCGTGGTCCGCAGCGCAATACCAGGGCACCATCGCCGGATTGAACGCGGCGGGACAGAAGACGGAGTTCGGAGGAATCCCCCGCTCGCACACGCTGAAGGTGCTCGGCCTCGGATTGACCAGCATCGGCCGCATCGAACCGGAAGGCGCCGGCGGAAAAGTCCTTGAGGAAGAAACAGGCGGCAACTATCGGCGTTTTGTTTTCCAGAACAACCGGCTGGTCGGTGGCATTCTGCTCGGCGATACAGGCGGCGCGGCCGCCCTCAACAAGGCAATCGAAACCGGTGAGGACTTCTCCGCCGCGCTGGCCGGTCAACCCACCGCCGCCGCAATCGCAACCCAACTGCTCGCACGCTGAGCGCTCAGCCGCCCAGCAGCTTCTTGCCTTTCACCGTGGCTGCCACTCTCGCAATGTTCGCACCGTGATGAATCGCCGCCTCGAGCCGGTCGTCCGGCAGACCCGTCTGCTCCATCTTCTCGCCCATCGACCGCCCGTACGCGCCCCATTGAATACCACCCTTGTGATAACCCGGCGTGTTCTTCGGCAACGGCACAATGATCATGCCCAGCTCGGCGAAATTCGACAGCAGCGAGAGCAACGTCAATTCGACACCGCCGCCGCCGTTCCCATAGCCGCTGCCCGTGGCAAACACACCCGCGACTTTGCCGACCGCCGAATCCTTCATCCACAGCCCGCTGCAGACTTTGTCGATGAATGACTTGATCCGCCAGTCCGGGCTCCCCATGTGCACCGGCGTTCCGACGATCACGCCATCCGCCGCGAGTACGTCCTCTGCGGTGGCCGTCTCAGCAGTCTTCACCACCACCGTTGTGCCGGCGACAGACGCCGCGCCTTTCGCCACCGCCTCGGCCGCCTTCTTCGTGCTGTTCGAATCCGTCGCGTAGACTATAAGAATGTTGCTCATATTTGTTCTCCCCTTTTCATTTTGTCCGGAAGGACAATGTACGCCCCTACCGTCCGATTTCCAGTGGACGCCGGACCACGCCCGCCCGCAGGCGCTCCAGGTCGCGCCCCAAACGCAGCACCGCGACTTCCTTCGCCTTCGCCTCGACCTCCACGGTGAGGTCACGCGCCAGCCAGCACGCGGGAAAGTCCTTCGGGTTGATGAAGTCGTGATGCCGGAACGGCTGCGGCCCCTTCCAGCCCTTCAGCGGGCTCGAGATATGGAACAGCGGCTCGCGATTCCATGTCGCCGCCGCGACCTGCGTCGCTTCCTCGACATCGAACCGGTCCGGCAGGCAACGGTGATGATGCGCATCGTATACGAGCGGAATCTTCTCGCTGCGACAGATGAGCAGCAGATCCTCGACCGTGTAAATCCTGTCGTCGTTCTCCAAGGTCAGCCGCGAACGCACACGCTTCGACAGCCGCCGCAGATTCCCGCGAAGCCGCTCGAGCGCGCTGAGCTTGTCGCCGTACGCGCCGCCGCCGTGGATGTTGATGACATCCGCACCAATCCACGAAGCCACTTCGCCCTGGTACTCCAACTCAAGGATGGACGCGGCGACGACCTCCGGGCGCGGCGAGTTGAGTATGACGAACTGATCGGGATGCAGCGACAGGCGCAACCCGCGCGCGCGGGCGAGTCTTCCGCACGCCTTGAACCGGGCCACCGTCCGCTCGCCACCCGGCAGCTTGCGGAGATCGTAACCCACCTTGGGGTGCGTCTTCAGCGGAAGGATCTGGCTGTTCACGCGAAACGATCCGATCCCGTGATCGGCGCAGAAGGTCACCGCCGCGTACAACGCGTCCGCGTTGGCCATGCAGATATCCGACAGCTTGCGGCGGCGCGCGGCAGGCGAAAGACGAAGCAGCGCGGTCGCCGTGGTACGGCGAAACCGGATCGGTTCATCCCTGAAAATGCAGCAAAGGCCCAGCCGAATCATGGGGCCCTCCTTCCCTGTCCTCCCTATACCACATTTTTCCAAGGATTGGAAAATCTTCAGCCGTTTTTTCCAAGGGTTGGAAAATTCCGCCCCCATTTTTCCAAGGATTGGAAAAATGGCAGGGCGAACCCTCCGCGGTGAGCCGTCTTCCCGCATCCGGCTCGGCATGGAATCCTCGCCCTATCTACCCAGCAGCTTCTCCAGTGCCGGCTGAACGCTCCAGTAATTCTTGAGCGCCTCGTATTCCTTCCGCGCCGCGACTTCGCCGCCACGCCCCGCACGGACCGCACGGATCATGATGTTCTTCGGCGTGTGTTCCGGCTCGACGAATTCGATGACCTCGGCGTGATAACCCACCACGCGCAGCAACTGCGCACGGAATGCGTCGGTCAACAAATCCGACAGCCGCTCGCGCAAAATGCCGTGCCGCGTGATCGGCCGGAAAACCTCCGCCTGCAGTTGGTGATGTAATTCATGCTGGCAACAAGGCACCGCGACAATCCCGCGACTGCCCCAGCAAACGCCCTGCGCAATGGCTTCATCCGTCGCCGTGTCACACGCGTGCAGGCTGAGCACAAGATCGGGCGGAACAGCGGGCTTGTGCTCCGCGATACGACCGACCGCAAACTGCACATCGGACCAACCGAGTTGATCGCGAAGCGCTTCAGCTTTCCGGATCACATCCTCGCGCACATCAATGCCCATCACTTCGACATTTCTTCCGCGCAGATGCTTCAACACGTGATACAGGGCAAAGGTGAGATAGGCACTCCCACAACCTGCATCGAAAATCCGTAACGTCGTCGTGTTGTCACCCGCCAGCAGCGGCTCCAACAAATTGATGAACGCGTTGACCTGCCGAAGCTTGGCCTGCATCGACGGCTTTACGCTTCCATTCGAGTTCTGGATCTCCAACGCCTTGAGCAACTCGTCAGGCCGGTCACCCGACAGCACGTGCTTCTTCTGGCGATCATGTTCGAGCGCGTTGGCCCCCGTTTTGGGCGCGCCACCTTTTGACATCAACACGCGCCCCTTGCCCGTCACGCGGATATGCCATTCGCCCGACTTCGTCTGCAGACTCGCCCGCGCAAACTGCGGCAGCAACCCGTCCACCACTTCGGCCACATCGTCAATCGGCCGGGTTTCGGTGCCGGCTTTTCCCGCGCATAAAGCCTGCAATCCAACGCTGCCCCTGCGTTTTACGGGACGCACGCGCACACGCTCCCACGGGGTTGCGGCAGCGACCTTCGGATGGCTCAAGGTCAGCCCGATAAAGGTATTGGTGTCCGCCAGCGCGGCGGCAATAAGTTCAAGATGCGACTCAGATGAAGTGGATGATGTCATGTGGGCTGGATGATGGCTTGTCCCGCGCCCGTTGGCAATGGCGTACGCATTTTGCATTTCCCGATGTGCGGACCGCCGCTAGAATGCAGGCATGAAGCGGCTTGCCGTCACCATCCTGATGCTCTGCATTTGCGGCATCATCGCGCCCCACGCGGAAACTGCGCCCGGCGGCACCATCACGCTTCAGCACGAGGTGCCCGCCTACTCGGTCAACGCGCCCCACGATCAGCGCGGCCTGTTTCCCGCAGGCGGCGTGCTCACCGTAGTCAGCACCGCGGAGAACGGCATGCTTCGCGTGCGGTTCACCTCGCCCTCCGGGCGGACCGTTGAAGCCCTGTGTCGCACAGCGGACATCGAATCGCCGGCGCCCACGCCCGCGACCTCCACCGCCGCCGCTCCCGCATCACGGCCGGCCGCCGCCGCGGCCGGCGGCCGATTCATCCCGGGCGCGGTGTACGAGAACCGCGAATGGCTGGAGGATGCGGAGGGTCACAGGCAGGCGCTGGAGTTCCAGACCAAGTACGACGTGCCGATGCTCATCTTCTTCTACGCGGAATGGAACGACGAATGCACCCACCTCTGGGAGAACCTGCTGTCCACGTCGGACTTCAAGGCCCAATCGAAGAACATCATCAAACTGCGCATCAATCCGGAGCACGGGAAACCCGAGGGCTTGCTGGCAAACAAATACCGCCTCCGCCGCTACCCGACCACCATGGTCATCGACAAGCCCAACGCCAAGCCGCGCTACCTCGAGATGGTGTCCTGGTCGTTCGGCAAGCTGCGCACGGTCGCCCCCGACTTTGCCATGCTCGACATCATGGGCGGCGTCACCAATCAAAAACCGTGGCAGAAATCGGGCGACCAACCGCCCGCGCCGGAGAACTGAATCCTCCCCCTTTCTGCTCTGTTCCTGCACGCGGAATCGGTGTACTATCAGCGGCATGTCCGAGGAGACACCTCCCAAGGTACTGCAGGATCGTTACGAGATTCGCTCCACGATCGGCGAAGGCGGCTCGGGCATTGTCTTCAAGGCGTGGGATCGCTCGCTCCAGCGCAACGTGGCCGTGAAACGATTCCATACGGCACAGTCCACCCTCGAGAACACCAACGACCAACGCGCGTGGCGCGAGGCCATGACCCTCGCATCGATGCAGCACCCGAATATTCTGACCATCTACGACTTCGGCATCGACGAGGAAGGCCCTTACGTCATCATGGAGTTTCTCGAGGGCGAGACGATGGAGAGAACCATCGCCACCCACGAACCTTACACGCTCAAGAACTTCCGCGATGCCGTTCACCAGACTCTCGAGGCGCTCATCGCGGCACATCACACCGGCCTCATTCACCGGGACCTCAAGCCGCACAACATCATGGTCATCCCCATGGCCAGCGGCGCAAAGCAGTACAAGATACTCGACTTCGGCCTGGCCAAGATTCTTACCCAGCCCACCGTGCAAACCCTGGAGAACAACTGTTCCATTTATGGATCCGTCTTCTACATCGCACCCGAACAATTCTCCCGCCAACCTGTCGATGAACGCACCGATCTCTACGCGATGGGCTGCGTCTATTACTACATGCTAACGGGTAAGAACGCGTTCGAGGGAGCATCCATTGCCGAGATCATCACCGCTCACCTGAAGCATCGCGTGGTGCCGCTCCACAAGCGACGCCCGGATCTCCCCGCGGCCATTTGCGACTGGGTGATGAAGCTGTTCAGCGCCCATCCCGATGACCGCCCGCGTTCGGCCGCCGAAGCGTTAACCCTGTTCAACAAGGTTCAACCCACGACCACCATTCGCATGTCATCCAAGAGCGGTTCCACCCACGCCGGCACCGGCCGGATCGAGATCCCTGCCTCGGCCGCCATGCCCCCGCGCGCGGACGCCGCGACCGCCGCACCGCCCGCAAAGAAACGCAATCCACTGCCGACCATCGTCAGCCTTGTTTCCCTCGTCATCATCAGCGTGGTCCTCATGGTACGGCCCTCCAAGAAGAAGGCAGCACCGGCTCCGCGCGCCGTAACCGCCGTCGCAAAACCTGCTGCAGCACCACGCGCTGCAGCCCCGGTGCCGACAGTGGCCACAGCACCCGCCGCCACCCCGGTGCCGGTCGTCGCCGCCCCGGTTGCTGCTCCGGCAGCCGTGCCCGCGACACCTCGTGAACCGCGCGTATGGGATAGCGTCGTCCATGATCCGGCGAACGTGGCGGCACTGCAGCCGAAGGTTGGCGAGATGCTGACCATCAAGGGCCGCGTGCAGGCCATTCGTCGTGGCGGCGGCATGGTCTATTTCGACTTTGACGCCGATCGCACCAAGGCCGCCTCCATCGTCTTCGATGTTCCGCAAGCCGAGCGCGCTGCCGCCTACGACCGGCTCAAGACCTGCAAGAACCAGATGGTCCGTGTCCGCGGAAAACTTGAAATGCAGGATGGCCAGTTGTTGCTGCGCACCGCCGACGTCGGCCAGCTCGACGAACTTCCACCCATCGGTTACTGACCCACTTCCCTCTTCCACATGCTCACTTCTCCTCGGAGAGCATTTCGATGCGGTCGATGTAGATCGACGCATCGCCATTGAGTTTGTGATTCTTGATCTGAATACCGAGGTCGCGGACGCGGCCTGCGTCCTCGATCTCCTCTGCGCGCATGAAGATCTGATGCCAGCCGGGCTGCAGATCGCTGTAGAGTTTTCCAAACGACCATTTCCATTCGTCGCCGGTATGCATGTAAATCTGGGCCTCCCATCCGTTGCCGGATGGGAAATAGACCCACGCACTGAATCCGGCGAAGCCGGGTTTGACGGCAAAGTCCTGTGCCTCATCGAACACGATGCGCGTTCCAATGTTGTTCTCTTTCTTCGTGAAGTTGTGTTCCAGAAGCAGAGAATTGTCACCGTGGCGCGTGTAACGGGTGCTGGTGGTCGGCTGTCCCTTGAGACCCCACTCCGTGACCCACCCCTCCGTTCCGGACTCGAAATCGTAGAGGATAGTCGCGGCGGCCAAGGAGGCCGCGGGGGCCAGTACAACGGCTATGGAAAGGAGCAGACGTTTCATATCATACCTCCAACAAACAAACGTTTGCGTTAACTCTATTTCAGCATCAGTCTGCCCGCTTGGCAAGCACTATCTTCAGGCCACTGGAATGGTCAGAATATGGCGCTAACATTCCACAAAAACAACATAACCATCCTACGATGTCTTCCCCGCACAAGGAACGCAAATATTTGCGCAACTTGTTGCAGAATAGCGTTGATTACTGCAAACGCTTGCGGTAAGGTTGCGGACAAATGAGATCTACTATCAAGGACATTGCAAAGGCTTTGGGCGTCAACGTTGGCACCATCTCGCGAGCATTGAACGACAAGCCCGGCGTCAGCCCGGAACTCCGTCGTAAGATCGTGCGCAAGGCAGCCGACATGAGCTACCGCCCGAATGGGCACGCCCGCGGGCTGGTCACCCAGAGGACCGAAACCGTCGGCCTCCTCTCCGGCGTCGAGACCAGCGCATTTCTCTCCAACCCCTTTTACGCAGGCGTCTTCGCCGGCATTGAGGAAGAGACGCGCGAACACAACTACGCGCTCATGTTCGCCTCCGCCACCGGCGATAGCGCCATGTCTCTCGGCGAGCTTCCCAAGTTCATCGCCGAACACCGCGTGGACGGACTCCTCATCGTCGGGGCTGTGGAGATCAACGTCATCAATATCCTCAAGTCCACCAAGTACCCGTTCGTCATGGTCGACTATCACCTGCCCGATGATGGCATCGATACGGTGATTACCAATAACGCCCGCGGGGCCCGCACCGCTACCGAACATCTTCTCGAACTCGGTCACAAGCAGATCGCTTTCATCGGCGGCGAACCGTTGACGCGCGGCAATTACGCCGAACGTCTCCAGGGATACCGCGAGGCACTGGAAGCCGCCGGCATCAAGTATCGCCCGGAACTCGTCCAGGAAGGCGCCATGATCGGCGGCTACGACAGCACGATGAAGGTTCTGGATCGCGCGCCCGGTGTCACCGCCCTCGTCGCCTGCAATGATGCCAACGCGCTCGCCGGCATGGGCGCGCTTCGCGCACGCGGGCTTGAAGTGCCGCGCGATATCAGTGTCGTCGGCTTCGATGATATTCCCGCTGCCCAGGAAGCTTGGCCGCCGCTGACCACGATGCGCGTGGACAAGCGGGCGATGGGCAGAAAAGCAGCGGAGCGCTTGATTCAGAAGCTGGCCGAGGGCGAAGTCTCATCGCCTCACCAGATTATCTTCTCGCCGGACATCGTGATCCGCGGTTCCACGGCGGCACCCCGAAAGGCCTGAGGTTCATGCCCCCAAGGGCGTCGTAGCACCTACGGCGGGATGCACGTAGATCGGCACCAGCGGCTCTGACGGCAAACCTGCTTTCCACTTGGCCAGCGCAAGCTCTCCCACGTACCGCGCCTGCGGAAAACGCTCCTGCTGCACCCCTCGGATGCCCAGTCCTGGCAGTGCCGGTTCCAGCCGCGTCCAATCCGGACTCGCGATGACGCTCCCGGCAGGCAACCTCGACGCCACATCGCCAATCGCCACCACGGCCCAGGGCAGCGTGCAGGTCACCTGGCGATCCTTCACTTCGAACATCCCCAGCCAGAGTGTCTCCCGGCGCGCGTCGCCCATGATCGCGATGTTCCCATCCTTCATGTCGCGCGCGACTTCGAGCACCAGCGCTTCGCCACTGCTCACGGTATAGACCAAGCTGTTGCCCGGCAACGCCATCGCCCGCGCCGCGGTGATCGCCACGCGCAGCCCGGAATACGATCCCGGTCCGCGGCCAACAAGGAAGGCTCCGATCGCATCCACGGTCAGATGAGTCTCCTCCAACATCTCCGGCAAGGCACGGAAGACCTGCTGTGCACGAACGTATTTTTCACGCCACGAACGCTCGGCGATCACTTGCCCGTCGCGAAACAAGGCGACGCTGCCGGCGACCGACGACAACTCGATGGCCAGCGCAATCATGCTTTGCTCCCCCGCTCAATCGTAATGGTCCGCTCCTCGGGCTTCACTCCCGCTACCAGCCGGATGTGGATCGTCGACGGTGGCAGCAGCTCGGCCACGCGCTCCGCCCATTCGATCGCCGTGATCCCGTCAGCTTCGAGATACTCCTCCAGCCCGAGGCCCAGCGCCTCGTTCACGCCACCGATGCGATAGAGGTCGATGTGGTAAAGCGGCAACGGGCCCGGATATTCATTGATGAGGGTGAAGGTCGGACTACCCACAGCACGCCTCACACCCATCGCCTGCGCGAGGCCCTGCACGAAACAGGTCTTGCCCGCGCCAAGTTCCCCGTGCAACGCGAGAACCGTCCCCGGGCGAAGCGTCTGGAGCAATTCAGCCGCCAGCCGGTAAGTCTCTTCCGGGCTGGTCGTCTCGACCGTCTGTCTGGACACGGGATTCTTCATCGCTCGACAGCGTGTATAACTACAGGCAACGCGCCGCCGGGCAAAGGAAGATTTGACGCCAATCCGCGATCATCGGTCACTGGCCACCGGTCATTTCTTACTACTCACTCTCTTCCCCCGCCCTGCCTACTGTACACGGATGCGGTAGAAGAAGCGCGTCGCTGCGCCCACCGTCGTATCGGTATACGTATTCATCGGTGCTGTCGCCGTGATGTTGGATGCGATGCCCGTGAAGCTTGCACTGCCGAGGAGGTTCGTTGACCGGGCGATTTCGTAGTCATGGCCTGCGACGCTCGGCCAAGTGATCACAAACGGCGATGCACCCGAGCCACTGCCCATACAGTAAAGCAGTGAGCCGCTGTTGGTCGGATCCGTGCCCGCCCGGTATTCCGACCAGTCGGAGAACCCATCGTTGTCCCAATCCCAACCCGACCAGAGATTCGTCAGGTTATCACTTTCATAGGGCCAGTATTGGACGCGCTTCGGGAAGAAGCCGAATTCCCAGTCATCCGGCAACGAGTCGCCGTCCGTATCGGTCGAACCCAGCGTCACCGTCACCACCGCCTCGGCGCTGTCGGCCTTGCCGTCGTGCGCCTTCCACGTGAAAGTGTCTCCGCCCGTGGTCCCCGGCTTCGACTTGTAGACGAGATTCGATGGCGGCGAGCCGAACACCCAACCGTTGGTTGGCTTCTGAACAAGCCGATACGACAGGAAATCGCCATCCACATCGGTCGCCTGCATAACGAAGTTCGTCGCCCGGAAGGCATCGGCGATGAGGGTTAGACCCGATATCGCGGGAGCCGTATTACCCACGGTGTTCGTGGTGGTGTTGCGCAACGCCATGCGATCTGCGTGCGCCTTGATCACGTCGCACACCGGGTCATCGGCATAAACCACGAATCCATCATCACGCTTGATCTGAATGTCGTCGACATAGACCCGCCCCTCGCCGAGCGGCAGCCCGTAGAAGGCGATGTTCACAGAGCGAACATCCTCCAGCACGTTGGTGCCGGTATCGTTGGTGATGCTGATCAGGTACGACGAGTTCTGCCAGCCGTTTCCTTCCCATGCCCAGTCGCCGGCGCTGAGATCAAACATGACGCGGGTCCAACCTTGTGTAAGCGTGACCTGCGGGGACTCCGCCCAGATGTTGCTCGTCGTGCCGCGCAACGCAAGGGCGGCAGTAATCGTGTTCGACGGGTTGTAGAAGTTCCAGAAGAACTTCACGCGGTTCACGCCGCGCGTCGGCGGCTCGTTGGTGCTGTTGTTGTCGACACGGAGAATCCACATATCCTGCGTCGGGCACACGAAGATCGCCTTGTTGGCGGCCGGCGATGGAACATTGAAGTACATCGCGAGCGAGTTCGTGCCCTGCACCACATGGTCGGTCGAAAGCACGATGCCGGTGGCCGACCCGTCCCACGTGTTCGGATACCACGGCGCGACCACCTCGCACTTGTGGAACGGATCGTTCCACATATTCGAAAACCCGAAGTTCCAGAAGAACGATCCCGGAATGCCCGTGTTCTCGATGTGCCGGTAGTACATGTCAAAGATGTTCACGCGGTCCTGCTGTGTGTATGACGGCGTGCGAACCAGTTGCACCTGGCCGTATGAACCGTTGAAAATCCAGCCGATGGCGTGAATGCCAAATTCGTCCAGAATCATCGGCTTGCCGAAGGTATTGTGCGCGTCATACCAGTGATCGTTAACCCATTCGATCCGCTGATCGGACGAATTCAGGTTCGTCCGCCAGATGTTGTACTCCTTCTGATCAACGTAGATCCGGCACGTGGCGAAGTTGATGTTCGAGTTACCCGCGCGCCACTCGCCCGAGACCGGCTCGCGATTGGTGTAGAACCCGCCCTGCCACTCCACATAAGTCGACTCGCTCCTGTTGTCGCTGATGAAATCCACCCCGTGGCCGCGGCCGCAGCCGTAGAGATTGCACGTGGAGACGCCCGTGGCGTAGGTCGCGTAGTGGTAATAGTTGTCGGGATAGACTTCCCACGGAACTTCATCCGCCGCATCATACGTGCTGACGTAGCCGCCTTCCTCGCCGTTGCCGAGAATGTGGTTTGTGTCGATCGATCGCACGAAATCGCTCATCGTGTTGAGCCATTCGTGGATGGTACGCCCGCTGAAGTCTGACTCGCACCGCGGTTCGTTGACGATCTCGAAGCCGAAGATCGTGGGGTCATTCTTGTACATCACGCCCGTGATCGAGTTGGTCCGGTTCAGCAGGCGGGTGACGTAATCGCGATACCACTGGCGGCAATACGTGTTCGTCCAGAACTGGTCGTGATACTCCACGCCCTCCTTGTCCAGGTTCGTGTTGACGGTCTCCGGGTGCTCCTTCACCACCCAATGCACGTACTGGAAAATGCCGCCGTTGTGCGCCCAGTTGTCGAGCAGGCCAAGCATGAGCCGGATATTTCGATGACCCGCTTCGGCGATCACCCTGTCCATGTGCTCAAACATCAACTCGTTCCAGACGCCGCGCTGTGGCTGGAAGCTGTAGGGCTTGCCCTCCTGCATCGCCCACGTACGCACCAGTTGCAGGTGGTTCGTCACCGCCCAGTCGAGGCACTGCTTCACCGTCGCGTCGGATTCGGTCTGCAGGTACTCCATGTTCGCGCCACAGAAGTAGAAGTTCGAACCGTTGAGTACAAACTTCGGTCCGGCAGCGCGGGCAAAACCCGATGCCATCGGCTGGTAGTTGGTGCCCGTCTCGCGGCCGCCCACAATGACATCCTCGAGGTAGACCGTCCCGGTCCATCCCGCGTTGGCGTAGATCTGGATGTTGAGGAAGCCGATCGCCGAGGCATTCATCGGTCCCGCCGGCGAGTTCGTCGAGTAGTCGGCCGCGTCATCGAGATCAAACTCGAGGATGTTCCAGTCCATGCCGCCGACTTTGTAATCGCGGAAGTACCACTGGTCGGTAACCTTGTCGAAAACGTTCAGACTGGCATCGAAGCTCAGCAGGCCTTCGACCGGGGGCACGAATTTCAGCTTCGCCTGGATGCGACGATGATCCTTCGTACTCAGGTTCAACGCGGGCTGGTAGGCGATCTCGAACACGGCTTTCCGCATCACATCCAGATTCGTCGTCACCGAGCTCCCGTTGGTCACCACTTCGTCCACGCCCAACGCAAAGACGGCGTCGGCGGCGAGGGCCACAGAACCGCCTGAGCCCCAATTGGTTGCATAATAGACGTTCGTCCATGCCTTCGCATGCCAGCCTTCCGGATTGGCATCCCACTTCCACCACGCAAGTTGGCTCTCTGCTTCGAAATCGTACTCATGCTGGGAGTTCGTGATCGCCGCAGGCGCGCTCGCGGGGAACTCCACCTCGTCGAGATACAACGAGCCGGTGAAGACCCCGATCATACTGATGTCGACGCCCACGCCGATGATGTTCGTGGATCCAAACGCGCCGTTGGTCGTCACGGTCATCGTCAGCTTGATCCACTGACCGTCTTTCATCACCTTGTACTCGCCGTACTGCGAATTCCAGTCGCCGTCGTTGACGTAGATGCGCGCCAGGTTGGGTGTTGCCGCGTTGGTACTCTGCGAGCCGGCCGGACAATAGAGGTAGGCGTTGACGGTCTTTCCGTCGAGGTCGAACGGCGTGCGCACGATCGGCGGCGGGTAGAACCGCATGTCGACTTTCGCCGCACCTTGCTGCCGGTTGGTCCCGCTGTTCACGATGTTCACGTTCAGGCGGAGCGAGTTGGATCCCTCGATGGCGTAGTTGGTCGATTGCGCCACGGAGGTGATGCCCGTGATCCCCGTGTACGTTTCGTAGACCCAGCCTTCCTTGTTGGGTTCGAAACCGTAACGCAGTTCGTTCGTGTTGATCTCATCGAGGTCCGCCTGGAAACTCAACCCATCGACATAAAGTTTACCGTCATACTTCGCCGTCGAACTGCCGCCGGCGGCGATGGCCAGTCCGATCATGTGAATGCGCGTCGGGTCGAAACCGGCATCCATCCATCCGTACACCGGCATATTCGTGTCC
>DAISJM010000018.1:0-63215 GCA_036821485.1 Verrucomicrobiota bacterium | reverse complement strand
CATGCACGACCCTCGCACCGGCGAACTGCTGGTCATCGACCATTCCGACGCCACCCCCGACGTCCGCTTCACCTATAACCACGCGGGAAGAGTGTTGAACGTCCACGACGCGGCAGGCTCACGGATATTCACCTACACCACCGAGGGACAGGTCCAGAGCGAGATCCTGACAGGCCAGTCCGAGGCCGTTCTGCGATATGCCTACTCCACCCGGGGATTCGCGGGACGTCTCACCGACTTCTCGCTGGGCCCCACCGGCACGACCAACATCTTCCACAGCGTGTCCTATGAATACGACGGTGTCGGCCGCTGCAACAGGCTGCGCTGGAACGAGGGGCCGATCGCGTGGACGTGGTTCTTTACCCCGGGCGGCAACGTGGTCCAACAATGGCTAAACGACCGCCGGCAGTGGACCTCCTACGAATACGAGCCTCATCGCGACCTCTGCACCAAGGTGTGGAATCTTGCGGGGACCAACACCGTCTCGCAATATGACTATGCCTACGATGCGCTCGGCCGTGCCACGCAACGCGTGGATCACATCGCCGCATCCGTGATCACCAACACCTTCGCCTTCAGCCCGCGCGGCGAACTCCTGGAGTCGTTCGCAGGCTCCAACGCCTTCCGCTACGCCTACGACCTGAGCGGCAATCTGGTCCGAATGGTGTCCGATACCGGCGGAGAGGTCCTCATCACCGTAAACGGCCGTGGCCAATGCACCCGACTCACGCCCACCTCCGCCCGACAGCCCACGCGCGACTTCTTCTACGACGCCAGGGGGAATCTGACGAATGACGCCTGCTGGGTCTACGGCTGGGATGCCGAAAACCGACTCGCTTCCATGACCCCGCTGAAACCCGTCAAAGGCGCCCTGCGACTGGCATTCAATTACGACTACCAGGCGCGGCGCATTCGAAAGGGCATCGATATCTTCCGCAAGAACCAATGGGCGTCCCTCCGCGAACATCTCTTCGTGTACGACGGCCGGAACATCGTGCGGGAGGAGATCATCCGGCACGACGGAAAGACTGCCCAACGGTCCGCCGTGTTCTATATCTGGGCCCCGAATGGAATCGCCTGCCAAGGGGCCGCGACACTGCTCTGCTCCATTCAGCCGGATGCGACTCTGCTCTACTGCCACGACGGGCAGGATAATGTGAGCCAGCTCGTTGACGCCGACTCAGGCGCGGTCGTCGGACACTACAGCTACGGACCACTCGGCGAAACGCTGGAGATGGAAGGCAAAGCAGCCGAGGCCAATCCCTTCAGATTCCGGACCCTGTACACCGACACGGAAACCGGCCTGCTCTGTGATGGCTCGCGCTACTACAGCCCCACCCTCGGCCGCTGGCTCGGACCGGAAAGCGATCCGTTTGACTGAACAAGAACAGAAGTCAACGTGTCCCCCGCCACCGCCCGCGGCGGGTCGGCCTGGATCTCCCCTCCGCTGGTAGGGACGGTTCTCCGAACCGTCCGTTTCTCGGGCCTCCGTGCCCGGCGCGGTACCATGAATCCGCAGCCGTCTTTCGTGCCCTTTCGTGGGCAATTCCCAATCCCATCTTGGTGGACACTGGGATCGGAAACTCCGGGACAGCCTTCAGGGGCCTTTTTCGATTACTTGGTGGAAGCGCGAGTTTGTGTAGCCGCTGCTTTCGATGTCCGTGAACACGGCCTTGATGTACTTGTGGAGCGTGCCCGGTTCGGCCTCCACTCGGATCCTGCAGTTCTTCGGAACACCAAGCTCTTGCAGGGCTTCACCTGCATCGGTCGGAGCGTCAAGTTGCCGTGTGATGAAGACGACTCCGTTGGACGCGATGTGAATGGTCGGCTCCGATGTCGAAGTCTTGGGCGGAGAGGCAACGCATCCGGCCAAAAGAAGAACGCCCACTATGATCGCTGCCTTCATCTTTCGTCACACCGTGTTCTTGATCGAACACCCACGACTTCCTTTCGTGGGCAATTCCTCATCCCCTCACCCCTGTGCGATGGAATTCGTGTGAATCAGTGTCCATTCGTGGTTGGACTTCCACGGCTCCAGCAGACCGCCATCCTGCATTCTGCATCCCGCGTTCTACCGCCCATAGACCGGCAGGTGGGCTTCCGGGATGTTCGCCAGCAGCAGGAGCTGCGCGTCTTTCTTCGACAGCGTCGGCGATTTGACCGGCCACGGGATGCCCAACGCCGGATCGGACCACAGCACGCCGTGATCGTCCTTCGGCGAGTAGATATCCGTGCACTTGTACACCACGTCCACGATCTCGCTGGTGACGCAGAATCCGTGTGCGAAACCCTCGGGCACGAAGAGCTGTTGCTTGTTCTGGTCCGACAGTACTGCGCTCACCCATTTTCCAAAGGTTGGAGAACCGCGCCGGACATCCACCGCCACGTCGAAGATCTCACCGCGCAGCACGTAGAGCAGTTTTGCCTGCGCATGCGGCAATTGAAAATGAAGGCCACGCAGCGTGCCACGACTGGAATGCGAATGGTTGTCCTGAACAAACTCGCCCGGCACACCCGCAGCGCGATACCTCTCCGCATGATACGATTCCAGGAAGAATCCGCGCGGATCGGGAAACACGTCGGGCGTGATCAGCAGCACATCCGGGATCGCCAGCTTCTCAACCTTCATCGCCATACATCAATCCTCTCCCTGCGCGATGCGCAGCAGGTAGCGTCCATAGTCGTTCTTCAACATTTCGGAGGCCAGCTTCTCCAACTGCGCGCCGGTGATGTACCCCTGCCGGAACGCGATCTCCTCCACACACGAAATCTTCAGCCCCTGCCGGTCTTGTACCGTCTGCACGAAATTCGACGCCTGAAGGAACGACTCGTGCGTGCCCGTGTCCAGCCACGCAAAACCACGCCCCAACAACTCGACCCGCAGTTTTCCTTTTTCGAGATAGCGGCGGTTGAGGTCGGTGATCTCCAGTTCGCCGCGGGGCGACGGCTTCAGCGCCTCGGCGATGTGAATGACTTCGTTGTCGTAGAAGTACAGGCCCGGCACGGCGTAACGCGATTTCGGCTTAGCCGGCTTTTCCTCGATGCTGAGCACATGCCCCTTGTCGTCGAAATCCACAACGCCATAGCGCTCGGGGTCGCCGACGAGATAACCGAATATCAGACCGCCATCCTTTAGTTTCCCCGCGCGGAGCAGGATGTCCGTCATCCCATGGCCGTAGAAGATGTTGTCGCCCAGGATCAGCGCCACAGGCCCCTGGCCGATGAACGATTTGCCGATGATGAAAGCCTGGGCCAGTCCTTCAGGCTTCGGTTGTTCGGCGTAGGAAAACTGGAGCCCAAGCTTCGAGCCATCGCCCAGCAGCGCGCGGAACTTCGGCAGATCCTCCGGCGTGGAGATGATGAGGATTTCCCGAATGCCCGACAGCATCAGAACGGACAGCGGGTAATAAATCATCGGCTTGTCGTAAACCGGCAGGAGCTGCTTGCTGACCACGCGCGTGATCGGATAGAGCCGCGTCCCGGAACCGCCCGCGAGGATGATGCCTTTCATATCACTCTCCGTTTTTCCAAGCATTGGAAAACTGGCCGTCCATTTTTCCAAGGATTGGAAAATCTTCGCACTCAACCGTAATGTTCCTTGATCCACTTCTGGTAATCGCCGCTGCGGACCTGTTTGACCCAACCGGCGTTATCCAGATACCACCTGATCGTCTTCCGCAGTCCGGTCTCAAACGATTCTTCCGGCTGCCAACCGAGATCATGCTCGATCTTCGCGCAGTCGATCGCATAGCGCCGGTCGTGCCCCGGCCGATCCTTGACGAAGGTGACCAGTTTGCGGCGTGCGCCCCCACTCTTCAACGGGCCGGCCATTTCGTCGACCAGATCGCAGATCGTGTGGACCACATCGAGATTCTGCATCTCGTTCCGGCCGCCGATGTTGTAGGTCTGCCCCTTGCGGCCGCGGTTCATGATCATCCACACCGCGCGGCAGTGATCGCGCACAAAGAGCCAATCCCGCACGTTCTTGCCATCGCCATAGACCGGCAGCGCCTTGCCATCCAGCGCGTTGAGGATCATCAGCGGGATCAGTTTCTCCGGGAACTGGTACGGGCCGTAGTTGTTCGAGCAGTTGGAAATCGTCACCGGCAGGCCGAAGGTCTCGTGATAGGCGCGCACCAGATGGTCGGAGGCGGCCTTCGACGCGGAATATGGACTGTTGGGCCGGTACGGTGTTTCCTCGGTGAAGAAGCCGTGCGGGCCGAGCGTCCCGAACACCTCGTCGGTGCTGACGTGGTGAAACAGCGTCACCCGCTGCATGCGCTCGCGCGCAAGCTGGAGCAGCGTGTGGGTGCCGACGATGTTGGTCTGGATGAATTCGTCGGGGCGAAGGATGGAGCGATCCACGTGCGACTCGGCTGCAAAATGGCAGACAGCGTCGATCTCGTATTCGTCCATGATCCGGCCGATCGCGGCACGGTCGACAATGTCCGCCTTCTCAAACACGTAGCGCGCACCCGCGCGGGCTGCTGTATCTTCCAAGCTCTGGGGATTGGCGGCATAGGTGAGCTTGTCGACGTTGATGACGCGGCCGGCAAAGTCCGATTCCTCCAGCACGTGGCGGATGAAATTGACGCCGATGAATCCGCACCCGCCCGTCACCATCAGGTTCCTGATCATTTCGCTCTCCCGGCCTCGTCGAGCAGGCGCTCGCGGTAACGCTTCACAAACTCGTCCACGTCCTCCGCCCACGGGGCCATGACATTCAGCCCGGCCCGCTTCAGCGCGGCGTTCTCGAGAATCGAGTTCGCCGGCCGCCGCGCGGGCGTCGGGTACTCCTCGGTCCCGCACGGGCTGAGCTTGTGCGGCACGCCCATCCGCTCGAGGAAATAGCGGGCCAACTCGAACCACGTGCAATGACCTTCCGCCGTTGCATGATATAGGCCGCGCGCGCCGTGGTCGATCACCTTGTCGATCTGCCGGGCGAGCCGCCACGACCATGTCGGCGAGCCATGCTGATCGTTCACAACCTTCAGCGCCTTGCCCTGCAGCGAGAGACGCAGCATCGTCTTGAGAAAGTTGTTCCCGTGAACGCCATAGAGCCACGCGGTGCGAAGAATCGCAAAGCGCCGGGTGGCTGCGGCAACGGCCTTTTCGCCTTCGACCTTGGTGATGCCGTACGCCGACGTCGGGCCGACGGGGTCGGTCTCGACGTACGGCTGGGGCACGGGCCGGCGACCGTCAAAAACATAATCGGTGGAGACATGCACCAGCAGCGCGCCACAACGTTCCGTGTACTCGGCCAGAAGGCGCGGACCCACGGCGTTCGCGCGATGTGCGGCATCGCGTTCGGTCTCGCAGGCATCCACCCGGGTGAAGGCCGCGGCGTTGATGATCACATCCGGCCGGAAAGCATCCAGCGCGGTGGCGAGCGATGAGGCGTCGGCGATGTCGAGTTCGGGCAGATCGCCCCCGGCGAGTTCGTGTTTGCCCTTCAGCACGTCGAGCAGATCGAACCCCAACTGTCCCCGGCATCCCGTGATATAGACCTTCATCCGCGCACCTCGCACCATCGGTTCAGATGAACCCCACGTACTCCTGCTCGACGAGTTCGGGCGGTATCTCGCTCACAAACCGCGACGGCGTGCAGTAGATCACCCCGCCGTCTCTCGTCCGCCGGATTTCGGGCGTGCAGAGATATAACTCATCTTTCGCCCTCGTTGTGGCAACATAAAAGAGACGGCGCTCCTCCCCCTCCCCCCCCACCTCATTCATCGAGCGGCTCGACGGGAACATGCCGTCCGTCGCCCACAGGAGGAACACGACATTCCACTCCAACCCCTTGGCCTGGTGGACGGTGCTGAGTTTCAGCGCGTTGCCGGGCTCGTTGGCCACCGGTTCCGCCTCCGCGTCCATGTTGGTCAAGAGCGCCATTTCGCTCAGGAAATCCTCGTCCGATTCGTAACGCGTGGTGAAGTCGATCAACGCGTCGATATCCTCCAGCCGGCGCGGATAGTTGTCGTACGTCATCGCCGCGTGGTCGTGGTAGAAATTCTTCACGAACCGGAAGATCACTTCGCCGGGATCGTCGCGCAGCGTTTCGGCATCGTAAGCCAGGCCGACGGGCTCGATCTTCTTCCACACCTCGCGCGCCGCGGCAGGCAGTTTCTCGCGTACGCGCTGGGCCCCGGCCGCACTGCGCAGGTCCACCTTGTTGCCCAGGGCCGCCCAGATCTTCTGCGCTGTCTTCTCGCCGACCTTCGGCAGCAACCCCAGGAGCCGGACGAACGCGAGTTCGTCCTCCGGATTGACCAGCAGGCGCAGAAGGCTGCAGACATCCTTCACATGCGCCTGCTCGAAGAAGCGGATGCCGGATGTGATGACAAAGGGTATGTGTTCCCGCGCCAGTTCGAGTTGCAGTTCCATCGCGTGGAAATGCGCGCGGTACAGGATCGCGATATCCTGCATCCGCACGCCCTGCCGCCGCAGCTTGGCCACGCGCTCGATGATGTAGCGGGCCTGCTCCACTCCGGCGCGCATTCGCACAACCCTCGGCTTGCAGCTCGCGGGCCGGACCGCGCGAAGGTTCTTCTGGAACTGCTCCGGATTGCCGGCAATGCAGGCGTTGGCCACGTCGAGAATGCCCGGCACGCTGCGGTAATTGGTCTCCAGCTTGAACACCTTCGTGTCGGCATAGCGCGTCGGAAAGTTCAGGATGTTGCGGTAATCCGCGCCGCGCCACGAGTAGATGCTCTGAAAGTCGTCGCCCACCACCATGATGTTCCGCCGCTGCGCGGCGAGCAGGTCCACCCATTCCGCCTGGATGAAGTTGGTGTCCTGGTACTCATCCACGAGGATGTAGAGAAACTGATCGTGATACTTCTCCAGCACTTCCTTGTGCTCGCGGAAAAGTCGCAGGCCGTTCGTCAGGAGATCGTCAAAATCCATCGCGTTGAGCGAACGCTTCCGGGCCTCGTAGGCCTTGAAGACGCGCACGACGTCGTCCGGGTTGACCGGCACATCCTGGAACCATGCCTGCGCGGTATCGGCCACCGTGTGTTCCCGATTCGCGGCCAACCCGAAGACGCCGAGCAGCACGTCGGGCTTCGGGAAATGTTTGCCCAGCAGGCCCATCTCGTCCGCCGCGTTGCGGACGATGCTCCGCGCATCGTCCTCGTCGAGAATCGTGTAATCCGAGCGGTAGCCGACCGCTTCCGCGTGGCGTCGGAGCATGCGGTTTGCCGTGTGGTGAAATGTACCTCCCCACAACCCGCCCACGGCCTCGCCCACCAGTCCCTGTGCGCGCTCCAACATCTCGCGCGCGGCGCGGTTGGTGAACGTCAGCAGCAGGACACGCCGGGGATCGACCCCGCGCTCCACAAGATGCGCGACGCGATAGGTCAGCGTGCGCGTCTTGCCCGTGCCCGCCGCCGCGATGACCAGCACGGGACCATCGGGCGCAAACACGGCACCGCGTTGCTCATCGTTCAGGGCCTTCTCAAAATCAATGGGCGGCATGCGTCATCACTCCATGGGTAAAAGACCGGACGGAACCAAGGCCGGGGTTCAAGCAGGCCGGCTCTCCTCCGCGGGCAGCAAATCCTTGATCGTTACATCGCCGATGGATTGCGCCAGATTGCTCTCCAAATCCTTCAATACGCGTTCAACCGGCAGATCGAGTTTCGTCAGACCAAGCGCCTCGGGCTGCGCACCTTCCTGCGCGACAATGCCGACCAGGTCGCGAACATGAATCGTTTCCGGCGCCTTCAGCAGTACGAAGCAGCCTTCCTGCCCGGCCGTCTCCGCCAGGAGGCCACGGCTCACCAGGATACGGACCATTTCGTTCAGCAGCCGGATGGGCACGCGATGCTTGCGCGCGTAGGCGCCGGTATCGAACCGCGGCCCGCCGGCCAAGGCCTCGGCCGCGTGCAGAATGACAGACACGATGAGGATGAACTTCGACTTCGCGCTCGCGGAATCCGCCGCGCTCTCCATCCGGTAGGTGGACGCATTCTGCAGCGCGAACGCCAATTCCGCGCCGAGCAGCACGATCACCCAGCTCATGTATAGCCACGCGAGAAAGATCGGCACCGACGCGAACGTGCCGTAGATCGCGTTGTAGCGCGCGACGCCGATCTGCAGCGCGATATAGGACTTCTGCCACCCCAGCCAGAATAACGCAACAACGACGCTGCTCACCACGGCTGGCAACACGCGCACCCGCGTGTTGGGCAGGAAGATATAGAGGAAGATGAACGCCAACCACGTGGTCAGGAACGATGTGATACGCAGCAAATTGCGGACCACGAAGCCAACGGTTTCCGGCAGGAACGGAAGCCCACCGCGCAGCGAAGCCTCCACCGTGCTCTCCACGCCGATCAGCAGCGGCACAAGGACGAGAATGCTGATGTAGTTCGCCGCCTGCCGAAACACCGTCCGCGAAGCCGTCACGCCCCAGATACGGTTGAACGAAATCTCCACGCTCCCCAACACCAGCAACGCCGTAAACACGACAAAAACCAAACCCACCCAACCCAGCGCGGCGAAATTGGTCGAGTTGACGATCGACAGGATCTGGTCAACAAACGCGCCGAACTGCGGCGGCATCGAATCCTTCCATTCCAGGAGTTTCGATATCTCGTCCTGCCCGAAGCCGAACCCGCGCAATAACGCGAATGCCACCGCCAGCATCGGCACCAGCGACATCAGCGTCACGAACGTCAACGCCGAGGCGTGCACCGGCAGATCGTCTTCCTTGAACCCCTTGATGACCAACTGGAATATCCGCACAATCCGAACAGGAAAGCTCTTGGCGGCGGACAGCGACGAGACATCGATATCCCACACGTCGTGCAGCAGAAACTGCCTTGTCCGCTGCCAGATGTTCTTCGGTTTGTCGTTCACGCTGCGATTTCCCGCCCAAATTCAGCACAACCCCTTACACGCCAACCACTTTCTCAAAAAGCAGCCATGTGGCCAGCGTTTTCGAGTCATGAATCTCGCCACGACGGATTCTCTCCGTGATTTCATTCCGATCAAGCAAAACCACGTCCAGATGTTCGTCCTCGTCCGGATCGGTCATTCCGGCTGGCTCCGTCGCCTCGGCATAGAAAAGGTCGATCCGCTCATCCACGTAGCCCGGCGACGGATAGATATAGCCGAGATAGCGAATCGTGGCCGCAACAAACCCGGTCTCCTCCTGCAACTCGCGGCGGGCACAGGATTCAGCCTCTTCGTTTGCCTCGCGGTTCCCCGCAACCACCTCGAGCATTTCCAACTCCACGGGCTTCCGGAACTGGCGGACAAGGGCAAAACGGCCGTCGGGTGCTCTGACCAGCACGGCCACGGCTCCGCGATGACGGATAATCTCGCGGAAGGCCATCTTGCCGTTGGCGAGTTCCACCTCCTGAACCTCGAGGCCAAGGATACGTCCTTTGTAGAGGCTCTTCTGACTGATCGTTTTCTCGTGCATACGTGCTCCGGCGTCGCCTTCGGAATACCCCATCCGCGACGGCGAAACAAACCCAAAATCCGCCCTCGCCAGCAACCGCTCCACCGCGAGTCTCACACGGCCCCGTGAGACAGCGCTCCCCGCATGCAAAGGCTTGACGCCGTGTCACAATTGTGTACCTTACTGAGTGACATTAAAGGTGCATTATGAAATTTCTCAGCGTGCGGGACTTGCGGGGCAAATCCGGAGATGTTTGGCGAACCCTCCCGGTGGTGCGGGAGATGGTGGTCACCAGCAACGGCCGGCCGGTCGCGATCCTTTCCTCCGTCGATGAGTCCAATCTCGAAGAGAATCTCGACGCGATACGGCAGGTTCGTGCGACCGCGGCGGTAACGAAATTACAAAGCGCTGCCGCAAGTCGCGGCATGGACAAACTCAGCGCAGATGACGTGCGTGCTGAAATCCGCGCTGTCCGCCGCGCGCGATCCAAATGAACATCGTGCTGGACACCAATGTGCTCGTTTCAGGACTGCTCTCCCCCTTCTCTGCGCCGGGCGAGATCGTCCGCATGATCGCCTCCGGACAGCTCCGCCTGTGCGTGGACGCGCGAATCCTGTGGGAATACTCCGCCGTATTGAAGAGGCCCCGTTTTCAATTTCAGCCGGACCTGGTCGCCGAGTTTCTGAGTTTCATCGAAGAAGGCGCCTTCTTCGCTGCAGGCGTTCCGCTTCGACACCCCCTCCCCGATCATGACGACGAGCCGTTTCTGGAAGTTGCGGTGGCCGCACAAGCCGACGCACTCGTCACCGGCAATCGCCGCCACTTTCCACCCCGCGCGTGCGGTGCCATGCGCGTGCTCACCCCCACGGAATTCATTGCATTCTATCGACGCCGAATGGCACCGGGAACTTAGCCCACCACCCTTCCGAAACTGTTGAGTCGGCCCGCGCGACCACGTATGATGCCGCCCATGATTCATTCGCGCCGCGACCAGGAGAAAATCGAGGAGCAGTGCCTTGCGCCCTATGCCGCGCACAGCGCTTCGTCGCTCGGCCGCCGCTATCCCGAGCATCTCCACGATTACCGCGCAGAATACGCGCGCGACCGCGACCGCATCCTGCACTGCAAGGCGTTCCGTCGGCTGGAATACAAAACCCAGGTTTTCGTCAATGGCACGGCCGATCACTACCGCACCCGCCTCACTCACACGATGGAGATGGCCGCCGCCGGCCGCACGATCGCGCGGGCGATGCGGGCCAACGAGGATCTCACCGAGGCCATCGCCCTCGCGCACGACATCGGCCACAGTCCATTCGGCCACGTCGGCGAGGCGGCACTGAACGAACTCATGAAGAATGAGGGCGGATTCGACCACAACCTTCAGAGCTGCCGCGCCGTCGAGGTCGTCGAGCAGCGCTATCCGGATTTTCCGGGGCTCAACTTGACGTGGGAAGTCCGCGCGGGCCTGCGCAAGCATCAGGCCGCGACACCCGGCGCCCAATTGGACGAACACCCGATCGGCCCATTCCAGATGATCGAGGCGCAGATTGCCGACATCGCCGACGATCTCTCCTATCACGCGCACGATGTGGATGACGCCTGCGAGGCGGGGCTCATCACCGAGCTTCAGCTCCACGAACTCGAACTCTGGCGCAAGGCCTCGGAGCGCGCGCATGCCCAGTTCCCGACGACGCCTGCGGACCAGTTGCTCGACGTCACGATCCGCTGCCTGCTCGACATCCAGGTGGAGGACGTCATCCGCACCAGCTCGGTCCTGCTCGGCAAGCACCAGCCACGATCGCCCGCAGCGGTCATGCAGTGCTCCGAGCGGCTTGTCGCCTTCAGCCCGAAGATGAAGGAGATGCTCGAGCCGTTCCGCGCATTTCTTTACCGGGAGGTCTATTACAACTCCGCCGTCAGCCGGGGCAGCCATGAGGCGGTCGGCATGATGAAGAAGTTGTTCCTCTTTTACATCGACCACCCCGAGACGATGGGCCGCAAGGCGCGCACACGCCTGCCCACGGAAGGCTTGTGGAGAACCGTCTGTGACTATATCGCGGGTATGACGGACCGCTACGCGATTGAGGAGTATCTGAGGTTCGGATTGGACAAGGGATAGCAGGGAGAACAGGCATGATTAAGGAACTGATAGCCAAGCTCGCTGAAGGCAGCGCGATTACGCGCGAAGAGGCGCACGCCGCCATGACCGAAATCATGGGCGGCGAAGCGACGCCTGCCCAGATCGCGTCTTATATCACCGCGCTCCGCATCCGCGGCGAGTCCGCGGAAGTCATCGCCGGCAGCGCGGCAGGGATGCGCGAAAAGTTCACCGCCGTCCACGCTCCCGGCGAAATCATTGTCGACACCTGCGGCACGGGCGGCGACGGCGCCCATACATTCAACATTTCCACCGCCTCGGCGTTCGTCACCGCGGGCGCCGGCATTACCGTCGCGAAGCACGGCAATCGCAGCGTCTCCAGCAAGTGCGGCAGCGCCGATGTCCTCGCCGCGCTCGGCGTGAAGATCGATTGTCCGGCCGCCGTCATGGACCGCTGCCTTGCCGAAATCGGCATCGCATTCCTGTTCGCCCCCACGCTCCACCCGGCCATGAAGTTTGCCATCGGCCCGCGCCGCGAGATCGGCATCCGCAGCATCTTCAACATCCTTGGTCCCCTCTCCAATCCTGCCGGGGCACGTCACGGCGTACTGGGGGTCTACCATGAAAGCCTCGTCACCACGCTGGCCCAGGCGTCCGCAACACTCGGCGCCAAGCACCTCTTCGTCGTCCACGGGCGCGACGGGCTGGACGAAATCACCACCACGGCGGCCTCGTTGATCGGCGAGGTACGCGATGGCGAGGTGCGTGTCTATGAACTCAAGCCCGGCGACCTTGGCCTTCCTGTCGCGTCAATCCATGACCTCGTCGGCGGCGACCCTGCACAAAATGCGGAGATCGTCCGCGCCATCCTCGCCGGCGAGAAAGGCCCGAAACGCGATATCGTTCTGGTCAACTCTGCCGCGGCCATTGTCGCGGGCGGCAAGGCGCGCGACCTCAAGGAAGGACTCTCCGTCGCGGCACAGTCCATCGATTCGGGCGCTGCGCGGGCGAAGATGGAGAAGCTGGCGGAAATGAGCAACAAGGCCGAATGAAGCTCAACACCCAGAACGCGAAGGCTCCCGCACTCGTCGTCCTCGCCGCCGGGATCGGCCGTCGCTATGGCGGTTTGAAGCAGATCGAACCTGTCGGACCTTCCGGCGAGATCGTCATCGATTACTCCATCTTTGATGCCATCGCCGCCGGGTTCTCGCGTGTCGTGTTTGTAATTCGTCGCGACATCGAGGATTCGTTCCGCTCCACGATCGAGCCGCATTTCGCCGGACGCATTCCCATCAGCTACGCGTTCCAGGAAACCCAGGATGTGCCTGCCGGCTTCGCCCACGCCGCGCGGTCAAAGCCCTGGGGCACCGGCCACGCGCTGTATGCCTGCCGCCACGAAATCCACGGCGAACCATTCGGCGTGATCAATGCGGATGATTTCTACGGCCGCCGGTCCTTTGAACTACTCGCCTCGCGGCTGAAGAGTATTGCCGCCGAGGAGGACCACTACTGTCTCGTCGGCTTCGTTCTCCGCAACACGTTGTCGGAGCACGGCCCCGTCTCCCGCGGCGTCTGCGAAGTCCGCGACGGCCGCCTCGTATCCGTCACCGAGCGCCACAAGATCGTGCCGCACGGTCAGGGCGGCGCCACCTGTCCCGCCGCGGACGGAAACACGCTCTTCAGCGGTGATGAAATTGTCTCGATGAATCTCTGGGGATTCACGCCGAACATCTTTGCTCATCTGGACAACGCCTTTCGAAGGTTCCTGCCCGCCGAGGGCTCGAAACCCGATTCCGAATTCATGTTGCCCGCCGTCGTGGACGAACTCATCCACGCGGTCCGCGCAAGGGTGGATGTCCTGACCTCTCCGGAAAAGTGGCTGGGTGTGACCTACCCGGATGACAAGGCCCGCGTCGCGGAAGGGGTTCGCGGTTTGATCCGCCGGGGCATATACTCGGAACAGCTTTGGACGTAGTTTGTCGCTGTCGATCCTTCAACACACAGGTGGGAAGATGAAGAAAGCGAATAAGGAAGTTATCGGCCTCGTTGGACTCGGCTACGTGGGATTGCCCCTCGCCACCGCCTTCGCGCCGCACTACAAGGTCATCGGCTTCGACGCCAAGCCGGAGCGCATCAAGGAACTCCGTGCCGGGCGCGACCACACCGGCGAAGTCGAGCCGTCCGAACTCAAGCAGCGCAACCTGTCCTTCACCACCAACCCGAAGGACCTTGCAAAGTGCACGTTCATCATCATCGCCGTGCCCACGCCCGTCACCGAGGCACGCGACCCCGATCTGACACCGCTCGACAAGGCTTCCACGACCGTCGGCCGCATCCTGCGCAAGGGCATGCTGGTCTGCTACGAAAGCACCGTCTACCCGGGCGTCACCGAGGACTTCTGCCTCCCCATCCTGGAACGCGAGTCCGGCCTCAAGCTTGGCCAATTCGATCTCGGCTATTCTCCCGAGCGCGTCAACCCGGGCGACAAGGTCCACTCCGTGACGAACATCGTGAAGGTGGTCAGCGGCCACAGCCCCAAGGCCATCGCCCGCGTCGCCGCGGCCTACAGCAAGGCCATCAAGGCCGGCATCCACCAGGCACCGAGCATCATGACCGCCGAGGCGGCCAAGGTGATCGAGAACGTACAGCGCGACCTCAACATCGCGCTGATGAATGAGCTCTCGAAGATTTTTGTCCGCATGGGCCTGCAGACCAAGGAAGTCCTCGACGCGGCATCAACCAAGTGGAACTTCCATCGCTACCACCCCGGCCTCGTCGGCGGTCATTGCATCGGCGTCGATCCCTACTACCTGACGCACCGCGCCGTGGAACTCGGCTATCACCCCGAGGTCATTCTCGCAGGCCGCCGGATCAATGACGGCATGGGCTACTACGTCGCCGATATGGCCATCCAGGAGATGACGAAGGCGGGCTGCCTGCCCAGGAATGCCAACGTGTGGGTCCTCGGCATGACCTTCAAGGAAAACGTCCCCGACCTTCGCAACACGCGGGCCGAGGACGTGGTGAAACAGCTCAAGAGCTTCGGCGTACGCGTCTCCGTCTGGGAGCCGCTGGTCAGCGCAAAGGAAATCAAAAAGCATTTTGGCCTGCCGACGCTCACCCCTGACAAGGCCCGGAAACTCGACGCGGTGATCCTGATCAACGCGCATAACGAATTCAAGTCGCTGCCGCTCCGCGCAATCCGCAAGATGATGCGGACCCCGGTATTGGTCGACGTGAAGAACTTCTACTCACGCAGCGAGGCCAAACGGCTCGGCTTCCGCTATGTCAGCCTGTAATCTCAGCCATCAACCATTACCCATCAGCCATTCCTCTATGTCGGCTCTCTGCTTCCAACATGTTCCGTTTGAAGGTCCGGGCGTTTTCGAGAAGGCACTGGTCGACGCCGGTCTTCACCTGACGTGCCGGCTCGTACCGGAACTGGGACTCCCTTCCGAGTTGCCTGATTTTCTTCTCGTCATGGGCGGACCGATGTCGGTCAACGATCCCGATCCGTGGATTCGTCAGGAAGCGGACTTCATCCGCCGTTGCGTGAACGCGGATGTGCCCTATCTCGGCGTATGCCTCGGCAGCCAATTCCTCGCCAAGGCCATGGGCGGCGCGGTGTACAAAGGCCCCGCACCGGAAATTGGCATTACGCGCCTGCACAAGACGTCGGCCGCTGCCGGCGATCCCGTCTTCCGTACTGCTCCTGAACCGCTTGAGGTCATTGAGTGGCACGGCGAAGGAATCGAGGCGCCGCCTGGTGCCACGGTGCTGGCGAAGTCCGACCTCTTTCCCGTTCAGGCGTTTCGTATCCGCCGCGCGTACGGGTTGCTCTTCCACGCCGAGTTGGATACTGCCGGAGTCGATCGGCTATGCGCGCACTGCCAGGAAGACGTCGCCCTGTCGGGGCTGACAGCCGAGGCCATTCAGGCCACTGCGGCCACACACCTTCCCGCGTTGAACCGCTGGGCCGATGCCATCATCAGGGCCGTCATCACGGGTTGAAACGCCCCCGCCGCAGTTTATGACACAACTCCTGTTTGACGTTTTCCAAAACGTGGGTATTGTGTCGCATTGAACATCAGGAGCTGTTCCGGTGTAGATCGGAACACGGCAACCTGGCAGGAGACGCCAAGGTGCCCTCCGGCAGCGCGAGTGCGCGGCCGGGATGAGCGAAGGAAAGATTCCTTTGAATAATAGTCTCCGCGAGCGTAAACCGCCGTCCTGTTGTTCAGGATCGGCGGTTTTTTGTTCGCAGCATCCTGATGCGTAAACAGCCTGCGGAAGCGGGCAAGGAGACGCATCATGGCCAAGTGTGACCTGTCGATTCGGACGCCGCGTGGCAATCCGAACCATCACCTCTGGAATAACCACGGAACGTGGTTCGTGCATTACACGATCCATCTTCCAGACTTCACCAAGCAACGGGTCCGGGCTTCGCTCGGCACCCGGGCGAGCCACCAGGCACGCCGCCGGCGCGACCGGCTGTTTGCGGAG
The DNA here is from genome assembly GCA_036821485.1 of Verrucomicrobiota bacterium. Lineage (GTDB taxonomy): Bacteria > Verrucomicrobiota > Kiritimatiellia > CAIQIC01 > JAGNIJ01 > DAISJM01. Next base: position 47,205 of record DAISJM010000018.1, on the reverse strand, counting down.
TTACAGGGCAGAAACAACAACGAAGGAAATCGAAATTGAGGGGACCGGGGGGATTCCGGCGGCTCAGCTACCGGGCTGCCGCTGGAATTCCCCCACCCCGTGTGATAGTTTACGCGTGCGATCCTCACAAGGCGCGCGCCTGAAGAAAGGGAGAAATAACAATGAGCGACAAGACCAAGCAAGGTATCCATACGGCCTGCCTGCACGCAGGACAAAAAGCGGACCCGACAACCGGCGCGCGCGCGGTGCCGATCTACCAGACGACCTCCTACGCGTTCAAGAGCACCGAACACGCCGCGAACCTGTTTGCCCTGAAAGAATTCGGCAACATCTATACGCGGCTGATGAACCCCACGACCGATGTGCTCGAACAGCGCATCGCGGCAATCGAAGGTGGCACGGGCGCGCTGGCCGTAGCCTCCGGGCAGTCGGCCATCAGCTACGCGCTGCTGGCCATCACACGCGTAGGCGACGAGATCGTCGCCGGGAACAACCTGTACGGCGGGACCTACCAGCTCCTGCACTACACGTTCCCCAAACTCGGCCGCACGGTGAAGTTCGTCAACTCGCGCAACCCCGAGGAGTTCCGGAAGGCCATCACGCCAAAGACCCGGGCCATCTACGCAGAGATGATCGGCAATCCGAAACTCGACGTGCCCGACTTCGAGGCGATCGCGAAGATCGCCCACGAAGCGGGCCTTCCGCTCGTCGTGGACAACACGGTCGGGGTCGGCCTCGTTCGACCGATTGACCATGGCGCGGACATCATCGTCGCCTCCGCCACGAAGTATATCGGCGGGCACGGCACGTCGCTGGGCGGCATCATCGTGGATTCGGGCAAGTTCAAGTGGAACAACGGGAAGTTCCCGGAGTTCACCGAGCCCGATCCCAGCTACCACGGCATCGTGTACTGGGACGCTCTCAGCAACGTGCCGGGTCTCGGCAACGTTGCGTTCATCCTCAAGGTGCGCGTGACCTTACTGCGTGACCTCGGCGCCGCGCTGAGCCCGTTCAACTCGTTCCTGCTGCTGCAGGGCGTGGAAACGCTGCCGCTTCGGCAGCAGAAGCACTCGGAGAACGCCCTCGCCATCGCGCGCTGGCTGAAGCAACACCCCCATGTGAGCTGGGTCACCTACCCCGGCCTCGAGGGTGACCCGAGTTACACGAATGCGACGAAGTACCTCAAGAAGGGCTTCGGCGGACTCGTCGGCTTCGGGATCAAGGGCGGGCTGGAGGCCGGGAAGAAGTTCATCAACTCGGTCAAGCTGCTCTCACACCTGGCCAACATCGGCGATGCCAAGAGCTTGGTGATTCACCCGGCCTCTACCACGCACCAGCAGTTGTCGGCCGAGGAACAGGCCGCCACCGGCGTGACCCAGGATTACATCCGACTGTCCGTCGGCTTGGAGGATGTCGAGGATATCAAGGCGGATATCGAGCAGGCGCTCGCCATCGCGGCGGGCCGCTGAACCGCAAAGTCTGCGGAGTGCCGGTGGTGATCGCGCTTTAGATTGCCCCCGGCACTCCAATACTTCATTATTACCGGTGACGGATGGACAAGATTGTCAAAACCCAGTTTGTCACTTTCGACCGCGAACTGAAGCTCCAGAGCGGGGCAAGGTTCGGGCCATTTACGCTTGCCTACGAAACGTACGGCGAGCTGAACGAGGATCGCAGCAATGTGATCCTGATCCTGCACGCCCTTTCCGGCGATGCCCACGTCGCGGGTCGCCATTCCGCCAACGACACCAAGCCCGGTTGGTGGGATCAGGCCGTCGGCCCGGGCAAAGCCTTCGACACCGACAAGTACTTCGTCCTCTGCTCCAACGTCATCGGCGGCTGCCAAGGCAGCACCGGGCCCTCCTCCAACAACCCGGCCACCGGGAACCCCTACGGCCTCTCTTTCCCCGTCGTCACCGTCACCGACATGGTCGAAGCGCAGCGGCTGTTGCTCGATCATCTCGGTATCGAAAAAGTGCTGTGCGTCACCGGCGGAAGCATGGGCGGCATGCAAGCGCTGCAGTGGACTGTTTCCTATCCCGACCGCGTAAAGAGCGCCATCATATTGGCCTCGACGGCGCGCGTATCGGCGCAGAGCATTGCGCTCAACGAAGTGGCGCGCCAGGCGATCTATGCCGACCCGAACTGGAAGAAGGGCGACTACTACGGATCCGAGCGGCCCGATGCCGGCCTCGCCGTCGCCCGCATGATCGGCCACATAACCTACTTGAGTGAAACGTCGATGCGCGCAAAGTTCGGCCGCCACCTCCAGGAGCGGGAACACTACGGCTACGAATTTGCGACCGAGTTCCGCGTGGAGAGCTACCTGAAACACCAGGGGCTCACCTTCACCAAGCGGTTCGATGCCAACACGTTCCTCTACATCACCAAGGCGATCGACTACTTCGACCTTTCGTACGGGCAGCCGGATCTCGCGCATGCGTTCCGCAACGTCTCGTCCAAATTCCTCGTCGTCAGCTACAGCTCCGACTGGCTCTATCCTCCGGAACAATCCGAGGAGCTGGTCCGCGCTCTTCTCCAGAATGGCGTCGACGCGACCTATGTCGAAATTCAGAGCGACTACGGCCACGACGCGTTCCTGCTGGAACTTGACCGTTTGGCCACCCTCACCCGGGATTTCCTATCCCGCGTCAACCGTGGCACAACGAAGCACGCCAAGCTGCCCAAGCCCGCGTGACCCGAAATCCCGTTGACTTTTTCCGCGCAAAGCCCAACCTCTCATGTGATTTGCCATGACGGACGTAACACAAAGACTGGACCTTGAAGCGATCGTGGATTTCGTCCCGGAAGGGTCGAAGGTCCTCGACTTGGGCTGCGGCAACGGCATCCTGCTCGAGGAACTCGTGCAGCGGAAACACGTCGAAGCGCGCGGTGTTGAGATCGACGAAGATGATGTGCGCGCGTGCATCACGCGCGGCCTCTCCGTCCGCCACGGCAACATCGAGGAAGGCATCGCCGACTACCGCGACGACGCCTTTGACTATGTCATTCTCAGCCAGACCCTCGCCTACCTCAATCGCCCGGCGCCCGTCGTGAAGGAAATGCTCCGCGTCGGCCGCCACGCGATCATTTCATTCGATAATGCGGGCTACTGGCGCGAGCGACTCCGGGCGCTCGGCGGCCGGGGTACGGGATTCACGCTGGCCTCGGGGGAACCGCGTGTGCGTGCAATCACCCTCGATCAGTTCCTCGAGTTCTGCAACAAGCTGAACGCCCGCATCGAACAGGCCGTCTTCCTCTCGGGCAGACGGGAGACCCGCTTGGTCCCTGCGCTCTTGGCCAACGTGGCGGTCTACGTCATCACCAAGGCATAGCTGGGGGAAGAGTGCCCGGGGTGGGATTCGAACCCACACTCCCTTTCAGGAAAGGGATTTTAAGTCCCTTGCGTCTGCCATTTCGCCACCCGGGCATTTACCTTGTTTTGCGGTCATAACACGCGTATATACGCATGTTTACGACATGAAACGCGCACGCAACTGCTTTCAATCGCTGTCAACTGATATATGTGTGCGGGTGTCTGAAAGGGATACAATAGGGATACACTTGCTTCAGGCGCGTTCGGCGCCGGCTGTATCCTTTTCTGTATCCCTTTCGGATTCATGGCGGCATCTTGCCCCCGGCGCCCCCTGCGGGCAACTGGAAAGTGTCCGCTCCTAGGGGGAGGGCCCGCGCAAATCCGTGCGCCTGTATACACTCACCCACAGGCGCAATGATCTATAGGGTGTCGTACAGTCAGCCATTTTTCTTGCACAGATACCATGTACAGACATGACCATGGTCATGTCCGTGCAACCCGTATCACACACTATTTGCGGGCCTATTCACCCTCACCACCGCCCGAGCGTGGCGAGGGGGTGGCACGGATACATTTGTTTACCGTCTACCCCGTCGACAAACTCGACAATCCGACAAACCAGAGGGGTGGGATGAGGACAAAGGCTATCGCAATATCGTGGCGCCTTGGGGTGCCAGCAGTCACTAGAACGGCTTGGGTTGGCGTAGGGTAGCGCAAAGCATGAGGGGCCGAGGATGGGCGCTAGGGGCGGGCAAGCACGGCCTACCGGCATCCCTTTTGCCATGGGGGGAGGGTGTCTATCTCCCTCAGTTGGGTTTCCCCGAACCAAAGAACAAAAAGGCTTCAACCCGGAGGCCGTGTCCTGTCACCCTGCAGAATCGTGGTTTCAGCCAAGTAACAGAGGGGGGAAACGCGAAGAACCAATTCTAGATGTTAGCCTGCATGATAGTAAAAAGTTTGAATCCACTCGCGCCAACGTTCAGGATTGTCTTGGGAGGTGCTATGAGGATGAACAACGTCCGCTGCCTATTTGCGCTCGCATCCGCCATGCTGGTGATGGCCGCCAATGCCGACAAAGCAGGTCCGTTCGTTAGTCCACACTCAACGATGTACGTGCCGATTGACGGGAACAAGTTTCTCTCAAAGCCAGCGCCGCTCTCCGAGTATCCCCTTCTGAAGGAAACAGAGCGCAATTATCTTGTTCTTGTCGGGGTCGGGTCCAATGCGACTATCGGCATGATTGCCAAGAACGACAGGATGATGAATCCGACGGCCAATGTTGGGGTGGACACAGTTCAACTCCGCACATTAGCTAACGTTCAGATGTTTGCTGGATTCGTCCCTTTGGAGCCGTCCAAGCGATACAAGGTGGTATCGGAGGACGCGAACACATACCGCGTCTTGTTCACATACCGGGATTACTCCCGAGAGGTCGATATTCCAAAGACCAATGCGGCCATTGTCGCAGAGGTGGACAAGACCAAGAGCGGCAATGCTCCCACTGCCAAGGGAACTCTACCTCAGCCCTCAGACCGACAGGACATCACATTGCTCAACAAGACGGTGTACAAGGGATGCAAGGTTACCCGCGTTGAGCCTGACGGCATCACGGTCAACCATGCGAGCGGGGTTGCCAAGGTGCTGTTCGTAAGCTTACCAAAGGACCTGCAGGACAAGTATGGGTATGACCCAACAAATGCAGTCGCATATTCCGAGAGGGTCAGACAGTTGCAGCAGCAGTATGCGCAACAGGAGATAGTCCGAAAACAACAGCAGCAAGAACAACTACAGGCTCAACAACAGGCAGCCGCAGCCGCAGCAGAAAGCGAGCGCGAGGCCCGTCTTGAGCGGAGAGAAATACAGCGGCAACATGACGTCGAGAACGCTATCATCTATGGCCCAAATAAGGACCCCTCACATTATGGGGGCTACATCGGAGGACAGTAGACAGCATGAAAAGCTCTGTATGGTTCGCGGCCATTGCGCTCGTTGTTATGCAAGCCTCATCCGAGGGGCGCCTTAATGAGAGTTTGTCCGAGGCAAAGGCCCGCTACGGCAATCCTGTTGAGATTCCCTCGCCACACTATCGCAAGTACGTTTTCCTTACGGGGCCTTACAGAATAGTCGTGGCCATGGAGGGGGATGTCGTTGGGTGCATCGCATATATGAGGGAAGATCGCAAACAACTTACTACAGAGGAAGTCGCAGCGCTGTTGGTAAAGAACTGCGCCGGTCCATGGAAGATTTATGGGGGTTTGTCTTGGATAAGCACGAACGGAGATTTTGCAAAACAGATGTGGCGCTTGCCTTCATTCGCGCAGCGCGCAGCAACATTTGAGTATCAACCGTCGGAATCCGCGCTCATGATGGTGTCTCGGAAGGTACTTGAAGCTGCTCGCAATGGGCGCGGCTCACGACTTCTCAGGACGTTACGAGACGCTAATGAGGTCCCTGAGAACTTGATCACACCACCAATTCACTTAGAGGATGAGAAGGAATCCTTAGACCGACTGTAACTCAATCCGCTTCTACACTGGCGCCCTGACATTCAGTGCCCGTCACGGGTCCTGTTGGCGTGGAAGCTCAGCACTCCCTCAAACGTCGACATCATGGAAATATAGAGTTATTACGTTTTCACCTTAACCCCGTTTTCGGCAACCCAGACGCGAAAATGGGTGCCGTGCCCTAACCTTCTTTTTTTTCTAATGTTTTTACGGTACCTCATGGGGGCTAGGGCGTTGTTGTGACGGTCAACATCCATTGGCGGCCTCACAGTCTCGGATAACCTTTTCCATCAATGCCGGCGTTAGTGGGCCGAGCTTTATATCCGGCTTGCAGCGGCACAAGTCGGGGCGACCCTTTGCGCCGAGACAGTCGGCGTCATGGTAGATATGCAGGACGGTAACGGTGCCCTTCCGCATGGGGTATGGTTTGCCGTCCAACCCCTGCCCCACCATGACCACCTCGCCCGGCTTGTTGTCCTTCATTCTGTCAATCATGGCGCGCGCCCCCGGCGGGATACAGGTAGTACAACTCATGCGCCGGTGCGGCCCTCACCCTGCCGGCCACGGCTGCGGATCGCAACCAGCCTTTCACCTCCAGCACTTCCAAGGCGTCACGGGCGGCGGTGGTATCCTCTATGCCTGCCCAGCAGTACCGGGCAACGTCACGGGGCTTCACGGCTTCGATCTCGCCCAGTTCCTCGGCGGCCCGCAGTTCCCTCAGCTTGCCCCGGTGTGCGGCGATTATGGGCCACAGTTCCCGGGCTTGGTTGCGCTCTATGGTTTCGCCCATCAGCGCCACGGCTCGGCGGGTATGCGCCAGCAGGACAAGCCCAAGGCTGTAGGCTTGTTCAATGTCCGACTCTTCCAAGGTGCCCGGCGGGGTTCCTGCATCGGCGCTTTTGACAAGGTGAAACACAAGCGCAATGCGGGCCAAGTGTTCGGGCATCTTGCCCAGGCATTGCGCCAACAGCGGGGTGGCTTTCATCGCGTCGGCCTTTATGGCGTCATGTATCTGCTTCCATCGATGGAACGCCCCCGGCGCCATGCGTACAAGGTGCGGCAGCGGATCTCCCTCGGCGCCTGTGTCGGGCTTCATCCGCAGAAGCGCATTCATCACGCGGGCGTATCGGTTCAACACCTCGGGCGGGATTGATTCAACCGGGTATTCGTTTGCCCCGTTTGCTTCGGGCACCACAAAAAGCCAGCGAGCCAGAAAGCCGGCTTCCCGCATTTCGTTGCAGGCGCCCAAGGTTCGCAGGCTGTCAGGTTGCGTTGCAAGGTACGCTGATAAGACCGGGTAGTGGATTTCAAACGGCGGCTTGTCGGCGGCATTCCTGTCATAGCGCAAGTAATCGCCCCCGTGCCCCGCAAGCCATAGGTTAATGTCGTTCCCTTGGTTGCTGTAGCGGCCCCGGGCGATACTCAACACTTGTCGGGCTTCGGAAGTGAATACGCCAAGGCGCCCGCCGTTGCTGTGCATAAGCCGGGCCATTGCTTCGGGCGTCGCGTCATTCACAACGTACGCGGGCGCGGTCGGCTTCGTGTTTTCAATCGCGCCAAGCCGGGCCAGTTCTGCGGTTAGTTCATCGGCATTCTCGGCGCCCTTTGCCAGCTTGCGCTCGATGCCAGTGATTTGCGCTCGGGCGGTTTTTACCTTGGCGCCCCATGTAGCGAGTTCGGCTTCATAAACCTCTGTTTGAACCTTTTGAAAATCAAGAATCGGTTTTTGAACCACGCGGGCAATGGGTGTTTTTGCCGTGACCGGTGAACCAATGCCCATCCCGTAGACATTCGGATATTGCCGGTGGTCCCGTTTGATTTCCACGCGGGCTACGTTCCGGCAAGCGATTGACGCGGCACACAACAAGCCAAGCCCCGCGAGTTCCGGCGGAGTGTTCATGGTTTCTGTGATTGCTTCGCCAATGTCCCTCAATGTCTTGGGGTATGTTTCCCACGGCCACGGAGGCGGCGTTTCTCCGAGGGCGCTTATCGGTTGCGGCTCGGGCCAGGTATCCGGCGCCGGCGGGGTTGCCGTAGGCTGCGGGGCGCTCTTGCCAAAGAACGCTGTGGCATTCGGATCGTGGGCCGGCTCTCTTGGCGTGCCCTTGTATGCGCTTTGAACGGTTGTCCGCAATTCGCTATCACCAATCGGTGGCGTACATCGGGCGGCAAAGCCTTGCAGCATGGAAAGTGCTTCGCCTTCGGAATAGCCTTCGTCCCGCAGTTGGGTGGCGATGTGGAACGCGGTTTGATTGCGTTCGCCCTTGGCAGCCCCGGCGTCCAACAGGGCGGCCACGCTTGGCGGTATTCCCCGGCCTTGTGCTTCCCGTGCCGGCGCGGGAGCAGGTGCGGGCGGCTTCGCCTTCTTCTTCAATCCCGGTTCGTAAATGTCAGGCGTGTACTCGGTGCGCCACGGCAACGGCTCGGCATCCTGTACGACAACGTATCGGCCCCCGGTGTAGTGAACGCTTGGCGGTGCGACTACTTGCCCGCCCTCGCTTTTCAAGTCGCCCCATCCCGTTCCCGTCTTTGTCAATTGCGCCGGCGCCTCTTGTTCATCGCCAAGGGTGAAGTACAAATGGCGGCGCCCGGGCTCGGCATTGTCCCGAGCCACGGTGTAGGTGCGGGCGGCTGCGGGGTGTGCGGCAGCCCATATCAGGTATGCTTCGGGTGCGTCGAAGTCCAGCACCACAAGACGGGAAGGCCCGCAGGTTATGCCGATATTCATGCCGTCACGGTACCGGGGCAAATCGCCACGGCTTGCCATGTGGTTCTGCCACGCTTTGAGTGTCGGGATCTTCCCCGTTTCATCGTTGCCCAAGACGGGCGCGGCAATCGGGATGGGGTGCCAGCCTCGGCGCATATAGGCATCGGCGGCATCCCGCAGTTGCCCGGCCATGCAGAGCAGGGTTGCGTTATTCATGGATAAGCCCTCCCACTCGCCAAGGCTTCAACCTCGCTTTTGCGCCAGCGGATACAACGAGGCGAGCGCTTCAGGCTGTGCAACAAGCCCCGCCGGCGGTACCGGAACAACGTCTGCGGGTGAACCGCCAACAACTCAGCGGCGGCTCTGGTGGTGAGCAGCACCTCGGGCGCCGGCGCTCGCTCTTTGGCGGCGGCCAGCATACGCGCCACGGTCTCGGGCGGCTCATGCAAGGCGCTGAGAAACGCTTTCAATGCGTCGATGGTGGCAGCGTGCATTAGAACACCTCCCACCGGCACACACCCAAACGCGCCGCGATTTTCTCTTGAACGCCCCTAGGCGGGGTGAGTCTGCGTGTCTCGTACTTCGATATAAGCGCCTCGGACACACCCGCGCTCTGGGCAACGTCCATCTGCGTCAGCCCGGCAGCCACTCTCGCCACTTTCAACCGTCTGTCCTTCATGGTTTCCTCCGCTTCTAGAATTGGACCAAGCGCCTAAAAAAAAGGCGTCCCAATTCCTAGAAGGCACAGTATCGGACAGGCGCAAAAACGCCCATGTCCCCAATGCAAATATTCCCGGTGGTTGGGTAACACAAACCGGGGAGGAGAGAAGGCGGGATAGCCCGTTGAGAGAATCGTCTATTGGCGCTTGGCACTAGCTTGTTGTTGCCGATATGTGCGCCACGCCTTAATGCCGCTTGTTAGCACCTTGCGCCCGCCGACATCGCGCTTCGGACACGCTTCGGAGAATGCGGCCCGCACGATGTCGGCAAAGGGCCCATCAGGATAGGCGGTAGGCTTCTTCCCTGTGTAACGGAAGAATATGTCTGCAAGGCTTACGACCAGTTTGCGGTCAACCCTAGAATACGGATTCCCCACGCGGCCCGGCCTGTGTTCCTTGTAGGCTGCGTCAACAACCTTGGAGAGTAACTCGTATGCATCGCACACATCTTCCCGATGTTCTTGATAAATGCCTTTATCCCAATCAATCAGCATCAGGTAAGTGGTCTTGCTCACAACCAACGCCTTGCGGAGCCTTTTCAGGTCATCCTTCACTACTTGGCTCGACGCGGTATCGCGCAGATCGTCGCAATAAAACGTGTGGTGATCTACTGCGCGGGCAAAGTTCTGCATGAAGATATCGTAAAGTGCCGGCGTTACTTCAACCACGCGATTGAGGGCTCTCTTTACTTGCCTTGCCGTATTGTCAGACACGCCCTGATAGCTCCAAGTCAGTTTCACGGCAGGCTCCCGTTGCGCGTGTTCGTCGCCCACATTGCCACCGTCGCCGCTTCTGCTTCTGGAATCGGATTCGCTGCCAAAAGAAGTCTTGGCTCGGATTGCTTCTTACTCATGCTCGTAACCCTTCACAGCACGCCCAGCTCCGCGGCAGGACCTTCCCGGCTGTAACAGGCCGGGGCAAATAAGAATAAAGCGACTATGGACAATTCAGCTTGGTCTTTCGCTCCAGCGGACGTCTGAGGCTGTCTTCATGCTTGGTTTTGGTCGCAGGGCCAGTACCAAGCCAACGACCAACAAGACGACACCGACTATTTGCGCATATAGTCGGTCAACATCGATTTGCGAGTGATAGCGACGCTGCGGGGCATAGGCTCCACTTTCGAGTTCCATCTTCGTGGCCACCACACTGGGCGCCGGCGGCTTGATAATCGGATAGTAACCAATGAAACGTGTTAAATTGTCACCATCTCGAACATAGGTTCCGAAATACGGCGGAAACATGACAATGATGGCTATCAGTACGCACCCCAATATAAGCACTATCCGCTGTAGAATCATTGTGGCGGCCCTCTCTGTTGTTTACCTCGGAACGACCCGCACCCGTCCAAGCAACTAGTTGAATGGGCTTCGCTAGTCAACTCACCAGCGCCAGCAATTCTTTCCGAATTGTCCCAGCGTTCTTCGGCGTCAGCTTGCCAGCCAGTTGCTTCACGCGTTCGGCCAGATTCGCCGGGGGCAAGACTTTGACGGGAGCGGCCTTGCCCACAATCGCCGGCAAGGCGGCGGCGGCGCTACGGGCGGTGGCTTCGCTTATGTGCGTATAGTGTTCAGTCATCATCGGGTTGCCGTGCCCAGCCAGTTTCATCATCACGGCTTGCGGGGTGCCGGCTTGGGCATGAAGGGAAACGAAGGTGTGGCGCAAGCTATGAAACCCGGCCACCACTACGGCGCGTTTGCCGGTGTATCTTTCCTCGGGCTTGCCGTCTTTGCCCTTCACGATCTCAAAGCCGGTGCCGGGCTTGATCGTCTGAATCCCACAGTTTATCAGGTGGTCTTGAATCCGGCGCGATAGTCCAGGGGCATCGACTTCATATTGCGCGGCTGTTTCGGGCGTGACAAACGGCCCCTTGCGCTTCAAGCCGGCCAAGTGTTCCCCGAGTATGGCGGGTATGCCGATAATCACGGCCTTGCCAAGATGGGCCGTCTTGCGCGGCACGCGGCGAATGATCGCACGAGCAAGGTCCACTTCACCCCATTGCAGGGTTGCGGCATCACCCAGACGCAAGCCGGTGAACGTGCCAAGCATGAACAGAGTTTGAAGTTCGCCCTCGGCGGTTTCGATAATGCGTTTCAGTTCCTCTATCGTGAAGGGGCGCTTGCTCTCGGGCACTTGCTTGCGCCGGGTAATGTCCTCAAACGGGTTCACGGTAACACGGCCCGTCTTCGCCAGTACGCGAAAGAACGTTTCCAGAAACCGCACGAACTTGTTAATGCGGTTGCCCGAATAGCCTTTCTTGGACAGCTGCCGAATGAACGCGGCAGCCATTTCGGGGGTGACGTCCCTCATATACTGGGCGCCGGGTTGGTGTTCCTTTAACCACTCGCAGAACGCGGCCCAATGCCCCTCGTAACCCGCCAACGTCACTACCCCAGACTGCGGGCGGTTCTCACTGTCTTGGTACGCTGTCCACGCCTTAAGAAGCGAGAGAGGCGGGTGCGCCTCATCGTTCAGCTTGCCGGCGGTGTCCACAGCAGCCATTAGGCGAGATTGAACAGCCCGCAGGGCTTCGGCTCCGTCGGCGGCGCGGATCGGCGCCATGATCTTCTCGGCGTTCGTCTTGGCCGTGCGTTCCGATTTCGTCTTGAGTGATTGTGCCACTCGTTCGCCGGCAACCGTGTACCGCAGCCAGTAGGTGTCGCCTCGCTTGAAGATATGCCCGGTGCGATGCTTCATGGTGTACCCCCTTGGTGGTTTGTCGGTTTGTCGAGAATGTCGAAGGCGTACAGAGGAAAGCCCGCATTCGGCCCCTGAGAGGGGGTGCTTCTAACTTCGTTCATCTGTATCCTTTCGCTCATTCCTAATGCGAGTAAAGGATACAAAAAGGATACAGTCAACAACAAACGCTAATAAAATGATCTCATAAGAGGGATTTTAAGTCCCTTGCGTCTGCCATTTCGCCACCCGGGCATGACATGAATTGGCCTTTATGATACCCACCATACACGTGTCGTTGCCACCGGAAAGTGGGGTCATCGCTTTTCGTCTTGCCTGCCCAATAGGCCCGGCACACAATTGCTGGCATGAGGGCTGTTGTTGGGGTCAGTCCTGCGTTTTCTCTCCGCATTCAGCGGAGAGTCTTTCTCTTTCCGCTGCTGCTCGCCTCGCTGGTTCTCTGCTCGCTGCCGCTGACGGGCACGGCAGCTCTGGTTTGGACTCCACGAGGCGACAACCACAGCTGGCAATCCGTAGCCTCCTCGGCAGATGGTAATAAACTCGTGGCCGGGGAGAATAATAGCGGCCAACTCTTCACCTCCTCGAATGCCGGCACCAACTGGACGGCGCGCGAAAGCAACAGAGAATGGATGTCCGTCGCTTCGTCGGCGGATGGGACCAGGCTAGCGGCCGTGGTGTACGACGGTCAGATATACACGTCGACCAACTCCGGCACCAACTGGACACCACGTGCAACCACCCGAAGTTGGACGTCGATTGCCTCTTCGGCAGACGGGAGCAAGTTGGTCGCGGGCGTATGGTACGGATCGATCTACACATCGGGTGACGGCGGGGTAAACTGGGTTGCGCGCGAGCAGGATCGCGAATGGAAATACATGGCCTCATCGGCGGATGGGAATAAGTTGGTCGCCGTGGCCATGGGCGGTCAAATCTATACATCAACCGATTCCGGAACAAATTGGACCGCGCGCGAGAGTAGTCGACAATGGCGATCGGTGGCTTCATCGGCAGATGGGAACAAACTGGTCGCCGTGGTTTATCCGGGTCAGATATTCACATCAACCAACGCCGGGACAAACTGGACTGCGCGCGGCATCAGCGCATATTGGATATCGGTGGCCTCGTCGGCAGATGGGAGCAAACTCGTGGCCGCAGCACAGCTAGACCGCGTGTACACGTCCGGCGACACGGGCGCCACGTGGACCGCCAGCGCTGATAACCGTAGTTGGACATCGGTAGCGTCGTCAACGGACGGGAAGAAACTGGTTGCGACGACAATTGGCGAGTTGATCTACACCTGCGATAACGTCTCGGAATCCTGGCCTCTGTATTTCACGGTGCAGTCCGGCCATGGCGCAAATGGACAGATCAGTCCGGAAGGCATACTAACCCTGTCAGCTGGAACAAATAAGGTCTTCACCGCCACGCCCGACCTCCACTACCTTGTGGACCGCTGGTACCTTGATGGTAACGTGACTCAAAATGGCGGATCAACCTATGCCCTGAGCAACATCCAGACCGATCATACGGTACAGGTCACTTTTCGCGCAGCAAACTCGGCCACCATCACGGCTTCAGCGGGGCAAGGAGGCACCATTAGCCCGTCGGGCGGACAACTCGCCGAGGAAGGACAATCGTGTACCTTCACCGGCATCCCCGCAGCCCGGTGTTCGGTCAACGGCTGGTATGTGGATTTGACACGGGTGCAGGACGGGGGGACATCCTTCACCTGGGTCGTGAGTTCCGGTGGCAGCCACTCCGTGCGCGTGACGTTCAGACGCCAGCCCGTGCAGCCCTTCGGTGATTACAATGGAGACCGCATCAGCGATCTGGCGGTCTATGAATGGGGTACGGGCAAGTGGTACATCCACCCCCCGGGTGCCGGAACAGCGATTCTCTCCGGCCAGAAATTTGGATTCAGCGGAGCTATTCCGGTGCCCGGCGATTACGACGGCGATGGCGTTTGGGATCTCGCCGTCTACAGCCTGGCTTCGGGCAACTGGTACGCCCGCGCAATTGGCGCCTCGCAGTCCATCGTCTCCGGCTACAACTGGGGCTTCGACGGAGCCGTGCCGGTGTCGGGCGACTTCAACGGCGACGGCGTCTGGGATCTCGCCGTCTACCAATTGGCCACCGGCAACTGGTACATCCGTTCCATCGGCGCAACGCAGCCCATTGCGGCCGGATTGAATTGGGGTTACCAGGGCGCCATTCCCGTCTCGGGCGATTACAACGGTGACGGCATCTGGGATCTTGCAGTCTATGACGCGCGCTCAGGCAACTGGTTCATTCTGCTGATGGGCGTGTCGCCGATGGTTACCTACGTACAGAACTGGGGATTCAACGGCGCGATTTCTGTCCCCGGCGATTTCAACGGCGATGGCATCTGCGACCTCGCCGTCTACAACACGGCGGCGGGCACATGGTACATTCGTCCGCTTGCGTCAACTCAGCCGATCCTCGCCGGCCAGAATTGGGGATTCAACGGCGCCATTCCGGTGCCGGGCGATTTCAATGGTGATGGCACGTACGACCTTGCCGTCTATCACACGGCAACGGGCAACTGGTACATCCGCCCACCCTTATCAACCGACCCCATCGTCTCCGGCCAAAACTGGGGCAATTCCTACATGGGGCCGGGTGGCGCACAAGGCATGCTGCTCATTAATCCTGTGCCCCACAACGGCAAGGTGAAGCAACCCTACACCTACAAATTCATCGGCACGGGAGGTCAGCCGCCCTACACATTCATGAAGGCCACCGGCAGCGCCTTCCCGCCGCTGGGACTGATCCTCGCCCCCAATGGGGTACTCAGCGGCACACCGAAGGTCGCCGGCACCTACAGGTTCACCATCACCATGAAAGGGCTGTGCGGCACCGCCATCGATCAGCAGGTCACCATCGTCATCGATCCCGAAGATCCCCCACCCCCCATTGACCCATGGAGCGGAACATGGGTGGGCCCTTACAGCTACTCGTCATCGGCCGGAAACTGTTCCTACTCGTCGAGCGGCACCCTGACGTTGACGATAACCTGGTCGCAAGGACAGGCCTCGGGTTCGGCCCAATTCAGCTCGGTGCAGTGCCGAAATACCTCGACCTGCGACATCACGGGCTACGGCGGCGTATCCGGATCGGCAAGCGCATGGACCTCTGCGGATACGATCAACATCTCCACGTCCGGGAGTGTGGATAGCGGACCCTGCTCAGGCCAGTCGCTGGGCTATGGCCTCGCAGGAACACGATCCGGCGCTACCATCACGGGCTACTTTTCTGACGGCCGATCCGGCACCTTCACGCTGACCCGCACCGGGCCATAAGACGGCTCCACGATCACCGGGACCTTTACCGCTGGCCGCTACAGCGCCTTCACACTAACCCGCACCAGCCCGCAAGGCAGCTCCACGATTGCCGGGACCTTTACCGCTGGCCGCTACAGCGCCTTCACACTAACCCGCACCAGCCCGCAAGGCAGCTCCACGATTGCCGGGACCTTTACCGCTGGCCGCTACAGCGCCTTCACACTAACCCGCACCGGCCCTCAACACGGCTCCGCAACCCGGTTCGCATGACCACCTTATGCGCATATGCGCATAAGGTGGTAGTCCCATCACCACGCGGCACGGTAGTGCCCCCCCCTCCCTCCCCCTCTATCTCTCGTTTTCCAACGTTTGGACAAACTGCTGCATTTTCTTCCAAGCCTTGGAAAATCAGCCTCCCATTTTTCCAAGGATTGGAAAATTGTCGCTGCATAGCTCGAACTCACCGTCTATTATCAGTGCCGAGACTCGGGGGTTGTAATGGTTCCTGTATCAAGCCGTGCGTGGATGGCCGTCGTACTGGGCAGCTTGATTGTGCTCAGCGCCGACGCCGAAACGAAGCATCACTGGAATCCCGACATCACCCGGGCTGCTGACGGCTTCTTCTACGTCACCTGGTTTAACCTGACCGACAAGAATATTCAGCTTCAGAAGATCAGCGCAGCGGGCACCATCCAATGGACCAACTCAACGCAGGTCAACACGCTCAGCATTACCTATCCCACGGGATGGGAGCCCGAACCGCAAATCGCCATCTCGGGCAGCAACCTCTACGTGGTCTGGGGACGGGGGTTCGAGGAACTGCGGATGATGAAGTTGGACACCAACGGCATCCCCGCATGGCCAACGGAAGTGCTCGTGAATTCGCAGCCTTCGGAAACCATCGGGCACGATATGGCTGTAGACAGCAACGGTTTCATCTACATCCACTATCAACGCTATGGCCCATACGGACGAGCCAGTTTCCTCGCCAAGGTGAATTCGAACGGGACCAAAGTGTGGACCAATGACGTCTCCAGCGGGGAGGGCTCCAACCAGTGGGACCAGCGCATGGCCATCTCCGCGGACAACGCGATCTATACGATCAACGCCTACCGGATCGACGTCAGCACCGTCAGCACATGGCTGCAACGGCTGAACACAGGCGGAACCACGGTTTGGAATAACGTGGACGTGGGCTTAAGTGAAGCCAGCGTCACGACCGACGCATCCAACAATGTTGTCGTATCGGGCAAGTCCGGCAATATCGTCTATATGAAAAGGTATGACCCCAACGGCAATCCGCTGGGAGGAAGTACCGTGGTTTCGAGCAATGCCTCCCTGCCTCTCCATACCGGTGTCGCAGCAGATGCCTCGGGCAACACCTACGTCACATGGGAAGACAAACGCAGCAACTACGGCTACGACTACGAAGTCTACGCGAACAGGATCGACGCGACCGGCAATTGGGCGTGGCCATCCAACATGAATGCAAATATCATCGACTTGTCCGAACAGCAGCACAGCAGCACGGTCACTCATCCATCGGGCGGCATCATGGTGGTGTGGGACCAGAGCACGCCCGGCGGCGGTTGGATCAACATTCGCGCCAACCGTCTGGACGCGAACGGCGCACGGTCCTTTGATCCCGATGTAGACCTGCATGCATTTGGAAATCAGGATGTAGACGGCGACGGCATGGCAGATGCGTGGGAAGCGGAGCACTTCGGCAGTTCCCTGGATTGCGCGGCAGGCGACGACGTGGACGAAGACGGCATGAATAACTACCGGGAATACGTGGCCGACACAAACCCCATGAACGCCACGTCGGTCTTCAGAGTCGCCGTGGCATCGGGTTCGGCAACCTCGGTCCTTTTCAATTCCTCGGCCGCCCGAACGTACCGCCTCGACGGCACAACGAATCTGGCCACCCCTATCATATGGACGCCCGCCGGAGACACCGTGACGGGCCATGGCGGCCCGATGTCGCTCACCATCACCGGCACAGCCCCCCGCTTGTACTACAGGGTGCGCGTGCAGGCGCCATAAAATGGCCGGTTTTCCAATGCTTGGAAAATCTGTCGCTATTTTTTCCAAGGCTTGGAAAAATCAGCCCCGCATGAATCGATCGCGTCATGTCATGATCGTTGCGGCATTTCTTATGGCCGCCGCGGGCCCGGTTTCCGCCGAGACGTTGTTCACTAACACGCTCACGCGCGTCGCCTTCGGCTCCTGCCTTCACCAGGATGACCCACAGCCCGTGTGGGACGCCATCACCGAGGCACAGCCCGATCTCTTTCTGCTGATCGGCGATTCCATCTATCTCGACACCACCAATGCAACCGACAAGGCCGAAGCCTACGAGAAGCAGCGCTCAAATCCCGGTTTCCGCGAGTTTGTGAAGACCTGCCCGTGGTGGGGAATCTGGGACGATCACGACTACGGCTACAACGACGCGGGCGGCGAATACCCGCAACGGGAAATATCGCAGAACCTGTTCCTCGATTTCGTCGGCGAGCCGGAAGATTCACCACGATGGACCCGTGAAGGCCTCTACGGCGCGCGAGTCTATGGCCCTCCCGGCCGACAAGTTCAGATCATCCTCCTCGATACGCGCAGCTTCCGCAGCCCGCTCCACCCAATGAATCCGCGCCTGCCCGGCGAGGGCCCGTACGATGCCACCACCGACCGCGACGCCACACTGCTCGGCCCCGCGCAATGGACCTGGTTCCGCGAACAACTCCGCAAGCCCGCGCAACTCCGGCTCGTCGTCTCCGGCATCCAGGTTGTCGCCCAGGATCATCACTGGGAGAAATGGATGAACTTTCCCCACGAGCGGCAACTCCTGCTCGACATGATCAGCGACACCGAAGCTGATGGCGTGATATTCCTCAGCGGCGACCGTCACCGCGCCGAACTCTCACTGCTGCCCGACGGCGCCCCCTACCCGCTCTACGATCTCACATCCAGCAGCCTGAACATGAAGCCGGATATCCCGCTGGCCGAGATCAATCCGCGGCGCGTCAGCCAGGTCTACACCGGCGATAACTTTGGACTGGTCACCATCGACTGGGAGAAACCCGATCCGCTCATCACCCTCGAGATTCGGAGCGACCGTGGCGAGACGGTGATCCAGCACTCGTTCAGCCTTCGCGCCATCCAGGCGGCGGGGCGCGAGCTGCCGTACTGACGCGGCGGCTGCGAACCCGCTTCTCAATCCTCGGGAACCGGGTACAATGCGCATCATGAAGCGCGTGATGGCGTTTTCGTTTGTTACGCTGGGCATCACTTCAATCCTCGCGCAGGTGGTCTTGCTGCGCGAGTTGATGATCGTCTTCTACGGGAATGAATTCTTCATCGGCTGGACCCTGTTCTCCTGGCTGCTCTGGGTCGGCTGCGCCGCCGGAGCGGCCAGCCGGTGGCTCTCGCAATCGGCCAGACCCCAGCGACAACTCATCATCTGCCACGTTCTTGCGGCAGCCCTGCTGCCCGCGGAGCTCTTTCTCGTTCGCGCCAGCCGGTTGTTCACCAGCGCCACGCCCGGCGAGGTGCCGGACCTGCTGCCTGCCTTGCTCGGCTCCCTGCTCGCGCTCGCGCCGATCTGCCTCGTCCTCGGCGCGCAGTTCGTTCTCGGCGCGCGCGCGTGGAAGGAGGCAGGCCGCACATCCTCGACCGGCGGCATTCTCGGTTCGTCATACTTCTACGAAACACTCGGGTTCGTCATCGGCGGTACCCTCTTCGGCTACTGGCTGATCACCGCCAATGCGTTCCGCGCGCTCTCGATTGCCGCGTGGTGCAACGTGCTGGCAGGCGCAATGGTTTACGTGCATCCCCACAACCGCCGATTCGGGTACCGGCTCGCGCTGATCACGGTGTCGTCGCTGACCGCCGTGGTCTTCTTTGCGGCACCGAGAATGAATGCGAAAACCGTGCCTCTTCGATTTCCCGGACAGGATGTCGTGGTGTCGCGCAATTCCATTCACGGCAACATCGCTGTCACACGAATCCTCGACCAGTTCAACTTCTACGAGAACGGCCTGCTCCTTGCGTCCGACGACGACCGCATGCTGAACGAGTACTTCATTCATCTCCCGCTTCTCATGCACCCCGCACCGCGCCGCATCCTCCTGCTCGGCGGCGGCTTCAGCGGGGCATTGGCGGAGATTCTGAAGCACCAGCCCGAGCACGTGGATTATGTCGAACTCGATCCCGATTTGATCGCAACTGTCGAGCCCTATCTCGCTGGTCCGGCCCGCGAGGCCCTGGCTGATCCCCGCGTCCAGATCGTGCACGCCGACGGTCGCTTCTTTGTAAAGCAGCAACAGGCCTCAGGAGCGGCGCCCTACGACGTAGTGATCGTGAATCTGCCGAATCCCAGCACGGCGTTGATCAACAGATTTTACACGCAGGAGTTCTTCCAGGAGTTGCGCGGTATCCTGTGTGATGACGGGGTCGTAGCGTCCCGGCTCGATTTCTCGCCCGACTACCTCTCGCCCGAGCTGGAGAATCTGGCCGCATCGGTGTACCGCACTTTGCAGTCGGTGTACGGCCACATCAGCCTCCTCCCCGAATACACGCTGACCTTCATCGCATCGCCCGGCCGCGCGCTGGATTGCGACCCTGCACCGCTGCTCGCCCGCTTACACGGGCGAAACGTTCAGACCGCGTTCCTGACCGACGCCTACGTGAAGTACCGGCTGACCACCGACCGCATTCCCCAGGTGACGACACAGCTCGACGCCAACAGGACGGCAATGATGAACCGCGACCTCCACCCAGCGGCATGCTTCTACAACTTCATCTGGTGGACCAGCGCCCTGCATGCTGCCACCGCGCGCGGACTGGATGCCATCGGTCGACATACACGGGCGGGCCTTATCCTCTTGCTGGCCGTGTGGGCTGCAGCATGGTGGAAACGCCGCGCACGCGGACCGGCCGGAACAGTGCCACACGCGATGGCCGCGGCCAGCTTTACGCTCATGGCATGCGAGATCATCCTGATCTTCGCCTTCCAATCATACTACGGCTATCTCTACTACAAGATCTCATTGCTGATCTCGGGGCTGATGCTGGGCATGGCGATGGGAACGTGGGCGGGCACACACCTGATGGAGCGAACAAGCCCGCGCATGCTTGTTGGCATGCACATCGCATGGACCGCGTTCTGCGCCGTGCTGGCAGGAGGCGCGGCATGGCTGGCCCATTGTCACATCCAGCCATCACCGAGACTCGAGTTCGTCTTCGTGTTGCTGGCGGCCGCCGCCGGTGCGCTGGCCGGCTTCGAATTCCCCGCCGCCAACCATGTCCTGCTTTCGGGCGCGGAGTCGGATGAACGCCATCTCGGCCAAGTCTACGGCGCAGACCTTCTCGGCTCGTGTCTCGGCGCGCTGCTGACAGCCATGTGGTTGCTGCCGGTGCTCGGACTCTACGAGACACTCCTCGCGCTCGTTGCGGTGAATGGCCTGACTATCGCGGGCCTGCTGGGAACCGCGACTACTCGTGATCGCTGAAGACCTGGGCGGTAAACACGTAGATGTCCGTCTGGGGATCCTTCCACGCATCCGCGGGCAGCCCCGCCTTGTGCGCGCAAAGGCTCGACATGAACGTGTCGAGATCCCAGCCGGTTTCGGTCGCCACTTGCGGGAGATAGACGCCACGCCGGAACCCGCGCGCAACCTCGACGCCATGTCGCCCAAGCTCAATTTCCTTCCAGCTCTTTACCTTGCGTAGCGGGCTGAGCACGGAAATCTCGTAGTCGATTTCTCCCAACTCCTTGTCCGACACCGGCGGGAATCGATGATCCTCCGTGGCCGCGGCAATGGCCATCTCGATAATCACCTGCGACAACGGAATGTCCGGTTCAAAGCGCCCGATGCAACCGCGCAGCTCGCCGTTCTCCCGCAGCGTGACAAATGCCCCGAGAGGCTTCTCCAGCCCGGGCAACCGTTTATTCCACACGGGCCGCTTTCCGGTCCGTACATACGTCTCCACCGTGAGCCGCGCGAGTTCCAGCGCCGCCTTTCGCTCCTCCGCGTTCAGGACCTCGTTTTCTTTGTTCTGCATGGAAGCCTCCCTCTCGCTTGAGAACACCACGGCACCGTAACCCACACAACGATCCTTCGAACCCGCCGTATCACCCGAGTTGGCATATTTCAGCACCTTCACCCGGTCCGCGCCGATGGCCCGCGCGTAGAGCATCACCGTCTTGACCGCGCCCTCACCGCACATCAGCGTGGCGGTGTTCGGCAGCCGCATCGATTCCATCTGGCGCATCGTCCGCTCGAGAGTATCCACGTCACCACTCTCAACAGCATTGAGCGTTGCCTGATCCTCATAAACCGCATCGTCGTACCTCGGATAGTGCGACAAGTCCGTGCTGGCGATAACCAGCACATCCGGTCCCGCTTGTTTTGCCAGCGCAGCCGCCAGCATGCGGGCGACATCGGTCGACTCGGTGCCCAGCAGGATCGGAACGATCTTGAATGTTCCAAGCGTCTTCTGCAGGAAAGGCAACTGCACTTCGAGCGAATGCTCGGGGCCATGAGGACTCTGTCTGAACTGCATGGCTCGTCCCACGGCGAGCAACTTCCGCGCCAATTCCGAATTAATCGGCACATCGCCCAGCGGCGTCCGGAAGGAGCCTTCGGCGATGATCGACACGCCGGGATAGCCTTCATGATGACTGTTGCCGATCAACACGACCGTGTCGTATTTGCGCCCAGCCAGCAGCTTGTACACATACGCCGCGACAGGTGCGGAGAAGACATAGCCGGCATGTGGCACGATCGCCGCCCGAATCTGCCCTGCCACGTCAGGCGGCGTGGCCTGCGCAAGATAGCCATCCACCGCGCGACTCAGTTCAGCCGGATCCGCAGGATAGAACGCACCGGCAACCGCAGGCATGCGAACAGGCCCCTCCACTTCCACCACGGGCGGACAACCGGTGATCGGAGCCGGGGCTTCCCGCGAACACGAAACAGCCAGCCCCAACAACAGGCCAAGACAAAAGATACGCAGACATCTCATACCGCCTCCGTTCGCCGCCGGAGTTCCGCGTTCACGCGGAAGTTCTGCGGGGCTTCAGCCCCATTCGTACGGCGCTAAAGCGCCTGAAAAACTTCCGGCTGAAGCCGGAACTCTGACCTCATTCCCAGATTCCCGGGATCGCCTGCCCATCCGGTCCCTTTCCATTCTTCATGTTGTTCTTCACAACAAATTGACCCCGCCGTTCGATGGCCGGCTCGCCCGAGCCCGGACAGTAGGTTGTCTCTCCCGGTTCGTATGCCACGTTCCCGGTGTAAACGAAATGCAGGCCCTCCTCCATCGCAATCTGGCGGGCCCGGATGACTGTTTCCACCGGCGTCGGCGGAAGATCGAGCATCTTGTGCTGCGGATGAAAACGCGAGAAGTGCAGCGGCACGTCGGGCCCCAGGTTATCCTTGATCCAGCGCGCCAGCCCTCGGATCTCTTCCTCGCTGTCGTTGTGGCCGGGCACCAGCAGCGTGACAATCTCCAGCCACACGCCCTCTTTCTGAATCAACTTCATGGTGTTCAACACAGGATCGAGACTGCCGCCGGTCAGCTCTTTATAGAACTTCGGATTGAAGGCCTTGAAGTCGACCTTGTACGCATCGATGAACGGCAGCAGCGCGCGCAACGGCTCCGGGTTGATGTAGCCGTTGCTGACAACCACCGTTTTCAGCCCCTTTTGCTTCGCCAACTTGGCGATGTCGATCATGTACTCGTAGAAGATCGTCGGCTCCGTGTACGTAAACGCGATGGACGGCGCGCCGCTCTTGAGCGCCGCATCGACGACCTCCTCCGGTGTGGCTGCGGAAGTCCGAATATCCCACGGAAAAGCCTGTGAAATCTCCCAGTTCTGGCAGAACAGGCACCGCATGTTGCAGCCCGGCGTGGCGATCGAGAACGCGGTCGAGCCAGGCAGCACGTGGAAGAACGGTTTCTTCTCGATCGGGTCGACATGCACCGAGGCGATCTTGCCATAAACCATGGAATAAAGTTCGCCGCCGATGTTCTTCCGTGCGCGGCAGATGCCGATCTGCCCCTCCGACAAGCGGCAATCGTTCGGGCAAAGCCGGCAGTGCACCAGCCCCCCCGCCAGCTTGTCGTACCACATTGCCCGGTGCTCGTTGGTCCCCCCACCACCCGCCGTCTCCACGGCGACAGTCCGCTCACGGGCGACAATCAGAAACACCGCGCTGCCAACAACCAGCACGAGAAAGATGAAGGCTAGAAACTTCCTGATCACGGTTCATCTCCAGAAAAGCCATCCAAACAAGACCAGCAGCGCGACCGAAGAAATCACTACGTAGACGTCGGCCCATCGTTGCTGCTCAAACACTTTCCAGCGGCGCAACGCACCGCGCGCACTCACCGCACCGTGCACAATCAGCGCAATAAACAGAGGAATCGGAAGGACGCGGCCATGCAGCAGCCGGGCAAGATCGGGATCGATGATCCGCTTCGTCATACCGTAGCCGGTGATGATGAAGAGGATGACGACAACTAGAGCGGTCCATGCCGCGTAGCGGTTGAGCTTGTGAATCCAATGTGCGCTTGGTGCGCCGCTCATGGTCCATGCGGGTGAAGGCCACCCGCTCCCAACGAATAGAGCCCGTATGCTGCAAATAGAAAGCCGACGGCTACCGCACTGATCTGCGCCGCGCGCCGGAACTCCGGCATGCGGCCCAAGAGTCCGACAAACACCAGCGGCAACGCGTAGACCGACGTCCCGATGAAAAAGACAACAAAATACAGGATGCTGTTCAAGACACTTTGGAGTGTGGCCACGTAGGCCAGCGAAAGCATGAACGGCGGGCAAACATTGACGCCCATGAGCAACCCCATGAGAAACGGTGTACGCCGGTCAAGCCGTTGCGAACAGCATTTCCAGCGGTGCTGGAGCAGACCCAAGCCATGCAGCATCAGCAGCACGGCCATCGCTACCAGCGCCACCGACAGGATTACGCTCAGCACCGCACCGTGGAGGCGTTCGCCGAGGTAGCCAAAAAGCGCGCCGAACAGTACGTAGCCCGTAAGCCGCCCCCCCAGAAAACGGCCGATCACCCCGGCGCTTTCCTTGAGAGACCGCCCTTCCGCGGCCATGTAGGGTGCGATAAACGGCAGGCAGTACGCGGTGCAGAATACACCGGTCGAAAGCCCCGCCAGCAACGCCTGGAGAATGACTCCGTTCATGGCTTCACTCCCAGAGTATACGACATCCAACAGCCGTTGCCGACTCATCCGGAAAACAATCGCCGCTCCATTCAACTTGAAATCAAGAGTCACGACGCTAGGATGAATGCGTGGCCTCGTCACGAAACAAACTCACGCCTGCCCGGGGACCGGCTTGGCAGAAAGCAAGGCGGTACGGGTTTGACATGTCCCTGCTGAAGGCCAGCCTGCGACGAACGCCTGCCGAACGCGCGCTCGTGCACGCCCGATCGCTGAACACCGTACTCACCTTGCGTAAGGCCGTGGAGAAGAGCCGTGGCTGACCTTGAGTCTCTACTGGCTCGATTGATCACGAACAACGTGGACTTTGTTGTCGTGGGTGGTTATGCGGCCATGGCTCACGGAATCACGCTCCAGACCTTGGACGTTGATGTCTGTATTCGTTGCTCCGCGGCCAATCTCATGAAGTTGCAGACCGCCTTGAAGGACCTGCATCCCGTTCATCGCATGTCTCCCCAGCGAAGGCCCCTGAAGCTCACCAAGACAAGTTGTCGCGGGCTGAAGAATCTCTATCTGGACACCGATTATGGTCAGCTCGACTGCCTGGGTTCAATCGAAGGCCTCGGAGGGTTTGCCTCGGTGCGCCGCCAAAGCCTTTCCGTCATCCTGCCGAGCGGTCCCTGTAGAATTCTCAAAGTGAATGCACTGATCCGCGCAAAGCTGGCCATCGGAAGACCAAGGGATATGGAGGCGGTGCTCCAATTGAAAGCCATCCAGGAACAGACCGCTAAACCAGCTCGGCGAATACGGAGTCGCTCACGAACAGACCTTTCTCGGTGAGGCGCAGGCGGCCGTCTTGCTCTTCCAACATGCCGATGTGGCAAAGCCAGTCGATTTCGGCGGGCTTCAAGTCGCGATAGTCAAAACCCGTGGTCCGGCGAAATTCGCCGACGCTGATTCCATCGAGTCGGCGCAGACCCATGATCAGCATCTCGCGCGCCTTGGCCTCCGGTTCGAGTTTCTCCTCGAACGATCGCGGCGAGCGGCCCGCCTCCAGTGCGGCGCAATACTCTTCCAAACTCTTCGGGTTGCCGAATCGGACGCCGCGCCAGTGTGAATGCGCCGCCGGACCGCAGCCGATGTACTCCCCTGCGCTCCAGTACAGCAGGTTGTGCCGGCTCTCGAACCCGGGCTTCGCAAAGTTGGATATCTCGTAGTGATGATAGCCCGCAGCCCCGAGGTCCGCGCGAACCAACCGGTACTGGTCCAACTGTTCGTCATCGTCCAGTTCTTCCAATCTGCCGGCGTCGCGCATCTGCGTCAGCGGCGTCCCCTCCTCAAAGATCAGGCAGTAGGCGGCGATATGCTCCGGCGCAAGCTGCCGCACGCGCCCAAGATCGTCCTCGAGATCTTCGCGCGAGCAGCCGGGGATGCCATACATGAGGTCGACGTTGATGTTGTCGAAACCCGCGTCGCGCAGAAGCTGGTAGCTGTCCACCGCTTCCGCCGAACTGTGGATACGGCCTAGAAAGGCCAGCGTCTCGGCGCTGAAGGACTGGACGCCCAGCGACATCCGGTTCACACCTGCCGCCTTGAGGATGTCCGCCTTCTCCCGCGTCAGTGTTCCCGGGTTGGCCTCGCACGTCCACTCGATCACGCGGCCGCGCGCGACAACCGGCTTCAGGATATCCACAAGCTGCTTGAGCGCCTCCGGCTCCATGGACGTCGGTGTACCGCCACCGATGTAAACGGTGTCGGGCGCGAAATCCAAAGGCAACTGGCGAAGTTCTCTCTCCAGCGCAGCCAGGAAACGCGGCGTCGCGCCGTCCAGCGGCACGGAATAGAAGTCGCAGTACTTGCACTTCCTCACGCAAAACGGAACATGAATGTAGAGTCCGGGCATAGCGGCACCACGAAATACACTAATTCTCGCGAATTGGCAGAGTTTTTTCGTGTTCTTTTGCGCCTTTCGTGGTTAATTCTCGGCCCATGCCAGCTTTACAACTTTTTCTTATCGGCGCGCCGCGATGCGGCAAGAGTACCGTGTTCCAAGCCCTGACCAACACGCCGGAGGGACAACACTCCTTCACCAAGGGCGCGCACCACATCGGCACGGTCAAAGTGCCCGACACGCGGCTCGATGACCTGCGCGATCTCTTCAAGCCGAAGAAGTTCACGCCGGCGGAAGTCACCTTCGTCGATGTGGCCGTCCCCCCCTCCCCCGACGGCGAAAACTCGCTGGCCCAGTTGACCACATTCCTCGGCGATGCCGATGCCTTTGCGCTGGTGGTCCAAGCTTTCGGCGATATGGATTACCGCGGCAACCCGCTGGATTCCGCCTCTCAGCTTGAATCCGTTCTGCTGGAGCTTGTGATCTCCGACCTCGACCGCGTGGAAAAGCGCCTGGAGAGGATCGAACAGGATCGCAAGCGCGGCCTGAAGGTGTCTGAGCCCGAAGCCGTATCACTGGGCAAGTGCAAGAAGCATCTGGAGGAGAACCTGCCGCTCCGCACCCTTGCACTTTCGGCCGAGGACGACAAGGCGCTGCGCAGCATGCAACTGCTCTCCCTCAAGCCGATCATGATCATCGCGAACGTGACGGAAAAACAACTCGACGGTTCAGGGCTCGATGCTCTGCAGAAGATGGTGGAATCGCACAAGCTGAATACGCTCTTCTTCTGCGCACCGCTGGAAGCTGAAATGGCCCAGCTCGACGCCGGGGCCCAGGCCGAATTTCTCAAGGACTACGGCATCGCCGAGCCCGCGCGTATCCGCTTGATTCAGGCGGCCTACCGCCTCCTCGATCTCATCAGCTTCTTCACCGTCGGCGAGGACGAAGTTCGCGCATGGACCATTCGTCGCGGCACACCTGCCGTCTCCGCCGCCGGAAAAATCCACACTGACCTTGAGAAGGGCTTCATCCGCGCGGAAGTGGTGCGATGCGAGGAATTGCTGAAAACCCAGTCCATGGCCGCGTGCCAGAAAAATGCCACGCTGCGACTGGAAGGCAAGACCTACGAAGTGCAGGATGGCGACGTCATGCACATCCGGCACAACGCGTAATTGGATCAACGCACATCCGCTCAGCCGCCCGATTTCCGCACGTAGATGTCCGGATGCACACCCGTGGGCTCGAAGTTGTCGCTCATCCACTGCAGTACCGGCTTGGGTAGGCGCGGCGTGTAAATCTGGTCCAGCATCAGGTACTTCACCCCACTGCGCTGCAAGTCATCCAGCCGATAGAACCGCCTCGGATGGTAGTTCAAGAACTGCGGCTCCAGCGGATGATGCCGGAAGATCGCCCGGCCGTACGAGTCGAATACCAAGTCGGTCGGCTCCGATATCCGCAAGATTTCCCGTGTCGATTCGTACTCCCGCGTCCACGTCTTCTTCAGCGCGTAGTCCGGAGCGGACACGAGCGCCGGGGCGGCAATGAAAGCACTGATGGCCAACGCCAACAGCGAGTTGGAGGCGGACACCGCCCTCGCGACAAGGTCAGAGGCCACAATGCTCATGAACACCGCCATCACCAACCCTTCCTGCAGGAAGGGTCGGTTGATCACGAAGAGCATGGCACAGGCCACCCACGGGATCAGCCGGATATGCTTCCGAAGTCCTTCATACTCCGGCAGCAGGCGCAGCGGGGCGAAGACTTGAAACAGGAAGAGAATGAACAGCGTCCGGTTGAAGGCCCACGCCTTCCCGAATTTCACAAAGGGCGAGAATCTGTCCGGGTTCCGCGCCAGATGCCAAAGCGTTGCATCGAGAAACGCTCTGAACGACGGCCACACTCCCAGGCACAGCAGGACGCAGAACATCGCCGTCAACGTGCGCCAGCCAATCCAGCCTCGCCTCCACGCATCCACGAAGAACAGAACGCCCACCACCGCATAAAACACCAGCGCGTTCTGCTTGCCCAAAACGGCCAGCCCGGCAAGCACAAGAAACCACAACGCGTCGCGCACCTTCGGTGCGCGATACCAGCGCATCAACACCCGAAAGGAAAGCAGAACAAACAACACCATGATGTTGTCAGGACGAATCTCGATCGCCTTCTGCATCCAGATGAAGTTGCTGCACAGCAACAGAAGCGCGAGCCGCGCCTGCAGCACCGAGCCGAAAAGCCGGGATGTGATCGCGTGTATCTGCACGAGCGACGCCAGCATGATCCCCACCATCACCAACCGCATCACGCGCAGGATCAGCGCGGACTCGCCCGTGCACTTCATGATGCCGGCAATGACCCATTCCAGCAGTGGCATGTGCAGCGCGGTCGCGCTGAAGTACGGAATGGTTCCCTGCGTCATCATCCACGCCTTGTGGAGATGCTCGTACTCGTCATTGTCCAGGAAGCGAAGCTGCGATGCAAAGACGTAGCCCGCCAGGATCGCCAGCAA
The DNA here is from genome assembly GCA_036821485.1 of Verrucomicrobiota bacterium. Taxonomy (GTDB): domain Bacteria; phylum Verrucomicrobiota; class Kiritimatiellia; order CAIQIC01; family JAGNIJ01; genus DAISJM01. The sequence goes on along the minus strand of DAISJM010000018.1, from coordinate 18,374 downwards.
GACGACGCCAAGGATCACCTCCAGCGCCCTCTTCCGCCCCGCGGCCGGCACGTCCGCCGATGGCGAAATCATTCCGCCTCCTTCGCCTTCATCGAAAGCGGCACCATGGCGCCCGGCGCAAGAATAAGCGTGAGCAACGTCTCCACGATCCGATGAAGCGCTGCCGCGTGCAGGCCTTCATTTACGCCCACGCCGAACAGTCCTGATACGCCCGCAAAAACAAACTCCCGAATTCCCAAGTCACCCGGAATGAGCTTCATCGTGCTGACCAGGTTCAGGAAGCAGGAGATTGCCGCAGCGGCCACCAGCGAGATCCCCAGCCCAAATGCCCGGAAGGCCTCGTAGATGGCCAGGATGGAAATCAGCAGACCGAACGCATTGAGCAGGGCGACCTTCAACAGCACCAACCGGTTATGCCGGATCGTTCGCCATTCGGCTGCCAATTTCTGCAGCCTTCCCCAGAAGGACAACCAACGGTCCGGTATGCGATGGGCCAGCGACAGGAATCCTGCCGACGCACCGAAGAATGCTCCGGCCACCAGCAACAGCATCGCCGAACCCGGCAGGTACGGGATGGTGATCACCATCGCAAACATACTGATCACCATGATCTTGATAATGCCCGATATGCTCATCGATGCGATGAACGAGCCATACTTGAAGTCATGGAATTTCTTGAGGTAGACCGCCTTGACCGAGGCACCACCCGGAAAGGGGAGAAACAAGGAGGTGAACATCGTCGCGCGCGACAGGCTGAAGGCCTGGAGCCACGTCAGGCGAACGCCGTAGGGCTCCGTAAGCAATTGCAGCGGCACGGCCTGGAGCACGGCCAGCGACACCTTGCACGCCACCAGCAAAACCACCGGCATGACCGCAAGCGTCGTGATGAGACGGAAATCACTCGCGTGATGAAGGTAATAGGCCCCGCCCAGCGCAAGAATCGCCAGGAAGAGCAGTACCGAGACGATGATTCGCAAACGCATGGGAGATGTCTACCGTCTGTGAAGTCCCACGGCAAGACAGGAACGAACTGCCCTGCAAAATGCGAGGGCGCTATTCCCCGTCTCCCCCACCCCGACTAACCGCCAAATTGCGCAGACGACGCCGTGCCCAAGGATGCATCATGCCATAGGCCTTGATGTTCGCCTCGTGATGCACGCATCGCTCACAGGAGCACCCCTTGACCGCCGTCGTGCCTCGCGGCAATGAAATCGCCTGCCTCCGAAATTCACGGTAGGCAGCACCTTCCCAGATAGCCGCGAAACCGCTGTCGAATGCATTGCCCAACGTATCGTAACAACGGCAGCAGGGATAGACCGTGCCATCGGCCTCGATCAACGTCGACAACCAGCCATAGACACACGGAATGCTTCGATACAGTTCCGCGGTGTCCAACCTCCTCTGAAAGACCGACAGGAAATGGTCCGTGTTGTGACCGATACCCGCTCGTTCGAACATGCCGCGCGATTCATCGACCTGCCGGCGAACGACCATCGATTCTTCATCGCTCGGCACGACGGCCAGCAACCCGGGGTCTCCCACGTCATCCACCGGCTTGATCAGCACGCCATCTGCCCGCACGTCCTCCGCCAGACGCGCAAAGCTCAGCAACTCGTCGTGATTCTGTTTCACGACGATGATGACCAGTTTGACGCACGGCTTCCTCAGCCCCAGCCGCTGCTTCTGCTCCGCGATGTAACGGAGACTGTCGCGAAGCTGGTCGAACATCGCCGCTCGCACCCCCGGATGCGTGCGGACATAACCGTCCGCCGTGCCGGCCATCACCGTCACTCTCAACTCGTCAAAGCTCATGTCGAACAGTGCGTCAATCACGGCTGGTCGAAGCAACGTCCCATTCGTATTCGAGAAACAGAAGGCCCCACCCTCTTTGGCCTGACGCATGAAGTCGAGCGCCTGCGGATGCATGAAAGCTTCGCCGTTGCCGGTGAACTGAAATCTGCGCGTACCCATGCGCAACAGTTCGTCGATGAGTCGATGCTCCGCCGTCGGATCAACATCGATCGGGGAAATGCCAACGGGACTGTCGGCCGCCGGGGCGTTCCCCAGCAGACCGCGACGCCGCTCGCGCGAGTTCGGCATCGACGCCACCGGGGAAAAGAAATAGCAGTGGATGCATTTCAGATTACAGTGATGCGAAAGTCCAATCCCGGCCTGCACCGGACCACCAAAAGTTCGTGACCCGTGCAGAATCCCGGCTGCCGCGCGGGCCTTGGTAAACCACGCTGAAGAACTCATACCCCACTCCCGTTCCGAGAGCCTAGCAGATAGCCCCATCCGCGGGCGAAGTGAACCACCATCAGCAGTAGCGGGACCCTCCACGCAACACTCGCACGCCCCGTCTTCACGGCACCCACCAGCCCCATCGTCAGCAGAATGGCAGCATACAACCCAAAGGCCGAGAGCACGACTGGACGGAATCCCCCCACCAGAACGGCGGCGAAAACCGCCAGCAACATTCCCACGTTCCAGATGGCCAGCAGTCCGTGCGCAAACCCATGCGTTCCAAGACGCTTGGCTGCAACGGCCATTTGCCAGCAACGCAAGGCAAACAGTTTCCAGTTCGTGTGGCGGTGATGCCCTATCACCCAGTCCTTGCAATAGAGGATCTGATAGCCGGCCGAACGGCATCGACTCCCCAGGTCCGCCGCTTCCATCACTTCAAGGTCCTCATCGAACACGCGCGGACCATTGTCGGATGGTCTGGCCAACTCCATCGCCTTCTCCCTCAGGATGGCCATACCCCACAGCTTGGGATAGTAGGTCCCCGCCCGCCAACCCTCGCCCCGGCGAGCCATGCCCGAACCCACCCAGGAGTTGAGCACAACGTCCAGCGCCAGCGCGAACGGTGAAGAACCCGGTGGCAGGCGATCCGATCCACCGACCATCACCGCGCCCGGATGCGTCTTCCAGACCTCATCAAGCACCACGAGCCAATCCGGAGAAAATACACAATCGTCGTCGGCAAATACCAAAACCCTTCCCCGTGCCAGGCGGCACGCAGCATTAAGAATACTGGCGTGGCTTCTTCCCCCTGCCTCAACAAGATGCACTTGCACACCGGCCCGTCCCATCACTTCCTCGGCCGTGCGACGAGCATCGGTATCACCGCGCAGCAGACCCACGATGATTTCAAAACCGCCGGCAGGACTTGTCATGCATATGGCTGATTCAATGGCCTTCGCCAAAAACTTCCCGCGATGCTCTGCAGGGATGATGACAGACATCTCGGGCATCGTCATGGGGTCCCCTTCTCACTGCGACGCAACCTGAGGAGCCCCTGGGCAGCACCCCAACACCAAGACAGTTTCATCAGCCACACCATGGGAGCCGCATGCAGACACGTCCAGAGCCGCGGGTTACCTGCAAACATCCGCACCACTACGACGGAAGCGATCACGGGGGCCGACAGTATCAGCAAGGGCACAGACTTTAGCACGAAGGGTGTCCCCAGTACGTTCCCGTGCTCGATCCGCAAGGAGATTGTAGCCGCCGCATGTGACGCCGAATAGCGCAGCACCTCCACAAAATGGCATCGCTCGGCCGGGGGATCGTGGAGCACAATCGCATCCGGCTCGAAACATACGTGATAGCCCGCCTCCTGCGCCCGCAGCGCAATTTGCGTGTCGAACGCCAGACGTCGCCCCGCTTCGAAGCCCCCAAGCTCCTCAAGCACAGCTCGCCGGAAACCGATGTTGGCACCACCGATGAACGGCACATGGCCCCGCGGGCGACCCGGCATGTAGCGATGAAACTGGTCAATGTTGTGGCAGAGTTTGATATAGGGAGATCTTGGACTCTCGACCGCGCCCGTGATGATCGGTTCACGATCCAGCGCCGACCTCATCCTCTCAACCCAATGCTCATCAGGAACGCAATCATCATCAGTAAACAGGATGTAATCGCCACGCGCCACGCGCACCCCCTCGTTGCACGACGCGGCATGCCCAACATTCCGAGACATGGCAATACAGTGAAGGCCGGACAGGCGTGATCGCATCTCCTCGCACACCGTCGCTGTATGATCCGTGGATCCATCATTCACCACGAGAATCTCGTACGTGTCGGGGGCAAGCGTCTGGTGTTCCAAGGCCTCCAGCGCGCGCCGGAGCAGTGGCGCACGGTTGAAGGTGCAAATGATGACGCTGCATAGCATGGCAGGTCTCAGGCCCCCCGGGGTGGGCGCATCCGCTCGCAGTCAATGATGCAGCCGTCTGTCGTACTGTTCTTGTACGTGCAGGTTACGCAGGGAGCAAATCGGTTGTGGCCGTCGTGGAACTCGCGCCGGAAGCTCGCGGCCGTATCTCCCTTCCACGCACTCATCGCACTCTCGCCTTCGTTCATGCAGCCAAAGGGATGCAGGTTCTGATAGTCCATTTCGCAGAAGATGATGTGCCCCAAAGCATCCAACGTGATGCGTTTCCACGGGCGCGGGCAGACGAAGGGCTGTCTCTTCCGATCACCTGCCTTTTCGCCGTACTCATAGCGCCGGTACTTGTTCGCCACCGGCACATACTTGCTGTCCAGGTCCTCCCCGCACGAGGATGGAAGGTCCACGTTCTTCAGTGAAAAGTAGTCGACACCAATTCTCTTAGCCAACGCCCGCGCCAATTCGATCTCGTGCTCATTGTGACTCATGACCACAAATCGCAGAACAAGTCGTGGTGTCGTCACCCCTTGCCGCTTCCTCGCTTGAATAATCTTCTCCATGTTGCCGATGACGCGCGACAGGTCTCCACCTTTCCGATACTGCCGATATGTCTTCTCCGTTGCGCCGTCGATACCGAACACCAGGCTGTCCAATCCGCTCGCCACCAGTTCATCAGCTTTCGCGTCGTCCATCGGAACATTCCCGTTCGTGCTGCAATGGACCACGATGCCCTTCTTCTTGGCATAGGCAATCATGCGGCACAGGTCCGGGTTCAGGAACGGCTCGCCCCAATTCCAAAGCACGATGATCAACAGGTAATCGCCCACTTCGTCGATGAACGATTTAAAGGTCTCCAGGGACAGCAGCGCGCGCGGACGCGCATTGGATTGCGAGGTGGTGACACACAACGGGCACGCCAGATTGCAGTAGTTGCTGGGCTCGACCTGCGCCACCACCGGATGGCCAAACGGGCGCGCAGGTTTGAAGAACTGATTCAAGCCCGCGACAAAAAAATTCATGATCTTCCTGCCGGACAGGTTCCGCGCCTCCTGCGGCAGCAGTTCAAAACGGAAACGCAATGACCTGCGAAACAGAAGCCTCGGTATCTCGGGAACCACGTCGCGAAAACGAAATATCTTCATGCTTTGCTCAACGTATCACACAGCCCCGCCCACGTCATGCGCGACGCAACCCGCGCCACCCCACCCGCCGGCAACCCATGCCCCGGTCGAAATTCACGAAGCGCTGCAGCCAAGGCCTGCGGATCACCTGAATCCGCCAATCGCCCGGACACGCCGTCCTCAACCACTTCCGGCAGTCCACCCACCCGTGTAGTCACCACTGGCTTTCCATAGCGGTAGGCCAGGGGCACAACTCCCGTGCCCGTGACAGTTCGGTACGGCAACACCACAACGTCGGCACGCTGAAAGTAGTCGCCCGTCTCCGCGAAAGGAATGTACCGGTCCACAATCTCCACATTGCCGCAGGCCGCCAACTCCCGACGCAACGCGTCGTTCTTCATCCACCACTCGCCGGCCACCGTCAGAAAGACGTCCTCTCCTTTGAGCAACCGCATCGCACCCAGCAGCACGTCCAAGCCCTTGTAGGGCCGCGCCAACCCAAAGAAAAGGAGCTCAAGCCCCGCACGGCGCGGCATCTTGCACTGTGCCTCCGGATACTGCGTGAACACCGGATGCGGGTACACATGGACGCATGCTCCCGGGAGAAGCTTCAGCAGCACGTCGGCCTCGGATTGTGATTGCGTGACAAAGGCATCGCCGGACTTCAACACCCATCTTGTCAGGCCAACCTTCCACCACGACGGCTCATGGTCGAAAACATTGTGGCAGAGGAAGACCACTCGCATGCCGCCTGCGCGCAACCTCCGGGCCAATAGGCCAATCGCCGGCGCCCAGAATGCCGTCCACCACGACAACACCACGGTCCGAGCCCCGTGAGACAGAATCCGCTGCGCCACGCGTTTCCAATTCGCAGGCTGAAAAGGTTTCAATAGGTATTCAACGCCGGGCTCTTGGTGATGCTCAAAACCAGGTTCGACGGTGGACCGCCCGGGATAGAGCCACGATGGATAACTCTCTGCGCAGGAGATTGTCAGGAGTTCGGCACGCTGGCGCCATGTCCTGTGCAACATCGTGGAATACTGCGCCACACCGCCACGGCAAGGAAGAGCCGGCCCCACCAAAACCGCCTTTGCGCCGTCATTCAGCGCGACCGCGTCAGGCATGTCGCGCACCGGAACCCGTCCGGCCCTCGATACGCCGCAGCCGCGCGTCCACATTCTCCAGCAGGACCCGATTCACCGCGATCAGATCCACGACCAGCGCAATCACCATCAGCAGGAAGCCTGCCCCCATCAGTAACCCCGAGAGAATGACCGACTGCACGTGACCAACGCCATGCCCGCTGAAGTAGTAGAACAGAAACCGCACTCCCAGCAGGAACCCTGGGATGAAGAAGACAAACCCCATCAACGTGAAGAACCGCAAAGGACGATACGTGACAAATATCCGGACAATGGTCGCCATGGAGAGCAGCAAATACTGCGGGATGCTCCGAACAAGACGGGACGTGCGCAACGGCGGATTGGTCTGAATCGGCACCGCCACCACGGCCATCCCCTTTTGACCCGCCTGGATGATGGTCTCCAGCGTATAGGTGTACTCGCTGAACACGTTGATCTTCATCGCCGCATCGCGGGTGAAAGCACGGAATCCGCTCGGCGCATCGTCGATCGCCGTATTACTCGCCAATCGCACAACCCAGCTTCCCAGACGCTGGAGAAGTTTCTTGAGCGGCGAGAAGTGTTCGATCTCGGCAATCGGTCGCGAGCCAACGACAATATCGGCACCGCCCGCCAGGATGGGCGCAAGCAGGTCGGGGATGGACGCCGCGCTGTACTGATTGTCGGCATCGGTATTGACGATAACATCCGCCCCTGCGGCCAGCGCCGCCTGCAACCCCGCCATGAAAGCTCTGGCCAAACCCCGATGTCGCCGGAAGCGAATCACGTGATCCACGCCGGCCGCCTTCGCCACCTCCGCCGTGCGGTCCGTACTGCCGTCATCCACCACCAGCCACTCGATCACGTCAACGCCGGGCAGCGACCGCGGCAACGCCGCAAGCGCGACGCCAAGCGTCGGCTCCTCGTTGTAACACGGGATCTGGATGACAAGCTTCACGACGCGACCGACCACCTTCTCTACTTGTCGGCGCCAATGGAGAACATCGACTCCAGGTCATGACGCGAATAGACCTGAAAAGCGATCAGCGTCTCCGACTTGGTGATGCCTTCCACCTTGAGCAGACGATTCGTCACCAGTTGCGCAAGATCCTCGTTGTCCTTCACGCGGATCACCGCCACAAGATCATACTCGCCGGCCACGGAGTACACCTCGGTGATGCCATCCATTTCCGCCAATTTCCCCGCGACCTCGTTGATCTTGTTTCGCGACACATTCAGAAGTACCAGCGCGCTGACCATATTTCACCTCCATGAACTAGTTGCAGGACGTGCTCCGAACGTACTACCGTCGACGCCCAAATCCAAGCACATCAGTCGCCGCGCGGACAGGAAACTCCGACGGATGGATGGGACTGCGCATCGACATACTCCTCACACCGCCGCGCCGACTCGTCCAATCCGAATATCACATCGCATTCTGTACCATGGGCGGCACGATCGCTCTGCGAAAGCCAGTCATACCGCGCCCGATTGTCCACCCCGTCCGGCCCCACGCTATAGACCACCCAACCCTCATCCCGCTTCGCAAACCGAAACGGCGAAGGCACCGGCGCAAAGCAATCATCGGGCACGGCCGACAGGTAACCCGGGATGAGCTCTTCCAGCCTATCCGGCACTCGCCCCGTCTTCAACTCGTACGCCCGGATCGCCAGCACACACCGCGTACCGCGCAACGCAACCCTGTGCCCCCAGTAGCGCTCCATCGCGTTGTCCATCGCCGGCATCAGCAAGGCCACCAGAATTCTCCCGACACAATCGTCGGTGAACATCCCTACCCTTTCAACCGTGCCCCTCGGCCAAAGCCCCGGCACAATGTCGTCAAAACTGCGCTGCGGCGGACGTTCCGATTCCGCCAGTTGAATCATCTGCGAATACATCGCCTCCATGTGCCGCGTAGTCTGCGACGGCGTGCTGCCCATCAGCCACAACGCGGGCCACTTGATGACGTTGAACCATGCGCCCTCCGTCTGGTCCTCCGCATCGCCGATACTGAAGAACCTGCGCGGCGCGCGGTAGAACTCCGACATGCCGTTTCTCCAGCAAAGATACTCGTAGCGTATACACTCAGAGAACGGCTCGAGGTCACGATCGATTTCTCCCAGCAACGCTTCCATCCGCACAAGGAAATCAGATGACGGGGTTCTCTCGATTACCGTTCGGCGCATGCTGTCGCAAGCGACGCGCGCAACCGCAATGTTCACCAGTACGTGAAGCACCGAACCCCCACGACTCACTTGGTCTGCCGTCTGCAGGGCCGCTCGATAGTGTTCCCCAGCCTCCTCCCAATCACCCCGCGCCGCCGCCTGTTCAGCCATGACGCATGCCGACCGGGCCGCCGTCAGGAATGGCGATACGTACGGCACCAGCATGGTGAACGAGTCCACCGACGGGACCTGGTTGTTTGTACAATCCGCCGCGCTCCGCAGAAGCCCCTGCGCGGGCTCCATGGCCTGCACCCATACCTCCAACTGGGTCGACGTACCCTTGCCCCATCCGCACGCCGCGAACTCCGAGAAGCATGTCTTGTCCCACTGAGAAGTCGCCGACGGCTGGACGATCTGGCGAAGGTAATAGTAGCCATTGTCGGGCGTTACATCGGCCTCCCGGAGAATGGGGCGCGCAGGTTCGAGTACGACGCCCGGCGCGCGCTCCGGCCAGGGCTGGACAAGGAAACGACCCGCGATGATCAGAGCCATGGCCAGCAGCACCACTACACCCAGCGCTTTGAGCACCACGAGAACCGCGCCACGTCGTTTCATAACCGCCCTCCCATGGCCATAGTATGGCAGACACAGCCTGACCGGGCGAAGATTTTCCAACCCTTGGAAAAACCGCTCCGCATTTTTCCAAGGATTGGAAAAATCACCGACTCAGCGCTCGGAATCCGGTGCGCGCACGGGTTCCGACGGCGTCTCAGCTTCCAGTTTGTGCGACTTTTTGTCCTGGCTGCGATCCGTCTGGCCCACGAGAATGTAGAGAAGCGGTATGAAGTACAGCGAGAGAATGCTCGATACAACCATGCCACCCACAGACCCCACCCCAATGCTTGCGCGAATCTCACTGCCGAGCCCACGCCCCATCGCCATCGGCAACATGCCCAGCACCGCCGCCATCGATGTCATGAAGATCGGGCGGAACTTGTGCGTCGCCGCCTTCAACATCGCCTCGCGCTTGTGCATGCCCCGTTCCCGCCGAAGCACGTTCACTTCGTCCATCATCAGGATCGCGTTGTTCACCACCACGCCGATCAGCATGACACCGCCGAGCAGGCCAAGGATCGACAAGGGCAAACGGGTGATCCAAAGAATCCCGAAAACACCGAGATACGCAAACGGCACCGTCATCATGATCATCAACGGCTGCGTCCATGATTCGAGAATCGCAGCGAGCAGCAGGTAAGTCAGCAGAATCGCGATCATCGTCACGCTCCCGAACTCGCCAAAGGCCTCTGCCATCTTCTCCGACATACCGGTGAACGTCAGGCTGTAGCCTGCGGGAAGGATCTTCTCGACCGACGTCCGGAGAGCTGTCACCGCGTTGCCCAGACCGGCGCCGGGTGCGAGATCCGCGTAGAGCCGTACCACGCGCTGCTTCTCGCTGCGGATGATCTGCACCGGCTGCTCATCCGGCTCGATTCGTGCAAGAGCATCAATATTGAGTGGCCGGCCATCGGGCTGCGGAAGATTCATCGCGCGTACTTGCTCGCGACCCGGTTGCTCCTCGAGTTTCACGCGAATATCGTAGGTCCGGTCACCCTTCTTGAAGGTGGCCGCCTTCAGACCTTCGATGTTCCCGCGAAGCGCGAGTCCAAGACTTCGAGCCGGCACGTTCATATCGTGCAACACCGGCAAGTCGGGATATACCCGCAGTTCGGGTTTTCCGACGCGCACGGAGTGCTCGATGTCGACGGTCAGCGGACTCTCCTCGGCAATGGTTGCAGCCTCGCGACCGAGTTTGGCCAGAACGTCCAGGTCATCGCCGGCAATCTTGGCCTCGATCATCTTCGAAGCGCCGCCGATCGTGGATGGAATCATCACCGAATACTGGCAGCCGGGCTCGCTCAGGAGCATTTGCCGAAGCTCGTCACGGAAGGCCTCGATGCCCTTTTTCCTCTCCGTCTTAGGCACAAGCCTGACCTGTATCTCTGCCAGATACGGGCCCTCGGAGACTTGACCCAGCATGCCCTGCACTTTCCCGGCAATGACCATGGCTTCCGTCACTCCAGGTTGTGCTGCAATCTTCTCGGCCACGGCCGCCGCCCGGCGACCGGTTTCTTCCACGTTGAAGTCGCCGGGATACTCGAGCTTGATCGTAACCTCGCCCTGATCCGCCTGCGGCACAAAGGTCATCGACACGCGCGGCGCAATCGTGATGAGCGACACCACCAGAACAATCAGCGTCACACCCACCACGAGCCCCGCCCTCTTCGATATCCGTTCGAGCGAACGATGATAGGCGGCCTCCAGTCTCGCGTAGAACCGCTGCCAGGGACCGAATATCCATTGCAGGTGCTTATTGAACCCGGACTCCTTCCTAAGGAGAATCATCGCCAGAATCGGCGTCAGGGTGAAACTGATCAACAGCGACGCGAGCGTTGCCGAAGCGATCACCACGCCGAAGCAACTCAGCATGCGACCGCTCAAGCTCTTCATCATGCCCACGGGCACGAACACCACGATGTTCGTCAGTGCGCTGGCCAATACGGCCACGGCCACACCCGCTGTCGCCTTCTGCACGTCGTCCTTCACATGGTCGCGATGCCCGGAAAGTTTCGCGGCAATATTCTCCAGCACCACGATGGAATTGGTGACAAGGATACCCACTGACAAACCGAAGGCCGTCATCGTCGGTGTGTTCAGCGTGTAGCCGAGCGACGGCATGACCGCGAAGGAAATCACGATGGACGCCGGGATACTCACAAATGCCACAAAAGCCGTCCGGATATCTTGGAGGAAGAGCAGCAGAATCGCACCCGTCAGCAGAACACCTTGAATAACACTGCTCCACCCATCCCGCACGGTCGATTCGATATACTCGCCGTCGTCGCGGAACCAAATCAGCTCCATCCCCCCGGGCAGTTCCTGGCGGATTCCATCCAACGCCGCGCGAACCCGGTTCACCACTTTGACCGCATTGGCCTCGCCTTTCTTGACCACCCGAATGGCAATACAGGATTTCCCACGAATGAAGGCCTCCGTCTCGACGCGTTCCGTCCCCATCTCGATCCGTGCCACATCACGCAGGTAGACGCGTTCGCCCGCCAGCACCCCCACTTGGATATCGCCAAGATCCTGAATCCTCGTAGCCTCGCCATCGAAGGTGACGGAGAATTCACGCTGACCAGCCTTAAGCGTGCCGGACGGGATCTTCACATTGTTCGCAGCAATCGCATTGACCAGATCCGGCGTGGTAAGTCCCTTTGACGCCAGCTTGTCTCTGTCGACGAGGATGTGGACTTCCCTCTTCGCGCCACCGACCACCTCTACGTTGGCCACACCCTCCAGTGTAGACAACCGGTCACGGAGCCGGTTGTCGGCGTAGTCGTACAACTCGTCCACCGGCAAATCGCCCGCCAGCGCCAACGTCACCACCGGCCGCGCGTTGATGTCGAACTTCAGGATCTTGGGGTCCTCAACCGCGTCCGGCAGATCCTGCCGTATAAGATCAATCTTCTCGCGCACGTCCATCGCGGCAAAGTCCACGTCACGACCGAGATTGAACTCGATCATCGTCTGGCAGACGTTGTTCATGCACGTGGAGTCGAGATGGCGAATACCGTCCACGGCCACCACGGCATCTTCGATCTTCTTGGCCACCGAAGTCTCGATCTCGTCTGCAGAGGCCCCGGGATACACCGTCACGATCGTAATGAACGGCATCTCCACTTGCGGCATCAGGTCGACCCCGATGTTTCGATAGGCCAACAGGCCGAACACCGTCAGGACCAGGATAACCGTGGTCATGGCGATCGGCCTCTTGATGGATGCGTTGGATAGGAACATGGTCGCGCCCTTTCTTACATCAATTGAGACGAACGGTGTCCCCGTCGTTCAGGAACGAAAGCCCTTCCACCGCGACGTCGGCGCCCGACAAGGCATCCGCATCAAGCAACTCCGTAAACCCGCCCTCACTCCATCCGGGTTTCACGGGTTGAGCCGAAGCCTTGCCGCCCTTGACCACAAATACCACCGGCTGCCCACTGCGACGTCCCACGGCCACATCGGGAACACCCAACCCCTCACGATCTCCAACCGTGACATCCACGTCGCACAGCATGCCCGGCGCAAACCCCGCCGCATCCGAAATGCCGGCCTTCACTTCGAACGTTCTCGTCACCGGATTGACCGCTGGTGACTTGTAGTACGCCACGGCTTCACCCCGATCCTGCGCGCCCGCCAGGAGATGCAACTTCGTCTCGCCGGCTTTCACCAATTCGTAGTGCTGCGCGGCGAGTACAAAGGACACCTCCAGCACCGAAGGATCCTCCAGCATGACCACCATGTCTCCGGCCTTGGCATATTCACCGGCCTCCAGGTGCTTGCGCGTAATCACGCCGTCGAACGGGGCTTTGACCAGCGAATCCTCCAACTGCTTCTCGGCAATCCCCAGCGAAGAGGCCGCCTGCGTCTCACGGGCCGCAGCCAGTTCCGCAGCCGCCTTCGCTCGGGCCAACCCGGCGTCCGCTTGTTTGAACGTCGTCTCGGCTCGCTCAAAGGCATCCAGCGTGATGGCCTTGTCGACCTCGTAAAGTTTCTTCGCGCGCTGATAATCCGCATTCGCCTTCTGGAACATCGCATCCGCCTGCCGACATGCCGCATCCGCTTCGACCTTCGACGCGGCCGCCACCTTCACGTTGTCCCGCGCAATCTGAACCTGATTCTCAAGGTTCTTCTTGTCCGTCTGGAACAGCGAGGCCCCCGCTTTCACCTCGTCCCCCTCATCCACGAACAGCTCCTCGACGATGCCACCAACCAGCGCCGCCATGCCCGCCGTGTTTTTCGCCTCCACCGTGCCCTGCACCCGCAGGCTGCTTCGGAAGGTCCGTACGACCGGCTGCACGGTCGTGATCTTGATCACGCGCGCCGCGGCTCCCACCGCCTTTTTGCGACCACAGCCCACCCCACCGCCCAGCAGCGCCAAGGCCAACACCATGCTCAAGAGACAAATGCTATTTGTTTTCATTTCTCGCTTCCTTGTTCAGACCCATCACATCGTTGAACACATACAGCGCCACGGCCTTCGCATTGTCAGCCGCCCGCAAGGCCGCTTCGGCCGACTCGCTCGCGGCCGTTGCCTGCAGACAGCTCGAAAAACTCTCCGTACCCGCATCGTACGACGCCTTGGCGGAGGCCATGTCGAGCCGCGCCGCCTCCGCGGCCTGGCGCGCCACGTCGAGTTGCCCGCCGACATCCTGCAGGTTCTTCCACGCTTCGATCACCTGCACCATGATCGACATCGACTGCTCCTCGCGTTCGACGTAGGCCTGCTTCAGATTTGCGCGCGCCGCCCGGTACGCGTTGACATTGCGGAAACCAGCAAACACCGACATCGTCCCCTGCAACCCGCTGCCCCAATATTGATCGTTCACCGTATAGGAATCCGATGTCGTGTAGAAATTCGCAAAGCCGTAGAGATTCGGAAGGAAGAGGGCAATCGAACGCAGGATTTCGTTCTTTCTCAGCTCAATGCCCCGGTCGCCCGCGAACAACTCCAGGCGGTTCGTGAGGGCTGTGTAGATGCACTCTTCCACTCCGCGGCCCGCGACGTCGGGCTCTGCCACCGCCTTTGCCAGCGACTCCGTGTCGAAGGTCACGTCTGCCAGCGGCCACAGATTCAACGCCTCGAGCAAACGCGATTTCGCCAGCCCAAGCTGCCGCTCCAGCGCCGAGAGCTGCTGCGCGCGACTCGCCTGCAGCGTATCCACCTTCCGCAGATCGGCCTCCAGCAGATAGCCCTCGCGGAAAAGCGCCGCCGATTCCTTCTGCAACTCGGCGGCCGACTCCAGCCCCCGGCGGGTCGATTCCACGCGATCCGCCAGCGTTGTGTACTGATAGAAGAGATTCACGACCTGAAGGTCCAACAGCTGCTCCGCCCGCTGGCGCGCCAACTTCTGAATATCCGCGCCACGACGCGCCGAGACATACATCAGCCACGCATTCGGCGTGAAGACCGGCTGCACAATCCGCAGCGCGCCTTCCCTCACATTCTGATCCTGCATTTGCACAACCCCGCCGCTGATGGCTTTCTCCGGCGGCTTGCTGAGATTCACCGATTGGAACTCGTATTCCACCTGCGGCAGGAACGCGCTGAACGCCGTCTGCCGGTTGATCCTTGCCAGCCGCTCCTCAAGCCGCGACACGGTGAGCGACAGGCTGCGTTCGCGCGCAAGGGCAAGACAGTCGGCCATCGATAGACGATTCGTGTAATGCTCCAGCACGTGCGTCGTCTCAGCCAGAAGATCCTCACGATAGCCCTCCGCGTGACGCGCCCTCGTCTTCTCGGGATTCATCGTCCCGCATCCGGACACGGCCCAGCCAAGGGCCAGCACCACCACAAACCTGGAAATGTCACCGATCTTCGACAGGGTTTTCATGGGGTCTTCTCCGTCGCCGGCCGATACTTGAGTTCCGAAATGATCCTGCTCGAAATATGTTCCGCCATCTTCAACAGCCACCGCCCCCGCTCCGCGTCTGGCGGCAGGAGTATCTTCTTCCACGGCCCCGACCGCTGCCCCAACATGCTGACCTGCCCATGAACGGATGTAGCCCAGATCTGAACATCCATCTCATCCGCCCCCGCAGGCATCCCCATCCGAATCAGGCGACGAAGGCTCTCGTCCACCGGTTTGAAGAAGCTGTCGAGGAGCAGCGGCAACTGACTCGAAGGATGGTGCCGCTCATTCATGAAGAGGCGATTCACCCAGACGTGCGGCGGGTTATCATCGACAACAATCTGCAGGCTGTGCAGCACCCACTCGTGCACTGCCGCACGCCACGAGGCCTCGTCGTGGACCTTGTCGGGGATACGAATGAGCTGAACTCCGAAATCCTCAAACTGCGCCCGAATGACCTCGTGGTAGAGATTCTCCTTGGAGTTGAAGTAGTAGTTCACCGCCGCAACGTTCACGCCAGCCGCTTCACAGATGCTGCGGACCGTAGCCGCGTCGAACCCCATCACCGCGAATTCGCACAAGGCCGCGTGCATGATGCGAGCCTTCGCATCGCCTTTATTATCAGATGGTTGCGTCATTCTTTTCCTCACACAACAATGCACACCCAACATTTGTTTCAAACAGATGTTTAACTAATAACCCCACCCGCGCCTCGTGTCAAGACCCGGCGGCTGAGCCTGCCCGCGCGCCCGCTTTTTCCAATCATTGGAAAATCCTGAAGCGATTTTTCCAACCCTTGGAAAATCGCAGCACATCTACTTCCCAACTCCCGTCCGCGTCGCCGCACAAGCACTGCGAGCCGCCTCGGAAAAAACCCTCTTTCCCGTTGCCCCTCTTGACCCACGCGGGTAGTTTAGTCCTCAATTTTCCAAGGAGCGCTATGGCCAAGAACACCAAGAAGAACGCTGCACCCGAAACCGCCGAGACTATGGCGCAGAAGCAGCGCGAAATCTCCGTCTCCGAATTCTTCCTGAAGAACCGCCACCTGCTCGGGTTTGACAGTCCCCGCAAGGCGTTGATGACCTGCGTGAAGGAAGCCGTGGACAATTCGCTCGATGCCTGCGAAGAGGCCGGCATCCTCCCCGAGATCAGCATCGACATCGAGCAGACCGCCGATGATCGCTTCCGCGTCAGCATCACCGACAATGGTCCCGGCATCATGAAGACGCAGATCCCGAAGATCTTCGCGAAGCTGCTCTACGGCTCGAAGTTCCACCGTCTCCGCATGTCCCGCGGCCAGCAGGGTATCGGCATCAGCGCAGCGGGTATGTACGGTCAATTGACCACCGGCAACTCCACGCGGATTCTTTCCAAGATCAAGGGCAGCAAGACCGCGCATCGCATCGACGTGCAGATCGATACGCGCTCGAACAAGCCCACCGTCCTCGCCGATGAGGAAGTCGAGTGGCTCCCCACCTTCCACCCCGTGAAACCCGACGGCCGCCCGGAGAAGGACATCCAGTACAAACACGGCACCTGCGTCTCCATCGAGATGGAGGCCGCCTACGTCCGCGGCCGGCTCTCGGTCGACGAATACCTCAAGCAGTGCGCCATCGTGAACCCGCACCTGGCACTCCACTACCGGCTGACCTTGATGCAGAAGTCCGACCCTAAAGGCCAGAAACCGGAGGATCCCAAGACAGCGTCCACTTCCGTCTCCTACACGCGCGCTGTGAACAAGCTCCCCGAGCCGCCGACCGAGATCAAGCCGCACCCGCACGGTGTTGAGCTCGGCATCCTGATGCAAATGCTGAAGGATGCGACAGCACGCACCCTGCGCGGCGCGCTATCCACGGATTTCTCCCGCGTGAGCGACAAGGCCGCACTGGAAATCTGCGAGCGCGCGAAGCTGAACCCCAAGGCCAACCCCACCCGAATTGCACACCAGGAAAGCGAGGCGCTCTACAAGGCGATTCAGGACACCAAGCTCATGCGCCCGCCCACCGATTGCCTCTCCCCCATCGGCGAGCAGGCAATCATCGCGGGATTGAAGAAAGAGATTGAGGCGGACTTCTATACGGCAGTGACGCGCGACCCTGAAGTCTACCGCGGCAACCCGTTCCAGATTGAAGTCGGTATCGCATACGCCAAGCCCGATCCCAAACAGGAAATCGGCGCCGATGAACCCGTGCGGGTGATGCGCTTTGCCAATCGCGTCCCCCTGCTCTACCAGGCCGGCGCGTGCGCCGTCAGCGAAGCCGTCACCGGCGTCAACTGGAAGGCCTACGGGCTCTCGCAGCCGAAGAACGGCCTGCCGCTGGGGCCGATGGTAGTCCTCGTCCACATGGCCAGTGTGTGGGTCCCCTTCACCAGTGAAAGCAAAGAAGCGATCGCGCACTACCAGGAAATCATCCGTGAGATGACCTACGGCATGCAGGAATGCGGCCGCCAACTGTCCGTCTATCTGAGCAAGCGTCGGCGCGAGGCCGAGGCCGCACGCAAGCGGAACTATATCGAGCTCTACATCCCCCATCTCGCGCTCGGCCTGAAGGAAATCCTCGATCTCGACGACCGGCAGGAGAAATCCATCATCAACAAACTGAGTCGAATGCTGGAAAAAACGCATTTGGATGTATGAAGAAGGGAGTGATGGAGTCATGGAGTATTGGAGTAGTGAAGAGCACAAATGGGAGTCGGGAGGCCAGAGCCTCTTCCCCATCACTCCATCCCTCCACCACTCCAGTACTCCACCCCACAAGGAGTGTCTGACATGACGAAGAAGCACAGCGCCCCCTCCGCCCCCGAAGTCGTTTCCAAGAAGACCGCCTCGGGGAAAATCGTGGACGTGGCCGGTGATATTCACACCGACATCATCAAGAAGAACAAGAAACCTTCGATGGAATTCCCGATCCGTTCGCTGGCGAACGTGAAGTACGATGTGAAGCGCGGCCATTTCGAGATCCTCGGCAAGACCGCAACGCGCACGCTGTCCTACAACACCGTGAAGACCTTCGCCCAGTCCATGCGCCTGCTGGCAACAACCAAGAACGACCTGCTCGACAAGGACGACATCGCCGGCAAACGTGAGGTCTATTACAACAGCAAGAGCTGGGGTGAATGCCGATTCGATGAACAGCCGGAAAGCGACACCCTCCTCGATGACATGGAAGCCATGCTGGCGATCAATCGCGAACAGCTTGGCTATATCCCCGAGGAGCGCGGCGGCGATGTCTGCGGCCCCCTCGTGGTGATCGACAAGGACCCCGCAAGCGGCAAGGACATCAAGATCGACTGCACCAAACTCGGCACCGGCGCTTGGAGCATCCCCTCCC
>DAISJM010000017.1:0-66068 GCA_036821485.1 Verrucomicrobiota bacterium | reverse complement strand
CACGCCAACCCCGATGCAGGCTGCACCATCTATGTGAACGGGGCCACGGAGTCCAGCGGAGGTTCGGTGCCTAGTGTTTTTGCCACTGCGACATGGGTTCATGTGGTGTGGGTGCTTGAGAGCAACAGTACCGTAAGCATGTACAAGAATGGTGTGAGGCGGACACTGAACAACGGTGGGACATACAACGCGCCGAGTGAAAACGGCGAACCGTTGGTCATTGGGCGGGCTCCGACGTCTCCCAGTTCGTTGCGTTACTACCACGGATTGATTGACGAGGTGAGAATCTACAGTCGGCCGCTGACGGAGACCGAAGTGGGGATGCTCTACAGGTCGACCTTCGTGGGGGCCGGGGCATCGAACGGACAGATGTGTGTGGAGATTCCGATCGAGATGACCGGGGAGACCACAATCCGACATCTGATTCGCCAGGGCGATGTAGACATGGGCGTGTACACGAACGGCCCGTAGCACCTGCGACACTCTGTAAGGAACGCATGATGAAACAGAAGGGGTACATCTGGTCTGCTGGCTTGGCGATTCTTCTGTGTGTTGCGTTCTGTGTCCTGACCTCCGCCGAGTCCCCATTCTGGTGGACAACCCGGGGAGTCCTCAACACAAACTGGCCGGCAAATGACTACGCGCCAGTACTGGCCGGGCAGCTCAAGTGGATGGCGACGAACGCGGCGGCGGAACTGGATACGCTACCGGGCGGTGCAGGGACAGGTGTTCACGCCCTTGTCGGCAGCTTCACGCTGTCGAACAATTACGTTCCGATCAACCTCGGGCAACTCAAGAACACGGCCGCGCCGTTCTATCAGAGGCTCATGCAGGTTGGCTATGCGACCAATTACCCGTGGACGGAGCCGACGGCTGACGATGCCGACTTCGCCCCTGCCGTTCTCGGGCAACTGAAGCACGTCTTCGATTTCGATGCGACCACGGATTCAGACGGGGATGGTCTACCAGATTGGTGGGAGATTCTGCTTGGCACATCTCTGACGAACTCTGATAGCGATGCTGACGGTATGCCGGACGGATGGGAGGTTGGCTTCGGGTTTGATCCGTGTCCTTTGCCGCAGATGGCGGCATGGTGGAAGTTGGACGAAGGTGCTGGCGTATCCATTGCAGATGCCTCGGGGAACATGAATACCGGCATCCTTCGGTATGCGGCAGAATACGCATGGGTGACCGGAATAAGTGGCCATGCACTCAAGCTCGATGGCACGAATGATCGCGTCTGGATTAGCGATAGCGCTTGCTTGAGACCGACATCGGTGACGGTGTCCGTGTGGGTGCGGCCATCGAGAACGTACACAAACGGAGGGGCGGTCTTCTTCAGTAGGCAGAAGGGCGACGACGGCTATGCCCTCCGGTATTTCTACGGGAAACTGGATTTTCTCATCTGTCAGACCAATGGGTTCAAGAGTTTGTCATTCAGTACCACTCTTGCCTCTGGTGTGTTGCATCACGTGGTTGGAACGTACGACGGACAGGTTCATCGGTTGTACATGGATGGACAGTGTGTTGCCCAAACGGCCCGAGTGGGGATCATTTCGCACAGAGTAACGGAGGCTCACATCGGAGCCTCTCTAGATTCTCCGCCGGTGGATTGCTTCGCCGGCATGATGGATGATGTGCGCGTGTTTGGCGTGGCGATATCCAGCAATCATGTCTGGAATCTCTATGAAATGGGCCAGGACGAGGACGGGGATGGCCTGTCCAATGTGCGCGAGCATGAGGCAGGGACGGACCCGTTCTTGGCGGACTCCGATGGGGATGGGCTTCCGGATAACGAGGAACTGGAGTTGTATGGCACCGATCCGACTTTATCGGACACGGATGCCGACGGGATGAGCGATCCATGGGAGATCGAATACGGTTTCAATGCCCTTGCCGGAGGTGGTTCCAACGCTGTCGCTTGGTGGAAGTTGGATGAGACTGCCGGAACGAACGTGTGGGATGCCTCCATGAATGGGCACCATGGCTGGTTCGATGGTGCTTCCGCCATTGTGTCAATGGTTGGCGCCATCAGCAATGGCATGGTTTTTGACGGGCAGAATGACCGCGTTGTTGCGAGTGATAGTCCAATGCTCAGGAGCACGGTGATGACGATATGTGCGTGGATGCAGCTGAGCCATGCATCCACGGCGGGGACCGTTATCGTCTTGTCTAAGGAGAACGACGAGGAGGATCGGGGATACGTCCTTCTCTGCGAAGACGGGAAGCCAGGCGTCCGCCTGAATGCATCAAACGCAACTCGGATGGTTACGACAACTGCATCGGTGCCGGCAGACACATGGGTGCATGTTGCCGCTTCACTGGGAAGTACTTCACAGTGCCTGTACGTCAACGGACAGTGTGTTGCGGAGACCAACAGTCCGTTCTCGGTTTTGTTTGATGACTCGCCGGTACAGATTGCGGGACATGGGTCCAGCGGTTGTTGGATGGATGGCGCGGTCGACGACGTAAGGATTTACTCGGGAGAGCTTGGGTTGGCCGACATTGGCGCTATCTGGGAAGCAGGGGCGGACGGAGACGGTGATGGTGTTTCGAATTGGAGGGAAGCCCAGAGCGAAACCAACCCGTGGTCTGTTGACACGGATGGGGATGGTTTGCCGGACGGGGCTGATGCAGAACCCAACGAGTTCGATACTGCGCCCCCAACCTTCAGCATCACATGGCCGACGAACGGGGCAATCATACCATAGCGTATATTTAAGGAGACACGGCATGTTCTGCGGGCTCAACACACCTTGGAGGAAAGCGGCATGGCTCGGTCTGTGCGCGAGTCTCTCGGTCGGCAATGTTTACGCGGGCAGAGATTCTCGCCGGACAGTACACATCGCACCCCCGTCTCAGAGCGGGTATACCAAGGAGTCTGTTGTCTTCTCCGGGCAGCGAGGCGGTGACTTGATAGCTACGGAAGGAACAGCACAAGGGCAGGAAGACAGGGATATGGGCGAGGCGATGGAACTCTGGAACGCCCACCGATGGGAAGAAGCAATGGGGAGATTCCAGCGGATTGTGGCCGAGACTCCTACGAGCCCGTGGGCTGCCGAGGCTGAAATGCATATGGCATGCTATCTCAAGTACAACGCCCGCTACGACGAAGCCGAAGAGAAATTCCTTTCGATCCTTGAGAAGTATCCGGGCGACATGAGAATCCGCAAGAAAGTGCTGCGCTACCTGCCCGATGTGTACGCGCGGACGGGCAGATTTCGCACGGCGCTCGGGTTGTTGCGCGAATTTGGAGAATGCAATCCTGATTGGCAAGAGCGGCAGTTCGTCGAGAACTGGAGCCGGCTTATCCACGCCGCGGCTGTGGAGGCAGACGGCGAGCGCAGGTGTGGCGTCAAAGCTCTTGCGTTGGCCTTGATGGCCAGGGATCAGGCCCGAAGCAACGAGGGCATCGAGAACGTTGCACTGGAGAGCATGTATGGCAGATACGCGTGGGCGAGACGGGATTCCGCGCATCCGGACGGGTATTCTCTCCATGACCTCCAAACGTTGAGCGGAGGGCGGGTGGTGACCCTTTCTATGGCTGAGTTATCGTCTCTGGCGGCGGCAAGTCAGCATGTGTTGGTCTACCTGCAGCCACCCCGCCTGCCCAAGCTTGGGGGACGGTCGGGGCGATCTGTCTTGATGAATGACAACCTGAACTCAGGCCACTTTGTTGTGGTGGAATCTGTCGATAAGGCAACCGTGGTCGTGTTGGATCCTGCCGGAGGGCGCAGCATCTGGCCGCGGAGAGACTTCCTGTACAGATGGGCAGGACTGACTCTGCTTCTCCCATCGCAAGGCAAGGGCTTGGGAATTCCTGTTGCCCGCGGGGTAGCGAAGGATTTGCGAGGCGGCTGCTGTGGGAGTCCTCCACCCGATCCCGATGGTGGTGCGTGTTCAGCGGCGAACGCGGGAGGGGGGCGGAACAGCGGGCCCATGACCGTAAGCGGTCCGGGTGGACATGGTCCTGAAGGATGTCCCACGTGTCGCGACGGCAGTCTCCTCTGGAACTCATCTGGTGCCGCCAATGCTGGGATTGGAGGGCGTACTGCCGGGGCCCCGGGTTACTCGTTTGGTCTGCCCTTTGCAAACCTCGTCGTAATGGACACGCCGATGTGGTATCCGAGCGCCAAAGGGCCGGGTCTGCGCATCGATCTTGTCTACAATCGCGTGAATACGCAGAACATGGCATCGAACGGCGTGGTGAATTACTACAGTTTTGGCAACAAGTGGAGTTGTGGCCTGATGTCGTACGTCAAGGGAACGCCCGCAGGTGATGTGCAGGTTGTGATCGACGGAGGGCAGTTGCTCCAATACACGCCGCTCACGAATGGTGCATACCGGGCTCTGGACGTGAGGAACGACTCCGATCTGTCGATCAGCGGCTCGTACTACGCCCTGACTTTCGATGGTGGTGGAATCAC
The DNA here is from genome assembly GCA_036821485.1 of Verrucomicrobiota bacterium. Lineage (GTDB taxonomy): Bacteria > Verrucomicrobiota > Kiritimatiellia > CAIQIC01 > JAGNIJ01 > DAISJM01. The sequence continues at coordinate 61,641 of DAISJM010000017.1, read as the reverse complement.
ATACTTCTTTCCGACGAACCCCGTGGCCACGAATGCCCAGCAGATTGCGAAGATGAGAGATCGCTACGGTAATGAGCTGTCTTGCTGGCATGACCCTGAAGGCATGCTCACCAATGTGACAGACGCACTGGGACGTTTCCTCTCGTTTCAGTATGGAGAGGCGGGTTTCGTTACGAACATCACCGACAGCCTGGGCCGGAGGGCCATCTTCTCCTACTCGGCTGACGGAAACCTCATGGCTATTACGGATATGGGTGGTTACTCGACTGCCCTCGCGTACGACACCAACAACTGGATCACGAACATCCTCTATCCCAGCGGATCTGATCTTGCATTCAACTTCAAGAGTGGCCTGCAAATGGGCGCCCCGTACAGTAACAGTGCCTATGCGAACCAAACCAACCCGGCATTTTGCATCACTGCGGTCAATGCGCTGGGGTTCACCAACGAATACTGGTATCACGCGTTCAACCAAATGGGGCCGATGTCCGTGAAGGATGAGGCGGGCAATAGCTGGCTTTACGCCCATGATCGCGTCTACGGAGGCTTCAGAGATGACGCCCGCAGTGAGTGCATCTATGTCGATGCGGTGAATGATAGGCCGACAGCCGGAGAGTACAGAAACGCTGATCAATGGGAGCACCGTCGCTACGACCTGTCGGGGAACCCAATAGAGGCCGCCATCGCGACCAACCCATTCCAGACTTCCATCGGCGCGGGCTTGGGTGGTGGTGACTTCGACCATGGTGCCTTCACCACCAACCATTTCACGCGCCTGTACGTATACGACACGAATCACTGGGCGCTCATGGAGCGTTGGCGTACCAACGGCGTGCTCTATGCCTCTTGGTCCAACGCCTACGACTCTCGGGGGAATCTCCTGAAACGACGCGATCCGTTGGGGCAGGAAGTGTCCTATGGCTATGATCTCAATGACAATGTTGTGGCCATAACCAATCCCTTGGGACAAGTCACTCGCATGTCCTATGATGCCAACGGCAACCTCACCAACTTGACCGATGCATTGGGATATAACACGGCATGGATGTTCAACACGTCTGGTCTCAATACGGCGGTGATCCTCCCCGGCGGGCAGACGAATGCCATGTCCTATGACTCCATTGGTCGACTGCAATCCTCCGCCGACGCCGCAGGCTGGACGACCACACTGGAGTACGACGACTTGGATCGTGTTGTCAGGGCGAACTACGGAGATGGCACGCATGCCGACAGCGAGTACTCGTGCTGCGGTTTGGAGGCCGTTGTGGATCGCCTCGGCCGCAGGACATCCTATACGCGCGATGCCCTGGGGCGAATCACGGCAATCGAGAATGCCGCAGGACATGGCGTAGGCTTCGCCCACGACCCATTGGGCAACATCACGAATCTGTCCATCCCCGTTGGTTTGGAGACGCATACAACCGCCTTCGAGTACACTCCCACCAACGGCTTCTCCCGGTTGACTCGCCGCGTGAGCCCCTTGGGCAAGACGCAGAGCTACACCTACACATTCCGGGGGCAAGTTGCGTCTCGAACGGATGGCCTCGGGCAGACAACAGCCTATGGCTACGACGCGTTGGGGCGATTGACGGGTATCAGCTATGGCGCGGGCACCAATGTGGTGCTCAGCTACGACGTCTTGGGGCGAACGGTGGGGATGAGTGACTGGTGCAGCACAAATGCTGTGGCCTATGACCGGGCGGGTCGGATCACCAACAAGGCGAGCAGATTCTCCATACCTGGCTTTGCCCCCGTCGAGTGGGTTGCTATCTATGCCTATGATCCGGTGGGTAATGTGACGAGCCGCACCATTCGGGGAGTATCGGGATTCACCAACGTATTGCAGAGCGTGATGACCTACGACGCCGGTGGCCAGTTGCTGAGCCTGCAGGACGACGCGGCCGCGGTGTCCTATGGCTATGACGCGGCCGGCCGACTCGCCACGAAGACGTACGGCAACGGGGATTTTGCAGTCTACCGCTACGATGTGGAGTCCCGGGTTATCGAGGCGCTTGCGAGCAACGGCACATCGGTAGTTCAGGGATGGACCTATGCCTACGACGCCATGGGGATGGTTACGAATATGAGCGGCGACGGTAATGAGTGGTCCTATGCCTATGATGCGATCTATCAGCTTACGCAGGAAGTCTTCAACGCAACGAATACGCTGCGATGGCGGTATGATGAAGCGGGTAATCGGGTGGAGGAAGCGGCTGGCGGAACTGTGGAGCGCTATCTATACAATGGTGATAACGAACTGGTATGGTTGTCCTCGGGGACCGACGATTGGATCACAGTGTCAGGACGGGTTGATCCGGGGCCTCGAAGCAACAAGTGGTTTGACAGCGTGGCGAGGGCTGGAGGTCGGATCGCGCCGGTGGACACGGACGACGGATCCTTTGAGATCGCCGAGGTGCCGGTGGTGCAGGGCTCAAACGATCTGGTCGTGCGGGTAACGGATGTATCCGGAAACACGGCCACGCAGATTGCGGGGTTTGTGAAGGGATATCTGGGTGCGGCAAAGTCCTTCGACCACGATGCCAACGGCAACCTGGTTGCCGAAGCAATCGCCGAAAGTGGGGCTGTGAGCACGAACGAGTATGTGTGGGATCGGGAGAATCGCTTGGCGAAGGTGTTGCATAACGGAGCGGTTGTGGAGGAGTGCTGGTACGACGGGATGGGGCGTCGCTTGGCGAAGCGGGAAGTCGTGAACGGGCAGACGAATGAGGTGCAGTATCTCTGGGATGGGTGGTCGGTTGTGGCGGTGCTGGATGGGCAAGGCGGGCTTCTGGAGTTCTACACGCGGGGACTGGGCATTGCGGGGGATATTGGAACAATTGTTGCCGAAACGCGTTTTTCAGCAGGCTCCCCGACGAACACGTACTACTATCACTGCAACCATCGGGGAGACATTACGACCGTACGCAGCGGGACCAATACCGTTGCAGAGTACGACTATGCCCCCTTCGGCGAAGTCCGCAGCTACAGCGGGAGTTACAGCGCTAGATTCCGATTCTCTACAAAGGAATATGATCAGGCCTCCGGGCTGTGCTACTTCGGGTACCGGTTCTACTCCCCGACGGTCGCCAGATGGCTCTCCTGTGATCCGATTGTCAGCCCAGGGTTTGTGCTGATCGCTGGTGCCGGCAGCGCGGAAAACGACAACGAGTTCGCCTTCGAAGCGCCGTCACCCGATACAGCCGACTTGTTCATCAGCGTATATCGGTATTGTCTGAACAGCCCTGCGAACCTAGTCGACACTGTGGGCCTCTGGCCTTGGACTCACAAGCCTCAGAAACCAGGGTGCGACGGTGTGCCTGATGGATTTGAGACGCCGTGTGTGCGCAGGTGCTGCGACAAACACGACAAGTGCTACGAGCAGAACTTCTGCACCGCCTGCTCTTGGGCTGTGCCGATCCCTCCCTCATGTGCTGGGTGCAACGCTCGAGCTGTTGCGTGCATCGCGAAGTGTGCCAGAGTTACTTGGGGGCCGGTGAATTGTGATCCAAGGATGGACCCATTCTGTGGATCGGGGATGTAAGAGTGAAAAGATGAGTCCTTTGAAATGGCGTTACATCGATTTGTGTTGGGGCGTGACAGTGGTGCTCGTGATCATTGCCACCTCCTGTGCGCCACTTCCATATGATCTCTCACTGCCTTCCAACCTTGAGAATCCTGTTGGGGTGAAGGAGGACATTTTGCTGAGCGAGCCCAATATGGGTTTGATTTGGGACATGCGACGCAATCAAGAGGGATCTCTTGTGGTTCTTGCATCCCGAGGGGTCCTCGTTGTGTCTGGAGACAATGAGAAGTGGATTGACTTCGAGATTCCCGAGGCCCTCTCCGAAGGCACGCTTGTTGACATCGAAAAAAGCGGAACGTTCGAGGTCCTCGGGAACCTGCCCAATGAAGCTTCTGTTGTCCGTATCGACGGCCACGGTCGTGTTATCTGGCGCTTTCCCGCCGAAGGATACGACCATCCACAGATCGCCGATTTCAATAATGACGGGATTCTGGATGTCTTGTTCCTGAATCCCGACGGCAAGCTGTGTTTGCACTATGGAGACACGCGAAGACCCGCTCTGATATCAACTGACATCGTGCCCTGGCGCTACTTGGCCGGCGATTTCGACATGGACCGCAAGACAGACATATACATCTATGAGTTCACAGATCGAGGATGCGTGAGTGTGATCAGTCCTTCTGGTGTTCTGCTGTGCCGATTCGAGCCGAAGGACGTGTTTTATGCTCCTGGCATTTTCATGAAGGCAGGTATGCCCCTGATCAGTGTAGCTGTTGGCGATGAATTCCGGGTGATGGAACCATGCGGAAAGGTTGTTTCGAGATTCTCAGCCCCTCTCGGACGCTATGTCCGAGTCGTTAGAGGTGTTGCACTAAAGCCGGACGAGGGAGGGTGGATTGTGTTTCTGGCACACACGCGAGGTGCTTGGCACCGATCGCTTCTGTACGTCTACTCTGCTGATGGCGTTCTGAAGTACGAGACAGTGATCGGTGATGACGCCGAGTCGTTCATGGTTGAAAGGCAGGAGATGAGCGGCAGTCTGACTGTGCTAGTTGGGACACGGGACGAGGTAAGAAGGTACGTGCTGCAGCCATAAATGGAGGCTGGCATTTGAGTGTGCGGTTCTCCTCGAAGGAGTATGATCAGGCTTCAGGGCTGTGCTACTTCGGGTACCGTCACTACTCGCCGAGCTTGGGCAGGTGGCTGGTGGTCGACCCGTTTGCGGACAACATTCTGATCCATGAGTTCGCCTATTCCGAGAATTCTCCGCTAAGGTATGTAGATGCTTCTGGCGGGGCCGCTGTGGATGTGCTGCCACCAGCACGCAACAGCCCGCCAAGAAGAATCCGGATTAAACCTCGGGAGCCGCGAACACTCATGCCTCGCTATGAGCCCATACCGGGTCGAGCTTATCTTTCGTTGAATATGTGCATTGCTGACTGCTGGGAACATGATGCGGCCACCCCCTCGGGAGTGGTGCCGGACATTGTACAGAGGTGTGCTCGTGCGCCTAATCCAGGAAGCCCGATTCCCACCATGGTATCGTTGCTTACGTGTGTTCGGGATTGCCTTACGCCAACGTATTGGGTGAACGGTCTCGGACCTTGGTATTCATGGGGTGATCCGTTCCCAGTCCCTGATGTGGAGGTGAGTTACTGATGTCCGCGGGAGCATGGACATGGGCATCGCGCGTGTTCTGTGAGCTCTTCTTCTCCAAGAGCGTGGGGCGCTTGGTCTACTGGTTCCGGATAGTGTTGGCCAATCTCGGATGGTGGCTCTTCTCCGGCTACATACGGGTGCTCTGGTCTCAATATGAAGAGGTACAGGTCATCTCAGGAGTGACGACGCGCGTTGTGCCGGATTCCGTCTTGCTGCAATTCTACGCTGGACAGGCCTTGTCCTTCATCTACGGCAGCCTGTTCGTGGTTGCGGCACGGCTGAGACATCTGAAGCTCATGAGATGGTATGTCTTCCTGCCTGTTCTGGCGACGCAAGCGATTCCGTACTTGAGTATCTTGGTGACAGTCGTTCTAGGCGTCTATGAACCCAAAGGTGAATTGAGGAGGGCTGAATGAGGGGGTGGCGATGCATCGCAGGGTTTGTTGTGATGCTGATGTGCGCTCTGCCCATGAACCTCCGTGCTGCGGTCGAGATTCGGGAGGTGGTCATGGTTCCGGGTATGACCATTGAAGCGAGCAACAAGAATGGCGTCGTCAGCATCCGCTACGTGAATCCGCGCAAGCGCGAATACCGCTGGAATGGCAAGCGGCAGGTGGTCAAGATGATTCCGAGGCCGGAGCGCTTCCTTGGCAAGCTTGGCATCTACAACCCGGCTTCAACATGGTGTCTGTTCACCATCCGCCCGCGCTTGGTCGTGCAGGAATCGATCAGGGATTTCGCCAGCATGGACGAGATATCTAGATTCTTGATTGAAGGTAGCGCACACATGGACTGGGTGTACAGACCGGACGGGTTGACAGTGGGCTTCGGCGAATCGCCCCCCCGTCATGAAGTCGGTGTTTCTGTGTGGCAGATCCTGCTGAACGGGGAGAAGCCGAAGGATATTCCGGGTGCCCGGCCGGACCAGATCAAGGTGCGATTTGCGCCGGCGAAGTAGCCAAGACCGATCCCGAGAGCCGCTCACCCGCCTGCAGCCTTCGCGCAGCGATGTGGGTAGGTAGAGCGGCTGCTACAACGGGGATCGAGGCGTAAAGCCTCTCCTACAGAGCCTTCGAATCCTCCGTCGCCAAGGTTACGGGGGAGGAGCCCTTGGAAAACGGGATGCGGCCGAGGATGGGAATATCGGCTGCGCGGGCGATGGTTTGCTCGTTATCGCGCTCGATGGCCGGGTCGCTGCCGGGCGTGGTGTGGACGAAGAAGATGCCGAGTACGCGGAGCCGCGCGCGCTGGAGTTCGCGCAGCGTGAGGAGCGTGTGGTTGATCGTGCCGAGGCCGGGGCGTGCGGCGACAACGACCGGGAGCGCAAGGGCCTTCATGAGGTCGAGCATGGTGTCGCGCGGGCCGAGAGGGACGAGTACGCCGCCGGCGCCTTCGACGATCACGGCCTTATGCGCGGCCTGGAGCTTTCTGAAATGGGCGACGATGCGGTCGATGCGGATGGGGCGTCGGGCCTTGGCTGCTGCGAGATGCGGTGAGCAGGCGGGGACGAAGCGATAGGGGCACATCGACATCAGCTCGGCCCGGGACGGATGCAGGTCGGCCGCGCGAAGGCAGAACTCCAGGTCGGGGGCGACGAGTTGCGAGCCGCGCCGTGTGCAGCCGGTCTGCACGGGTTTCATATAGATGGCGTCGATGTCCTGTTGGCGCGCGGAGGCGAGGAGCGAGGCCGAGAGAACGGTCTTGCCGACGCCGGTATCGGTGCCGGTGACGAAGAAGCTTTTCATGAATCGGCCTTTTGACGCGTAGCGGTGAAGTAGCCGACGACGTAGGAGGCGCGGACGCTGCCGCCGCGCGAGTAGGCAGCGGTGTAGAGTTCGACGAGGCGGTGCAACTCCGCTCGGTTCAGCGGGGTGGCAGCGCGCGACACGAGGCCGCCGGTGAGGCCGCGTTCGTGGATGGTGCGGAGGAAATCGGTGGCGGTCGGGTGGCGCTCGGTTTCGATCTCCTCGGTCTGCTCGCCGATGGCGAGGCCGCAGAGCGAGAGGTCGTCGACGACTTCGACGAAGCGGAGCAGCTTGCCAAGCGGCGGCTTTGTCGGCGCGGCGCGGAGGCGCGACTCGTGGAGTTCCGCGAGCGTACCGTTGAGCATGAGCGAGAACGCGAGGCGGCCGTCCTTCTTCAGAAGCGAGGCGAGGTTGTGCAGGCCCTCGATGAGCGGGTCGATCCAGTGGAGCGCGCAGTTGCTGATGATGAGGTCGTAACGGTACCGCGAGCGGAAGAGCCGGGCATCGGCGACGTGCCAGTTGATCGTGGGCGCGGCGGCGAGTTGGGCGCTGGCGGTGGCGATCATGCGCGGCGAGAGATCGATGGCGTCGATGGTCGCATTGGGGAAATTCTGCAGAAGATAGCGGGTCAGGATGCCGGTGCCGCAGCCGACTTCGAGGATACGGACGACGTCGTCGGACGGGGGCACGAGCAGCATGAGCTTTTCGGCGACCCGGTTTTGAACGAGCGCGTGTTCCTGGTAGGTCGCGGCTGATGCCGAGAAGCGGCGCGCGATGGTGCGTTCCGGTGCGGACTGGGTCGCGGCCTGAACGAAGCGCGTGATGGTGTTGGCCAGAAGTTCGGGGTCCTGCTGGACGAGTGCATGGCCTGCGTCGTCCATGATGGAGCCCTGCGCGCCGGGCAGATTTTCGATGAGCCACTGACCGGCCTGCCAGGGGATGATGCGGTCCTCGGTGCCGTGGATGACGAACGCGGGCACGTGGAGCGTGCGGGCTGCGCGGCGAAGGTCGATGGTCTGAAGATAGCGCAGGCCCCGGGTGAGTTCATCCAGCCCGGGGGCGACGGCATCCTGGACGCGGGCTTTGAGGGATTCCGGGTCGGATTCGGTGGGGGCCTGCACCTCGGAGAAGAAGCGGGTCAGCACCGTGTCGGGATTTTTTCGTACGGCGGCGGCGAGGGCGCGAATATCGCGCTCGGGAATGCCCTGCGGATAATTCTCATCCGAACAGAAGCGGGCGGTGGACGAGACGAAGATGATCCCGGCGACCTTGGCGGGATCAGCGAGTGCAGCTTCGAGGGAGATCAGTCCGCCCATCGACCAGCCGAGCAGCCAGACGGGTGCAGGCTGGCTGCGGAGGACTTCGAGGAGGCCAGCGGCGTAGGGGGAGGTGCCGTTGGCTGCGGCGTGAGGTGCGTGCATTGCGAGATCAGCGGGCGACATGCACGTGACATCAAACGTGGCGGCGAGGTGCTCGGCGGCGGGTTCGAGATCCTTCGCGGCATGGGCCCAGCCGCTGATGAGCAACATGGGCTGGCGGCTCACAGGAGGCCCTCCGCGCGGGCGGCGGCGACGATCTGGGTCGCGGCGAATTCGAGATCCTTCTCGGTATGAGCCAGGGAAACGGAGAACCGAAGCCGTGCGGTGTCCGGGGGGACCGTGGGCGGGCGAATGGCGACACAGAGGATGCCGTTCTCCCGGAGGCGGCGGGAGAGGGAGAGCGCTTTCTGATTGTCGCCGACGAGCACGGGCACGATCTGGCTGGCGGACTGCATGGTGTTGAGGCCGGCGCCGGCGAGCGCCTTGCGGAATCCATCCGCGCGTCGCAGGAGTTCAGAGCCCCAACCGGGGTTCTGTTCCATGAGATCGAGTGCGGCGATGGCGGCGCCGAGCACGGAGGGAGGCAGCGCGGTGGAGTAGATGAACGAGCGGGCGCGGTTCACGAGCAGGTTGCGCATATCGCGGGTGCAGGCGACGAACCCGCCATAACCGCCGAAGGCTTTGCTCATCGTGCCCATCGAGATGTTCACCGTCTGCTCCAGCTTATGCTCGCGGACGAGGCCGCTGCCCGCGGGGCCGAACACGCCGGTAGCGTGCGCTTCGTCGACCATGAACATTGCCCCGTGTTTGCGCGCGACGCGCGCGAGGTCCGGAAGCGGCGCGAGGTCACCATCCATGCTGAACACGGATTCGGTGACGACGAGGCGGCGACCGGAGGGCGGGTACTTGGAGAGCGCGCTGTCGAGCGACGCAGGGTCGTTATGCTGGAAGCGGGAGAGCCGGGCGCGGCTGAGGGCGATGGCGTCGAGGATGCTGGCGTGTACGAACCGGTCGGCGAAGACGGCGTCGTCACGACCGACAAGCGACGGGATGACGCCGGTGTTGGTGAGGAATCCGCTGCCGAAGAGCAGGGCGGCGGGATAGCCCTTGAAGGCGGCCAGACGGTGCTCGAGCGTCTCGTGCAACGTCAGGGTGCCGGTGACGAGGCGTGAAGCGGTGGCGCCTGCGCCGAACGACGCGGCCGCGTCGGCGGAGGCCTTGGCGAGCGCGGGGTTGCGCGCGAGGCCGAGGTAATCGTTGCAGGAGAAATTGAGGAACTCGCGTCCGCCGATGTGAATCCGTCCTCCGCACTCGGTGTAGGGGTTTAGTACGCGTTCAAGATGATCCTCGCGGAGTTGGCCGAGGACTTCAGCTATCCATGACTCATTATTCATGCAGGTCGACTCTTTGTAATCCGTTACGGCGCATAGGATAGCGGTGCGCGCGCCGGGGCAAAAGCAGGAAAAACCGGATTCAGGCGAATGGATATTTCATCTTGCCGGGGCGTTTGAATGCCCCCTACGATGCGAACGAGCCGGGAGAACGAGGAAGATATGTCGACTTGGAACCACATGGCGGAGCGCGCGCTGGCTGGCGGAATCAGCCGGGAGGATGCGCTGGCGGTGTTGCGATCGGGCGATGACGAATTGCTCGGGGTGCTGGATGCTGCGTTCCGGGTGCGACGGCAATTCTTCGGCCGGAAAGTGAACCTGCACGTGCTGATGAACGCCAAGTGCGGGCTGTGCAGCGAGAATTGCGGCTTCTGCAGCCAGTCGGCGGCGTCCACCGCGGAGGTGGTGACGTACCCGATGCGCGACGTGGAGGAACTGGTCGCGGGCGCGCGCGAGGCAGTGAAACTGGGTGCGGTGAAGTACTGCATGGTCACGAGCGGGCGCGGGCCGTCGGAGGCGGACTTGGCTGTCTTCTGCGAGGCATGCCGGCAGATCAAGAGCGAGTTGCGGGTACATCTTTGCGTATCGCCGGGCCTTCTGAACGTCGAGCAGGCGAAGCGGCTGAAGGCTGCGGGGGCGGACCGGATCAACCATAACTTGGAGACCTCGGCGCGATTCTTCCCCTCGATCTGCGGGACGCACAGTCACGCAGATCGCGTGGCGACGATCAAAGCGGCGCAGGCGGCAGGTTTGGAGATCTGCAGCGGCGGTCTGATGGGTATGGGTGAGACGTTGGAAGACCGGGTGGACCTGGCGATGACGTTGCGCGAGCTTCGGGTGAATTCGATCCCGGTGAATTTTTTGGATCCGCGGAAAGGCACGCCGATGGAAGGCCGGACTCGACTGACACCGGGCGAATGCTTGCGGGCACTGGCGATGTTCCGGCTGGCGAATCCGGCGACGGATATCCGTGCGGCGGGTGGGCGCGAGGCATGCATCGGCGCGATGCAGCCGCTGTGCTTGTACGCGGCGAATTCGATTTTCACCCAAGGCTACCTGACGACGCCGGGACAGGGCTACAGCGAAGACCTGAAGCTGCTGCATGATGCGGGGTTCACGATCGGCGCGATTGAGGCGTGAATGTCGCGCGGTGAATCGGGATTGACGCGTGCCGGGGCGGCACGGACAATGTGTTCAGGTTGAGCCCAGCAGTATCCGGAGGAAGGCATGGCGGATACCCCTCAAGCAGCACCGGAGCGCGAGTCGAAGGTCGCCGACATGGCGGAACTGATCAAGCGCCTCTGCGTCGCGCTGACCAACGTCGAGATGTTCTCCGCGGACCACCCGATGGCGAGGAAGAGCATCGAGCACGCCTACGAATGGCTCAAGGAGCTCTTTGGCAAACGGCACGAGAAGGTCGTGATCAGCGTGGCCGGCAAGAGGATCGTGCTGGATGGCCTGCCGTTGGAAGAGCGCAACCCGCTGGTGTCCAAGCTGGCAGCCAAGCTGGATGAAGTCCACATCAACAACCTCTTCTTCGGGCCCGACACGACGTCCGAGGAGTTCCAGAACTTCTACCGCGTTTTGGGCAAGGGCGCGAAGGTCGTCAATGCGGGGGCGGGTTTTGCGGCGATGCTGGCCGAGACCGGGGCTACGAACATCGAGCTGCGCGACATCAGCTACGTGATGGTGACGGGCGATCAGAAAGTGGTCAGCCGCGACGCGCAGGTGGTGGAAGGCAACACGCCGATGGGCGTTGCGGGCGATTCCGAGATGGTCAAGTACATGATCTGGAAGGTGCTCCAGAAAGCCGACGAACAGAAGTGGATGATCAACGAGATCAAGAACAACCCGCAGAAGATGGCGGACATGATTCTCGACGGGTTGGAGCTGGCGATGTCGCGCGCCGAGATGGGCATCCGCGATGAAGAAGGATCCATCGATGCCCTGCTGACGAACATCCGCAAGATCGGCGAGGGGTTGGTGGATGAGCAGGGAAGCGACGCGCCGGGCACCGGGGGCGAGGACGATGTCGGCAAGGCGTTGATGACGTTGGAGAACGAGATTCGGCTGCGTTCCAGCAAGCTGATGTCATCGAAAGTGGCCTCGGGATTCGTGAACGAGATTCTGCATGTTGTCACGGGCTATGCGGACCGCGCACGCGCGAAGGAAGTGACCGACGAATTTGTGAAGGGCGAAGACGGGTTGAAGCGTGCGGAGAAGCTGCTGCGCGAAATGGCGCCCAAGACCGAGAGCACCGACAACTACATCACCCGAATCCGCGGGCAACTCGAGCGGCGTGGCCTGAAGGACGAGGACTTGGAGAAGTTGCTCAAGGGGTTGCAGGCGGATGGAACGGAGCAGGCATCCGCATCGTCGCCCGAGAAGCCTAAGAAGCCGAGGAAGCCGCGGGTGAAAAAGCCGGTGAGTCAGACGGTGAGCGAGGGGCTGACGAAACGGCTGAAAGAGCTGCACCTGGAAGGCGAGCAGGCCCAGCAGGTGACGGAGAACCTGGGCTCGTTCATCGAGGAAAGGGCGAAGGAGCGGGCGGGGGAGTTCCGGCAGGAGGCGGAGCATCTGAAGGTTGCGGTCGAGCGGCGCGGGCGATTGCTGGAGGATGTTCCGGTCGGCGTGGTGATTTGGGATGGCGACGGCAAGATTGAGTTCATCAATGCCGCGGCGACGGTGGCGGTCGGGTTGGCAGCCGGTGCGGAGCTTTCCGTCTCGGTGAGGACCGCGTTGAAAACATGGCCCTTCCCGTTGGTGGATCTTCCGGAGGTTCCGGCGGACATGGTGTTGACGGAAACCGACATGAAACTTCTGACCTCGGTCATGCGTCCGGTCAAAGATGCGGCGGGCGACGTTTATGGCGCGATCCTGCTGCCTCCTCGTGAGCAGGAGTAGCCGTGCCTGTTGACCTGGTCGAGATTCACACGAAGAGCGCGCTGGTACGCAGCGGCATTCCCGGTATCGATTTTGTCATCAATCCCTACCTTGGCTGCGGCCACGGCTGTGGCTACTGCTACGCAGCGTTCATGACGAAGTATTCCCACGGACACGCGGGTGCGCGGTGGGGGAGTTTTGTGGAAGCGAAGGTGAACATTGCGGACGTACTGGCCGGGGAACTGAGCCGGAAGCGGCGGACGGGAGCGGTGCTGATGTCGAGCGTGTGCGATCCTTACCAGCCGGCGGAGCGGCGGTACAAGCTGACGCGGCGCTGCCTGGAGTTGCTGCTGCGGGCGGGGTGGAAGGTCGACATCCTCACGAGGTCGCCGCTGGTTTTCCGCGATGTGGACCTGCTGGTGTCGCCGCGTGTATCGGTGGGACTCTCGGTGCCGACGGATGACGACCGGGTGCGGCGCGCATTAGAGCCGGCTGCACCGCCGATCGGCAGCCGGTTGGTCGTGTTGAAGAAGTTGAAGGACGCCGGGGTCGACACCTGGGCGTTCATTGCGCCGCTGCTCCCGATGAATCCGGAGGCGCTGTACAAGGCGCTGAGTCCATTGGTCGGTTCGGTGTTGATCGATCCGTTGAACTATCGGAGCCAATCCGAGTGGCTTTTGCGACGACACGGATTGGAGCAAGCGTTGACAGATGATTTTGCCAGGGGGACAGCGGCAAAACTGAAGGAACTATTCGGCGCCAAGGCAAAGAGAGCCTGAGCGGAACGCACTACACTGCGGGATGAAGATACCCGCTCTTGCTATCGCAGCCGCTTCGTCCGTGCCGTTACCCGGGGGAATGGACCGAGGAACAGTCAATCGCCATGGACGCTGGCGGACACGCTGCCGAGAGGAGCCGGAGAGGCCTGCTCCCGGTTTATAAAACGCGCAATATCAGTTTGCTTAAGATCGACGCTCCAAAGCTCGGAGCTCTTGTAACCCATCTCGCGGGCCACGCTGGCCTTGGCCTCGGTCTCGGTGGAGAACTCGCGATAGGAGCCCATGCTGGAGATCCAGAACTTGCCATTCCACTGGCCGGCGACCACGGCGTGCCCTTCGAGGCCGGGCGTGGCGGGGTAGTACAAGCGGACATGGGCATCGAACCCAAGCTCGCGGCAGAGGTTTTCAATTACCACGGCAAAGTCTTCGCAATCACCACGGCCGCGGTGCCAGGTTTCCTCCGCGGTGTTCCAGCGATCACGGAAATCACGGCGATCGCGAACAAAACGATCAACGACGCGGCAGACGTCGGCTGGCTGAGTGCAGAGCGCGGGGATCTGGTTGAACTCGGGTTTGCGTTGGCGAGCGAAGAAGCCGCGAGCGGGGGCGGGTTCATCGGCGACCGCAGCAGTGACAAGAAGGCCGAAAGCAAAGAGGACGGGAAGGACGCGAAACATGTCGCTGAGGAGTTCTGAGACATACCAGTTGAAGGGCTTTCTCATGGCTTTGACATGCTCCGTGTCCATTCCCAGCTATCTTTGGAGCAGGTTTCATTCCAACCGCCATGAGTAATTCGGTAACATGCGTATTAGCAAGTAGTTATAGATTTGTACGGTTGTGAGAGTGATCGCTATTAACACACATTTCTAAGAAATGAGACTCGGAATGTTGGTTTATATTGACAGGATCAAGGCCGTTTTGACGCTGGAGGATCTCGTGGACGGCCTGTGAAATGGGCGTGGATGAATGTGTGGTGAGCGATGGATGAATCGCCTTGCCACGAAAAGCGACGTGCGCAAATCGTTTGCTTGTGTTAAGGAGGACGGGTTCTATGCAGTATGCATCCTGCAAGTGCTTGTGGGGGAGCAGCCTCTGGGGTGGGGGTTGATGGCTACTTGGGTGTTTCGACTGCAATGTACGCAACAAGCTGCGTGATAAGGGGTTGATCTTCGAGCCAAACGTGCGAAGGATATACTTCCGGGGAGAACACATGGTTCATCAAGTTAAGTTTGTGGTGATGTTGGCGATGGTCGCCTGCCTTGTCGGGTGTGCGACGGCGGAGAAGAAATCCGCGGTCGATGCCCAGGCGGAGGAAGACGCGCATATCGACGGTCTGATTCCCCGGCTTCACAGCGGGCTCCTGATTCGCCTCCATGTGCTGGTCTCGGGCAAGACCGAGATAGAGGAGCCTGCCAAGCGTGTGACGAGTTCCGGTGAGATTACCCTGCCGTTGATCGGCAATATGAAGGTTGAAGGGATGACGCTGGAGGATCTGTCGCAGGAACTGACGAAGCGTTATGAAGAGTACTTCGTTCGCCCGCAGGTCGTGGTGGAGTTTTCTCAGGACGAGCAGTCGGATGTGGCGTCGCCATGGGGCTACGTGACGGTGCTGGGTCGGGTGAAGAATCCCGGCCGCGTGAAGCTGCCTCCGACACGGAATCTTACGGTGAGCATGGCCATTCAGCAGGCGGGGGGATTGGACACGAGCGCGAAGGATTCGGCGATTCGTGTTACGCGCGAGGGGCCGGGTGGAAAGCGGGAGCAGTTCGATGTGAATCTTCGGGCGTTGGGCTCCAAAGGGCGATTGGGCACGGATTTGACGCTGGAGCCAGGTGACTTGGTTTTCGTACCGGAGATGATGTTCTGAGGGAGCGCTTAGTCATTGTTTCTTAAGGAAAGGAAGGGGCCGATGAATCGAACAATGAAGCAGATAGGGTTGGCGGTGCTTGTGTTGGCATTGTGTGGGGCTGGGATGGCTTTGGCCGCGCCTGGCGAGGGCGTACGGATCGGGAATCTGATCGTCAGTCCGTTCCTCGATCTGTCCATGACCTACGATTCGAATGTTTACCTCACGCGCCCGGACGAGCAGGACGATATCTTCTCCGATATCGTGGGTGGCGTGGCCTTCGTGAACAAGACGGAGCGATTGATTCTGGCCGGTCGAGGCTGGGGTCAATTCCGGCGCTATGCAGATGCGACCGACAAGAACAGCGACGGTTATGGTGAGAAGCTGAACCTGGTCTGGGGCAACGAGCGAAAGCTGTCCCTTGCCGTGGGGCAGAAGTTTGTCCGGCTGGACGACTACGAGCTCACACCGCGCAGCGTGGACACATTGAACCTCCCGAGCCAACTGCTGCTGCTGACGGAGGATCGGACGGAGCGCGTGGACCGGAAGCTCTTCGATATCAGTCCCGTGCTGCGTTATCTCCCGACCGACAAGTCGGAACTGGATGTGGGCTACAGCTATAATTCGGTGGGGTACAAAGACGACACGCTGTACGACTGGTACGAGAATCGGGGCCAGGTTGAAGCCACGCACAAGATCACGGACAAGACGGCCGGTCTGGTGACGCTGCAGTACAGCCAGCAGAACAGCGACAGCTTCCAGGATCCTTCCACCTATTACATTGTTCGTGGCGGTGTGCTGCAGAAGGTCACGGCCAAGACGACGGTCAAAGCGGGTGTGGGTGTGCAGGACTACAACTTTGGCCAGCAATCGTCGACGGGTGACAACCTGGACAAGACGATGATGAACTTCGACGTGATTGCATCGTGGCAGGCGACGGACAAGCTGTCCTTCGAGGCGTCGGGTCGCAACGCGATTCAGCCGGCGACGCAGTACTCGGCCAACACCAAGGAAGTTACGCTGGCCTCCGTGGGCGTGGGCTACGATGTGACGGACCATCTGACCTTTACGCTGGCCGGTTCCTATCGTGAGGATGATTACATCGGCAGGGTGGAAACGCCTGGCGGGCTGCGCAACAAGCGGCGTGATCTCGTGGGCGGACGCGCGCGGTTGGACTATCGGCCGCACGTGAAGTTCTGCAACGTCTTTGTGGAAACGACGTATGAGGATGTGGATGACACGGTGGAAGATGATTACAACGACTACGACCAGTGGCGCGTCTCGGGCGGGGTATCGTTGCGCTACTGAGCGGCGTCGAGTACGGGCGAAGAAGTGTCGAGTTGAGATGGGAGGATACACGATGAGAGCAGTAAGCATGTTGGTGGTATTGCTGGTGGTGGCAGGGGCACTGAGCGCTTCGGCGTTCACGGAGCCCACGATGGATCAGCTCAAGGCGGCGGCTGCGGATCCGGTGACGGTGAGCAACCTGATCCAGGGTGCCACGGCGGAAGAAGCCGCGGCGGTGGTGGCCGGTGTGATCCAGGAGATCGACAAGCTGTCGATCAGCATGGAAGAAAAGCAGCAGCGGACGGCTACGGTGCTGGCGCAGTTGCAGAAGGAAATGGGCGAGGACATGGCGTTGGCCATGGGTATCGTCATGGCGTCGCAGATCAACCTCGACCTGCTGCCGGCCGTGGGTGCGCTGGGTGTTTCGCCCGAAGGTTTCGCGCTGCCTATTGCGCAGCCGTTGGCACCTCCCGTGGCGCCGAGGTATGAAGGGCAATAAGCGGCGGGGGATACTGTCGCGCGGCAGAGGCCATTGACGCGAGGCTCCATACAGCTCGAACGCCATGAGACAGGCCTGATCGGCTCGTTGGTGGCGCTGCTCGCCTACGCTGCATGGGCCAGGGGTGGGACGCATGTCCCGCTCCAGTGGCCGCTGCCGTTGCTGGCTTTGCTGGTACTGATCTTCACGGCCTTTGGCGCGGGCCGTGGATGGTTCAAGGTGTTGTTCAAGGATGCTGTTTTCTGGCTCGGCGCCGCCTTTCTAACTCTGATCATCCTGCAGTCGGTCAATGCGGGCCGGGTTCTGCTTTATGATCCGGCGCGCGGTGCGTGGTTCTACTCCCGGCCTCCGATGCCCGGGCTCCCGTCGGCGATATCGCGAAGTGAATCGCTGGAAATGCTGCGGTGGTTTTTTCCCGCGTGGGCGGTGGTGTTGGCAATTCGGGCGAACGTGCTCCGTCGCCGCGCGTTGCGTCTGCTGTATCTGCTCATGGCGGTGAATGGCGGACTGCTGGCGGTGCTGGGTATTGCGCAGTTCGTCTCGGGTGCGACGTCGATTTACGGCGTCTATCCGCTCAAGACACATTTCTTTGCCGCCTTCGGCTACGCGAATCATGCGGGCGCGTATTTCAACCTGATGTTTGCCTTGTCGGCCGGCTTGTTGATTCACGACGCGAAGTTTTTCCGCGAGCCCGAAAGGCGGCTGCGCCTGATGGTGTTGGTGCCCGTGACAGTATTGAATTTCATCGCGGCGAACTTGTCGCTCAGCCGGGCGGGGATGATTTTTTCGTGGGGACTTGCCGCCTTCTTCGGTTTGTATGCGATGTGGTGGGTGGGGCGGCTGATGACGCCGGCCCACCGCGCCTACTTCCTGGCCGGACTGGCGGTGTTGGCCTGTTCGGCCTACCTCGTGGTAGGCGGGTTGGCGCGGGACGCGATTCGGCGCGAGTTGTCGGGGCAGGAATACAAGACGCGCTCGTCGCTGCCGTTGAAGGGCGAGTGGCAAATGCTACGGGTGGCCTCGGTCCGGATATGGAAGGATCATCCGTGGGTGGGCATTGGAGGGTGGGGTTTCCGTTACATGTTGTCGGTATACCTGGAGCCTTCGCAATGGGACGGCATTCGCACGGGCGATGCCAATGCGCACAACGATCCGCTGCAGTTCCTGGTGGAGTTCGGGGCGGTGGGTGGCGTGCTGATGGCGGGGGTCGTGCTGAGTCTGCTTGTGCCGATTCTCCGGTCGGGTCGGTGGTTGGATCCTCTCATGCTTTTCCCTCTGGCTGGTGCAGGGGTGACGGCGCTGCACAGTCTGATCGATCTTCCGTTTCGGAGTCCGGCGATACTGATGGCGTGGCTGCTGATCCTGGCGGCGATGCTGAGGCAGTTGCCTCCCTCGGCGCGGAAACAGGCGGGTGTCGCAGCGGAGCCGGGGTTGTAAGCGCGACCAATCTGGATTATGTTCTTCGTTCAGCGCGCGGATACAAGGGGATCCGCGAGGTAGCGATGGAAAGGCTGTAAGACAATGAATATGCCCTCCAATCAGCAGGGTGGTGGAAACGGCGGCCCTGTGCCTCATCCTCCTTATTACATCGATCCGACCCAGGGCCGCATGAAGCGCAACTCCGACGAGGTCAATCTTCTCAATGTCTTCCGTGTGCTGCGAAAGAAGCGCAGGACCATCGCGATTGCCGTTGCGGCCGGCTTTGTCCTCGGGGTTCTTCACATCCTCACGGCGCGCCGCGAATATCGTGCCGAAACGTTGGTTGAATTCAGCGTGAGACGGCCCCGGATTCTGGGCCAGCAGTCGGCGGTGATTGACGATTCCTCCTACTACAATGAACCGGAGGAGGTGTACAACACGCGGCTCGAACGTTTCAAAGGTCGCGTGATTCTGGACCGCACGTTGGAACGCGTGAGGCAGATGACCAACGCCCCGGCGTGGCCGGACGATGAACTCAGAAGGGCGCTTGGCAAACACGTTAATTTCTCCCTCATCCGTCGTTCGCGTCTGATGAGGATCACGTATGAGGATGCGAATCCGGTTTACGCGGCGGCCGTGGCGAATGCGTTCGCGGAGGCGGCCGTGGCGATGGCCATCGAGGAGAACCGGCATGACTCGGACGGCGCCGTGGCATGGCTGCAGTCCCAGTCGGTGGCGCAGCGGGGTCTGCTGGAGAAGGCCGATACGGCGGTGGTGACGTTCCGCGCGACGAACATGATGGACATCATGGAGACGCAGCGCAAGGGTCTGGACGAGACGCTGATTGATTTCAACAAGGCGTTGGCAAGCGTCGAGAGTCAGCGGGTACTCGCCGAGGATGTGGAGCGGGCCCTGATGATGCTCGAACTGAAACCCGAAGCGGCGGGCAATCTGCCGGCGAGCACGCCGCGTGCCGACGAGATCCAGGCCATACTGACGAAGTGGATGGATGCGGTGTCCGAGCGCGATGTGCTGCTGACGAAGTACACGGAAAAGCATCCGGAGGTTGTGGCCAAGGAAGCGGTCATCACGGCGTTGCACAACCAGACGATGGATTCCATCCGGCGCGCGAGGGACACGGCCAAGGCCAACTTGATGTTGCTGCGTCAACAATCGGAGAGTCTGCAGAAGAGGATCCGCGATCAGGAGCAGCAGGCGACGGGTTTGGAACTGGAGATCGTGGAGAAGCGCGCGAAACTCAACTCGCTGGAGATGGAGCGACAAGCGGCCGACATCAGCTACAAGGGCATTCTGAACCGTATCGAAGAGGCGCGGCTATCGGCGGACGAACATACAGCTACGGTCAAGATTGTGGAGCCTGCGACGCCGCCGGAGAAGCCGTATACGCCGCACAAGTCGGCCCTGATGCTCGTATGGCTGATACTGGGCGCCGCTTCGGGTGTGGGCCTGGCCTTTGTTACCGAGCTGCTAGAGGACAGCATCACCAGCACGGAGGATATCGAGAAGGGCCTCGGATTGAAGGTGTTTGCGCTGGTGCCGCACGTGGAGCATGGAGAGCGTGAGGACATTGGCAAGGCTTGCATGACGGACCGATTCAGCCAGATGGCCGAGGCCTACGCCGGGCTGCGGGGGCTTCTGGATTCGTCGCAATACCGGCAGAGTGCCCGGTCGGTGCTGGTCGGCAGCACCGCGCCGGAAGAAGGCAAGACGATCACGGCCTGCAACCTGGCGATCATGTGCGCGCGCAGCGGCTTGAAGACGCTGCTGATCGATTTCGATTTGCGGCGGCCCCGGCTGGGGCGCGTGTTCAACATGCCGCCGGACGGGGCGAGTCTCCTGCACGTGCTGGCGGCGCAGGATGAAGCGGCGTTCGGCAAGCTGCCCTACAAGTCGGAATGCGACCGGCTGGATGTGGTGGTCAGTCGTGTCGACCACAACCTGAGCCCTGCCGAGGTGATCGGCGGCAAGACGGTGAAGAGCTTCCTGGCTTGGGCGACCAAGAACTACGACCGGGTGATTGTGGATTCACCTCCGTTCAGCGTGGTGAGCGATTCCTTTGTGCTGGCGGATTACGTGGGCGCGGTGCTGTTGGTGTGCCGTCCTGATCACACGCGGAAGCGGGCGCTGCAGCACGCCGTGGAGCATCTGCTCACGGTGAAGGCGGCGTTGCTGGGCGTGGTGGTGAATGACGTTCACTTCGGCGGGAGTTTCTATTTCCGCAGTTTCGATCACTACTACAGCCACTACAATTACCGGCGGTATTTCGACGAAGTTCCGGCGAGCAAGAGCGGCGACCAGCCCGGTTAAGCGTGGGGCGTAGAAGGAGGGTGGGCCTGCTCATGTCGGCACCGTGCGGCGCATGCAGCGTGGTTTCCAGATGACCATACCGTGGATCACAAGGTTGGGATCGTGGCATGAACGGGCCATGCAGACGCCTATTGTCGGGAGCCTGCTCCGCAGTTCCTTCTGGTCGATCGTCGGCGCGATGATTGCGCGCGTGCTGGGGTTGCTGGCGTGGATGGCGGTGGCGCGTCTGCTGGGACGAACGGCTTTTGGCGAACTCGGTATAGTCCAGAATACCACCGGCGTACTCCAGAATCTCTGCGTGTTTGGGTTGGGCCTCATGGCAACGCGCTACGTGTCGGAGCATCGCAGTGTGGACGCGGAGCGGGCAGGTCGCGTCATCGGACTATCGATTCTGTTGGCCGCGTTGTCAGGAGTGCTGGTGGGCGGGGCGCTCTACGCGTTGTCGTCGTGGGTGGCGCGGGTTGTGTTGGTGGCGCCACACCTTAAGTCGGTACTGGGCATCGGCTGCATCCTGATCGCTGTATATGCCGTGATCGGGGTGATGGAGGGTGCGTTGGCAGGGCTTGATGCCTTCAGGGACTGGGCAGGACTGAATCTGGTCATGGGTGTTTTCGCGCTTCCGATCTATGGCTTCGGTGCGTGGCGTGGCGGATTGGTCGGAGTGATGTGGGCGAGCGTCGTGGTGGCGGTGGTGGTGGCGGTGGTGTCGTTCGGGGTGCTGCATCGGGCGGCGGTCCGCAAGAATTGCCCGATTCGTTTTGGGCGGTGCTGGACGGAGATCAGGGCTTTCGTTGATTTCAGCATGCCGGTGACGGTCGCGGCGCAGACCTATTTCATGGGCGACTGGCTGGGCGGATGGTTGTTGGTTCGGCAGCCGGGTGGGTACGCCGAGATGGGCCTCTACAATGCTGCGGCCCGATGGCAGCAGGCGGTTTCCTTCATTCCCCTTCATGTGCGTCGGGCGGTGTTCCCGGCGTTGACCGATCGCTATGCGGCGGGGGATCGTAAGGCCTTTGCGCAGATGCTTCGCTACTACATCCTTGTGTCGACCGGGCTGGCGGCATTGTGCGCCGTCGGTTTGTCGCTACTCTCCCGTTTCGTCATGTCGGGTTACGGTGCGGAGTTTGTACAGGGGTGGCCGGTTCTGGTGGTAGTGTCGCTGACGATGGTGCTGCAGCCGGTTCGCTGGGCGATGGAGATGATCTATCGGACGACGCGAACGGTGTGGTACGAGTTTCTCATGAACCTGCTGTGGGTGGCGACCATGTTGCTGGGCATGGCGTTGATCCCGGCGCATGGGTCCATGAGGCTGGCGCTGTCGGTGTTACTGGCCTTCGTCGTGAGTACAACTGCAGCCGGGGTGCATGTCTATGTCCGCTGGCTTCGCGGGGCGACCCGGGGAGCTGCGTCATGAGCGACGCCGGTCTTGAGTCCCGTAGTTGGCTGAATCATCTGGCCTTCGGGTTGTTGCTGGTCCTTGTCTTCACTGTGCCGTTTGACGACATCTTGGCTGTGCCGGGATTCGGTACGCTGAGCCGGCTGGTGGGCTATGCGGCTATTGGAACCGCGTTGGGTGACGTGATCTCCCGGTCCTCCTTCCGGCGGCCGCGCGGCGCGCTGGTGTGGGTCATTCTCTTCTCGATATGGGCGGGGCTCAGCATGACGTGGACGCTGTCGTTTGGAGCCAGCACGGAGAAGGTGTTGGTGGTGGTGCGCTCGCTGGGGATGGCGTGGCTGCTTTACGAGTATCTCGATGGTGATGCGCGGTGGCGGGCCGTGCTGACGGCGTTCGTGCTTGGCGGATATGTGTGCGTGGGAGGATTACTGACGGCCCTGCGGACAGGGCCGTTGTCCGAGGAGTTGGAATATGCCCGGTACGCGGTGGGCGATCTGGACCCCAACGATGTGGCGGCGACGTTGGCCTTGGGTGTGCCGATGGCGTGGTACTTGGCGGGGAAGACGCGTTCACGAGTGATCCGCTTGTTGTCGCGTATCTACCTTCCGCTGGCCGGTGCGGCCATTCTACTGACCGGATCGAGGGGTGGCCTCATGGCGCTGGTCGTCGCGCTGGGCTTTGTCTTGAGTACGTTGCCGCGTTTGAGCGTCGGTGCGAAGTGCATGGCGGTGATGGCCTTGGTGGCGGGGGCGGCAGCGATTCATTTTCTTGTGCCGGATACGGCCTGGACGCGCCTGTTGACCATTCCCGATGAACTTCGCGAGGGAACGTTTGCCAATCGCACGCTGATCTGGCGCGCGGGATTCAAGATGCTGCCGGATCATCCATTCGGGGGGGCCGGGGTGGGGGCCTTCAAGGATGAGATTTTCATGAAGGGCGGTTACTTCACGCCGAAGGTGGCGCACAACCTGATCCTCGGCGTACTATTCGACCTGGGCATCGTGGGACTGGCGTTGTTCATCGGTGTGCTGTCGTCTCTTGTGCGGCGGCTGCGGTATCTGCATGTTCGTGAGCGGCGCGTGGCGCAGTTCATATTGCTCACGTGGCTTGTGGCGGGAATGGGGTTGAGTCTCGAGTACCGCAAGGTGACATGGTTCCTGATTGGAAGTCTGACGGCGCTGACCGTGCGCGTCTCGCGCGGCGCATGGATTTTTGATGAACCGGATGAGAGGACGTTGGCGGGCATGGGTCAGGATGTTCTTGAACCCGGGATGGATGGCATGGAAGGTTGAGGAATTCGATGAGCGAGCGGATCAAAGTGATGCACGTGATTCACGACCTCGGGTTCGGAGGAGCGCAACGCGTCCTCGCGAATTTGGTTTTGGGTCGCCATGCTAATCGGTTCGACGCGACGGTGGTGAGTCTGTTTGCAGCGGGTGACGGGGTGGATCAGCGCGCGTTGGAGGCCGCGGGGATACAGGTTCATTTTCTGGACAAGAAGCCCGGTTTTGATTTTCAGGCTCTGAAGAAGCTGGGTCGCGTGATCAAGGAGTGGAAGCCCGATCTCGTACACACGCACGGGTATGTCGTGCGCTGCGCCTGGCCGTTCAGGGCCTTGGGCATGGTGCCGCGCATGGTGCATACGGTGCACAACGTGGCGGAGCAGGATTCGGGGAAACCGTACTGGATGACGGGTCTCTGCTATCGGCTTGGCGTCAACACGGTTGCGGTGGGCGGGGTTGTTGCGGAGAGCGTGAAGCGGTTGCATGGCGTGGCTGTGCGGCAGGTGATTTTCAACGGCATTGAAGTGGAGAAGTATCGGGTTGCGCCGGCCCGGCGTGCGGCGCTTCGTTCGTCGTGGGGCGCGAAGGATGGCGACGTGGTGTTCGTCTGTGTTGCCTCGCTCACACAAAAGAAGAACCATCCGCTTCTGCTCGCCGCTTTTGCATCCCTTCAGGAAGCGGTGCCCGACACGCAACTGATTTTGGTGGGAGATGGAGACCAGCGGGCTGCGCTGGAGACTGAAATCGAGGGGCGCGGTCTTTCGGGGCAGGTTCGGTTGCTTGGGAATCGGGATGATGTGGCCGATGTGTTGAGCGCGGCCGACGTCTTCGTTCTGTCGTCCGACAAGGAGGGCATGCCGCTATCCGCGATGGAGGCCATGGCGGCCGGGAAGCCGGTGGTGGCGACGCGGGTGGGGGGGGTGCCCGAGGTCGTGCGCGATTTTGTGGACGGCGTATTGGTGGAGGCGGGCGATGCCGAGGGGCTGGCTGAGGCCATGCGTTGCCTGGCAGCGGATCGGGCAAGGCGGTCGGTGATGGGCGCGGCAGCGCTGCGCCGCGCTGAGTCGGAATTCGGCGTGCGGCGGATGATCGATCAGTATGAAGCATTCTATGAGCGGGTTGTCGCGCGACACCCGGGAGTGGGCCGGTGAGAGTTCTTCAGGTCATACCGGGCGAAGAGCACGGTCCTGCCTATATCTTCATCAAGCGGCAGGTGGATGCGCTGGAGCGCGCGGGCGTGGCGCTCGACAGGTTTTTCCTGGAGTCGCGTACGTCGGCCCGGCTGTTGCAGCGGGAGTTGCATCGTTTCAAGAATCGTGTGCGGGAATACAAGCCGGACATGGTGCATGCCCAGTATGGAACGATGACGTCCTTCTTCTGCATGGCCGGTTGGGGTGGGCCGTTGGTGGTATCGCTCAGGGGTTCCGACGTTACGCGGGATTATGACATCAGTCGCGTGCGCGAAGTGGTCGGGCATGTGCTGACACACATTTCGTCCGTGCGCGCCGAGGGATTGATTTGTGTCAGTCGCAATCTGGTGGACGGACTATGGTTCAAGTCGGCGCGGCGGCGCGCGGTGATTATACCGAGCGCGGTGGATATCGAACTGTTCAAGCCGATGCCGAAGGATGAAGCGCGCCGGGCGTTGGGGTGGGGCCTGGAGGAGAAGATTGCGGTATTCAACATAGGTCGCGCCCCGGCGCGGAAGCGGCTGGATCTTGCACAGGGGGCGGTGGCCGTGGCACGGAAGAAGTATCCGAAGTTACGGCTGGCGACAATGAACATCGATGTGCCCGGTGATCAGGTGCCGCTTTGGATGAATGCCGGCGACTGCCTGCTGATGACCAGCGACGCCGAGGGTTCGCCGAATGTGGTCAAAGAGGCGATGGCCTGCAATCTTCCCGTGGTGTCGGTGGATGTGGGCGATGTGCGGGAACGGCTTGCGGGGGTTGATCCATCGCGTATCGTGGCGCGCGATCCCGAGGCCTTGGGCGCGGCCGTGATCGAGATTCTCGATATGAATCGTCGCTCGAACAGCCGTGAGGCCGTGGTGAAGGATTTGACGGAGGACGTGATGGTTCGGCGCGTGCTGGAAGTTTACAGGGACGCGCTGAGCAAACGGGGTGGACAACATGGCTGACCTGCCGAACAGCGAGGCATGGCCTTTCGTCACCGTGGTGATGCCGGTGTTCAATGAGGAGCGGTATATCGTGCGCAGCCTGGGGGCTGTGGTAGCGCAGGACTATCCGGCGGAACGCATGGAAATCCTGGTGTGCGATGGGCGGTCGACGGATCGGACACGAGACATGGTGGAATCCATGAAGCTGCGCCATCCGGGGCTGCGAGTGGTGGACAACCCGCGCCGCACGACGGCCACGGGATTGAACGCCGGCATCCGGGCAGCGCGCGGGGAGATCATCATTCGCGTGGATGGTCATGCCGAGATCGCCTGCGACTTCGTGCGGGCCTGCGTCGAGGAATTGCGGGACAGCGGGGCGGATCATGTCGGGGGTGGAGTGCGGGCCGAGGGCACGACGGATTTCGGCTGGGCTGCCGCCTTTGGAACGGCGACGCCCTTTGGTTCGGGAGGGAGCCGGTTCCGATATTCCGACAAGGCGGAGTGGGTGGACACGGTGTTCCAAGGCGGGTGGCGCAGAGAAATGTTCCAGCGGATTGGCTTGTTCGACGAGGCGTTGAAGTGCAACGAGGATGACGAGTTCAACTTTCGATTGGGCGAGCGTGGCGGGAAGATTTTGCTCAGTCCGCGATTGTCATCGAGATATGTCACGCGCGCGACGCCGGGATCCCTGTTTCGGCAGTACTACCGGTATGGATTTTGGAAAGTGCGCGTGATGCAGAAACATCCCGGACGAATGCGCCTGCATCACTTCATTCCGGCGGGGCTGGTGTTGGCCCTTCTGGGGGGAGTCGGTTTGGGTGTGTGGACCCGGATCGGCTGGCTTCCTCTGGCGGTGTTGGTTTGTATCTGGAGCATGGGCGCGATCTTTTTTTCCGTGAAGGGGGCTGTGGAGAGGAACTGGCGGACGGCGGTGTGGTTGCCGCTGGTCTATGCTATACTTCACATCAGTTACGGGCTTGGTTTTCTGGCCGGTCTGGTGGTGTTTGCCGGTCGGTGGGCGGACCGGGAGGGACGTAGTCCTTCCCTGGATGCGGATGAGACGGCGCGGGGACGTGAATCATGAGAGCATCACATCTTGCTTTTGCATTGCCCGACGTGGATGAGGCGGAAATTACGGCGATCACGGAAGTGATCCGTTCCGGCTGGGTGACGACGGGGCCGGTGGCACAACGTTTTGAAGACGAGTTCGGCAAGTTTGTTGGTGCTGCACAGGCAGTGGCGGTCAACTCGGGCACGGCAGCGATGCATCTCGCGTTAGAGGCCGTGGGGTTGAAGGAGGGGGACGAGGTCATCACGACGCCGTACACATTCGCCGCGACGGCAGAAGTGATCCGATACTTCAACGCCAAGCCGGTATTTGTGGATGTGGATCGTGTTACGCTGAACATGGATCCGGGCCGCATTGAAGCGGCGGTCACTGCGAAGACACGCGCAATCCTGCCGGTACACATTGCGGGTCAGCCGGCCGATATGGATCCCATCCTGGAAGTCGCGGCGCGGCACAAGCTTCCCGTTATCGAGGATGCGGCGCATGCGTTTCCCGCGCGCTACAAGGGGCGCATGATCGGGTCGTATGGCGGTGACCTCGCATGTTTCAGTTTCTATGCGACGAAGACGATCACGACAGGTGAGGGCGGGATGGTAACCACGGCCAACGCCGAGTGGGCGGACCGCTGTCGGGTGATGCGGCTGCACGGCATCAGCAAAGACGCATGGAAGCGCTACACGGCCGAGGGGTCGTGGTATTACGAGATCGTGGCGCCCGGTTTCAAGTATAACCTGACCGACATCGCCGCAGCGATGGGGTTGGCGCAGTTGGCAAAGGCCACCCGCATGTGGCAGCGACGGGTGGATATTTCCCGCCGTTATGGCGAGGCGTTTGGATATCTGCCGGAGCTGCAGATCCCCGAGGTCATGCCGTGGGCGGGGCACGCGTGGCAGTTGTACATCCTGCGGCTGAATCTCGATCGACTGAAGATATCGCGCGGACAGTTCATCGAAGAGTTGAGGACGCGACGTATTGGTTCGTCGGTTCATTTCATTCCGCTTCACATACATCCGTACTACCGCGAGAGATACGGATATGAGCCGGGAGATTTCCCCGTGGCGTACGGGGAATATCAGCGCGTAGTCTCGCTGCCAATCTACTCCAAGATGACGGATCAGGATGTGGAGGATGTGGTGGATGCCGTGGTCGACATCGTCAACGCTTTCCGGCGATAGAGGCGCCGTTGCGCGCAGGCTGTTGGACGTGGTCGCGGCGGGCGGCGGACTACTGGTCTTGGCCCCGCTGCTTGTCGTCGTGGGCTTGCTTGTCCGGCTGACCTCCCCCGGGCCTGCGTTCCATCGGGCGCAGCGAGTGGGCAGGGACGGCCGGTTGTTCACGCTCTACAAATTCCGGAGTATGCGGGAGGGTGCAGCGTCGGCCGGGCCGGGCATCACGCGGGCCGGCGACGAGCGGATCACCGGAGTGGGAGCCTGGTTGCGGCGCACGAAACTGGACGAGCTGCCGCAGCTCATCAATGTTTGGAAGGGCGATATGAGTCTCGTCGGGCCGCGTCCGGAGGATCCCCGCTATGTCGAGGGATACACGCCCGAGCAACGGCGTGTGCTGGCCGTGCGGCCGGGCATTACGAGCGCGGCTTCGGTACTCTATCGCCACGAGGAGCAGATGCTTGAAGGCGAGGAGTGGGAGAAGACCTACCGGGAGAAAGTGCTTCCCGATAAGCTCCGGATCGAACTCGAATATCTTGAACATCGAACACTGGCCTCGGATTTGGGTATACTCCTGAAGACGTTTGTGGCCGTGTTGCGTTGAAAACGCGGTGGCGTGCAGGGTGGTCATGCAACATATTCGCAACAGATATTATCTGATGCTGGACATCTGGCTGCTGTTCTTCACGCCCGAGGTCGCGCTGTTGCTGCGCCAACCGTTCAGTCTGTGGCTGCCCAAGGAGACTTACGGGTTGGTGTTCTACACGGTGCTGGCACTCCTCGTGAAGCTGCCGGTGTTCTTTCGTTATCAGCTCTACAACAAGTATTGGCGCTACGCGGGTGTGGACGAGGCCTTGTCGATTCTTGCCGCCGTCGGCGTGGCCACTGGCCGGCTTTTTGCGGTGGTGCTGGCGGAGCGCGTGCTGGACCCGTTCCCCCAGGTCAGCCTGCCGTATTCGCTACCGTTGATCGACGGGCTGCTGACGATGGCCATCCTTTTCTCCACGCGCTACAGCGAGGCGGTGGCGGCCTATTTTCAGCGGCGGCGGGGAAAGATCGGCGGTCGGAAGCGCGTGCTGGTGGTCGGCGCGGGCGATGCGGGGGCCATGATTGTCCGGGAGATGCAGTACAGCGATCGCCTGGATCTCGAGCCGGTCGCGTTCCTTGATGACGATGAGCAGAAGTGGGGCATGTCGGTCCATGGCATACCCGTCATGGGTGCCAAGACGGATATCCCCAAGGTCGTCAAGGAACTGAAGGTGGAGGAGGTGGTCATCGCGATGCCCACGGCGCCGGGCAAGACCATTCGCGAAATCGTGGCGCTGTGCGAGGTTGCGGGTGTGCCGTCACGCACGATGCCGGGCATGTACGACATCATCTCCGGCAAGGTGGGGGTAAACCAGCTTCGCCACGTGGACATTGAGGACTTGTTGAGGCGGGCGCCGGTTAAAACCGACATGGCAGCGGTGCACGATTTTTTGTTCGGGAAGCGCGTCATGGTGACGGGTGGGGGCGGATCCATTGGGTCGGAGCTTTGCCGGCAAATTCTCGAGCGGAATCCCCGCGAACTGATTGTGATGGGGCACGGCGAGAACAGTGTGTTTGAAGTCGTGGGCGAGCTCAACCGATTGGTATCCAAGACCACGGCAGCCGGCGAGAAGGCTTCAACGCAGATCATTCCCGTCATTGCCGATACGCGGTTTGCGCCGCGCATTGAGGCCGTGTTCCGGCGGCATCGGCCTGACGTGGTGTTCCATGCGGCCGCCCACAAGCATGTTCCTCTCATGGAGCAGGACCCTTCCGAGGCCGTGACGAATAATGTGATGGGAACACGCAATCTACTGCATGCGGCGCAGATTACGGGCGTGAATCATTTCGTCCTGATCTCGACCGACAAGGCGGTGAATCCGTCGAGCATCATGGGTGCGACAAAGCGAGTGGCCGAGTTGCTGTTGCGACAGACGGCCCTTGCCACCGGCAGGCCTTACGTGGCTGTTCGCTTCGGGAACGTGCTGGGCAGCCGCGGCAGCGTGGTATTGACGTTCCGCAGGCAGATTGCCGGGGGCGGTCCTGTGACCGTGACGCATCCGGATATGCAACGCTACTTCATGCTGATCCCCGAAGCCGTTCAACTCGTGTTGCAGGCAGCGGTGCTGGGTCGTGGCGGCGAGATCTTCATGCTGGATATGGGCGATCCGGTGAAGATCGTCAACCTCGCCAAGGACATGATTCGTCTCTCGGGTTTGGAACTCGGACACGACATCGACATTCATTTCACCGGCAATCGTGGCGGCGAGAAGCTCTTCGAAGAACTGGCTGCCACAGACGAAGCCTATGAGCGAACGACGCACGAGAAGATTGTTCTCGCGAAAGCGGCCAGTTCCTTTGTCGCGACAAATCTGGATGCGCAGGTTGCGGCGCTGGAGGCGGCCGCCCTGGAAGATCAGCGCGATGATGTTTCCCGGCTGCTTCATCAGATCGTTCCGGAATACGGCAATTCCGGGACGGCGCCAAAATCCGTATCTTGAACGGAAGGGGTTGGTGGTTCGGTTAGCCTGAGGTCTACCGGAATATCTTTGCGACCAGCATGCCCAGGATCAGCCAGAGCGGCAGGGATTCCACCAAGCCTGTTGCCACGAGCCGGGTGAATTTCAACCGTTCCTGCAACTTGCGATTCTCCAGCAGGCGTTCGATGCGGATATGAAGCTCACCGGTCGTGGTCGGCTTGGAAAGATAATCGCTGGCGCCCGATCGCAGGGCTTCCATAACGTCGGGTACGGAAGGGAAGCCGGTCAGCACGATCACCTGCACGCGGGGATCCTTTTGTATGAGCGCGCGGGTGAGTTCGATGCCCGACATCCGGGGCATGCGTACATCGGTGATGACGATATCCGGCGGCTGGTTTGAGTACTGCTGAAGCAGGTCCTTGGGATCCGAGAAACTGCGGACCTTGTAGCCCAAGGAGGATACCATGGTGCTGAGGACATCCAACACCATGAGATCGTCATCCACTATCCAGATCGTTCTCTGCATAGCTCAACCCCTCTGTAAGATACCCTGAGGCCGCACCTATGTCCACGGGCGGTGTATTTCAGCCGATCTGAATCATACGCTCTACGGCGCGCAGCGCACGGCGCCGGATATCCTCGGGTACTTCAATGATGTGTTGATTCAGCTTCAGCGCGTCCCGCGTGTCCTCGAGCGTGATTTCGTTCATGTGCGGGCAACGGATGCTGCATATCCTGATCATATCCTTGTCCGGATTCTCGGCCGCGACATTCTCGCCCATGCTGCACTCGGTCAGGAGGAGGAATCGTCGTGCCTTCGAATCCTTGATGTAGTCGACCATGGCCGTAGTGCTGCCGGAGAAATCGGAGGCCTTGACGACGGCCGGGCTGCACTCGGGGTGGGCGAGAACGAGGACGTCGGGAAACTGCTTCCGCGCGTTTTTCACATCATCCACGATGAAGCGTTCGTGGACCTCGCAGCGGCCCTTCCAGCCGATCATCTGGAAATCGCCGGCGGCTTCGGCGGCGGACGGCTGGGCTTTGCCGCCGATCGTCGGGAAGATGATCTTCCTGCCGGTCTCGCGGGCAACATTGCGGGCGAGGTACTCATCGGGAAGAAAGATGATCTTGTCGGCGTCGAGTGAGCGGACCACCGCCGCGGCGTTGCTGGAGGTGCAGCAGACGTCCGACTCGGCCTTCACATCGGCGTACGTGTTGACGTACGTGACAACGGGAGCGCCGGGAAAGCGACGCTTCAGTTCGCGGACGTCGTCGGCCGTAATGCTGGCTGCGAGAGAGCAGCCAGCTTCCATCGAAGGGAGGAGAACGGTTTTGCCGGGGCTGAGGATCTTGGCCGTCTCGGCCATGAATTTCACACCGCAGAAGACGATGACATCGGCGGTGGTCTTGGCGGCCTGTCTGCTGAGGCCGAGGGAATCGCCGGTGAAATCCGGTACGGAGTGATAAAGCGCCGGTTCCATGTAGGCGTGCGCGAGAATGACCGCGTTGCGCTCCTTCTTGAGCTGCATGATCTCATCGGCGATTTCGGCCTTGTAGCGCAGTTCCACATCGGGCACGACGTGGCCAAGCTTCGCCTTCATCTTCTCGTACATGGACTGTGTAGACATCGCGAATAGCTCCTGGGGACAAGGTAGGCGAAAAGGGGGGACAATTCAACCTTGGGCGGCGGGGGCTTCCGCCTTCGCTGAAGCTACGGCGGACAAGACGGCGAGGCGGGCTCGGCTTCGCGGGGCCTTCGCCGAGGCGGCACCAAACGAAGAGCGTGGAGAAGGTTTGCCCGCCTACGCCCTTCGGGCTACGGCGTGGCGGCACCAGAATTCGCGGTGCGAATTCTGGTGCCGGAGGTGGGAGTTGAACCCACACGCCCGTTAAAGGCGCTGGATTTTGAGTCCAGTGCGTCTGCCATTCCGCCACTCCGGCAACCTATCCAAATCTGACCATCCTTTAAAAATGATCGCGCGCCGATCTTCTTAATCTCTCTTTCGTGCGCGATGGCCTGCTTCCGGCTGTCAAAGCCACGGCTGTACATAAGTCGCCATGGCACGCCTCTGCTAGTATACGAGGCTCGGCCTTGGTTGTGGACTGCCAATCTCTGCTCCACATCCTGCGTATGCCCAGTATACAGGCCTTTACCGCTTAAAGATTCCAAAACATAAGTCCAAAAAGCCGCCATGAAATGCCCTGCCGCATCCGGGAGCTGAACCCGGCTCTGTCAGTCCTGATGTAGGACATCAGGCTTGGGGCATTCCCGGGTGCTCCTGTCCAGTGCGCCTGTGGCCCTTTTGGGCCATCTGCCATTCCCCCGCCATGCGGGGGCAGGCCGCCACTCCGGCACATCAAAGAAAAGAACAACTGCCGTTCTCGCGCATGTGGTGGCCCCGCGCCACCCCGCCTCCGGCGGGCAAGTCCGGCAACTTCGGGGTCTCTTCCTACACGAGGATGAGGCGATCTTCAAGGTTATCTTGCGGATAAAGGGTGGGGGGTGCTATGAGTACTCGCTCTACGCAAGGAAGGCGCAGATGAATTGCGAACTTATCGAATACGGTGGCTGGAAGCGGAACATCCGCGTGAGCAACGGCCGCCTGGAGTTGATCATCACGCTGGATGTCGGGCCGCGCATCCTTCATTTCGGCGCGTGTGGATGCGGGAACGTCTTTAGTGTTTTCCCCGAGCAGCTTGGACGCAAGGCCCGCGGCAAGTGGATGCTGTGGGGCGGGCATCGGCTGTGGGTTGCACCGGAACACAAGCCCCGCACCTATGAGCTTGATAATGGGCCGATAGAGCTCGAGAAGATTCGCGGTGGTGTGCGGGTGGTGGCTCCTCCGGGTCCGATTACGGGGCTTCAGAAATCGATCGAAATCCGATTCGATGATCGATCGAATGGTGTGGAAGTTGCTCATAGCTTGACGAACACATTGCGGCGTCCGGTGGAGTGCGCACCGTGGGCGCTGAGCGTGATGGCACCACGCGGACTTGCGATTCTTCCGCTGCCGCCGGTCGTATCGCACGACGACCGGGTGACGCCGAACCAGAACTGGAGCTTGTGGAGTTACACCGATCTCAGTGATCCGCGTATTCGCGTGGGCGCGAAGTTCGTACTGATTCGCCAGGATCCGCGCCGTGGTTCCACAAAGCTGGGTATGGCGCAGCGAGAAGGGTGGGTGGGGTACCTGAGGCGTGGTGAACTGTTTGTGAAGCTGTTCGCGAGAGACGACCGGGGGCTCTATCCGGATGGAAACGTGAACCTCGAAGTGTACACGGACCGCAGAATTTTGGAGTTGGAGACCTTGGCCCCGCTCGGCGTGTTGAAGCCGGGAGCGTCGGCGACACACAAGGAACGCTGGCACCTGTTCCAGGGCGTTCCGGCGTGCGCTTCAGAGCGTGACGTGGTGAAGCACGTCACGCCGATTATGAAAAAGCTTTTGGCGGACCGAGCACGATGCGGCTGAGCATGGCCCGTCGTAACGCCGCTTTTCCCGTCAGCATCTTTTGCAGCAGCGGACTCGGCTTCCTGTGCTGACCGCCGGGGGTCATGGTCGGCATCCTCATCCTGAACGCCTTCTCCGTCGCCGCCAGAAACTGCCTCGCCGTATCGGTGCGCTGCGCAGTGACGGCTCGCGGAAGTGCCTCAACCCGCGAGTCGAATGATACCTCGGCCAGCGACTGGGGCGCAGCCGGGGTGGGTGGCAGAACTTCCTCTATCACAGGATCAACGTGTTTGGGCGCCTTCTGTTTGTGCTTTCGCCGCGTCTGCGGCTGGGGCTGATGGGGTTGCGGCGGAGGCGGTGGGGCGACTGTTTGCCCGTAGGGTATGGGTCTGAGCGGGGTGTCCAGCGGCGGCGGTTCGATCGGACCGCTTTGGAGTTGGGCCAGGGAGTTGAGAAAGTCCTGCAACTCCGAGGGAACAGCCCCGCGCGGCTGAGGCCGCGGGGGCGACTGCGGCTTGGAAGGCGGCAGTCGTCGTGCGGCTTTCGAGATCACCTGGGCGACAACCCAGAAGATGGCGAGGATGATCCAGACGAGTGCGTCTGCTCCTCCGCCGGCCTGTACGATCCTTTCAGGGATCATGTTCAAGACAGCCTTTCCGGTCAGCCCTTGGGCTGCTCAGATCCGCCTTCGGACAGGGACTCGCGCATCGAGGTGTCGGCGATGACGTTCTGCATGCGGTAGAAGTCCATGACGCCGAGCTTGCCCTTGCGGAGGGCTTCGGCGAGAGCGAGGGGGACTTCGGCCTGTGCGCCGACGACCTTGGCCTGCATTTCCTGCACGCGCGCGCGCATTTCCTGCTCGGCGGCGATGGCCATGGCGCGGCGGCCTTCGGCCTCGGCCTGGCGCAGTTTCTTGTCGGCTTCGGCGCGCTCGGTTTCCAGCATGGCGCCGACGTTGGCCACGTCGCGTGCGCCGGTACCGGCAACGCTGATATCAGCGATATCGATCGAGACAATCTCAAACGCGGTTTGGGAGTCGAGCCCGCTCTCGAGCACCTTGCGACTGATGTGGTCGGGATTCTCCAGCACGTCCTTGTAGGTGAGAGACGAGCCGATAGCGCTGACGATGCCCTGACCGACGCGGGCGATGATCGTATCCTCGGTGGCGCCGCCGACGAGGCGTTCCAGGTTGGCGCGCACGGTCACACGGGCCTTTACGAGGAGGCGGATACCGTCCTTGGCGACGGCGTCGAGCATGACGGTGCCCTTGGCGGGATCCGGGCAATCGATGACCTTTGGATTCACGCTGGTGCGGACGGCGTCATAGACATCCCGGCCGGCAAGATCGATGGCGGCTCCGCGCTGGAAGGTGAGATCAATGGTGGCCTTGTCGGCGGCGATGAGGGCCTGGACGACATTAATGACATTACCGCCCGCGAGGTAGTGGGCTTCAAGGGCATCGGTGTCGAGGTCGAGCCCAGCCTTCACGAGACGGATGCGGGCGTCCACGATGAGGGTGGGCGGCACGCGCCGCAACTTCATGCCGAGGAGGTTGAACAGGCTGACGCGCGCGCCTGACATGGCGGCGCGAATCCAGACCTTCAGGAAGTAGAAGAACACCCCGATGAGAACAAGGACTGCGATAGCCATCAGGATGAACAGTAGGGCTATGAATTGCTGTGCCATGGTCGTTATTCCTTTCCTTCTTGCGGACCTTCGTTGTTGTTCTGAGAGGTCAAGTCGGGCGGCGTAGCCGGGTTCTGCGCGAGCGGGGGCGGTTGAGCGTCAGGGTCCTGATGGTGGCCGAGTTGGGAACTGAAGATGGCCGTTATCATGCCGCCCATGCCGAGGAAGATGGTCAGCAGCTTGACGGGCGTCCCGATCCCGGGAAGCGCGCCCGCCGCGAAAAGTATGAGCAAGCCCATCGACAGGGCGGTGAATACACGTGCGAACGGCTGAGGTCCGCGCCGGCGAAGAATGAGACCGCCCAGCATGAGGGCCACGGGCACCTTGGCGAGATAGATCAGCATGCCATAAGCCGACAGGAGCAGGATGGCGAGTGGAATGCCGATGACGGTGATCATCAGAAGAAGACTTGCGAGCGGCACGATACAGATGGCGACGACGCCGGTGGCCAGACTTGCCCACGAGCGCTGGCGTAACTGACGGACGGCGAGGCCTGTGAAGCGTGGGAACAGGGCCATGAAAGGCAGCGCCGCCAGCATGGCACATACGTAGAAGAATGACTGCACGGTGGCGACCTGGGTGAAGGTGGGTGCCGGGGACGACCATGAGAAGGCATCCACCGTCTTGCGCACCAGCTGGCCGTTGAGTTTCACGGACTTGTCGAGGAAGATGTCCTCGGAAGATGAGTAGATGAGGTCGCCGTCAATCTCCGTGCCGGGCATGATGACGATGTCTTCGGCCGCGACCCGTACGTTGCCGTGGACGTGTCCGCTGATGGTGGCACTGCTGCCGGCGATCTTGAGGGAGCCGTGTACATCGCCTTCGGAGATCACCGTTTCGCCGATGAGGACAGCGGTGCCGCGGATGACGACGCCATTGGACACCACGATGGAATTGGCGATGGCGGTCAGGCTGCCGCGGACATTGCCACGGACCTCGAGCGCTCGACCGAAGACACGGACATCGTCGTCGGCTTCGCCCGTGAAGGTCACGGCATCGGCCATGGCCCAGACGTCGGCATCAAAGCGGCCGCCGAGTTCGGCCGTGGTGGCCATGATGAAGAGATCGTCGTGGGCAGCGCCGGCGATCCGGACCGTGTTGGCGGAAATGATCAACTCGTTGGTCGTGGCCGCGCCCGCGTCCAGCGTATAGCTGTCGACACTGACGAGTTGGAAGGCAGAAACCGGCGAACAGAGGAGGGCGAGGACAAGCAATGTCAGCAAGGCGTATCTCATGAGGTCGGGCCGCCTGTGGGTGAGGAGGTTTCGCGAACGAGAACGCGCGAGCCTTCCACGCGGGTCACGCATATCCGTTTGCCGGTTTCGATCCAACTTCCATCGGCGACGACATCCACGCGTTTTCCCTCGATCTGTGCAATACCGGAGGGGCGGAGGGTGCTCAGGGCCACGCCCTCCTTGCCGGTGAGATTCACAAGTTCAGCCGCTGCACTCTTGAACAGCTTGCCGTCCTTCGAGAGCATCAAGTTCTTACCCATACGCGTGCTGGGGAAGAACCGAACCCAGAGGACGATGCAGACGCCGGTAAGTATGACGATGATCAAGGCGCAAAGCATGCCTCCTTGAATGCCGAAAGCCACG
Source organism: Verrucomicrobiota bacterium (assembly GCA_036821485.1). Classification (GTDB taxonomy): domain Bacteria; phylum Verrucomicrobiota; class Kiritimatiellia; order CAIQIC01; family JAGNIJ01; genus DAISJM01. The sequence continues at coordinate 24,690 of DAISJM010000017.1, read as the reverse complement.
AAACCCATGCCCGCTGCCATCAAGAGGGCCAGAGCGCCGATCACGCCGATAACCCCGCCCGGCAGGAATATCTCGGCACCGATCAGGAACATCCCCACCACCACGAGGATGAGGAAAATCTGAACAGCGGATGTCATAGTTTCAGCTCGGGCCTTTCTTGTCGGATTTGCTCTCGCATGCGGCGACAATAATACGGTTTCCGTGTGTTTCCACAACACGGATTCTCGATCCGGCGGGCAGATACTCGCCGCTCGTCAGTACGTCGACCTTGCGATCGCCGAACATGGCGGAGCCGGAGGGCCGAAGATCGGACAACGCTTTTCCTTCTGAAGCGAGGAGACCCGAGGCGTCACTGGAGGCGGCGAATCCCTCGCTGTGTCGCGTGGCCTTGGCGAGCACAAGCCGTCGAAACAGGATGGTGTCGGGCAGATAGCGGCTGAGCCATGCGGCTAGCCCCGTGCCGACGACGAGCGCGACGGAGAGCTTCACCAGGGGGAACTGCATCTGTTCCCACGTGGGATACCAGGGCGAACCGGGGTAGTGGGTGACCATTGCACTCAGCACCGCCCAGAGCATAAGCACGATGCCGGTGACGCCGATCACGCCGAATCCGGGGATGAACAGGATTTCAACGACCAGGAGGACCGCGCCGGCTGTAAAGATCAGCAGGTCTTCCATGCCGGCGAGTCCGGCGATGTGGTGCCCCCAGAAGAAGATGGCGAGGGAGAGGATGCCGAGAATACCGGGCAGGCCGAATCCGGGCGTCTTGATCTCGACGTAGATGCCGAGCAGGCCGCCGATGAGAAAGAGAGGCGCTGCTGCGGCAATCATGCGGGCGATACGTTCCACGGCCGTCACCTTGAGCTCACGGACTTCCGCGCCGGAGAGGTCGATCTTCTGCAGCAGTTCATTCACGTCTTTGACGGTGCCCGAGGAAAGCAGAGGCTGTTTCTGTTTGCCGATGGGTTTCTCCGCTTCGATATTTGTCAGCGTAAGCAGTTGGCCGGCGGGGCAGATGACCTCGTCGTTGATCTTGAACACCTCGTCACGCCTGACCATTTTTTCGGCGAGGGCCTTGTCGTGGCCGCCGGCCTCGGCAGCGGAGCGGATCAGCGCGGCGACGCCCGACACGGCCTTTTCCTTCAAATCCTCGGTCATCTCCTGCACGCCCCCGAACGGAGACATCATGATGGGCATGGCATCGCCGATGACGCTGCCGGGGGCCATGTAGATATGGCGGGTGGCCAGCGCGATGATGGCGCCTGCGGAGAAGGCGTTCTTTTCCACGAAGGTGTAAGTGGGAATGTTGACGTTCTGGATGGTCCTGACAATTTCGCTGGCGGCGTCGACTGTGCCGCCGGGCGTATCCATAATGAAGATGATGGCCTTGGCGTCGGTGGCGCGTGCCTCGGCGACACCGCGGCGGATGACGTAGAGCAAGGCGGGTTCGATCATTCCACGGATGGGGATGGTGTAGACGACATCCTGTTTGACGGGTGCCTCAGCGGCAGGGGCATGAAAGGCCGCCAAACAAGTCATCAAGAGGACCGACGCAAAGAGAAGTTTTTTCATGGCCGAGTATACCCCCGTTCACCCCGTATTCTACCGTTGGGAGCTGATTGTGGCAATCCTCGCCGGGATTCGCAGCGCAGGGCTTGGAAAGCGGCGTGGCGTTTGTATACTCGGGGCATGGACCTGCAAGGCAAAGTGGTGCTGGTGACGGGCGGCGGGGTTCGCATCGGGCGTGCAATCTGCGAGGCCTTTGCGGCCCAAGGCGCCTGCGTGGTGATCCAATACCGTTCATCCCGCAAAGAAGCGGTGGCGCTTGCGAAGGATCTCGGAGGCGTGGCGGTTCAGTCTGGGCTCGAATCCGAAGCGGCGTGCGACGGTCTGGTCGCGTCTGTCGTGAAGACGGCCGGCCGGCTGGACATTCTCGTCAACAATGCCGCCGTCTTTCATAAGGACACGACGGCCAGCATGACGGCATCGAAGATCGGGCAGGAGTTCTGGCCGAACCTGTTTGTTCCCATGCTGCTCACGCGTGCGTTTGCGAAGCGGGTGAAGAAGGGCGCGATCGTCAATCTGGTGGATCGGCGGATCACGAGCCTCGACGCCGAGTGCGTTCCGTACGTACTCGCCAAAAAGTCTTTGGCCGAGTTCACGAAGATTGCTGCTCTGGACCTTGCTCCGCGCATTCGGGTGAATGCGGTTGCGCCCGGCGCGGTGCTGCCGCCGCCGGGCAAGGGGCAGAAGTACCTGCATGACAAGGCAGGTCCGGTGCCGTTGAAGCGGCAGGTGAAGCCGGTGGAGGTCGTGGAGGCGGTAGTGTTTCTGGCAAAGGCAGAATCGATGACGGGACAGATTCTCTTTGTTGACGGAGGGCAGGGGCTGTTGTGAGCAGCGAATGATCAATGAACAAGGATAAGATACATATTCGAGATCTTGCGTTGCGCTGCATTATCGGCGTATATCCCGAAGAGAAGCGTGAGAAGCAGGATGTGATCATCAATATTGTGCTCGAGTGCGATCATTCGGCGGCGGCAAAGAGCGATAGCCTTGATGACGCCATCGACTACAAGGGGTTGAAGAAGGAAGTGATCAAACTGGTCGAAGCGAGTCACTTCAATCTGATCGAGACGTTGGCGGATCGGATTGCCCAGCTTTGTCTTCAGCATCCGAAAGTTCAACGAGCCACGGTGACAGTCGACAAGCCTGCCGCGTTGCGTTTTGCCCGAAGCGTGGCGGTGGAAATATCGAGGGGGCAATCGGGCCCGGTGCAGAGGGGAGAAGCAGGATGAGTGGCGATACGATCAGCTACATGTCCTTGGACACGCAGCACATGAGGGATGCCCTCGCCATGTTGCGTGAATATTATGCGATGGAGGGGCTTGTCTTCGATGAGCCCATCATCATCTCCCGCCTGGAATACATGGTGGCGAATCCGCGGTTGGGCCGTGGCTGGATTGTGAAGAGCGGCGACGCGATTGCCGGCTACATGGCGGTGACCTTCGCGTTCAGCCTTGAGCACGGACGTCACGCGATCATGGATGAATTCTACCTGCACGAAGCTTATCGGGGGCAGGGGTTGGGCCGAAATGTATTCCGTTTTGTGGAGTCGCAGATGCTGAAGGTCGGGGTGTCTTCGATCCACGTTGATGTTGAGCGCGCAAATGGAAGGGCGCAGCAATTCTGGCTCTCCCTCGGTTTTCGCAAGTATGACCGGTTCCCGATGTTCAAACTCGTCGACAGTTCCGCGGAGGGCGCGGATCTCACCAAGGGCGTGCCATGAGACAACTGTGGGTTGCGAAGATGTTGGTGGTGGTGCTGGGCGTGGTGATGTTGGGGATGGGCTGCAGTGCGGTCTATACGGTGGACCCTGTGGGGCATACGCCGCTGGATATCTCGCGCGAAAGCGGCGAGTGGGCAGGATTGTGGCAGCACAATGACGGAGTGATTTCCGTGGTGGTGAAAGATGCGTCGAATGGTGTGCTGGAAATCGGATGGGTTGACCATGACGACAATGGGATGAAGTTGCTGGCCGGCGAGGTGTTTCTCCGCACCATCGAGGGATCGACCTTTGCGAGTCTGCGCATGCACGACGGGGAGGATGAGGCCAAGGGGCTTTTGTGGGGGCGGATTCAGCGGCGCGGCAAGACGGTGCTGGTGTGGTCGCCGGACAAATCGGAGTTTGAAAGTCGCGTGGAGGCGGGGGCGTTTCCGGGCACGACGAATGGAAGCGATCTCGTGTTGGGCGCGCTCGACACGAACCACCTTGGTCTGATTGCCGGCGAAGATGCACTCTTCGAATGGAAAGAGCCGCTGGTGTTTTGGAAGACGTCGGATTGAAGCTGTCATACTCGACGAAATCATGTCTGCCCGCTATACTAGCCACATGGCGGGGCGTTGACTTGAAGGCACCCCCTGCCGCAACACAAGGAGGTCTAGCCATGCAGAAGTGTGGATGGGTTGTTCTTGTTCTGGTGTGTCTTGTGGGTTGGGCGATCGAGCCGGCGATGGGACAGCTTATTGTGAATCCATCGACGCGTGCCGACGCCGGGAAGTTCGAAGCGGGCGGTGCCGCATCATTCGGTCGGACGGAATACGACGCCGGGTATGTTGAGCGCAAATGCTTGGGCGGCTACGGGGCCTACGGGATCACCGATTGGATCGATGTCTATGGTTCGCTGGGGTTCACCTTCGGAGCGGAACCTGAGAACTGGTCGGAGAGTGGGCGCGGGTTCATCGCCGCCATCGGCACGCGCGCCAAGGTCTGGCAGAAAGACGATTTGAGTGCGCTGGTATACGGGCAGGTTCAACACCTCAAAGAGACCTATGGTTCGGCCGGAGATGGGGTAGGCGGGCTGGGTGTGGATGCCGATCTTGAAGGCAAGATCACCGAACTCATTCTCGGTGCGCTGCTCCGCTACGACTACAACGATGCATTGTCATTCTACGGTGGGCTGGAACTGATTCCGTGGAGTGACGGCACGGTGGACGGGTCGACTGATGTGGACATTCCGGGCCTGCCGAGCCTCGGCTTCAGTGATTCCGACTCGATCGAACGTGATTCGCCCGTGACGATCCGCGGTGGCGCAAACTACGACTTCGGCGATTTCTGGGTCCGTGCTGAAGTTGCAGCGGTAAGCGAAACGGCCATCACCCTCGGCGGCGGCGTAAATTTCTAGTATAACTTGTCAGACAAGGCAGGAGGGGTGCGGCTTGAGCCGCACCCCTTTCTGTTTGTGAGGGGCAGCCGTCAAAAGCGAAAAGTTTCCGTATACACGCGCAAGGGTTTGCGGATAGTATCGGCCAACCCGAAGTTGTGAGGCGTAATGCTGTTGCGTAGGGAGGCGCGGCAACAAATCGTCGTCCGGCTGCTGCTTGAGCGGTCCTCTTTTCCATTTTCCCTTTTCGAGTCCAACGTCTGCCCATCGGGAGGTATGAGATGAAAAGTCATTCGTCGTTGACCGTTGTGACGAAGAAGCTCCTCTTTACCGTCGGTCTTCTGTTCCTGTTTCTTGCCGAGGCCGGCGCCGTCTCGTCAAATTTCAGAGTGTTCACCCCTCTGCCGGTTTCGATGGAACGTGTCTGGTCGTACGTGGCTCAAGGCGAAACAAATCGATTGTTGGTTTGGACGAAGGATGGGCACATATGGGCGGTGCGCGTGGATGAGCAGGGAGCTGCGATGGACGTGACAGCCCTTCCTGTCTACACGAATGCGACGACATACGCGATGACACCCCGAGCGGCCTGGCAGGGCACGAATTGGCTGGTCGTGTGGCGTAACAACGGCAGTGGCCTCGACGGTATCTGTGGCGCCCGTATCAGCGCCTCGGGCCAGTTGATTGACTCGACTGCCTTGCGCATAACCTCGACTTCCATGGAGGCGGACCCCGATGTTGCGGGCAGCACCAACGGATGGCTGGTGGTTTGGGCCTATGCGCCGGCTGCCAATTCCACCGATGTCTACGGCATGAGAGTATCGCAAGCAGGAGGACTCTCTTCTTCTTTCCTCGTTAGCGGCGGATTTGACGATCAGCTCGTTCCGCGGGTTGCCTGGGGTTCCAGCAACTGGTTGGTGGTATGGACGGACAATAGATCTACTACGGCGCCCTCCGACATCTATGGGAATCGCATCACGGGTGGCGGCACGGTGCGGGACGGGAACGGCTTCCTGATCTGTGATGCTGGAGGAAATGAGAACAGTCCATCGCTGGCATGGAATGGGCAACACTGGTTGGTGGCGTGGGGCAATGGCGACATTTATGGTGGGCGTATCCGCGAAGACGGTACACTGCTCGATGGTTCAGGTTTTCAGATCTACTCCGCATCGGGATCGCAGCAGATCCCGGCAGTCGCATGGGATGGATATGCGTGGTATGTCATCTGGTCAGACGATCGAGCGTTGAGCTATTGGTCTGTACTCGGAGCCCGAGTATCGGCCGGTGGCGCTGTGATGGATAGTCCTGCCGTCGGAATTGCGACGAATACCACGACCCAGCTGTATCCGTCTCTGGCCGCGAGTCCCAATGATTCTACTCTGATTGTTTGGGCTGGAGCGGACTACACTACGGGTCAAGTCGAGGGTGCAACTTGGGAGCGAAGCGCTGAACAGATGTCCGTTCTGGGTACCAATGGGGCCTTGGTGCTCAACGGCGAAGCTGCGAGTGCGGCCAAGGGCACGTATTTCGGATACGCCGGCACCGGGACGACGATCACCATGGCGTATTCGATCACGAATGCAGGTGGCGGTGCGCTGACGATTTCCGGCGTTACAACATCCGGCACGGGGGCAGCCTTCTTCAGTGTTTCATCCTGGCCATCCGATGTGTCAGTCGGCGCGAGCAGCAATCTTGTCGTGAGTTTCATGCCCGGCGTGGCTGGGAGCTGGACTGCCACACTGAGCTTTGCCAACAGCAGCACCAACACGCCGTATCTTCTGAACGTGAAGGGCTCTGCCTACGCGCTCAGCCCGTCTGCCGGTCCATCGGCGGGAGGGAACTACCTCGTGATCACGAACGGGGCCCTGGGTGCTGGCGATATCACGAACGTGCTGGTGGGGGGCCAAACGGCGGCGATTGACTCGCAGGGAGCGAATTGGGTTCGGGTGCTGGTGCCATCGGGTACGGTGGGGACCGTGTCGGTGGTTATTCAGTCGACCAGTCTTGGCAGTGTGGCCTTGGCCGGTAGCTACGTCTATCGACCCCAGGGCATTATTCGCGGGAGTACCTCCGGCCCGATCATGTGGACGCAGGTCGCGGGGATGCCTGCGGCCAAGACTGCTGGGGCCGCTGGCTCCCTTGATGACTGCATCTTGTGGGTGGGCGGTGGTGTCACTAACGCCTACCGCTTTGACGGCGATCTGTGGACCGAGATCGCGGGTCTTCCCGGGGGCACGGATGCTCGAACGACTTCGCCTGGCGGGGCTGTGTTGAGCAACCAGCTGTACTGCATCGGTGGGTACAACACGGTCTACATCGACTTGGTTGCCCGCTGCAATGGCACGAACTGGACGACGCTAACACCGCTGCCAAAGCCTATAGGTCGGTTGGCGGCCGGTGTGTATGGAGAGGCCATCTACAGTGTGGGTGGTTACGGGGCCGGTGGGACATTAACCAACGTGTATCGGTTTGACGGTAGCAGTTGGACAGAGGTCGCAGGTCTGCCCCAGCCGCGCGCTCACCACGCTTGTGCCAACCTGAATGGATATCTCTACGCAATAGGCGGATGGAACGTCAGCCAGGTCGCCCAGACCAATGTGTATCGTTACAACGGCAGTACTTGGACGGAAGTCGTGGGGTTGCCCGTTGCTCGGATGAACATCGCGGCGGACACAAGGGACGGAGCCATCTATGTCTTCGGCGGTTCCGCGACCAACGTCTACCGGTATGACGGTACCAATTGGACGGAGATCGTCGGACTTCCGCGCGCGCCCAATGCGCCGGGCGCTGCGGTTCTCAACGGCGGGCTCTATTGCGTGGCGGGTGGCGCCACCAACGTTTATCGTTACGGCAATGAGATCATCGAGAACAGCGGGGTCAACCCGGAGTCCTGTCCGGCCACCGGGGGCGTGACGGTGGTGATCAGCGGCGTCAACCTGTGCAACGGTGCGTTGGGTGATGTCACCAGCGTGACGTTGTGCGGCGTGGCGGCGTCGGTATCGAGTGTGTTCAGTCACACGCAGATCGTGGTGGTGGCTGGGAACGCCGGGCATGCGATTGTGTCGGGTGATGTGGCGGTCGTTTCGACAGAATACGGAACCACCATCCGGAGCAATGTCTTCACGTATATCGGAGGGGACATGATGGTTCTGGGCACCAACGGGGTGGTGGTTGGGACTGGGGAGACGCCGTCGGCTGTGAAAGGGACTGACTTTGGTACGTTGATGTTCGGCCAGACGCAAACGAACTGGTTTGCTATTATGAACGCCGGTGGTGCCACTCTGACCATCAGCGGCATCACAACGAACGGGGACGGCTCTTCCGCATTTCATGTATCAGGTGTCCCGTCGCAGGTGACCATCGGCGGCGTGTCAAACTTCGCGGTCGAGTTCCTGCCACTGTCGGCGCAGGTGTATACGTGCGTCGTTTCCATGGTAAACAACGGCCCCAATACGCCGTACACAGTGTATTTGTCGGGAACAGGTGCGAAAAGGGATCAGACCATCACCTTCCCGGCGATTGCGGATCAGGTGAGCACAGGCACAGTCGGGTTGGCTGCGACAGCTGAATCCGGGCTCGCGGTGAGCTTTGCAGTGGGCGGCGGCCCGGGCAGTATTGCCGAAGACACCAACCTGACGTTCACCGGAGGGGGCGTGGTTAGCATCGTGGCGTCGCAGGCGGGCGATGGGAACTGGAACGCCGCGCCGGATGTCACAAACACGTTCAACGTGACGAAGGCGGCGGCGGACGTTTACCTCCAGGATTTGAGCCAAACCTTCGACGGTTCGCCCAGGACGGTGACCGCCACGACGATGCCGGCCGGGCTGACGGTGACGTTCACCTACGATGGCAGCGGGGCGGCACCGACCAACGCGGGCAGCTACGCGGTGACCGGCACGGTGAGCGATGTGATGTACCAGGGCTTTGCGGTGGACACGCTGGCGGTGTCGAAGGGTTCGGCGGGGGTCTATCTTATGAACCTCACGCAGGTGTACAGCGGAGGTGCCAAGTACGCCACCGTGACGACGATGCCGGCGGGGTTGACCGTGAACATCACCTACGACGGCGGGGCCACGGCGCCGAGCAACGCGGGGACCTACGCGGTGACGGGAACCGTGTCGGCACTGAACTACGAGGGCGAGTCCAGCGCCCTGCTGACGATTTTGCAGCAGAGCCAGGCGATCACCTTCCCGGCGATTGCGGATCAGGTGAGCACAGGCACAGTCGGGTTGGCTGCGACATCTGAATCCGGGCTGGCGGTGAGCTTCGCCGTGGGCAGCGGTCCGGGCAGTATTGCTGAAGGCACCAACCTGACGTTCACCGGAGGGGGTATGGTCAGTGTCGTGGCGTCACAACCGGGCGACGGCAACTGGGAGCCAGCGGTGAATGTGACGAACACCTTCCGCGTCTATGGATTGTACACCTTGACGATTGTCGCGACGCACGGAACGGCTGATCTTGTCGCCGGAATCTACACCAACCTCGAGGACACGGTTCTGACGAACAGGGTGACGGCTCCGTCCGCGGCGGGCGGGACGCAGATTGTCTGCCTTGGTTGGGCGATGACCGGGAACGAGCCGGCCAGCGGCTCGGGTACGGAAGTTGTCATGACGGTGACGAACGATGCCACACTGACCTGGCTGTGGACGACAAACTACTGGTTGGAGACATCGGCGGGTGAGCATGGTTCAGTCGATGTGGGCGATGACTGGCAGGCGTTTGGTGTGACCACACAGATCACGGCGACGGCGGATCAGTACTATCACTTCACAAACTGGAGTGGAGATGTATCGCTTGGCGATACATCACTGAATCCGCTGGACCTGCTGATCGATGCGCCTAAGTCGGTGACAGCGCACTTCGCACAGAACATGACCACGAGTTCGCCGGTGCCGGTGCCGGAGGAGTGGTTGGCGCAGTTCGGGCTGACGAACTTCGAAGAGGACGTCAATGCCGATCCGGATAACGACGGGCAGTTCACATGGGAAGAGTTCTTGGCCGCGATGACCGATCCGACCAATCCGTTGTCCTATTTCCACACGGAAGTCGGCGCGGGGAGCCTGCTGATCTCGTGGCCGAGCGCCAGCGGACGTGTGTACGACGTGGAGGCCGTTCTTGGGATGCCGGGTCTGGACTGGACGCCTACGGAATGGACCAACATCGCGGCCACGCCATCGATGAACACGGTCACGAATCCGTCCAGCGCATTGACCAATGCGATGCAGTTCTTCAGGACCAAGGCGCGGATGGAATAGTGGCTCAGACGTGCTGGGAGTGGCCGACGAGTTCGAGGAACTCGGTGCGCGGACCCCCACGTGCGGTGAGCAGATATCACCGAGAGCATTCTTAACGCTTGCGCTGGTGCGAGGTAGTATCCACTTGTCGGCAAGGAGGGATTCCAAGATGCCCGCTATCCATCTCGCGCGGCTATTTTCTCCAAGGGTTGGAAGCATCACGAGTACTTTTTCCCATCATTGGAAAATCCCGCTGGTGTGTGCTCTGCTGATACCGGGTGTCGCGGTCGGGGGGCCTGCAACAAATGTGGCCCCTGAAGTGTGGGCGAGGATTGGTCCGCAGGTTGAGCGGCAGATGTACGCGTTCGATGCAGACGGGCGGGCCTCCAATCGGGAACAGTGTTTTCAGGTAGCCGCCGAGTCCTCCGGGCTGGCAGTGAGCGGTGACCTGCGTTTGCGCGTGACGGCGCTCAACGGCGAGCCGCTACCGGAGGCTGCGCCGCTTGTTCGCGAGAATCGGGTGGAATACCCGCGCGGTGCGGTGACGGAGTGGTTCGAGAATCGCAAGGACGGCGTGGAGCAGGGATTCACGGTTAAAGAGTTCCAAATTCCAAGTTCCAGTTTCCAAGTTGATCTGGACGTGGCGTTGGATGGTGTACGCGCGATGGAGATAGCGGCGGATGGGCAGAGCGCGCGGCTGACCGACACGCAGGGCCGGGACTTCGGTTACGGCGGGTTGAAGGCTTGGGACGCGGTCGGCCGGGATCTCAAGGTTTGGTTGGCTCAGTCGCAGATCGCAAATCAGCAACTGCAAATTCAAATCTGCGTGGATACGCGCGGTGCGCAGTTTCCCATCACCATTGATCCGATCCTGACGAGCATGGAGGCCAAGCTGACGGCGTCAGACGGGACAAACTACGCTAAATTCGGCTGTTCGGTGAGCGTGGCCGGTGATGCGGCATTGGTTGGCGCATACTCGGACAGTCCAGACAGCGTGTCCGGGGCGGGTGCGGCGTATATCTACGAGAGAAATGCGGGTGGCACAAACGCATGGGGCGAGGTAGCGAAGCTGACGGCATCCGATAAGGCGATGACCGACATCTTTGGGGTGTCGGTGAGTATAGCCGGGAATGTGGCTGTGGTCGGAGCGTGCTGGGCGGATCGTGATGGTGCGGCCGACGCCGGCGCGGCGTACGTGTTCGAACGGAATGCAAGTGGCACAAACGCGTGGGGTCAGGTGGCCAAGCTGACGGCGGCGGATGGAATGGCAGATGACTACTTTGGTGGTTCGGTGAGTGTGGCCGGTGATGTGGTCCTGATTGGGGCAGGTCGGGCGGGTCCAGACGGCGTGCCCCGGGCCGGTGCGGCGTATGTGTTTGAACGGCATGCCGGTGGCACGAACGCGTGGGGTCAGATTGCGAGGCTGACGGCAGCGGATAAGACGACCATGGACATCTTTGGCTGTTCAGTGAGCGTAGCCGGGGATGTGGCTGTGGTGGGGGCCAGTTATGCGGCCTCCGACGGTGTGACAAATGCTGGCGCGGCGTATGTGTTCGAGCGGAATGTTGGTGGCACGAACGCGTGGGGTCAGGTGGCTAAATTGTCAGCAGCGGATAAGGCGGAGAACGACGGCTTTGGTATTTCGGTGAGCGTGGTTGGGGATGTGGTGTTGGTTGGGGCCTATCAGGCAGACCCCGGCGGTGTGACGAACGCCGGCGCGGCGTATGTGTTCGAGCGGAATGCCGGTGGTACGAACGCGTGGGGTCAGGTGGCCAAGCTGACAGCGTCGGACAAGACGATGAACGACAGCCTTGGCATTTCCGTGAGTGTGGTCGGGGATATGGCCCTTGTCGGGTCAGGATGGGCGGATCCCGACGGTGTGACGAACGCCGGTGCGGCGTATGTGTTTGAGCGTAATGCTGGTGGCACGAACGCGTGGGGTCAGGTGGCCAAGCTGACAGCGTTCGACAAAAGAACGGGCGACGGTTTTGGCTATTCGGTGAGCGTGGATGGTGGTGTGGCGCTGATTGGGGCGATCGATGCCGCCCCGAGCGGTATGTCGAGTGTCGGCGCAGCGTACATCGTTCCATTCAACCGCGAGGACTGGAGAGAGAAATCCATGCTGACGGCGTCGGACAGGACAAATTACGACATCTTCGGCTGTTCGGTGAGTGTGGCCGGTGATGTGGCATTGGTTGGCGCATGCTGGGCGGGACCCGACGGTGTAACTCATGCCGGGGCCGCGTATGTGTATGAGAGGGATGCGGGTGGCACAAACGTGTGGGGCGAGGTAACGAAGCTGACGGCGTCCGACAAGGCAGAGGTCGACTGCTTTGGTGTTTCGGTGAACGTGGCCAGTGATGTGGCTCTGATTGGAGCGTGGTGGGCGGATCCCGACGGTGTGACGAATGCCGGCGCGGCGTATGTGTTTGAACGGAATGCGGGTGGCACAAACGCGTGGGGTCAGGTGGCGAAGCTGACAGCGGCAGACGGAATGGCAGATGACTATTTTGGTGGTTCGGTGAGCTTGGCTGGCGATGTGGTCCTGATTGGGGCAGGTCGGGCGGGTCCGGACGGCGTGCCCCGGGCCGGTGCGGCGTATGTGTTTGAACGGCATGCCGGTGGCACGAACGCGTGGGGTCAGATTGCGAGGCTGACGGCAGCGGATAAGACGACCATGGACATCTTTGGCTGTTCAGTGAGCGTAGCCGGGGATGTGGCTGTGGTGGGGGCCAGTTATGCGGCCTCCGACGGTGTGACAAATGCTGGCGCGGCGTATGTGTTCGAGCGGAATGTTGGTGGCACGAACGCGTGGGGTCAGGTGGCAAAACTGACAGCAGCGGATAAGGCGGAGAACGACCGCTTTGGTGCTTCGGTGAGCGTGGCCGGGGATGTGGCTCTGATCGGAGCGTGGTGGGCGGATCCTAAGGGTGCGGCCGACGCCGGCGCGGCGTATGTGTTCGAGAGGAATGCCGGTGGCACGAACGCGTGGGGTCAGGTGGCCAAGCTGACAGCAGCGGACGGAACGGCGGATGACTACTTTGGTGCTTCTGTGAGCGTGGATGGGGATGTGGCTTTGGTTGGAGCAAGTTGCGTGGATCCCGACGGTGTGACGAATGCGGGCGCGACGTACGTGTTTGAGAGGAATGCCGGTGGTGTGAATGCGTGGGGCGAGGTCGCGAAGCTGACCTCGTCGGATAAGGCCAAAGACGGCGGCTTCGGTGCTTCGGTGAGCGTGGATGGTGGTGTGGCGCTTATTGGGGCGGGCGAGGCTTCTCCAAGCGGAATGTCCGGTGTCGGTGCGGCCTATGTGTACGAGAGTACTCTCCATGGTCCACCCACAATTACAGGTGCTACCCGCGAGGCGGGGGTATCCGAGCTGTCATTCGATTGCCAACCGGCCTGGAGGTATGACGTGCTGTGCGGCACGAGCCTCATGACGGACGACTGGCTGCCCGTGTCGACGCTGATAGATTTGCCAGGCGATGTCAGTGGCGCGCTCACAGTCCGACACACAAATGAGACATCCTCGGCCTTTTATCGCTTACGGCGACACGCGCCGTGAACAATAGGGGGCGGCGGTCGCCGCACTGTTCCTGATTCTGCCTGCTGAAGTCTAGACGTGCTGGGAGTGGCCGACGAGTTCGAGGAACTCGGTGCGCGTGGCGGTGGCGTTATGGAAGCTGCCGAGCATGGCGGATGTGATCATGCTAGAGTTCTGTTTCTCGACGCCGCGCATCATCATGCAGAGGTGCCGCGCTTCGATCACGACGCCGACGCCTTCCGGTTCAAGATGATCCATCAGTTCGCGGGCGATCTGGTTGGTCAGGCGTTCCTGGAGTTGAAGACGGCGGGAGAAGACTTCCACAACGCGCGCAAGTTTGCTGACGCCGAGTACCTTGCCCTTGGGAATGTAGCCGATGTGGCAGCGTCCGAAGAAGGGGAGCAGGTGATGCTCGCAGAGGCTATAGATCTCGATGTCCTTCACGATGATCATGTGGTTCGCTTCGACCTCGAACACGGCCGAGTTGATCACCTCATGCACGTCCTGCGTGTAGCCGCGGGTCAGAAACTTCCACGATTCAGCGACACGTTCGGGTGTGCGTTTGAGTCCATCGCGAGTCGGATCTTCACCGATGGCCACGAGCAACTGACGGATGATGTCCTGCATGACGGATTCCTCCACGGGCAAGGCTATAGCATGTCAGGACCCGCGCTGGAAGGTTGAAAGCAGCCGGTGGGGAGGGGCTTAGCCACGAAGAAGCACAAGATGCACAGAAGACGATGTGCACCGCGGATAGCGCGGATGGGGCGGATGAAGATAAGGCATCCCACGGAAGAGACGAGAATGGGGATGAGGAGTGGCCACGAAGAAGCACGAGAATCAAGGAAACGGGGCGGCACCCGATGCCGCCCCGTCTCGTGTGGTGGAGGGCTTACCTGGAGAATCGTCGGCGCATGGCCGCCAGTGCAATCAGCGGAATCCCTACGAGGGCGAGCGTGGAAGGCTCGGGTATGGCCTGCACGTCGAAATTGACCTCATCGATCTTCGCTGCGCCGGCACCCGCCTCGGCCAGGCTCGTGGCTGCAAACTGCACGCGTACGGTGGCCGTGTTGAGCGGCGAGGTGGCCTGCAGAACCTGGTTGGTCCAACCGGTGTTGGCGATCGCGGTGCTTTGCAGGTCCATGGTGGCGGGTGTGCCGATCTGGCTGCCCGTTGCGTCGAGCCAGAGGAGGGACACGGAGAACGCGGTGCCGTTCCATGCGTCGTCACCCTCCTGCCAGAAGCTCAGGGTGTAGATGGAATTGGCGGCGCCGGCCACGTTTTGGAACAACGTGGCGGAAGTACCGGCGTTCCAGCCGTAGAATGCTTCCAGCCAGCCGTCGCCATCGTGGGAGCCCCAGTTCTCCACGCCCTGTTTGCCCGCATCGCCGGTAGCCGTCCAGCCATCCGGCGTGGTTCCACCGCCGCCGTTGGTGTTGAAGCCCGGGTTATACAGCAGGTTGGCCGTGGCGGCAGAAGCCGTCGCCAGCAGCGCCACTGCGCAGATCATACCCTTCATCCTCATCGTCTCTCTCCTTCTTCGTGCGGTGCGCTATTGCGCCCCTTGGTTTCTGTGTTATCTGCAACCGCTTCCAACGCGGCTCAAAAAAAGTCAGCGTTCCTCGATCGAAACATCGTCCAGCAGGAATGAACCGTCGCCCTTGTCGCCGTCGTAGATGTAGATGACGAAGTGAGCGTCTGTGGCGGTGGGCGGTGGGTCTGTCTTGATCTGGAAAAACTCCCAGCGGTTGCGCGAGGTCTTGTCATCCCAATTATCGCTGAGCGTGCGGTTGATTTCCTTGCCCTTGGCGTCATGCCACTCGATGCCGAGTTGGCCATACGCAGAGCGGGAGAGGGGGGTGAGAGGGGAGTTCATGACGTGTGCGCTGAAGATGTACTTCTTGCGCGGGTCGACGGGCATTTTTACAAAGAGGCCTGCGTGGGCGTCCTTGATTCGTTGCGCGGTGAACTTCACGGATTGCAGGCCCGAGCGGCGCTGCGAGGGTTCCGTTCCGATGCAGGGGAGTTTGGATGTGAAGAGCTCCCAGCTCTCGGGGAGTTGTCCGGGCTCACCGGCGGGCGTCTCGAAGTCGGACGTGAAGAGTGTGTTATTCGTGTCCGACGCAGTTGCGATGGAGGACTGCGCGCAGATGCAACCCAACGCGACTGCGGCGAGAATAGCGATACGTCTCATGCTCATCTCCTGTGCTTGTGCGGTAGTTACGTAACCGCTTACGTACTGTTTGTATTACATTGGCTATACATTGTCAATATGCGTGGCTATTATTATGCAATAATCTGTAATCGCTTACGTATCAGCGGGTTTTGCGCGGGGTGGGACGGTCCCGTATGATGTGGGCGGATTCGGAGGCGGCCATGGATCAGAAGAAACAGGTGAAACTGGCGGACGTCTGTGCGGCGGCACGGGTATCGTCGGCAACCGTTTCGCGTGTGTTGAATAATCAGTCGGGGGTGGGTGACGAGCTTCGCCAGAAGGTTTTGGCGACCATGCGCGACCTCAACTATGTCCCGCGCGCTGCAGCGCGGAATCTTTCCCGTGCGAAGAGCGACACCATTGGCATTGTGTTCCAGGATCTGACGCCCGGATTCCTTCTGACCGTTTTCCGCGGCATCATGACACGCGCCTCGTCGGCGGGTTATCACGTGCTGACGGCTTTGTCGACGGAGGCGGGCGACGAGATGGATCTTCCGCTGAGGTTGCTGGCGGAGCGGCGTGTGGATGGGTTGATCTGGTATGATCCGCGGGCGACCGTTCGTGCGGTGAACAACCTGGTGCGGGAGACGGTTCCCTTCGTGTTGCTCCAGAGGAAACTGGCGTCGGCGGATGTCAGTTCGGTCTACATCGAGTGCGAGGACTCGGCGGCGGAGATGATGCATCACCTCGTGGGGTTGGGGTACCGCCGCATTATGCTGGTGACGGGGGCGGAGACGGATGAGGACTCGGCCCGGAAACTGGCCGCGGCCCGGCGTGTGGCGGACAAGCATGGCGTGAAGCTTCCGGCGGATCGCATTCTCGTGGGGCATCACGTGGGCACGCATGCCGTGCGCGCGCTGGCCGCCTACGTGGAGTCAGGCAAGCGGATGCCGGACGCGATCTTCGCTTTTAACGATGACATGGCGCTGGGGATCATGAACTGGCTGCGGCAGCGCGGGGTGCGGGTCCCGGAAGACGTGGCGGTGGTGGGATTCGATGGTGTGGCCGAAGCGGAGTGGGTGGGGCTCACGACGGTCCAGACGCCGATGTACGACATGGGCGTGCTGGCCATGCAGATGCTGGTGGACAGGCTCTCCGGGAGTGCGAATGCCGAGAAGGCGCGGCAGGTGGTGCTCAAGGGACAGCTCGTGGTGCGCAACAGTTGCGGTGCCGGTCAGCGCAAGCGGTGACCTTGTGCCGCCGGAGCCGGAATTCCGGTTCCTGCCGCGCAAGGCGGCAGGGAACCCTCTGCGATTTTTCCAAGCCTTGGAAAAAACCTCGCTCAATTTTCCAATGTTTGGAAAAATGCGGTGGGAGGGGGCGCTATGATCATCACCTTGCTGACCGATTTCGGAACGAGTGACGCCTACGTGGCGGCGATGAAGGGCGTCATTCTCTCGCTGGCCCCGAAGGCCGAGTTAGTGGATGCGTGCCACAACATTGCGCCGCAGGATGTTCAGGCAGCGGCGTGGACGTTGGGGCAGTACTGGTCACTCTATCCCAAGAACACGTTGCACGTGGCTGTGGTGGATCCGGGCGTGGGGACTCAGCGCGATATCCTGCTGGTGCTCGCCGACGATTATCTATTTCTTGTGCCGGACAATGGGCTGCTGACGTTTGTGCTCAAGCAGGCGCAGAAGGTACGGCTGCGCAAGTTGAAGGCCGACGTCCATCGGCGCGGCGAGGTGTCGGCAACGTTTCACGGCCGGGATATCTTCGCGTACGCGGCAGGATTGCTGGCTGGGGGAAGAGCGGATGTGGCGGCGTTGTCGGAAGAGACCTCTTCGGTTGTTGTTCCCTCGTGGGCGGTTGTTCGCGAGGACCGTGGCTGCCTGCTGGGCGAGGTGGTGCATGTGGATCACTTCGGCAACCTGATCACGAACATCACACGGCGGCAGATGGAGGAGCATGCGGGTGGCACGCGTGCCGTGTCGGCCGGTACCTTCGACAACATTCCGCTGAAGCAAACCTACGGCGACGCGAGCCTTGGCGAACTCATCGCGTTGTTCGGGTCATCCGACACGCTGGAGATCGCGATTGCGGGTGGCTCGGCGACGACGAAGACCGGGCTCCTGCGTGGGGCCACGGTGGTGGTGGGGCAGTGCGATGTGAAATGAGCAAAGAGTGATTGGGATCAGACTTGTCCTTTTCTCGAAATCTTGGAGAATCCAGCGACACTTGAGCACAAGGAGCTGAAATCATGGCACGCAGGAAGAATCTGAAAAGCTATCCCGAGTGGAAGGCATTGCAGGCGCATTTCAAGCAGATGGAGAGCGTGCATCTGCGGCAGTTGTTTGCCGGGGACAGCCATCGGGCCACATCGCTCTCTCTCGAAACCTGCGATCTCTTTATCGATTACTCCAAGAACCGGATCACACCGGAGACGATGAGACTTCTCGCGGCGCTGGCGGAGGCAGTCGGTCTGCGCGGGGCGATCGAGGACATGTTCACCGGCAAGAAGATCAACGAGACCGAGAAACGCGCGGTGTTGCACGTGGCATTACGCAACCGGTCGAACACGCCGATCAAAGTTGATGGCAAGGATGTGATGCCGGAGGTCAACGCCGTGATGGACAAGATGGCTGCCTTCTCGCGCAAGGTGCGGGCCGGCGATTGGGTGGGGCATACGGGTCGGCGGATGAAGAATATTGTGAACATCGGGATCGGCGGCTCGGACCTCGGGCCGGTGATGGCCTACGAGGCGCTGAAGTCGTACAGCGACCGGAATCTGACGGTACGGTTCGTATCGAATGTCGATGGCACACACATTGCCGAGGCTACCCGCGATTTGGATCCTCAGGAGACGCTCTTCATTGTCGCCTCGAAGACATTCACCACGCAGGAGACGATGACCAACGCGGAGTCTGCCAAGTCGTGGCTGCTCAAGTCGCTGGGGAATCCGGCGGCCGTGGCCAAGCATTTCGTGGCGCTCTCGACCAACGCGGAGAAGGTTGCGGCGTTCGGGATCGACACGGCGAACATGTTTGGTTTCTGGGACTGGGTGGGCGGTCGGTACTCACTGCCTTCGGCGATCGGGTTGCCGTTGATGATTGCCATCGGTCCGGAGAACTTCGTCGCGATGCTGGAAGGCTATCACGCAATGGATCAGCACTTCCGCACAGCGCCATTTGAGAAGAATGCTCCAGCGATCCTGGCGTTGTTGGGTGTGTGGTATAACAACTTCTTCGGTGCGGAGACGCAGGCGATTCTTCCGTATGACCAGTATCTGAGCCGGTTTGCTGCGTACTTCCAGCAGGGCGATATGGAGAGCAACGGGAAGTACATCTCCAAGCGTGGCAAGAAGGTGGGTTACCAGACGGGGCCGATCATTTGGGGCGAGCCGGGCACCAACGGGCAGCACGCGTTCTACCAGTTGATTCACCAGGGCACGAAGCTGATTCCGTGCGACTTCATCGGGTTCGCTAAGTCGCACAATCCGATCAGCGATCATCACGACAAGCTGATGGCGAATTTCTTCGCGCAGACCGAGGCGCTGGCGTTCGGAAAGACGGCGGATGAAGTGCGTGCCGAAGGTGTGGCAGAGAAACTTGTGCCGCACAAGGTGTTCGAGGGCAACCGGCCGACGAACACGATTATGTCAAAGATAATGACTCCACGCGTACTGGGCGAACTGATCGCGATGTACGAACACAAGATATTTGCCCAGGGCGTGATCTGGGACATCTATTCCTTTGACCAGTGGGGCGTGGAACTAGGCAAGGTGTTGGCCAACAAGATTCTTCCGGAGTTGAAGTCAGCGACCGAGCCGGAGTTGCGTCACGATGCGTCGACCAATGCGTTGATTGGGAGATATCGGAAACTACGTCAAGGCTCCTGATCTTCAGTGTGTATTGTGTTGTGCAGGACATGGGTTCCGATGTCTTTGGTCGTGGTGTCACCGCTCCGTTCCCAACTCCAGAGCGGCTGGCCATTGCGAATCAGGCGGAGTTTCCAGTAGCGTGACTTGCCGTCTTCTTCGACCTGGATGATGCCGCCAACGGGCACGATGTCGCCATTGCACAAGACGGCGAGTTTTCCTCCGCTCATCTTGATGGTCCCGGTGACCTGGACTTCATGGGGCGTGTTCCATAACTTTATTCGCGGCTTGGTTGCCCCGGGGTTGCCGCGCGGCATCGTCGCGCGGGCGGTTTGTGGCAGAGGAAGCACAGGTGTTCCATCCTGCAAGAGGAGGGGAGTTTCTCCGTTTGTATTCGCGGGGGATGCGATGGTCCCGAGGGTTGGTTCCGTCGACAGCACGGTGATGGTCAAGGATGCGAGGCTCCCCGAGTTGGTGACCGGCGTCGCCGACTCGCCTGCGAATCCTGTTCCGGGCGGGAGATTGTGAAGAAGGAGTGGCACATCGAGTAACGAGGTGTCTTTCTCGCCTGTCACGGCGTGCTGGATCATGCGCTGTATGTCGAGCGCCATTTCGGGCGTTGCATCCACCGAGGGAAGATTGCGAAGAGGGCCGGCCACAGCAACAGGGCCTTTCCCTTCTTCGGAGTGATCGTCGACAAAAGCCATAAGAACTTTGAATCGGTCATCATCCGTCGCGTTCTTGTCCATGAGCTGAAATCGAAGTTTCTCCGCGTCCGTCATGTCGCTGCCTTCATGAATGCCCAGCGTGGCAAGTTCCGCGGTGGTGGGGCCCTCGTCGGCGATCAGATCAAGTTCCCTCAGGGCCTCGGTGTGTTCGGCGGTCATCTTGTTCACGGAGTCTTTGTCTTTGAGGAGGGCGACGGCGGAGATGAGCGCCGTGCTCCACGTCTTCAAACCCAGTTTGATCTGATCGATGACCTCCTTGGGCGTGCGAGCCTGGAGGAGTTCGTCTTTGGTTCCGGTCGCATTCTTCATGTCTTTCAGCACGCTTTGCGAGCGGGCGATGTCCTGTCCAAGCGTTCGGCGGTTGGGGAAGCGGCGATCAGCCACGCTCGTCAAGCCCACCAAGGTGACGACCATGATGGTGAGCCATATGGCGGTGATGATGATGGATCGGGTGAAAGACGGCCAGCAGACGAAGTGGATGATCAGGGCGGTGGAGAGGACGATGATCGGGAAGGTGGCGAATCCAATCTTGGGCATGAGCGTAACCTGTACGAGGTACGCGATGCCGAGCGTGCAAAGTGTCGCGAGCAGAGAGCGGGAGCGTTCCTCTGCGCCCTGATTTCGCGCGAGCAGTTTCAGGAGGAGACGAAGGCTCTCCACCGAGACGCTGAGCGCCACGACGTAGATGCCCACGTCCATCAGCAGGAACAGCACCACTTTCGCGTTCTCGTGCATACAATGGGGCGCACAGGTCAGCAAGTATGACCCGCACGATACACCGTTTTGTGCGGGTCCGCCAGAACATCAATATATGCGGTTGGGGTGAAACCCGGCAGGGCGTCGCCTGGACAGAGTATGGCCGGACTTGGAAGTGGAGATTGAACCGATGCCGTGTCATCATGTTGCCGCAGGTGCACTGATCCGGAGATATAGAGATTTGCGGAGCGTGTCCCAGATCTGATGGTGATCGGCCATGGCTGAGAACTACACGTATGACTTGCGGATGGTAGGCGATATCGCCGTCATTTCCCTGCAAGGGGAGAAGACCCGCGAGGTGGGCTGGACGATTTGGATGAAGATCCGGAAAGACATTGAGGAACAGAAACTTTCCAAGGTGCTGATTCTTGACGAGATGGAAGACAAGACGACCGCCATGGATATTGTGGATATTCAGAAGCGGCTTGCTCAAGGCGGGTTTCCCACGGCGGTGCGCATCGCGATCATGGATGTGAGGCGGGGCGAGTCCGACAACAACAACGCGTTTGGAGAAACCGTGGCCGTGAATCGCGGTTGGGAACACATACGCGTATTCGAGAACACCGAGCGGGCACTCGCGTGGCTGAACGGCAAAGTACAGCCCCCTCGCTGAGACACGGCTCTCTGCCGAGTCCTACCTGAAGAAAATCGGACTGAAGTATCCCCACAGCGCCAAGATGATGGCGCCGAGCAGGATGCTGAGCCCGACGTTGAACTTGTCGCCGAGGTTTGCCGCAGCGATCTCCCTGGTATCCACGGCGAAGACCTTCATCTTTTCCTCCGTCGGCGGGCGGGTCAGGTAGCTTGTGATGACGAGCACAGCGCCGGATACGAGGAAGAGGATGACGGCGAAATGCAGGAAGTTGATCCGCGCATAATAGGTCATGAACGGGCACCCGGTGACCCATTCCCATCCACTCTTGGCTCCGAGTTCCGCAACGAAGCGCAGGGCGCCCAGGACAAAACCAAGCAGCAACGCGGTCAGGGCGCCGGCGCCATTCAGCCGTTTCCAGAGCAGCCCCAGCAGGAACACGACGGCGATCGGCGGGGAAATGTAGGCTTGGACCGACTGCAGGTAGACAAAGAGCTGACCGCTCATGCGGCCGATGAATGGCAGCCACAACACGCCCATGATCACGACGAGGACCGTGGTGAGCTGGCCCGCGCGAACGAGTTCCTTCTCCGACGCGGTTGGCCGGAACTTATGGTAGAAATCCATGACGGCCAGCGTTGAGCTGCTGTTGAATACGCTGGACAGCGAACTCATCAGTGCCGCAAGCAACGCGGCAACAACCAGACCTTTGACGCCGGACGGGAGGAGCTTGTCGACCATTGTGGCGTACATCTCGTTTGGCGCGATGTCCTTGAACAGTACCGCTCCAGCCAAACCCGGCAACACGAGGATAAACACCGGAAGGATCTTCAAAAATCCGGCGAAGATGGTTGCCGACCGGGCGCTCTTCACGCTGTCCGCCGCGAGGGTTCTTTGCACGATCATCTGGTCGGTACACCAGTACCAGACTCCCAGGATTGGCGCACCGAACAAGATGCCGGTCCAAGGGAAGTCTGCATCCTTTGCGCTCTTCCAGACGGAGAAGAATGACGCGGGCAGTTTCTCGGTCAGCCCGACAAATCCGCCGATCTCCGGCTGTTGCAGGGCCATGATGGTGAGAATGACGCCGCCGCCGATGAGAATGATGCACTGCATGAAGTCCGTGTAGATCACGGCTCGCAGGCCTCCGAATACCGTGTACACGCCCGTTGCTGCGAGCAGGACGATCGCGCCGACATACATGTTCCAGCCGAGAATCGTGCGCAACACCAGTGCGCCTGCATACACGGCCACGCTGACCTTCGTGAACACGTAGGCGAGCAACGAGATGGCGGACAGGTAGTTGCGGCAACCGCGATTGTAGCGGCGTTCGAGGAATTCAGGCATCGTGAAGACGCCGGCGCGGAGATAGAAGGGGACGAAGAACCAGCCGAGGATGAGAAGGATGAAGCAGGCCAGCCATTCGAACTGGCCGACGGCCAGACCGCTCGATGCGCCGCTGCCGGCGAGGCCGATGAAGTGTTCGGCGGAGATGTTGGAGGCAAAGAGGCTTGCGCCGATGGCCATCCAACCTATGCTGCCGCCGCCCAGAAAGTAGGCTTTGGAGTCGGTCTGGCTTTTCTTGCTGGACCACCAGCCGATGAGGCCGACGATGAGGAAATAGGCGAGAAGGATGAAGCCGTCCAAGACCGACAACTTGCCGAGCATAGTGAACCTCCATCGGGCTGTTTCGCCCATGGTCGTTGATAAGCGGACGCAAGGCAACCGCGAAAGCCGGAAAAAAGGCGGCATCCACCGCGTGTTGGGCATAGCAATTGAGGTCCGGCGCAGCTTCAGTTACACTCACCGCAGTTTCGCTCCATGAAGATGTCATCCTTCATACTCGCGGCCGTGGCCGGGTACTCCGTTCTCGGCCTGATCTCACATGCAGCGGGTCCCATTGGCTTGGAGGATGCGGTGGGACTTGCTCTCCAGTCCAACCGCAGTCTGCGCGTGCTTTCCATGACGGTCTCATCCGCCGAGCTTTCGCTAAAGGGCTCGCGAGCGGAGTTCACCACGGGGATTACGCCGACCGGGGCTGCCGACACGTCCGACGACAGCGATACGGTGGAGTGGGGTGTGGCGCTGACGCGCAAGAACACGATGGGCACGAGTGTCAGCGCGGGCGGCACCATGGGGCGCGACCAAATTGGAACAGCCGATCCTGTCCACCGGGCGCAGGTCAACGTGCAGTTGCAGCAACCGCTGTTGCGAAACTTCGGGCCGCTGGTGAACCGGGAATCGGTGACGCGTGCCGAAGTTCGTGTGGCCGCCGCACGCCGGGATCTGGAACTGCGCCGGACGGACCTGGTCGTTCAGGTGGTGGACAGTTACGAAGAGTTGCTGCGCCTTCAGAAGCAGGCGGAGTTCGACGAGCAGTCGGTGGCGCGGCTCGAGCGCCTGATCCGTTTGACCCGCGCCCGCGAGGCACAGGGGCGGGCGACGCGGGTGGATATGTTGCGCGTGGAGCAGCAGCATGGCGATCAGCAGATAAGTCTCGAGAAGACCCTGGAGGCGTTGAGCAACGCACGGGCGGATTTCGCCGATCTGCTCGGGTTTGATCCTGACGTGGTTTTCGAAGCCGTGGCATGTCCGATGCTCGACATTGAGGTGCCGGCACAGGGCGTTGCGGAAGCGCTGGCTTTTTCGAATCGCTTGGATTACGCGCAGGTATTGCAGGATTACACGGACGCCCGACGCGGGGTGCGCATTGCACAGCGCAACCTTCTGCCGAATCTCAATCTGATCTCCAGGTACGAGCGGTCGGGCAGCGGCGCGGATACTTCGGAAGCGACGGCTTTGAATGATGAGTCGTGGTTTGTGGGATTGAGCGCATCGTCGGATGTGCTGTTGAGGCAGGAGCGTGTGGCGTTGGGACAGGCGCGTATCGACGTGGATGCAGCAGCGGAGTCAGTGAAGATCGTGGAGTCGGGCATCCGGCGGCAGATCCAGCAAGTTATCCTGACGTATCGGCGTGTGCGCAGCGAGGTGAAGGCCTCGGAGCGGAATTATCAACTGGCCAAAAATCGGGCGATGCTGGCCAGACGCATGTTCGAGATGGGGCGCGGCGACAACTTCACCGCGAGTGACGCGGAAGCCGGTTTGTTCGATGCGCAAAATCGGATGCTGATTTCCCAGGCGGA
>DAISJM010000016.1:0-67914 GCA_036821485.1 Verrucomicrobiota bacterium | reverse complement strand
TGCGGCCCGAGTAGTTGCGGTTAAACGTGTTGTTTGTTTCGATACTGAAACGAAGCGCTGTTCCATTTGTACTCCAGCCACTCAGAGATCCCGCTTCGAAATCTGGATTCTGCAGCACGGCCCCGTGCGCTGCTGGAAGAAGTGCGAAGGCCAGAACTACTACGAAGCCAAGCGTTGAGAGCGCTCTCATATTCCCCCCGAGAATGAGCTGCAGCTTGCTGCTTGATTGTTGAATTTACACCGAACTACAAAGGCAGTATACGCCCCGCTGGCTTATCTGCAAGCCTGAATCATCGCCAAATCAGCCAAAACCAGAGCCGCTACCGTTTCGACGATGGGCACCGCCCTCGGAACAACACAGGGGTCATGCCGTCCCTTTACGCCCAAAACGACCTCTTTGCCATCAAAGTCAACGGTTTTCTGGGGCTTCCCTATCGTCGCAGGCGGCTTGAAGGCAACGCGAAACACAATCGGCTCCCCGTTCGAAATACCCCCCTGCACCCCACCGCTCCGATTCGTGCGCGTCCCCAAACGCCCGTCCTTCATCACAAACATATCGTTATGATCCGATCCCCGCATTCGCGTACCCGCGAATCCCGATCCGATCTCAAAGCCCTTCGTCGCCGGCAGCGAGAGCATCGCCTGAGCCAACTTGGCTTCCAGCTTATCAAACACCGGCTCACCCCAACCCGCCGGCACGCCCCCACATACGCACGTGATGATGCCGCCCGTTGAATCTTCGGCAGCCCGCGCTTCCTCGACAGCTTTGATCATTCGCTCCGCCGAGGCCCTGTCCGGACAACGAATTATAGTCCGGTCCACCTCGTCCCGGGATGGCACGCGTTCCGTCAAATCCGGCGCCTCCACGGCACCGACGCTGCTCACCCACGCGACAATCTGAACGCCAAACTTTTCGCGCAGGAACTTTTCTGCAATGGCCCCGGCCGCCACACGCCCAATCGTCTCGCGCGCGCTCGACCGGCCACCACCACTCGACGCACGGATCCCATACTTAACCTGGTAGGTCATGTCCGCATGCGATGGTCGAGGCACGTTCTGCGTCGCACCATAGTCACCGGGACGCTGATCCCGATTCGCAACGAGCAGTCCGATCGGAGTGCCCAGCGTTATCCCGTTCTCAACGCCGGAAAGGATGGTCACCCGGTCTGCTTCGTCACGAGCGGTCGTCATCGCGCTCTGACCGGGACGGCGACGATCCAACTGCGGCTGGATGTCGCTCTCCGACAACGCCATCTTCGACGGACACCCGTCCACGACGGCGCCCACTCCCTTGCCGTGCGATTCGCCGAAGGTCGTGACCCTGAACAAAGTACCTGTTGTGCTGGACATGTGCGTGCCCCTGTTTGCGGGTTATACTACCGCGCGGCGCCCGCCGCTGGAAGCGGTTTTCTCCGGCATGCCTCCTGCTGAAGCCTCATCACTCCTCACCGCCCAATGCAACATTCAGGAATTCACTGAACAACGTGTCGCCATCCGCCGAAGCCCTGACCACCATCTGCCCCGCACGCTTCCGCGCCCCTTTGATGGGCAAACGCACCGTACTCCGCGAATCGGGCTTCACCACGATGCTCATGTCGCCACCCTTGAAATCTCCCTCCCAATGCAGACGAACCGTCCGCTCCCGCGAGGAGTAACTGCGGACCTCGAGGGCCATTTCACCCTCCAACGACGATGACGTCACATTCGTCGATGGCGCGGAGATCAGCAGTGGATCGACAAAATCCGGCCGCATCATCCTGACGCAATCCAAGCGGCTGCCGTTGCCTTCCAGCGCCCACTGCACTTCGAGCCACGGCTCATCGCCCATGTCTTCCTCACGGAACGCCGCCTCAAAGCGTGCGGTTTCTCCAGCCGCAATCGGGGCGGTGGCTTCATCAAACGGCAGGAACTGCTTGGATGAAACTACCTTCAGATCGGAGAAACGTACCGCCTGATCCGAGTGATTGCTGACCGTCAGCACGACCACATTCGTCTCACCGCGAACCGCCGGCTGAGGACACACGAGTTCGCAGACAAAACCCTGTTTCACTTCGTCCGCAGCGGAAGCCAAAGATCGAAGCACCGCGCCACCCTCACCCATCCCCGTCTCCCAACTCTTCAGGAAATCGATTTCACCCGCCACATCCGGCATCACGATCCAATCTCGAACGCTCACTCCGGACGCGACGCGACAGGAGAGGGACGTGGACCCGGGCTTCAGGATGGCGACGGCCGCAGTGAACGGATCCACGCAGAATATGAAATGCGCGGCAGGCTCACACGAAATGGATGCCGTGGCCCACTCTCCGCTTCTGTTTTGAAGCGTCACATGGCGAATGCCATCGCGGCCGAATTCCTCCGCAGTTATGTCAGGCCCCGTCACCGACAATTTGCGCTGCGGATTCCATCCCGCCTCCGCAATCCGACTCATCACGGACAGATACGGCGCGAACGATCCACGAGCAGATTCATCTCTCACCGATTCCAATGCCGGCAGGTAGCCCCAGTAGAGCAGCCGTGACAGAATCGTTTTCGCTTCATCATCCGGCAGCCCTCCGAGATCCAGCGGTACCACCGCCGGCTTCTCCCCGGCCAGAATCCGTAAAAAGCCCCCTACTTCGTCTTGAAGCTTCAAGGACGGACCCACCATCACATCCAACTGCGGAATCATCCCGGCCCCGAGGGCTCCCGGAATCTCGCCGGCCAGAAACCCGCCCCTCGCCCGAACGGCCCCGGCCAAGGGAACCACCAATTCCATGGCCGATACATCGCCCGCCAACCCGGGTGCCGGATCATCATCCTCAAACGCACACGGATAATCCGCAACGCCCAGCGCCGCTGCGTCGTGGTTCAGCCCGTCCCACACCCATCCCGCTTTCAGCAGCACGCCGTCACATGTCTTACCCACCGATCCGATGACCAGCTTCCACTCGGCCATCGCACGCGTCACCGGCAGATCCGGTACGCCTGCCAAATCAGGATCGACCCCCACACTCCACCCGGAGAGGCATACGGGTTCTGAAGACACCGTCATCATCGCACGCCCTTCACCGTCGCGCGCCACACCCAGCAGGGCGGAGACCGCCAAGTCGCCCTCTCTTCCTCCTCCCAGCGCTGCCCATTTCACCAGTCGTTGAGCTGTCTCTTCGTCGCACGAAAACCCATCGGGGATGAGCTGCCCATATGTCCACGGCGACATTGCGGCGAAACGCAGGCGTTTCCCGCCACGTGCCTGGCCATCATCCATCTCTACGAGATCCTCGCTCCATCCGTCCGCTGCGCCAGACCCTGCCCACCAACCCTCAGCCCTCGGCAGGCGACGCTGCGATGTCGCCGGATGACGCCTGTAGAAGTCCGCCAACGCCTCGCGCTGGGGACACCCCCCACCGTCGGCGAGGTAGTGTGCGTAACAACGAAAGGTCGATCGTCCCGGGAAGTTGGATGTCGCCATGGTCAGACCAAGATCGTAGACGATGGAGAGTGTCCGCTCGGAGTCTGAACCCGCGCCAATCCTGAAACGCCGCGGCTCCTCCATATCGCTCTCCACGGAGATCGTGCCCTGCCGCCCGCCCACGATACCCAACGGAAACCCGGACTCAACATTCCGTGCGTCGAGCATTCGCGCGACCTCATCATCAGGCTCCTCGACCGACCACAAATCGGCGGGCACGGCAAACACGATACCCACGCGCACCCGCCGTTCCGTCCCGCTCTTCAGCTGGCCCGTCAACTGCAGGCCATCCCCACGAATCTCTCCCACTAACGTCCAAGCGAGCCCCTCCGTCGCGCCCACCCATCGGATCGCATTGCTCACAGCCGAGCAGGACTCGACCACGGCCGTCACAACGGTCCCAGCCGCCATATCTTCCAAGGTCAGAACGAAAGGAATCGACGAGGTGATGGAAGACGGCTGCCATGCCATGGGTAACGGCTCCCGTGCCGGCGGCCAGATGACAGCCTTTAGTTCGGTGTCGAAGCGATAGGATAATGTAAGCGGGTTGTACTCAAGCAGCCCTCTCAGATCCACGGCCGCCGCCTCCGTCCGCCCCCCTCCCTCCAAACTCGCCCATCGCGTGTCGGCCAGACCGGAAGAGGGATATCGGTCGACGGCGGCAAGTTCACTGCTCAGCGTTTCAACAGACCACCGGAATGCGCTGCCATGTTCAAATTCCGGCAGCAGCAGCCGCAGGGCGCGACCGTCCTCGATGAGCGCAACCTCCCCGATCGCATCCCAAGTCCAGGCATCATCCATTCCCGTGTGTTGATAGAATCGGCGGCCCTCAACCATGAAATCCGCGCCCGATGGCGCGACACCACGATCCGGTCCATCCACATCGATCAGGATGCGCACGCGTTCCGCCTGCGGTGTATCAAGGAAGTGAATCACGCAGCCGGCATTCTCTCCCATGCGCGACCACTCCACGCGGACCAGATCGAGACAGGGATCCGCAATGGGCGCGGCATCCTCATCCTTGAAGGTCATGCCGCGAACGGACGACACCCCGACGACCAGCGCAAGAAGAACAAGAAAAAGACGCGTGCTGCATTTCATGATGCGCGGATTCTAGACCACGCAAAAGCTGACGCAAAGCTTGATTCAGTCCCTCCCCTTATCCCGAACACGGGACACACAGCGAAGTGCCGGCAAAGACACCGGGCCGTAGTAGCCGCAAAACCCGTCACGCAAACAAGGCGAAAACACGCTCGCCATGCCTCTGTCTCCTGATTAGGTTGGTCACAATGATTCGGCGCGCGGGAACGGTCTGCGAATGGATTCAGAAAAGGAGGCCATCATGCCCAATGGAAGACCAGGCGATCATCCACTGACAGATTTGTTCGTCCACCACCAAACCGTATACGGTACAGAAGCGGACGCCCTGATGCTGAAGATCGACAAGCTCTGCCGTGGAAATGAGTTCATGGAGTGGTGGGGAAAAGACATAGCGCACACTCACGATCCAGTGGAAATACTCAGCCGTGCCAAGCTCAAGTACGCCGAGCTTCTCGCACGCAAACGCGGCTCCTGACCATCAGCACAGGGACCCACCTCGCCAGGAATCGCTTTGCCCGGGGGCCCTCTTCCTGTATACTTCACGGCAGGATATCGTGCATCGCGTCGGGTGTCATTGATTGAGGGAGGTCTGACCATGTTACGCACCATCATCGCTGTTTCCATCCTCGCCGGATTCACGTTGCTCGTTGGATGCGCCCGCCAGGACGCGGTCGACAATTTGAAGCAGGAACTCCAAAAGACGCAGCAGGAACTGAGCGCCCTTCGCACGCAGACGGAGGAGATCGACGCGCGGCTCTCGCAGGAGGACCACGCGATGCAGCTCCTCGCGCAGGATGTTCAGGATTCCAAGGGACAGGTTGCCAGCCAACTTGAAGTGGCAACGGCAAGCATTCAGGCCGAGGCCAAGACGTTGTCTTTGAAGATCCCCGAAGCGATTCAACCCCTCTCCAACCAGATCCTGCAACAGGCCGGTGAGATTCGAGCTTTATCCGCGCGCGTGGATGCACTCACGCGCGACATAGCTTATCCGACACGCCCGGTTGCACCGCCGGCGCCAGCCGTTCCCACAACAACCGTCGCGCCGCAGGCGAGTCCCTCAGCTGCCCTGTTCGACGGTGCGTGGACTGCCGCGTTCACCTTCGAACGCAATACGCGGAATACGGCTGAAGCTCGGCATCCATGGATCGTCTTTCGCATGCGTCTCCAGCAGAACGGTCAGACCGTGTCAGGCACACTGGAGGGAACGGACAACAACGTCTCGGGCACCGTGTCGGGCAATGTGACAGGGTCCGCCATGAACGGCACCATGCGCCTTTCGTGGGATTCCCAGAACTGGGAAACACTCAACCTGAACCTGGATGCTTCCGGCAGAAGCGGAAACGGCACAGCCGTCTTCCGCGCCAACGAACGCGAGCAACACTTTTACTCGATTGTGTTGTCACGCTGACGCCCCCATCGGATCGCCCTGCGATCCATCGGGATGTTGCAGGAATCGTGCCGCGGCCTCATAATGCCGGCGATGTCAACCGAAGCAGCAGAGGCAGGCGTGCCTGCGCCGGACCCCGTCCCCGCACTTCCCGTGCCGATAGACGCCTATGCCCGGGCCATGAGGGGCTTTTCCTGCGTCTTCTGGGGCATTCCTCTCGCGATTCTCCTCTTTGCTGGCGCCATAGATGTGCGCCTGCCTTTCACTGCGCGGGCGCCCGCTTACGTGTTTGGCGTCTTCCTCGTCTACTGTGGCGTGGTCTACTTCCAGCGGGCACCACTGCCGGGCGCACGATGGCACTCGCTGGTGCGGGAGCTCCTCTTTGTCCTGCTGATCGAAGTGTACCTCTCACCTTTTGTCTTCTGGTGGAAGCACATGCCGCATGTACCCTACTATGTGGCTAACCTGATCATCCTGATGCTGTGCACAGCGTGGGGCCTGTTCATACTGAATCAACTCGCCGGTGAAATCGCCCGGTTGTTGCACGACAGGTTATTGCTCGTCGAGGCCCAGGTCTCCGCATGGCTGGCCCTGGCGCTCATGCTCGCGCCCACCGGCTATGCACTGATTCAATCGGCAACGGCTGCCCGGCACTTCGGCATAGCGCTGGCGCCCGGCGAGGCTATTGCGCCACGTTACGGTTTTGGGTGGCTGTACGCGGTGGGTCTGGTCCCCTTTGCGCTCACCATGATGATGGCGTGGAAAGCCAAGGAACGCTGCCTGCGGGCACTTCAGGCCCCCACCCACTGAGCGCACACTCAATCCGCGACCACGAGGGCCTCCGCACCCGGCCGATTAGGTTGCAGCGGCGTCTGGCGATCCAACAGTTCGATGGTCTTCCATCTGCCCGAGCGATACCTCGCGAGGAATCCCAAGGCCATGAGAAACACGTAGATGGCCAACCAAGCCCACGCCCACTTGATGCTCAAGTCCAGCACAAGGAGAATGATCGCCTCGCCAACGATCCACACGCCCCAGCCCATCGCCACGGAGTAGTACATCACGAATCGGGTGTCACCCGCCCCCTTCAACGCTCCGGACAACACTAGGTTCACCGTATCCAGCATCCCCCATGTAGCCATCATCAGCAGAAGAAACCGTCCCACGGGCAGCACTTCGTCCAACGCTACCGTCCCCGGGCCCCGACCGGTGAACAATCCGAAATACATGCGGGGAAGGAGCACAAACGTCATCGCGACAACGAACATGTAGGCCCACCCCACCTTCAGCGCCGTCCATCCGGCCTTCTCCGCCGTCGCACTGTCTCGTCGCCCCTGGTATTGGCCCACTAGGATCGACGCCGCGATGCTCATCCCGATCAGCGGCATGAAAGCGATGTTGTTGATGGCCAGCGCGATGTTGCTGGCGGCAAGCGCTGCCGCCCCCATCCTCCCGGTCCAGAGCACAAAAAGGCTGAATGACCCCACGTCCAACAGCAAATGCGCCGCAGAGGGAAGTCCAAACCGAATCATCCTCACCATCAAGGCCGCCTTGAAACGGAAGTTCCGGCGTGTGGCACATGCCCGGTTCTCGGCAGGACGGAAGTAAAGCGCCAGCATAATCGCCGGCCCGATGAAGCCCGAGATCACCGTCGCCCACGCTGCACCACGAATACCCATTTCCGGGCAGCCCCAATGGCCGAAGATCATCATGTAGTCGAGTACCACGTTGACGAGATTCCCCGCGAGGTTTGCATACATGTTCGTCAGCGTATCGCCCCGCCCCGTGAAGTAGCTGCTGATCGCGGCACCCAAAGGCGACGCCACCGCCCCCAACATGAGAATGTTGAAATAGTCCAACTCTTCCACCAGCACCGCAGGCGCGTGTCCGCTCGTGCGAAGAATCCACTGGCCAAGCGGCATGAGCGCCAGCATCACCGGCCACGACGCCAGCGAAAGAATCACTCCCTGCGCCGTCGACAAGCTGCAGCCCGCAGGCTCACCCGCCCCGTGATATTGGGCAACAAAAGTCCCCGCATAGCCCGCCAGCGCCATGAATCCGCAGACAAATGTGAAGGACAGAATGCCGGCCGGCAACGCTGCCTGAATCGATGTGGCGCTGTACCACGCCAGAAACATGCGATCGCAGAACTGCATCATGGTGAACGAACCCATGCTGATGACCAGCGGGTAGGCCACACGCAACACCTCGGCGTAACCGCCGGGCGCATTCCACGATTCTCTATGGAAGAAGGGCTTCATCAGGAGCTTGTTCGCGCCGTTAACTTACACCAGGCAGGCCGGATGTTCAGGGCATCGCCTGTAGATGGGGCTGCCATCGGAAGTCCGCGGGCGGGTGCGCAATCTTTTCGGCCAGCACATGCACGTTCAGATAGCTCGGATAGTTTGCGGCTGCCGGATCCCGCTCGGAAACGATCTTTGCCCGAAACACGTACTCGGCACCAATCACCTTGAATCCCACTTGCTCGCTGAACAACGTCTTCAGCGCCTCCGTGCTGAAACGCCAATAATCGAACGGGTAGGCGTGCAGGGGGAAGGCCTGATGCGTCTGCACAAACACCAGTCCGCCCTGCTTCAACACGCGACACAACTCCACTACCGCAACCCATGGATACTGGACGTGCTCGAACACCGAACAGGACACGATCGCATCGAAGCGATTTTCGCCAAAGACATCGGAGAGCTTGTGCACATCCGCCACCACGTCCACGTCAAGCCCGGCGTCGAAATCACTCCCCACAAACTCCCCGGCATGCGGCACCCAGTCCCGATGCATCGTGCAGCGTTCCGCCTGACTCCGCTTGGTCCCCAGTTCGAGCACCGAGGGGGCCTTCTTCACCGCCATCAGATCCTGAAACTGCTTGATCACCATCGCATGCTCACCGATCCCGCGCGCATCCGGCGGCTCCTTCACGAGCAATGCTTCCCGCCCTTCAGACCGGCCCAGCAGTTTTCTGATCGTGCCCGATAGCATACTCATCATGTTTGTTCCTCTGTTGGAAGCTCTTCATCCCCAAGCGGCTTGATCACGCAGCTCAGGAGCTGCGCCACTTCGTTCACACGATCGCGTGGGATCCAGAGCGTTGCACCATACAACGAGGGCCCCGGTGCGCCACCAAAGACACCCATGTCCTCACTCTTCACGTAAAACGGAATGCCGTACTGATCCAACGCATGACCCACCGTCTCCGCTTCGACGCGGGACCCAAACGAAGCTGCCTTGACGAAATCATCGTTCATGGGAACACACGCCATCACCCAGCCAGGGCATTTACCAGTTTGCGCGCGAAGACCGGAAGTCCCGGGTCGCGCGCGCCCATTACAAGAGCACAATCGCCTGCACGACGTTCGCTCAGCATGCGCATCATCAGCGCATCATAGTTCTCCACCAGTTCCACGTTCACGCCTCGGGCATGCAAGCGCGTAACGAGGTCCGTGGAAGATACCTTCATGGAAGCCGTTCCGCCAGCGTAGTAAACCGGGAGAATGAAGAGGCGGTCATCCGGTCTGCACACGGAGGCAAACGCCTCGGTGAGTTCTCCCATCATACTGGTCAACGGAGCGAATCCGTGCGGCCTCCACACGCCAAGCACGCGGCCATATCGTTCGGCCACCGCCCTCCAAGCGGCGCTGATCTTTGCAGAATTATGCGCATACTCATCCACCACGGTCACGCCCTGCGCCTCTCCCGCGCACTCAAGACGCCGCTCGATCCCTTTGAAGGAGGCCAGCGCGTTGTTCACCGCGGCGAGATCCAGCCCCAACTGATCGCATAGCACCACGGCAAGAAATGCATTCTCAGCGTTGTGGCGGCCGATCAGGGGCGATCCGAAAAGCTGCCCTTTGTACCAGAAGGCGTGCCTCCCCTTCTCCCCACGCCAATCAAACGGCTCGTCGACCATCGCCGGCCCCGGCTTGTCCCCTGTCGGCTTGCGAATCATGGCTGCCACGCCCGGTCCACACACAATCCCGGTACGGACGAGGTCGGCAAATGATTGGAACAATGCCACGGTTTCCTGGAGGTCGAAGTGGTCTTTCGACAGGTTGGTAACGATCGCCCAGTCCGGATCGAAGTTCAAAAACGAACGGTCGCTTTCATCCGTTTCGACAATCCACAGGGGACCGCGGCCAACGCGCACATTGCCCACCCGATAGGCCGACCGCCAGTTCAGCACAGCCCCGCCATTCACAACCGTCGGATCCTTGCCGAGACACTCGCATATCCATCCCACCATGCCCGTCACGGTCGACTTGCCCGATGTGCCCGAGACGGCTACCAGTCGCTTCCCGTAACAGAGCCGGGCCAGCATCTGGGACCGATGAACAACCGGCACATTCATCTTCTGCGCGGCAATCAATTCGGAGTTGTCTTTTTCGATCGCGGTGCTCACCACCAAGCCCCGCGTGGCCGGCGTAATGGCAGTCCCATCCTGCGGCAACAATTTCACCCCGGCCGCCTGCAGCTTGTGGAAGATGTCGAGATCCTGCCCTTGATCGCGATAGCGATCGGACCCCGTCACCACATGGCCTTGCGCAAGCAAAACCTGGGCAACAGCACTCATGCCGGTGCCGGCGACACCGACGACGTGATAGTGCTGACCGCCTCCTCCGACCATGGTGCAGACATTATAGACCGACCGGCCCGGAAGAACAGGCAGGAGTATGATGAAGACCCGGAATCAAGGCGTCGCAACCGGCCCCGGTTCGAGTGCCGGCCGAGGGGCCGGCGCCAGCGCAATCGTGTCCACCAGCAAGGGAACGCCGCCGTCCGTCCAGAAAGGATCCCGCAATGCCAGCTTGGTCAAACCCGGGGCAAGAGAGACGGGGCCGATATCCCACTCCTCCATCCGACCCACGGAAAAGTCATGTGCATCCATGGTCGCCGATTCAACCCTCTTCGATCCATTCGGCGCCACGGCACGAATGCGAAGCATCACATCTGCGGGAGTATCCGTCAGATTGTAGACCTCGATCGCTGCTTCCTTCTCCAAGGCCCGCCAGTCCTTGAAATCCTGAGTCTTGGTATAGCCCCAACCGGGTCCGAAGAGCACCATCGTCTTCCGGCCCTGTGCGCGCGCCTGCGTTACGAGATCTTCCCTGGTGTTGTAGAAAATCTCCACGATGGTCCGGTTCGTCGTTGCGGCATAGAAATCGCCGCGATTAGCCAGTCCCATCCGCCGAAGTTTCAGACCCGCTTCGTTGGTGATCGCCACGTGCCTCGCGAAATGCTCCCGCGGCCAGTTCCACGGTCCCACGCCGGGTACCTCCCAATAGGACTTTGCGATTTCAAGATAAGCCGCCTCGGGATATTTCGCAAAGAAGGCCTGGGCGGTCTCACGCCACCGGCTCCGAATGTAGGTCTCAACGGGTTCATTCGGTACGGTGAACGTGAAGAACACATTGGTCGTCGGGTGAGCCTTGAGCTCATTCCACGGCTCGAACCAACGGTCCACCAGTACGGGTGTTCCCTGCGGCAGGTTGGAATCCGTCCAGCGCACCAACGCAAAGTACGGCGCCGGCTTGCCCGTCAACTGCGTCTGAAGATAGGCGGGATACACGCAGGCCAGCAACCCCGCCCCCGCCAGCGTCGCACTCGCCAGCGAACTCACACGCGGCGAAACCTTGCCGTAAAGCAAATCACCCAACCCCATCAGTAACCCGTACGCCACGAGAGCCAGAAAGAAAGGCAGCGTGCCCGACATGTAGCGCGCTTCGTAGTTGGCACCCGCAGCCGACCGCGATACCGCAAACAACGCAATCTGGGCCACGATGAAGTAGGCGATCCAAAGAAACCGACGTTCACGCATCCGGAGCGCCGCACCCACCCCGACAACCACCGCCACAATCAGCAGCGTCCAGCCCCACCCCGTCCAACCCCAGGTGAACTGCGTGGCCGCCTCCTTCAAGCCGGTCAGCAGGTTTCCACCCGTCTGAGCAACGAACTGCACACCTGCATCTTTGCTGGCGCCAATCTGCGCCAAAATCGGACGCACACCCCACGAAGCCAGCATCACGGGCAACAGCACCACGCCATAAACGATGCCGAGACGAATCATGTTCTGCCACAACGCCGGCGTCCGTCGCTGCCGGTACCACACCATGCCGCCGAACAAAGACGCGCCCGACACGCAAATGAGTAACCCTGTGATCTGGCTGTACGCCGAGAAAAAAAGGGCAGCGGCAAGGATCGCCAACTCGCCTCCGTGCAAAACTTCACCACGTCGGATGCGATGCATGGCCGCCGCCGAAAACCAGAAGAAGAGGAAGTAGCCGAGCAACAGCGTGGAATAGAAATAGGCCTCACGCGATGTCGCAATGTGGAACGAATTGAGCGCCAGCAGCGCCGCAAGGAAAAGGCCGAAGCGATCTCCAAACAAACGCCGCCCACCCATGAAGGCAACCGGCACGGCCAGAATGCCGAAGAATGCAAAAACCACGCGTACCGTGAACGGGGTCACTTTCCAACCGATCATCTCCAGGAAGAACTGCATCAGAAACGCCGGCATCGGCATTTGACCGGCCGCGCCCGACACGTCGAACCACCGCATCAGCACCTGGCCCGGCGGAACATGCCTCTGCGCCATGCTCCACAGCAGGATGGTGTCACCACGGAATGCCGACATTCCAAGATGATAGAGACGAAAAAACGCCGCAACACCGACGATGATCGCCAGTCCCATCCAAACCGCTCGCGCCTGCCACTTGGTAGTCGACTGCTTATCCATGGAGATCCCCGTATCCATCATCATGACTTCCGCATTTGCGGAGCGCCCATGATCCTTGCGACCATCCTCAAAGTCAAGGAGCCGGTTGACTCCGCAGCTTGACCGGATCCGCCTGCAGCCGCTATTGTCTTCGCGTCTGCGGCGTCTTGCGCCCGGACACAACACATGATCGAGCCACAGTCATTTGAATACGTTAACCCGGACGGAGTTCCTTACCTCTCCTTCACCGAGTTCAATGCAAGCCCGGTGCATCGCAATCGTCTCACCTGCATCATTAACATGCTTCACGCGAGCGGGCCGCCCTCATGCAACCACGTACTTGAGATCGGTTGCGGAGTTGGCAATGTCGCGATGCCCATCGCCAGCGAAGGATATCAGATCACGGCCATCGACATCCATGGCCCGTCAGTGGAAACCGCGCGCAGACGCAATACATTCGCCAATCTACAAGTCGTACACAAACCCTTTGAGGAAATGCCTCTCGCGGAATTCGACACTGTCATCCTGACCGAGGTGCTCGAACACGTACCCGACTGCAACAATATGATGGCCAATATCTGTGGTGCAATGCGCCCCGGCGCGCGTCTCATCCTCACGGTCCCCAACGGCTGGTCCAGAGCGGAAGTCCTCTTCCGTCCCAGCTACATACTCAAGCGCAGCCCGACCGGCGCTGGTTTCGTGAAGCTTGTAAAACATGTACTTGGTGTGCGCGATATGACGACGGCCAATGAGCAGACTCCTCATGTTCATTTCTTCACCCTCAGACAACTCGAACACCTCTTCAACCACCTTGGCATGACCGTCACCATCTTCCACCGCTACTTCATTTCATGGCTCCTGCGTGAGGCCGTACTATCCGAGCGCGGCATCGATGAAGCCGTGCCGCGCCGGGATTTCGAGCGGTCACAGCGTGCGGCCCCGCACCGTTGTGCTCTCTGGGCTTTTCTGCTCGAAAAGAACGCCCCGAGTGCTGGATAATTCGGTAGATCGACCGGAGATCATCATGTTTGACTACGACAGGATATGGGAAGGTAGTTGGAACGACAATACGCGCTATGGGCCCGCCTGCCGTCATCGCCGACGTATCGTCGGCGATCTCATCCGGCGGGTGCCCCACAACCGCATTCTTGACTTGGGCTGCGGCGACGGCAGCCTGATCGCCGAACTCTCCCGGCACATCAAGGCGGAGTTCACCGGGGCTGACATTTCGGGACCGGCCATCGAAATCGCGCGCCGCAACGTACCGCAAGCGACGTTCCAGCAGCTTGATCTCTCCGCCACCAGCCTGCCCGGCCGCTACGATGTCGTCGTCTTGTCCGAAGTCCTCGAGCACATTGAGGATGACGAGGCGGTGCTCCGTCAGGTGGCCGCCGTCGCGCCGCACGTTGTGATCTCTGTCCCGGGCGGGCCTGCCGACAAGGTGGATCGTCGCTATGGCCACTTCCGGAATT
The DNA here is from genome assembly GCA_036821485.1 of Verrucomicrobiota bacterium. Lineage (GTDB taxonomy): Bacteria > Verrucomicrobiota > Kiritimatiellia > CAIQIC01 > JAGNIJ01 > DAISJM01. Next base: position 53,779 of record DAISJM010000016.1, on the reverse strand, counting down.
ACGCGGGCGACCTTCTCCCCCGCAAGCTCGATACCGCCGGCTTCGATCTCGTCTACTACCGCCGCTGGGGATTCCCCTTCCACGAGCTAAGCCAGGCTATTCTGGAACGATCAACGGACCCGACCACGGTCGTCGGCGGCCGCTACACCCCGGCAAAGAAGATCGTCGCACAGATGCTCTATCTGCTCTTCTTCCTGAACGTGTTGCCCGTCGGATCCCAGGTATTCGCCATCGGCAGGAGCCGGCAGGCCGGATGAAGATACTGCTCGTCACCAACTACCAACCACCGCACATGGGCGGCATCGAGTACGCCGCCGTTTCGCTGAAGCGCTGCTGGCAGGACGCCGGGCACCAGGTCACGTGGCTCACAACGGACATTCCCCGCGGAGGTCGAGCTTCAACACCGGACAACGTCCGTATCCCAGCCGCCAACTTCTTCGAAACGCTGTGGCAGATTAATTCACCGCTCATCAACCCCTTCTCCTATCCCCGAATCGCCCGCCTCGTCGCCGAGCACGATGCGGTGAGTATTCATAGCCTGGCCCCGGGGTTGTCGACGGTCACCCTCTTTGCCGCGCTGCGCAGGGGTAAACCTACAGTCGCGACGCAACACGTGGGCGTCATCCCGATGAAGGCTGCCTTTCTCGGCGCTGTACAGAAACGCTTTCTTTGTTTCGCCGCGACCTGGTGCACCCGCCGCGGCGCGTTGCTCACGTTTGTCGGTAATGCCGTGCGTGCGTGGTTCCTCCAGCACGCCGGAGTATCCCGGGACAGTGTAGTCATGACACCCGCGGGCATCGATCAGCAGGACTACCATTTTGTCGATGAGCCGGAACGGAAACAGTTCCGCGCCAAGTGGCAAGTCGACCACAACCGCTTCAATGTCCTGTTCGTGGGCCGGTTTTACGAGAAGAAGGGATTGCCGCTGCTTCGCGAGGTTGCCCTGCGCTGCCCCGACATAAACTTCACCCTCGTGGGCACCGGACCGATCGATCCTTCGGCGTGGGACCTGCCCAACATCCGCACCATCGGTTATGTCGAGACATCAGAGTTGCGTGAACTCTACGGCAGCCACGATCTCTTCATCATGCCATCCGTTGGCGAAGGCTGGCCTGCGGTCGTTCCTCAAGCCATGGCGTGCGGCCTTCCCTGCTTGATCTCCGAGGAGACCTTCCAGGGATTCGGCCAGGATTCGGACCGATTCCTTGTCTGCACGCGTAACGTCGAGGTAATCACGAATATGCTCACCGAAGCGGCGGCCGGCAGCATACCCGTGCTTGAAAATCGCCGCGCGTTGTCGGACTACGCCACGGCTACATGGGACTGGAAGAAGACGGCCAACATCTACTTGGAGCTGTTCATCAAACAATCTGCAGCACCACCTGCTCACCAGCAGAGTTGAATGCCAAATATTGCACCTTCACGTCTCGTGCCTTGATGAACTCCTGTAGTGCACGCCACTCGTGTTCTTCCCAGCACGGGTAGTTGAACAATTCGTCGAACAGGATCACAGTTCCCTTGCCAATTCGGTCACCAAGCAGGTCCAACGCGACTTTTGCAGATTCGTAGACGTCGCTGTCGATGTGAATGAAGGCGGCCGGCTCCCTATGTGCCGCCAGGAACTCCGGCAACGTCTTGTCAAACCAGCCCTTCACCAATTCGACGTTCGCTCGCACCTTCGGAAGCGAGTAGCGCTTGAAGTACTCTTTCGGAACAAGCGCATCCGCGGTCTTGCCCTGCCACCAGTCCACAGGCAGGCCTTCGAACGAGTCGAATCCATACACGGTATTCTGCACCTGCCGCGCAATGCGATTGATGGAGACACCGTTCCACACACCAAACTCCATCCACAGTCCCTCAACACCCGATTTCTTAGCCGCAGCCACAGCCAGATCGTGCACATCATTTCGCGAGCCGCATTCCTTTGCACCGGGAAACAGTTCGTCATATCGATCCAAGATCGCCGTCCGCGCTTTGATGTAACGCAACATCGCTGGCTGACGAACGAGGTCGAAGTAAACGATATGCCAAATGATGGGCCGAACGACAGGCACGACCATATGAGTCATGATCGTACGAGCCATGTTTCGCAACCAGACATTCAAGCGATTCATTCCTACTGCTCCCGTGGTTGGTTATTGGGTTGATTGATCTGCTCTCTTACAAAGTAGAGTGGGCGCTTCTTGCTCTCCTCGAAAATCCGGCTGACATACTGCCCAAGCATGCCCAGGCAGATAAGTTGTGCGCCGCTCAGAATAAGCAAAAGGGTCATCTGCGAGGTCCAGCCCGGCGTCGACTCCCTGACGCCGAAGAACTTGTAGCCGATCAACTGAAGCGCCAGCAGACCACCACCGAGCGACACCAGCACGCCCAACCCCATGATCCACCGCAGCGGTGCGCCCGAAAACGAAGTCAGGCCATCCCACGCAAGATTGAGCGACTTCCAAACCGGATACTTCGTCCGTCCTGCATAGCGCGCCGCACGCTTGTATTCCACCGCACACTGAGAGAACCCCACCCAACTCGTCAAACCACGCATGAAGCGATGCAGTTCACGAACTTCGCGCAACGCTTCCACAACCTTGCGGTCCACCAGCCGGAAATCACCGGCGTGCATCGGCACCTCCACCTGCGCCAGCTTGTGGAAGATTTGGTAAAACGCCGCGGCGAGAAACTTCTTGAGCCACGTCTCCCCTTCCCGGCTTTCGCGCACGGCGTATACGACCTCCAAACCCTCGCGCCACTTTTTGACCAACGCCGGAATCACCTCCGGAGGATCCTGCAAATCCGCATCCATGATCACCACGGCATCACCACTGGCGCGATCCAAGCCCGCGGTGATCGCAATTTGGTGCCCAAAATTGCGCGACAAGCGCAGCATTCGGACGCGGCCATCTTCCGCGGCCTTCTCCGCCACCCAGCGCGCGGACCCATCGGTACTGCCGTCGTCGACAAAGATGATCTCGAACTTCTCGGGCTGGCCATCCAGCGCGCCGATCAGGCGCTCGTACAAGACGGGCAGGTTTTCCTGCTCGTTCAGGAACGGGATGACCACGCTGAGTTTCTTCGCGGTGGCAGCACTCATGGCATTACCTCTTTCGCGTCGCCCGGCGAATGATGCGCAGGGCTTCGTTCAGATCGCGCGCAATTGCAAACGGCATTCCGTGTTTCAGTTCAAAGAACTTCGCCACCTGATCGATCTTGAGCCGGCTGATCAGGATGGTCTTGCAGCCCGCTGCGTTTCCCGCTTGGACGTCGTTCAAACCATCACCCACCATCCAGCTCGAGTGGAGATCGATCCCATGTTCGGCCGCCGCTTCCAACAGCATTCCGGGCAAAGGCTTTCGGCAGACGCACCGACGACGATATGCGCGGCCGGGACCCCGCGCCACCTTCGGGTGATGAGGGCAGAAGCGAATGTCGTCCCAATACCCGCCCTCTTTCTCCACCAGCCCCGCCAATCGCCTGTTCACCGCCGCCAAGCCTTCCAGCGTAAGCGTGCCCTTCGCCATACCCGGCTGATTTGTCACCACGACGCGCACATAGCCAAGCTTGCCAACCGCGCGCAGGAACTTCCCCGCGTTGCGAATCATACGGACCTGCGCCGGCTTTCGCGGCGAATCCATCAAGCCGTGCGCGTCGTCGTACACCATTTCGTTCAACGTGCCGTCGCGGTCAATAAACACCGCGGGGCGAGGAAGGGAAGAAGGAGTACTGGAGTGTTGGAGTACTGGAGCACTGCGGGGTTTGCCCCGCGCCTTGCCGGTCTGCTGCTTTGCCGTCCTTGCCATTACTCCATCACTCCTTTACTCCAGGTTCCCGGGCGCGGAGCGCCCTGTCCAACTCCGCCAGCCCCTCGGGCTTTCCGATCTCGTAAAAGCGCTCACGCACCTCGAACGCCCCCATCTCGCCCCGCCGTACAAGATCCTCCTGCACACGGCCCAAATCTATCGGAAGCGTGATTCCGTGATACGTCTGAATAACAGATTTGCGATACGCCGACAATCCGTAGTCGATGTAGTCCGCATCCCCCGGCTGCGCCGCCTTGGAATAGAAACTCACACGCCCCCCGGCAATCCGCACGTTACTCTTGTCCCATTTGCCCTCATTGCGAAATACGCACATCATCGCCTTCGCATTGCGCTTCGCAAACGCATCGACCACCGCACGATAATCCGTGGGCAGGTACGAATCGCCGTAGATCGTCAGAAAGGAATCCTCGAGCAACCCCATCGCGTTGATCAGCGCCCCGCCCGTACCGAGCAACATGCCGGGATCCTCGTAGGAGTACTGAACCGACACACCGAAACGCGACCCGTCGCCCACGTGCTCCTCAATCAGGTTCGCAAAATAGCCCACACAGAGAAGTACCTTCGTCAGCCCGTTCCGCTTCAGCAACTCAAACTGGTGCTCGATGAACGGACGGCCGGCCACGGGCACCAACGCTTTGGGCGTGTTCGGTGCCACCGCTTTCAACCGCGTCCCCAATCCACCCGCCAGAATCACTACCTGCATAGTCCATTCATCCAATACGTATTCAGGACGGCTGCGCCCGCCAGTACTCCAGAATGTCACTCAAGGTCGATTCGATCGAATGCTGCGGGCTCCACCCCAGCTCCTTCAATCGCGAAGCATCGCCGATCTTCACCGGCTCGTCGATCGACCGCACACGCGACGCATCCTGCTTGTCCGTCACCGGCGTCTTCGCGAGCCTCTTCAGAATTTCCAGCATCTCGCGCACCGCATAGCCGCGCCCCGAGCATACGTTGTAGACCTCGCCCGCCACACCGCGCTCTGCCAGCATGACCAATGCCGCCGCACCGTCTCGCACATCCAGCAAATCGCGCACCACCTCCAGATTGCCCACCAGCAATTCCTGCCTCTGCCCGCGCTCGATGGCCACAATGCCGCGCGCGAAGTCCGATGACACGTCGCCCGTCTTCCGCGGACCAATCAAGTAGAACGGACGCACCCGGATGATGCGCATGCCATAACGTTCCACATAGAGCCGGCCCAATTCATCCTCAGCAAGTTTGCTCACCCCGTACGGACTGGAAGGCTCAAGGGCTGAATCTTCTGCAATCGGTTCAGCCGTGCTCCGCGCCGCATATTCCGCACTGGAACAAATGGCCACAACCGAGGCCTTCCCCCCGGCGGCGCGCACCGCGTCGAATACATTGACCGACCCCAGGATATTCGCCCGAAACGTCCGCACAGGATCGTCCCACGACAAACCCGGGTAACTCTGCGCAGCCAGATGAAATACGGCGTCCGGCCGCGCGTCGCGCATCGCCCGCTCCAGCGCCGCACGCTGCTCGATGTCGACGGCCGTAAACCGAAACCGCCCCTCAGGCATCAAGCGCGGCTCGGCCAGATCGAACGCCTCGACTGCGGCCCCGTCTTTCAACAGCCGCTCGGCGAGGTAGCTGCCAATGAATCCACCCGCTCCGGTAATGACGCATCTCGAAATGGCGGCCATGGGCTTATCCACGCACCTTGATCACACGACCTGTCCGCTCCGCCTCGTACGCGGCCAGGGCCGCGCGCATGGCCTCGAGACCATCGATCGCGTTGCCGAGCGGCTCACGCTTCTTGTCGATGGCTGCGACAAATTCCTTCCACTCGTCCTTCCACGAAATATCGCCGCCGCGGTACTCGGTCGTTTCGTTCTTGAAGGGCCCGTCGAAATCCCGTTTCCCGTGAATCAACTGCTCAACGCCGTAGCTGGCGCCAAGCCCCTCGACCATCACATAACCGTCCTCGCCGAAAACTTCGAACGAGAACTGGTTCTTCCACTGCGTCAGGCTGGCGTGCAGGCTCGCAAGCCCGCCGCTCTTCATCCGAAAAATCGCCATGCCGTTGTCATCCAGCGCCTGCTTGCTGAAGTATTCCACGCCGGTCATGCAGGTCACTTCATCCACATCCCCCATGAACCAGCGGAAGAGGTCGATGGCATGCGTTCCCTGCTCGATGAACTGGCCGCCCGCCGCCTGCTTGGGGTCAGCCCGCCATTCCTTCTCGTAGCCCGGCCGCCCACAGATGCCGTATCGGCAGCGTCCGAACAAAGTCTTCCCAATTCCGCCGCCGTCCACAATCTTCTTGGCGTCGCGGATCGCCGGATGATGCCGGTGATTAAATCCACACTTCAGCACCCGCCCCGTTTCCTTCGCCACGGCCACCATCTGCTCGGCTTCGGCCACTGTCCGCGTCAACGGTTTCTCACAAAGCACGTGCTTGCCGGCCTTCATCGCGGCGATGCTGATCTCGGCGTGAACGTGCGGCGGTGTGCAGACCACGACGGCATCGACGTCGCTCCGGACGACGGCCTTCCGCCAGTCCGCCGACGCATCGCAGCCGAACTTCTTCGCCATGTCCTGCGCGTGCTCAAGCTGCAGGCTGTCAATCACCGTCAGCGCCGCCCCCGGACATTCCTTCACCACGGGCGCGCGACGCTTGCACTGCAATCCAGCACCAATAATCGCTACGCGCATCTCACACCTCCTCAAGCATTCTACTTCCGGGCGCCCCGGCCGCGGCCGATATCCAGGTACACAAACCCCGCCTTCTCCATCGCCGCCGCATCCAGCATGTTGTTTGTGTCAATCACCACAGGCCGCGCCATCAAGCTCTTCATCCTGGCGAAATCGAGCTTCTTGTAGTCCGCCCACCCGGTGATGATCACCACCGCCTGCGAGCCCTTCGCTGCTTCGTATACATCTTCGACAAATCGAAATTCCCGATGCGCCGCCACCTCGGTGCGATCGGCCTTCGGGTCATGCGCCGTGACCACGGCACCCTCGCCAAGAATGTCGGCGATGATTTCCAACGACGCCGACCGACGCAACGTGCTCGTGTCGGGCTTGTACGTCAACCCCAGCACTGTTACCGGCATACCCTTCAAAGCGCCAAGCGTCTTCCTCAGCTTGCGCACCACAAGTTCGTTCTGGTGTTTGTTGGATTCCCAGATGCCGTCCAGCATCCGCGTCTCAATCCCAGACCGATCCCCAAGTCCGCGCAACGTCTGCATGTCCCGCGCGAGCGTTCCACCCGAGAAACCCAGCCCGGGCATCAGCATCGCCTTCGCGCCAATGCGCGGCTCGAGCCGCAGCACCTGCGCCAAACGTACGCCATCCGCCCCCACTTCGTCGCACAGATTTCCCAGCTCGTTGGCAAAACTTACCGACGTCGCGAGAAAGGCATTCAACGCGTGCTTCGCCATCTCCGCCGTCCTCAAGTTGACGCGCTCCCACTTCACGCCGCACGGCGCAAGTAGTTGCTCAACCCGATCCAGCGCCCAATCCTCTTCCGACCCGATCACCGGCAATGCCGGATGGCGGAAACGCTCGATCGCCTGACCCAGCCGCAAATTCTCCGGACTGTAGGCGAGACCGAAACGAAGGTTCGGCCGCTTCGCGCGAATGATCCCGCTCAACTTATCGCAAGTGCCCACCGGCACCTGCGCAGTGACGAGTATCACGCTGTCATCGGCGAGATTCGGCGCCATGGCTTCCAAGGCTTGGAAAACAACGGACAGGTCGGATTGATCGTTTGCGTCCACCGGCGTGTCGTGCATAACCAGCACGTCCGCCCGTTGCTTCACGGCGCCGGCAACATCGGTCGTGAACCTGAGCCGCTTCGCATCGAGCCCCTTCCGGAGCAACTCATCGAGCCCCGGCTCAAACAGCGGCGCACGGCCTTCGTTCAGCGCCTCGATTCTTTCCGCATCCACATCCGCCGCCAGCACGTCGCAGCCGAAATCCGCGAGGCAAGCCGCCGCCACAATGCCCTGGTGCCACAATCCAATAACGGCAACTTTCTGCATGGGTTCAGCCATCCTTCTTCCCCATCATCCGCCGCACAGCAATCCGCACGGACTCGTCCGACGTGTGTTTGGTCCGCCAGCCGAGCGCGTTGATCTTGTCGACCGTGAAATGCACCCGCGGCTGATCGCCCGGCCACGCCTTCTTGGTCCCCTCAATCGTCAGCTTCGCATCCTTCAATCCCATCTCCTCGCGGATGACCTCGGCAATATAGGTCACCTTCGAAATCGTCGTGGTCCCCAGATTGAAGACATCGCACGGCTTGTCGTCGTTCATCGGAATGCTGCGGAAACCGTAAGCCATCCCGTCGATACATTCCTCGACAAGGAAGTAGTTCTTCTCTTGCCGTCCGTCGCCACGGATCAACAGCTCCTTCGGATTCTGGCGGAACTTGTTGATGAAATCGTAGATCACGCCGTGCGTCATGCGCGCGCCAATCACGTTGCCGAACCGGTACATCCACGCCCTCAACCCGTACACGTGGCAGAACGACGAAATAAACGCCTCGCTCCCGATCTTCCCCGCACCGTAGGTCGAGACCGGCAACAGCGGCCCCGCTGCTTCGGACACCGAGGCATCCGTGCAGAGATCGCCATACACCGCACCGGTCGACGAAAAGAGCAACGGCTTGATGCCCAGTTTCCGCATCGATTCCAACACGTGCACGGTCGCCATCGTGCAGTCCTTCAGATCGCGGATCGGGTTGTCGTGGCTGCCGATGATGTCGGTATTCGCCGCGAGGTGCCATATCAAATCGTGTCCCTTCATCTCCGCCATCAGCCGGTCGAGATCGAGACAATCCGCCTGAACAAACTTGAAGTTGGATTTGCCAAAATGGGGCTCAATAAATTCGCGGCGGCCATTGGACAAATTATCGTACACGGTCACGTGGTAGCCCTGCGGCAGCAGAATGTCCACGACGTGGCTGCCGATGAAGCCCGCCCCACCGGTCAGAAACACTTTCTTCACTGATTGGCCAAGTAGCATGCTGACTCCCGTTCAGGCTTCGGGCTTGAGATTGCCCTTCTTCAAATCCTCGATCATCGAATCGACGGCCGCCGTCACCGCTTCCCGCGAGTTGCGCACGGGACTCCAGCCGAGCGCGCAAACCTTGTCCGTCTTCAGCCGGTACACCGGCACGTCAGCTTTCCATCCACGCGACCCGCCGGTGAACTCGTACTTCACATTCTTCACGCCCATCCGGTCGCACACGATATCGGCAATCTCGCGCACAGTCAGGAAGTCGGGCGTACCGACATTGAAGTAGTCGTACCCGCCGGCCTGCTTCTCCTCCATCATCCGGAACGCGGCCAACACATCCTCGATGTGGATGTACGGCTTGCTCTGCGTGCCGTCGCCGAAAATCTTGAGCCGAGTCGGATCCTTCGCCAGCCGGCGCAGGAAGTCGTGCGCCACACCGTGCGTCTGCCGCGGCCCGACCACATTGGCGAACCGGAACACCGTCCCGGTCATGTCGAACATGAAACTGTACGCACTGATCAACGACTCGCAGGCCAGCTTGCAGGCGCCGTACGTCGAGACCGGCACCATGCGGTCGTAATTCTCCGGGATCGGAATCGGCGGTACCTCGCCATACACGCCGCTGCCCGAGGTGAACACGATCCGCTTCACCCCCGTCTTCCGCATCGCCTCAAGAACGTTGTTCGTCGGAATCGTCCCGTTTTGAAAATCGACCGTCGGCTCCTGCTGGGCGCGGGCAATATCGGAGTTCGCGGCAAAGTGATAGACCATGTCGTGGCCCGGCATCGCCTTCAGCAAGGCAGCCGCATCCTGAGCATTGGCTTCGACAATCCGCAGCCGCGGGTCATGCACGCGTTTCCCAAAATGCCAGAGGTGACCCGTACTGAAATTATCGAAGACCGTGACTTCGCCGCGATTCGCGTCGAGGATCGAATTGACGAAATGAGACCCGATGAATCCGGCCCCGCCGGTGACGAAGTAGCGCTTGCTAGTCATTGCGTTCACGTATTTTCCAATCCTTGGAAAGTTTCGGGCCGATTTTTCCAAGGATTGGAAACTTTATCGAGCCTTTTTCCAAACATTGGAAAAGTCGGCGCCCCCCCCGCCCCCTTTCGCCTTGTCACACGCGCAGGCCCGAATCATCATCCTCCTTCGGAGGAAGCACCCGTGAGTAACGAGCCATCGGAACCGACCGACGACCTGCCCGCCACGCTTCCCCCGCCCCCATCACCCCCCATCGCCGCGCGGCTCAACCGCGCGTTCGGACCGATCCTCGCCGGGGTGATTATCGACGTCGTGGATCTGGCAACGTTCGGCCCCATCGGGCTCGTGCTCGGCCTGCCCATCGGCGGGCTCGCCGGATATTGGATGGGAACCTGCCTTGGACTCGATCGGAAGGCGTGTGTGCTTTGCGCGCTCGCTGCGGGAATCTACTGCATGATCCCATTCACGGAGGTGCTCCCGCTCGCCACGCTCGTCGGCGCCTACGCGCGTTTCCGCGAGACCGCAAACGAGAAGAGGTAACCGCCAGGCTCGCCGATTCCCGGCCCGTGTCAGGTCACATCGAAATCGTCGAACGACGTCATGTCGCTGACAACCTTCGAGCCTTGCAGCGTCGGGAAATAGCTGACACGCGACATCTGGTGCTTCAACATGAACTCGTCGAGTTCATGACCGCGGTTTGGACAGTAGAGCATGAGGAATCCGCCGCCGCCCGCGCCAATGATCTTTCCGCCGAGCACACCGAACTCCTTCTTCACCGTGTCATACAACTCATCGAGAGAGGAAAGGCTGATCGAGGCCGACATCCGCTTCTTGTGCGCCCAGTGATCGTCCATCAGCTTGCCGAACGCGTCGAGATCCTTGGCTTCAAACGCTTTCTGTATCTCGCGCCCGATATCCTTGATCTGGAGAAGACTGTCCACCACGCGCGCGTGATCCTGACTCTTGTGATCGCGCGCGGCCGTATCCTGCGCTTTCAGCACCGCGGTCGCGGAACGCTGGACGCCGGTGTAATACATGCGCGCCTTCACCGCCAACTCGTGCGCGACGGAGGAGTCAACGTGCACGGCCGAAACCTTCACCTTGCCGTGCGTGTCGATTTCCAGCACGCGGAACCCGCCGAAGGCCGCGATGTACTGATCCTGCTTGCCCACCGGCTCCTTCAATATCTGCATCTCAATATGGCAGGCTTCCTCGGCAATGGACTCCAGCGATGCGGACTCACTCTTGTAGGCGCGGATCGCGGTCAGCAGCCCCACAAGGTACGAACCGGACGAACCCAACCCGGCCTTCGCCGGCATGTCGGCAATGCTCGTCAGCTCGATGTTGTCGTGGATCCCATGCAGCCGAAGCGCCTCGCGCGCCAGCGGGTGCTTGATTTCATCCACCGAGTTCACCGTCTCCACCTGGCTGTAGCGGATGACGAGTTTGCGGTCCGCCACCGAACGACGGTTCAACAACACGTACATGTACTTGTTGATAGCCATCGTGAAAACAAAACCGCCGTGCTTCTCGTAGAACGACGGAAGGTCCGTACCGCCACCGCCCAGGGTGATGCGAAAAGGTGTTCGTGTGATGATCATGGAGTCCTCTTCTCTAACCACAAATGGACACAAATTCACACGAACCAAAAATGCAGCCATTCGTGTCTATTTGTGTGAATTCGCGGTTCATCTTTCTTCAGATCTTGAATCCGCTCTTTACCGCATCGTTGTAGAACATCTTCACCGTATCCAGCGAGAAGTCCTCGAGGTCCTTCGCGAAGTTCTTCGCTTTCGCGAGCAGGTCCGGCGTGACCGTGATGATGTGGCACCCCATCGCATCGGCCTGAATGATGTTCAGCGCTTCGCGCGGGCTCGCCCAGAGCAACTCGGCCTTCGGCAACGGCTTCAGAATCTCCAGCGATTCCTTCATCACCGGCAGCGGGTCGCGCCCGGAATCCGCGATGCGGCCCGCAAACACGGACACAATGGCCGGCACCGAGGGATTCAACGCGGCCGCGACTTCCTTCACCTGCTTCAGCGACATGATAGCCGTCACATTCAGTTTCAACCCCAGCCCTGCCAGTTCCTTGATGAGCGGCGCGGCCGATTCGCGTTTCGTGTTCGTGATCGGAATCTTCACGAACACGTTGTCGGCAAGTTCCGCCAGCTTCAGCGCCTGTTCGCGCATCGTCGGAAAATCGTCGGAGAAAACCTCGAACGACACGGACATATCCTTGACGACACGGAGCACTTCCGCGGCGAACGTCATGTAGTTTGTAATGCCCGCCTTGCACATCAGCGTCGGGTTGGTTGTGAATCCTTTCACAACCCCTTTGCTGTAGGCATCGATGATGGAATCGAGATCGGCGCCGTCGGAGAATATCTTGATGCGAAGGTCCTGAAGGCGGGGCACGTTGTCCATAGATCGTCCGTTAGGCTTTGGGCTTCTTCTGTTCACCCGGCTGCACCGCCGACTCCCACTTCGTCGCCGCAACCTTGATCTTCGGGTGCGAAATAATCAGGTGGCCCACTACACCCTGGAAGGCCTCCGAGTGCGCCGTCACACGGTCGGCGTGAACCTGCGGAATGACGACGCAGGCATCCGCCTGCTTCGCCGTGAAGCCCTCGGCCCGCCCGACAATCCCCATCACCGAGGCGCCGACGCTCTTGGCGTACTTGATGGCACGGACCAGATTCGGGCTAATGTTCCGCTCCTCGTCGCCGCCGCCCACCGACAGAATAAAGAGACCGTCGCCACGGTGCAGCCGGCTGATCTTGAGCCATGCCTCAAAAACGCTCGCCCACCCCTCGTCATTTGTTCGCGCGGTGAGTTCAGAAACGTTGTCCGTCGGCGCATAGGCCTCGATGTGCGCCAGTTTGCGGAGATCGTTGACGAAGTGGGAGCCGGTCGCGGCGCTGCCGCCGACGCCGAGCACAAACACGCGGCCGTTCTGCTCACGCGTTTTGGCCAGGAGATCTACGACAGCCTCGATCGAGTTGCGGTCGAGTTGCTTCAGCACTTCAACGCTTTCATCGAGGTAGCGATGGGTGAAATCCATGGAGGGATTAAGTCAAAGAGGCTGTGCGTTGTCAATGGAGTACACCACCCGCACTTCCGTCCGAGCTTCAAGACTTGATCGGCGCGAGCAAACGCCTCATAAAGGGCACAGTTTGGATCGCACGCATGCGCGCACCGTTACGCATAGGTCTCGATTTTGACAACACGATCGTCCGGTACGACGACGTGTTCCACCGCGTGGCGCTCGAGCGAGGCCTCATCCCGGCCGACCTCCCCGCCACCAAGGGCAGCGTACGCGATTACCTCCGGCGTGCCGGCCGCGAGGACGCATGGACCGAAATGCAGGGCTACGTCTACGGCCCCCGCATGAAGGATGCCGCCATGTTCCCCGGGGTGTTCGATTTCCTCCAGTTCTGCCGTTCCCGCGAAGTCATCACCTTCATCATCAGCCACAAGACGCAGAAACCGTATCTCGGGCCGGAATACGACCTGCATCAGGCGGCGCGCGACTGGATCGAAGCACAGGGCTTCTACGATCCGGCACGGGGCGGTCTTGCGCGCGACCACGTCTACTTTGAACTTACCAAAGACGCCAAACTCAAGCGGATCGCCGCCACAGGCTGCTCGGCCTTCATCGATGATTTGCCGGAATTCCTGGCTGAACCAACCTTCCCCGCCGGCGTCCGCAAGGTGTTGTTCAATCCCTCGGATGCAAGTAATGCGCTCTCGGATCAAACCCCTGTCCGCTCGTGGGCCGAGGCGACAGATTTCATATCCAACCTGCTGGAGCACCATGACTGAGCAGGACCTCACCATTTCCGCCGAACCCATTCTGAAGCGGGCTGGGTTAAAGGGACCCTTCCAACTCATCTCACTCAAAGGCGGCGCGAACAATCAGGTCTTCGAGGCGCGAGGGGTCAACGGGTCCGTCATCCTCAAGCACTACTTCAAGCATGCGCAGGATAAGCGCGATCGCCTCGGCACCGAGTTTGGTTTCTGCACTTTCGCGTGGTCGCAGGGTCTCCGCTGCGTTGCGCGTCCTCTGCTGATGGACACGGCGCTGCGCATCGCCCTCTACGAATTCGTGCAAGGTTCACCCCTGAAGCCCGGCGACGTTCACGAAACCGACATTGAGCAGGCGGCTCATTTCTTCACCGCGTTGAACGCGCACCGCGATCATCCCGATGCCGCGGCTCTGCCGATGGCATCCGAGGCGTGCTTCTCGATCCCGGAACATCTGCACTTGGTCGCAGGCCGAGTCCAACATCTGGAAATGCTCATGGGCGGGAGCAGCATCGACGGAAAGGCCTCGGACTTCGTTCAGACGGAACTCAAACCCGCCTGGCAACGTGTATCGACCTTTGTACGCGCGAAGACTTCGCCCGACGCGGCTGAGCCCCTACCCCAGACCGATCGCCGCCTTTCCCCTTCTGACTTCGGCTTCCACAACGCGCTTCGGGCTGCGGACGGCTCGTTGCGTTTCTTCGATTTTGAATACGCGGGCTGGGACGACCCCGCGAAGACCGCTTGCGACTTCTTCTCCCAGGTCGCCGTGCCCGCGCCAATGGACTTCTTGGATTACTTTGCCGGGGAGATCGTCCGCGACCAGCGCCGACCCGTCGTTGCACGTGCCCGGATCAGACTCCTGCTTCCGATCTACCAACTCAAGTGGTGCTGTATTATCCTGAATGACTTCCTGCCCACGGATGCGGCGCGCCGGCAGTTTGCACTCGCCGGCAATCCGGAGGACCGAAAGCGGGCTCAACTGGAGAAGGCTCAACAGCTGCTGAACCGGCTCGCGGAGCCGGGAGCACAGAACAGATGAAAGGTCTCTGCGTTTCCATCATCATCTTTGTCGGCTACGTACTGTCGTGCGTATTGCTCTCGCACATCCTGCGCCCCAAACGCCACTCCATGCTTTTCTTCCCCGCCGCGCTGGCATGGTCGCCGGTCTACGTCCTTCTCTATCTATTCACGCCGCCCAACCTCGGTTTCCTGCCGGCTTCCTGGCTGACGACGCTGCGCGCTCTGGACATGGGCTATGGCTATGTGATCTTTCTCCTCAACGCGCACAGCTTCATCGATTACTTCTTCGGCTTCAACGGCGGCTTCTCGACATCCCTGATGCTGGAGATTTTTCGCGCAGGCGAGCGGGGTCTGTCCACCGACGAACTGATCGGGCGCTACACCCACGAGAGCGGCGTGGACAAGATCTACGGCTGGCGTCTGCCGCGCCTCGCTGAAACGGGCTATGTCGCCATCGATGACGCCGGTGTGTGCCGGTTGACGCCAAAGGGCCGGGCGATCGCGCGATTCACGTGGATGCTCAAGCGATTCCTCAACCTCGGAGCGGGTGGCTAACCATGTTGCACGGCATCATCACCGCCATACTTGCCACCCTGATCTGGGTCCTCGCCCAGGTCTTCGCCATGCACCTTCGCCCCGCGGAAAATCGCTTCAAGGCGATGCTGGCAGGCTACCTGGCCAGCCTGCCGCTGGTGTTCATTCTCGCACGCTGGGTCACCCCTCTTCTCGTGCCGTCCCCAACTGCTGCGGCAGGTGGATCGCCCCTCTTCCACGCCTATCTCTCGCACCTGTTGCTCTTCTTCCTCTACGTCGAGTGCTTCTATCACATAGAGCGATCCGTAACCCTTCGTTTTCTCGTGGAGATTCTTGCGCGCCGCGATGCGCCTCCGCGCGTCGAAGATATCCGCGGGCAGTACAGCATCCGCGAGATGATCACCGCGCGGCTCGAAGTGTTGCGACAGAATGAGTTCGCGGAAGAGCGCGACGGTCGCTGGCATCTGAAGGCAAAGGCCCGGCTGCTGGTGACGGCGATGAGATTCTCGGTCTGGCTGTTCCAGTCGGAAATTCAATCCGAGCGGATGTAGGAATCAGCCCGCAGGAAGCGCCTTGAACCGGCGCATGAAGATCCGCCACAGCGACTGCCCCACCGACACCACGTTCTTCAGTTTGAAGGCTGTCGGCATGCCGCTCGCGCGATCGTTGTTGAAGCACTTCACTTCGAGATACGAAATCCCCGGTTCGTTCAGAATGCTGCACAGCAACTCCGCCTGGTAACCGAGACCATAGGCACTCACGCGGTGTTTCAGCACGTTGGTCCGACGGTGCATGACAAAGCCGTTGTAGTACCGGATGCAATGCCCGCTGATCAGCCGCACCATGGCGGCAAAGACGATGGAGATCAGCCGGCGGATGAAAGTGCGGTTGTCACCGTTGTGACGCATGTTGAAGAGCCGCGTGTCAAAGTACGGAATGATCACATCGGCCTTGCCCATCAGATTGAACACGCGGCGAAGCGATTCCTCGGGCTCCGCGTTGTCACCGAACACAACCATGAAGTACTCGCCAGTGCCCTGCTCGGCCGCCCGGAAGTAATTCACACCAATCCCCGCGTTCTTCTCGTTGGAGATCACACGAACGACGCCCTCGGCCTTGTGAGCGGCGATCCACTCGCGAACCACATCGGCGGTGCGATCTCGCGATGCATCGTCGTAAACAAGCACTTCATAAGAGAAAGAGAACTTCGAGGCGGCATCCCGGATCTCATCCAGCGTCTTGCCGATGAGCTTCTCCTCGTTATAGGCGGGCACGAAGATGGTCAGATCCACAGCTACCTCTCGTTGTGGCGCGCTCATTGCGCGGTCGTGAGAAGCTATGCGAAAGCAGCGACACGGGGCAAGATGAAAAGAGAGGGAAGCCTCACACTTGACCCACCAGCCTCTCGCCTCCATCATCGCCTGAAACCGAATCCAATATGACCATCGCTCCACGAACCAAGGCCTTGATCCAAGCCACATGCTTCTTGCTGGCCATGGGGGGACTCACCTTCGATTTCCTGTACGACCCGCTGCATGTCATCACCGAACGCTCGTGGTTTGAGAACTACCAGATCTCGGAAGTGGCTGCAGTGCGCCGCACCATGGAGCGCGCCGAGGAACGCGGCTTCTGGAATAGCTGTGGGATGCTCCACGAAACCGACAGCATCATCTACACCAGCCAACCCGGTCTGGCCGGTTTTGCGCCCGCCCTATTGCGCCGATTCGTCCCCATTCCTCTCGACTCCCTGATGCAGGGGTATGCCATTGCGACAGCGGCGATGCTAGCCCTTGCATTCACGCTCTTCGCCTTTCTTGCAGGCCGCGAGTTCGGGTGGCCCGTCACTATTGTGGTTCTCGGCCTGACTTCCATTTCCCATCCCATGATTGCAGTGGGACGGAATGTCTGGTGGCTCTTCCATCTCTGCCTCTGGCCGTTCATCGCGGCCTGGATACTCTCCCCTCGCCTCCTCGCCGGACGCATCCGCAAATGGCTGTTTCTGCTCGTCATCGGCCTGCTGGTGTTCATCAAGGCAACGGCCGGCTACGTATTCATCACCAACGTCATCCTCGGCGCGACCATCGGTCCGCTTTACTTCGCCCTGAAGGAGCGCCTGCCGCTGCGGCAGGTTCTCCGTCTCCTCGCGCAGGTAGTGGCCGTTGGCGTGGCCGGCTTCCTGCTGGCCATCGCCGTCAACGTCGTACAGACCACCTGCCATTACGGATCGCTCAAGAGCGGCGTGCGGGTCATCTACGAGAAGGCTGCCGCCAGAACTGTCGGTCCCGACTCTCAGCTACAGGATCTGAACCGAACCAGCCATGATGCGGCACCGCCCCATATTAACCTCCGCGAACTTCTCGGCGCACTCATGCATGTCCGCGCCATGCGCTACACCCTCGGCATCCCGCAGTTTGAGGCCTTTCTCGGGTGGTTCCTGCTGAGCATCCCGATCCTGCTGATCGCCGCAATCGGACACGTCCTTCATCCGAGAGATGATGAACGGCAAAGGGAACTCACAAATACAGCCATCCTGCTCGGTTGGTCTTTGGCCTGCACATGGACCTGGCCGCTTATGGCACTCGGTTTCACGTACCACCACGCCCAACTCACAGGCCTCTCTTTCTATGTAACCTATATGCCCGTGCTGTTCGTCACCCTGGGCCGATTCCTCATGCCCCATCGCGCCGACGCCCACCGTTGAGCACGTTACGGGCTTGCGCGGCCATCGCGCGTGTGTTTCCCTTGTGCCTGTCGCAGGGACTTCCGCGGAGACACGATGGAATGACGGTGCCTGGAAATACTTGCCGGCTGTGCCATTCACCGAAGATGGCGCCTCTTCTGGATTTTGGCCCGCAACCGATCTGCAATCGCTTCCTCGCCGCGGCCGACACACCCGAACAACTTTTCCCTCTCTCCCTGACCCAGTGTATGTCGTGCGGGCTCATCCAACTTGTCGATGTCGCCCAACCACAGGAACTCTGCCCCCGCTTCGACTGGATCACCTACCGTGAGGCCGAGGGCCATCTCGACAGCATGGTCGACTGGATTCTCAACGTCACCGGGCTGGCCCGCACTGCCCGCATCTGCGGAGTAAGCTACAAGGATACCTCCACGCTCGACCGCTTTCGCCAGCGCGACTTCCACAACGTGATGCAAATCGACCCAGCCGCCGATCTCGGCATCCATGGGGCCGGCGGCGGCATTGAGACCATTCAGGAACGCCTCTCCTGTCGAATCCGGACCAGCGATGTGGCCTCGCGTTGTGGCGCAGCCGATCTCCTGCTCGCGCGACACATCCTCGAGCACGCGCACGATCTCCACGGCTTCCTGCGCGGAATCGATGCGCTCCTCGCCCCCGGCGGCTTCGTCGCTTTTGAAGTCCCGGACTTCAACACCGCACTCACCCAGTTTGACTACAGCACCGTCTGGGAGGAACACGCGGTTTACTTCACCCCCGCAACCTTCGCGCGCGCCTTCAAGCCCTTGGGACTGGAACTTGTCGCCACCGTTCTCTATCCCTACCCGCTGGAGAACAGCCTTGTCGCCATCGCCCGTCGCAACGACTCCGGGCAGCCCGCCGCCTCGCAAGCCGACGTGGCAGAGGACCTTGAACTCGGTCAGGCGTACCGCGCCGAGTTCCCGCGGTTGCGCCAGCGGATGGAACACTATCTCTCCTCGTTTCGGCGCGAGCAGGGCCCCATCGCCATCTTCGGAGCCGGACACCTTGCCTGCAAATTCGTCAACCTGCTTGGCCTGCGGGATCTCGTCGAATTCGTCGTCGACGATCATCCACACAAGAAAGGCATGTATATGCCGGGGTCGCGCCTCCCTATTCAGGCGTCGTCGGCACTGACCGAGCGCGGCATTCGCCTCTGCCTCACCAGCCTCAATCCCGAGAGTGAGGAAAAGGTTTTGTCCAAGAACCAGCAGTTCGTGAAACAGGGCGGCCGGTTTGCCTCCATTTTCCCGGCCAGCCCCAACAGCCTGAAGGTGTGAACCATGGCAAAGCCACTCATGCGCATGAGGCGAACGAGCAAGGAAGTCTTCAACACGGATGAACCCATCGTCCGCTTTACCCGCCAACACGTGGAGATGCTGAAGAAATTGCTCCCCTCCGCGCGCCGGGGTCGCGTACGGTTCTGTGCCCACCGGAATGCCAAGGAACCCATCCACGAAATGATCATCGCGTTCCGGCGCGACAGCTATATCCAGCCGCACATGCATCTCCGGAAAAGTGAATCCTTCCACGTCGTCGAGGGCAAAGTGGACATCGTCATCTTCGACCGCCGCGGCGGCATCCGCAACGTCATCCCGCTCGGCGACTATAGCTCCGGGCGGTCCTTTTTCTATCGCATCGAGGACGCTGTATTCCACACGCTGGTAATCCGTTCGCCGCGGCTTGTGCTGCATGAAATCACCAAAGGGCCCTTCAAAGTCGGCGATGCAGTCTATGCCCCTTGGGCACCAACCGACGGCGACCCCGTGGCCGCCCGAGACTTCATGAAGGACTTGGCCCGCAAGGTCGATGATTTCACAACCGGTGACTGAAGACATGCGATTCATCTTCATCGGAGCCTCGGGATTCGTCGGACGCCATGCCCTTCGTCTCACGCGTGAAGCCGGACATGATGCCATCGGCACTCAGTCGACTCCGCGCTCTCCGGACCTCGTGAAGTTCAATCTGCTGGAGGATCGGATCAAGCCTGTCCTGAGTTCTCTCTCAAGTGACTCGCACGGACCGACGTGGGGTGTGATATGCGCCTCCATCCGTCAGATCGATCAATGCTTCCGGGAGCGGGATATCACCCGTCAGGTCAACGTGGTCAAGACCATCGAATTGATCGAAGACTTTTTACAGCTCGGCATCCGCCCCATCTTCCTCTCCACCAGCTACGTCTTTGACGGTGCCAAGGGGTGCTACACGGAGAAGGACGCTCATTCAGCTTGCTGCGAGTATGGCCGCCAGAAAGCCGAGGTGGAAGCCTATCTCGCACAGCATCACCCCGAGGTCCTCGTGCTGCGGCTGGACAAGATTGTGGGCGACGACCCCGCCGAAGAACACCTCTTCAGCGAGTGGCTGACATGGGTACGCGAAGGCAAACCAATCACGTGCATCTCCGGTCAGGTCATGTCCCCCACCCTCGCCCAGGACATTGGCCGCGCGTTGCTGGCGGCCTGTAACCGGCACCTCAAGGGACTGTACAACACAGCCAATCCGGCGTGCTTCTCGCGCGAAGAACTGGCCGCTGAATTTCTGGCCGTCACCGGCCTCAAAGCGGAGATTGTGAGCAAACCGCAAAGCTCATTCCGCTTTGACGATCCACGCCCCACCAAGACCTGCCTCGATTCTTCGAAGTTCATCGGGGAAACGGGCTTGCACTTCACGCCGATGAGAGATGTCCTGGCGGCCTTCGCACGAAAGGCCGGACTGAAGCCCGGCTAAGCGCGCTCCGCTTCGAGCGTCATCTTCACGCCGTCTTCCAGCGAGGTGAAGGAGAAACCCGGCAGGAGTTGTTTGAGCCGGGCATTGTCGTACGCGTTATCCACCTTGCGCTTGCTGCGCGGTTTTGACTCCACGCGCAGCGGCTTGCCCAGTGAAGTTTCCAGCGCACTCATGATGTCGCGAAAAGTGCGGCTGAGCCCCGTAACGGCGTTGACCACGCCATCCGCTTGCTGAAGTGCAAGCCCGTGGATGATGCGTGCGAGATCGCCGACATACAGAAACTCGCGGAGTTCGTCGCCCTCGCCCCACAGCGTGATGGGCTTGCCGGCGAGCGCGGTGCGCACGAAGACAACCGGCCCATAGCAGCTCGACGCATCGCCCGGCCCATAGACCAATGGAGGTCGCACCGACACGAGGGAAATGCCCTTCGCGCGGCAAACCCTCTCCAGCAATCCTTCCGAGGCATACTTCGCGATGCCGTAGTACGAAACAGGATGCACCGGCGTGTCCTCGCTGATGGCCCTGTCGTCAATCTCCTCGCCGTACACCGCGCCCGAACTCATGAACACCACGCGCGCCACGGGCCGTTCTTCCAGCAACTGCCCTAGATTCACGATCATCGACAGGTTCTTGTGGAATGTCTCCGGAGTGTCCCCAAGCTGCCGCTTGATGCCGGAAAGAACAATCAGCACCGTTGAGGTATCCATATACGACGTCAGCACGCCACGCGCTGCATCAAGCCGAGTGAGGTCCAGCTCCGGATAGGAAAGCCCGGCTACCTGCAGCCCGGGGGAAAGTTGACGAAACTGCTCAACAACATGAAGGCCGATGAACCCGGTATGGCCCAGCACAACAACCCGGCGGATATCGGTCATGGCATCGGCTCCGGCGTGCAACTCACGCAGACATATCAATCATGCAGCGACCGGCAACGGCCCCGCTACGCATGTCTGCAATGGCTTCGTTGATCCGCTCAAGCGGATAACGTTTCGCGACCAGTTCCTTCAGAGAAAGCTTCCCGCCTTGGACCCACTCGACATAGCGGGGAATGTCCTTCGCCGGCTCCGCTTCGCCGCCATGCGATCCGGTCAACACCCTGCCGAAATGCAAAGGAAGCGTGTAAATGCTGACCTTGTTGCCCTTCGGCGGAACCCCGACAAGTACCGTCCGCCCTCGCGGCCCGGTCAAGTCATACGCCGTCTCAATAACCTTCACGTTGCCGGTATTGTCGATCGCAACGTCGGCTCCTGCATCGCCCACGATCTTTCGAACCTCCGCTGCAGCGTCGGCCTTGGAACTGTTGATGAGATGCGTTGCTCCAAGTTTCCTGGCCAACTCCAATTTGTTGTCATACAAATCGATGGCGATGATCACCGCGGCACCCACAAGCGCCGCCGCCTGGATCATATTCAGGCCCACACCACCCGCGCCGAAAACCACGAGGGATTGCCCCCTCTGGAGCTTCGCATTGTTGAAGATCACGCCGAAGCCAGTCGCCACGGCACATCCCATCAACGCGCCCACCTCGATATCGAGGTCCTTGGGAATAACCGTCATCCGGTTTTCCGAGATAAGTGCCAGCTTGTTGAACGTGGTAATCCATCCCGCATTGATCACGCCACGTCCGGACTTGTATTTCGGCGGCGTTCCCTGCAACCCCTCCCCGGGCCGCCAGTGAAGGGCCACGTGATCCCCGGCCTTCACGGTCTTCACGCCGCTGCCACACTCGAGGACCTCTGCTGTCCCTTCGTGTCCCAAAAGATGCGGCAGAAACTTGTCGGGGCCCTTGACCCCGTCAATCTCTCCGATTTGTGAACCGCAGATGCCGCTGCAAAGAACCCTGACGAGTACCTGCCCTTCCTGCACGGAAGGAATATCGATCTCCTCCACGACGAGCGGCTTCTTCTGCTCGACAAGAACCGCAGCCATTGCCTTCATGAACTCGCCTCCAACTTGCCGAGCGAAATCAGACTCTCCAAGTCCTGGAGATCACCCAGTGCGTATTTCCGAATTACTTTGCGAACTCGCGTCAGAGCCTTCTCCCCGGCAGCACCCAGCATCCGACTGACATCGGCGAGATCCTGCACGCGGCTCGCCTTGAGCTTCATCAGCACGAGGTACGGAAGATCGGCGTAGGGCAGACCATCCGTCGACCGGACCGCATGAGCAATGGCTTCTCTCGCCCACACCTCATCCAACACAATCACATCCAGCATCGTCTTCCCCGGCAACAGCCAAGTACTGCCGCCAATGCTCAGCACACCTTTCTTGTGCGCACCACCCTTAGTCAACTCCTGCCCGGCCAATTCGGCATCGTCTTGGTGAACCAAAATATCCACATCGAGGGTCATGCGCTCCTGCATGTAAAGACGCGTGGCCAATCCACCGACGATGATATAGGGCGTGCGGCGCAGCACATTCCCCAACTTGGGCACCGCACCGTAGGAGCCGTGCGGCTCGCGGACAACAGAGACCCGGCTGCCCCGACCAGGCCGTACGCGACGTCGCGCCATTTCAATGATCTTCTTGGCTGGCCGATCGTTCATTGCTTCAACGCGAGGCTATTCAAAATAGATAAACGAGTAGTCCCCGGTGTAGCCGGTTGTCTTGAACCACCACTTCCACTCATCCGGCGTGCAGAACATCTCGCAGGTGAACTGCCAGTACATCAGGTTCACCTTCTCCTCTTCGGTCCGGTAACCCTCGACGCAGATATATTTGTTCTTCCGGCCAACGCGCTCAATCTCCTTCAGGGCGTCGAAGCAGTCGAAGCAGTAGAGGTTGTGTATCGTGTTGATCGAGATAACAAGGTCGAAGCTCTTGTCCGGATACGGCAGCTTCGCCGCCGAGCCGACGACCAGCTTGTCCTTAACCTCTTCTTTTGCGTTGTCGATGGCATACTTTGAAACATCCAGCCCGGCCACCTCGACTCCGGGAACAATCTGGGTGAAATCGTAGAGGATGAAGCCCTTGCCGCAACCTACATCGAGAATGCGATCGCCGGCCTTGATGCCATAGTGATCCACCATGGCCTGCGCGACCTTGCGCCAGCGGCCGTCGTACTTGTAGCCACCGTAGCCGGTGGACCGATCACCGTCCCAGTATTCCTTGTCGAACTTCTTGGCGATCTTCGCCACTTCCGCCTTCGGCCGCTCCAATACGCGGGCGACGTAATCACGTTTGGTGCTCTTGTGAACGCTCGAAAGGAAATCCACATATTCCTGCATCTCGCATCGCTCCTTATTTAAGTTCCGCCAGAAGTCCCGTGATCCGCGCCGCCATGGCGTCCGGGACCAGGCCGAAATACTTGCGCGCGAAGGCTTGGTTTCCGGCTATGTGCAGAAACTCGTCGCGCGTACCAAAACGGAGCAGGCGCGCGCGGGCGGGCCCATGATCCGCCAGCCACTCGGCCACCGCCCCACTCAATCCGCCCACCAACCCATGCTCCTCGACAATCGCCACGACCTTGAAGCGCTCGAAGGCGTCGCCCAGCAAATCCACATCCATCGGTTTCACCGTGTGCATACTCGCCACGCGGCAGGACACGCCCTGCTGGCGCAACAGCTCCGCCGTGGCCACGACGTTCGGCAGGATGTTGCCCGTGCTGATCAGGCACACCTCATCACCTTCGCTCAGGACCAGCGCTTTGCCGATCTGGATATCAGGCACATCCGCGTGCACCAGCGGTTCCTTCTTCTTGCCGAGGCGCAGATAGACCGGCCCATCATGCTTCAGGGCCGCGCGCAGGGTCGCGCGCACTTCCCACGCATCGCCCGGACACAGGATGGTCAGTCCCGGCAAACTGCGTAAGGTTCCGATATCCTCCAGTGAGTGATGCGTGGGCCCGAGCGACGCATAGGACAATCCACCGCCCACCGACGTAATGACCGCCGGAACCTCGTGGTAACAAATATCGAGCTTGATCTGCTCGAAACATCGGGCTGTCGTGAACGGCGTAATCGTGTAGGTCACCGGACGCAGGCCGCTGAGACCCATGCCGGCCGCAACCCCCACCATAT
The DNA here is from genome assembly GCA_036821485.1 of Verrucomicrobiota bacterium. Lineage (GTDB taxonomy): Bacteria > Verrucomicrobiota > Kiritimatiellia > CAIQIC01 > JAGNIJ01 > DAISJM01. Next base: position 29,171 of record DAISJM010000016.1, on the reverse strand, counting down.
CCTGCTCCGCCACGCCGCAGTTGAAGAACCGATCAGGGCACTGGGCCTTGTAGTTGTCGAAGAGCCGGTTGCCGATGTCGCCCGACAAAAGCACGATGCGCCCGTCCTGTGCGGCGAGTTTCGTGATCTCGTCTGCAAATGCGTTTCTCATGCCAAGCCCAACTCCACGCGCGCTTTCTGGACTTCCTCTTCCGTCGGGATACGGTAATGCCAGTTGTTGTCGTCCTCCATGAACGACACGCCCTTGCCTTTGACCGTGTGAGCAATGATCATGCGCGGACGGCCGCCGGCATCAGGCGGGCGATTCATCGCCTCCACCAATGCGCCGACATCATGCCCGTCCAGTTCGATCGCATCCCATCCGAAGGCCATCCATTTCTCGCGCAACGGCGGAAGCGCCAGCACCTCGTTGCTGCGGCCGGTCGCCTGCCACTTGTTGTAGTCCACCACCGCAAGCAGATTGCCCGCCTTCCGGGACGCGGCAAACATCGCCGCCTCCCATACGGAGCCTTCGTTGCATTCGCCGTCGCTCATGACGACAAAGACGCGGTACGACTGCTTCAAAATCCGGCCGGCCAACGCCATGCCCACACCGATCGGCAGCCCGTGACCGAGCGATCCGGTCGCCGCCTCAACACCCGGCGCGCAGCCCGCACCGGGGTGCTCCTGCAGATGACTGCCCTCTTTCGCAAACAAATCCAGGTCGGGCACAGGGAAGAACCCGCGGTGCGCGAGCACGGAGAACAAGGTTGTGGCCGCATGTCCCTTGCTCAGGATGAAGCGATCACGTCCCGGGTCCTTCGGCTTTGCCGGATCGATTCGCAGCGCTCCCCAGTACGCGGCCACCAGGATGTCAGCGCACGAAAGCGATGACCCGAGATGCGGAGTCTTTGCACGGTGTGAAAGCTGGATCACGTCGCCCCGCACGATGCTCGCCAGTTTCTTCAGTTGTTGAATGTCAGCGCTCACGGTTTGTGAATGTAGTCCAGCGGCTGCTTCCGTATTTCTTCCCAGCGGGTCTTCATCCAATCCACGGTCTCCGTCACAATCTGCTCCAAGGAAATCTTCGGAGCCCAACCCAGCTCCGTCCGGGCTTTCGACCAGTCGAGCAGGTACGCCGCGTCCAGCCCCAACCGCGCCTCGGCCACCTCGACATGCTGGTTGAAATCCACCTTCATCTGTCGGCAAATCTCCTCGACCAATGCCCGGATGCTGATCCGCCGATCCGTGGAGAGATGGAAGATGTCGCCCGGTTTGCCCCGACGCGCCGCCAGCAGGGTTCCCTCGGATACATCGCCCATGTGAATGAACGATCGCACCGAGGTGCCCCCTCCCTGCAGCTTCAACTTCTCGCCCGCAAGAATACTGAACACGGTCCGCGGGATAATCCGGTAGAGCTGCTGGCCCGGCCCGCACACGTTCGCCGCGCGGGTAAACACCACGGGGAAGTTGTAGGCTTTCACAAACGTCATCAGGCTCATGTCGCACGCGGCCTTCGACACGGCGTACGGAGTACTGGGATTGTACGGTGCATCCTCGCGAATGGAGCCCTGCGTGCTGCCGTAGACTTCCGGCGTCGAAATCTGCACGTACTTCTTCATGTACGAACGAGTCCGGAGCTCATCGTGCAGACGCACCATGGAAACAACATTGGTCATGAACCAGTCGGCTGGCGCCTTCCAGCTTTGCGGCACCATGCTCTGCGCCGCGAAGTTCACCACGTAGTCGGGCTTGAAGTCATCCATGACCGCCATGAGCTTCGGCAGGTCGTGATTCAAGTCCAGTTGGTGGAAGCGAAAACGGTCGTGCGGCATCCATCGATACGGAAGAAAAACCTGCGAGGGTTCCGGCGAACGACTGCTACCCATCACTTCTGCCCCACCGGCCAGCGCATGGGCGACAAAACTCGCTCCCGAGAACGAATTGCTGCCGATGACGAATATCCGTTCGGGCGTTGGACTCATTTCAGGTTGATCGCCTTCATCATCTTGATGTTGAAGTACCGGATGTTGTTCAGCGAGTCCGGCAGCTTGCCGGCCTGCATCGCGTGCATCAGGTCCCTCGCGCCATCCTCGATCGTCCGCTTCGGATGAAAGCCCAGCACCCGGCGAATCTTCTCGGAGGAAATGTGATAGGACCGGATGTCATCGGAAGGCGTCGTAACGATTTCCAGGTTTTTGCGCTCAGGAATCTCGGCCGCCACGACGGACCGCACGACTTCCGCCGTCTGAGCCACGGTGTAATTCTGATACGCCGCATTGAAAATCTGGCCGGCGATCTTAGCGTCATCCTCTTCCAGCAACTGCAGGTAAAGGTCCACCATATCCTGGATGTGCAGGTTGGGGCGCATCTGCTTGCCGCCGAACACGGTGATCTTCCCGGCGTTGACCGCACTGTTCGTCAGGATATTCACGGTCAGATCAAGCCGCTGCCGCGGCGAGTAGCCGCAGATCGTCGCAGGGCGAACAATCACCGTGGTGAAGTTAGGCGCCTGGGCCTCGCGCAAAACGGGCTCGCACATCGCCTTGTACTTGTTGTACAGCGAAACCGGCACGAGCGGATGATCCTCGGTGACATCCGGATCGTCGCTAACCCCGTAGACACTGCCTGACGAGGCGAAGATGAACCGCCGGACCCCGGCTTCCTTGCTCAGCTTCACCAGCAAACCAAACGCCTCGAAATTGATTGTGCGGCTCAGATCGGGATTAAGCTCCACGCTCGGGTCGTTGGAGATGCAGGCAAGATGGATAACCTTGTCGCATCCCTTGACCGCACGCGCAACCACATCGCGATCGCGAATATCACCCTTGATCTGCTCCAGGCCCGGATGATTCCTCACAGCATTCAGCACATCATCGCCGTAAATGTAGAGGTCCAGCACGCGGACCTTGTACCCGTGCTCGAGCAACTGGGGCACCAGTACCGCCCCCACGTAACCCGCTCCACCCGTCACCAACACTCTGCCTTTATTCTGATTCATCACACATCCTGTTGGTTGCTTCGCTGTCAGTGCCTGCCCCGCAATTCCACCATGTCCATCCAGTGATGGAGAACAACAGCATGGCAGGATTCCGCGTAGCCATAGGTCTTTGCAGGCACGTATAGATTCAGGGTTCCCATTCCGCGCAGCGGATTCTTCGGATTCATGGCCGAGAGCGTAACGATGGTCAGCTTCAGCCGGCGTGCCAGTTTGACGGCCGCAAGAATATTCGGCGACCGCCCGGAACTGCTGATGGCCACCAACATATCGCCCTTCTTCGCGCGACGTGACAGCGGCTCTGAAAACACATGCTCGTAGCTCATGTCATTGGAGATCGCCGTGATCAACGAAAGATCCGAAAAGACCTCCGTATGCAGGCGCCCATTCTTGGCGAGGTCGGCCGCCATGTGGCTCGCCATGGAGGCGCTCGCGCCGTTGCCGATCAGGTAGATCGTCCCCCGACGCGTTCTCAGTCCATCGGTCCATTTGCGCCACAGCCCAAAAGCGTCCTGCACCTTCGCCGCACGGCCCCCAGCCAGCGTGCATTTCAGTGCGCCCAAGTGCTGCGCAAGGTCCCGCACATGCTCTTCCCATTTCAGCTTCGACATGGCTTTGTCCGCTCCGCTATTTCAGCAATGTTTCAATCTGCTTGTATAACGCGATCCGATCCACGGCCTTTTCATTACACACGGTGGATACCGCCCATGCCCCTACGACGTTGCCCACAAAACCCACCAGCTCCATCGGCGCCCCTTGCGCGGCGCATAACGCCGAGATCGACAGGAAGGCATCCCCCGCACCTACGCGATCGACCACCACCCCGGCCAGCGCCGGAATGACCGAGTAGCCTTTCTTGCGGTCGTAGACAAGGCTGCCGTTGCGCCCACAGGTGACAGCCACGCGACCACACTTCATCCTGCGCGACACACTCTTGATCATCGGCCGCAAATCACCGCGATGATCGCGCGCCTCCAGACGCATTTCCTTCTCCGCCAGCGTAATATAGTCCGCGCGCGGATACTTGGATATGACATTATACCCCATGTTGCCCGCATTGGCCTGGGCGTTGACCGCCATGAATTTTGCATGTTGCGCCAGCGTCGCGATGGCTTCCGGCGTCATCATGCTGTGTCCGAAATCCACGGCGATCACGAGATCGTATTGTGGCGCCACCTTCCGAATCAGCGCGCACAGCCTCTTGTTCTCCACGGGATCCAACTGCGCATCGTTGATGGAATAGACCTCGAGCATCTTCGTGAAGAAGTAGTGCTCAATCAGGCGTTTCTTGACGATCGTTGGCGAATCCTTGCGGCGGAAGAAGTGGCGTTTCACCTTGGGGTTCAATTTCTCGTCAATGAACGCGTCCTGCGTGCCCCGGTCCCCCACCATCGCCAGGCAACCCACCTTGTCGCACACGCTCGCCACATGGTTGGCCACAGCCAGAATACCGCCGGCAAATTTCTTCGCGCTCAGACTCCGCACGGCAAGCGTCGGCTCCTTCGACGACTTGCCGATGGCCTCGCAGTACTCATACTCATCGATGATCGCCTCGCCTATGACGAGTACCTTGAGCTTCTCGGCCTTCTTCAGATACCCGAGAATCTCGGAAGTCGGATGGCGCCGGCCGAACGAGGACAGGTACTCCGTGACCTCTTTCGGAAGCAGCGACATGTGCTTGTTGATGAGGTTCGAGGAGCTGAAAACGATATCATTGGTGAAGACGATCTCCCCGCCCACCGAGCGCACCGCCGCCTCTTCAACCGAGATGCCCCCGCTCACGTCCTTGGAGGCATCCTTGTACTCATCGCCCTTCACATAGAAGCTGGGCTTCAGCAGCTTGATCGTATCCACCGCCGTCGGCCAGTGGTTCTTGGCGACGTAGTCCACCACATCCACCGAAGCCACCATCTCCATCCGGAGATCCTCGCCAAAAACCGGACGGCCGGGGCCCTTGTTGACGAATCGGTCTGGCGTGACCGTGACGACCAGAATGTCACCCGCTTCTCTGGCCTGGCGAAAATGGCGGACGTGACCAATGTGCAGAATGTCAAACACGCCGTGACAATGGACCGCCTTTCGACCGCGCGCCTTTGCCTTGGCGATGATTCCCGCCAGTTCCTTCAACTCAACAATCTTGCGGTTCGACATGATTCAACCCTCTCCTTGCTCACGGAGTCGGCGCTGCCTCAGACCCGGCCGGCGTCAGCACAAAGGCATGACCCAGCAAGGCCATCCGGTCCGCGGGCGATTGCGTGATTGTAATACGGGATTCGCCCGGTTCCAGAACAAACGGCCCCATCCGGTGCGTCATTTGCTGCCCCGCCTCAAAAGCCCACATCCCCAAGTCGCGAGTCCTCTTTCCGTCCTGCGCCACCACGGTCACAGTCCCCGGCGCTGCAGCTGCCGCAAGTATTTCCAGGAAGTACGTCCCGGCTCCAGAGGAAGAATTCACAACCCGAAGATCAGCTTGTCCACGAATCGCGGCAAAGAGATTCCCTTCCCGCGTCTGCACATACTGCCAACCAGCCCCCTCCGGCCAGACAGCCGGAGCACCCGAAGCCTTCGCGCGCTCAACAATGTCTTTCGGTTCATTGAAGGACACCCGGAAACGCAGCCCCGCCGAATGATGCAACCCGTGAGGACTGAATCCCCACTGCCAAAGCCGCGCAATCGAATCATTGCCGATCAACTCGTTATGAGCGAAATCGGTGAACATCCATCCCCACAACGGATCACGGTAGTCCGCATCTTCGATCAACACGGCGAGCGGAAATCGCAGGAAGAACTGGCGGCCATTCTGGCTCCGCCATTGCATCACCTGCTGTGGTATGCCCGCGTTGGGATAGTCCGCAAAGGCGGGCTGCCGCCCCAGCACCGGCAACGCACCCGGCACCTCACGCATGTGATATCCGTTGCGCCAGACATAGAGAGCCCCATCCGGCAGACGACTCACCAGCCAGTCGCGCACCTGCGACATCGGCATCAACTTATCCCTCATGCTGAACATCACGCGAAACGGACCGACATTCCACGACATCAATCCCACGGCGACAACCAGCGGCGCCACCCATGGATGCCTGCGGAATACGGACAACCTTGCCGACGCCTCATAAAGCAGGGCCGAAAGCCCCCACCCGGCCAGCATCGTCAGCGGTAGGAAGACCACTCCGAGATAGCGTGGGAAGAAGTCCCTCCCCAGCACGCGGAAGAAGGCAACCGACACGATCACGCAAAGCCCCGCATGAAACACAGTCGCCCCGCGCCAGCGCCTGTCCTTCAGTCCCCACACCAGTCCTGCCAGCAGGAAGACCACAAACACAATCAGACGCCCGCCGCTGCGACCCAATCCAAAATGCGCCAACTGGTAAAACAACAACTCAAGAGAAAAGGTGTCCACCGGTCCCTGCGACTGGCCTTCGGAAAAGTTCCGCGCTGCAGCAACAATAAACGAAAGGAACGGCGCACAGCTCACCGCGATGAGACCGATGGGCCAGAGCAGATGCTTGGCAGGCTCGAAATAGTTCGTGGGCCGGGTCCTACCGGGCTTGAGCGCAATCGCCAACACCCCCAACACCAGAAGCAAACCCTCCGCGCCGAGAAAAAACCACGCGGTGAGATGAGTGAAAAGCGCACCCACCGACCCAAGTACCACGCATGCTCCATCCACCCAACGCCGCGCCTGCGAACCGCCCGGCAACATCAGCCCCGACACACCGTATAGATTCAAGGCCACAAAGAAGAGAAGCGGCCCGTAGCTCGTCGCATCGCGCGACTGGTATACGTGGAAGAACGAAATCGCCGTCAACGCCATGGCCCATAAGCCGGCAGGCCGGTTGAAGAATCGCCTTGCAGCCAGGTAGACCAGCGGCAGCGTCAGCACCCCCAGCAGGGCAAAGGGCAGCCTCGTCTGCAGAGGCGTCACTTCAATACCCAGCGCCGAATAGAGGTGCAGGAAAATATTAATCAGCACGTACTGCATCGGCATGTGCTGGCCGGTTGTCCCCTTGAACCCCGACCGATAGATCTCGCCGATAATCTCCGAGGGAAATCGCTCGGGACCCGCGAAACCCACCACCGTGATTTCATCGATCCATAAAGCCGATCGGCCCAGCGCCGCGAAGCGAAGACCCGCGCCAAGAACCATCATCACCAACACCAACAGAACCACCAACCGGCGGCTCAATCCATCGCCCGCGCCCGCGGGCAATGCGGCAGGATCATTCGCGCCGCTTGACTTGCCGGGGTCGGCGACATTAATAGAGGGTTGCGCGTCGGATGAATTCAGTTTGGATTGTTTCACATGCAAATCTCAGTTGTCGTGCCAGTCTATAACGAGCAGGAGAGCATTTCAATTCTCGCCCGCGAATTACGCGAGGCGCTTGCCGCCTTGCCCGACAGCGAGATCATCCTCGCCGACGACGGCAGCACCGACAATGCCTGGGAAGAGATCCAGAAGGCCTCGACCGAGAACCCCCTCATTCGCGGCATTCGCTCCAATGACAACCGCGGCCAAAGCGCCGCGTTGCTGATGGGTATGGCCATCGCCAGGGGCGATGTAATCGTCACCCTCGACGGCGATCTCCAGAACAACCCGCGGGATATCCCCATGCTCGTCGAGCGCATCGCAAACTGCGACGTCGTGTGCGGCTACCGGGCAAACCGGAAGGACACCCCCGCGCGACGCATCGCCTCACGCATGGCCAACCGCATCCGGAACTGGGTGACCAAGGATGGCGTCCGCGACACCGGCTGCACGCTCCGAGCCTTCCGCCGGCAATGCGTCGCGGACCTTCCCCCGCTTCACGGCATGCATCGGTTTATTCCGGCGTACTTCAAATTGAACGGCCGGCGCATCGAGGAAGTTCCTGTCGATCATCGGGCCCGCAAGTACGGCCGATCCAAGTACACCAATCTCCAGCGGTTGCCCCGAACGGTGTTCGACCTCTTTGGATTCCTCTGGTATCGACGGCGCCTGATTGCGCGCACGACGCACGATCAGGTGGTCGGCGTCGGCTGAGCGATATCCCCGCGTTCCGACTTCCGCCACGGCAATCCCGCCGCGAGCAGCACAACGGCCGAAAGATTCACGACCGCCAGCACCCCCGCCACTTCCAGCACCGTGTCATGCCAACGTGCCACGCCGAGGACGTACACCACGGCACACGGCAGCAGCAACACGGCCTGGCGAAAGCGATGCCGCGCCAGCTCGAAGTTCATCAGCAGAAACACCATGCTGAGCGGACTCATGGCCCACATGACGTAACGCACGAGCCGGATCATGTCCGTCGTCGGCGCCCGATCGTTGAAGAGCAACAGGAGCGCCCATTTTGCCAACAGCGAGAATGCCGCCACCGCCCCCACGATCAACACCCCCGCCAACAGCACCGCCTTCAGCAGCGTCTTCCAATTGTGCTCCGAGACCGTGCCGTGTGAGGCCACCTTGGGGAACATCGCCAGCGCAATTGGCATCGGGAGGAAGATGATCGAGCGCCCAATCGTCCCCGCCCGCGCGAACAGGCCTGCCTGCGTCGGCTCAAAGTAGTGCTTCACCATGATGATGTCGGCGTTCATCAGCACGGCAAATCCGCCGAGAATCATCAGCGACCAGAAGAAGTAGGTCTTTACCCCCCGTGTCCGCTCGCCACTCGCGGGCGCCGAACCCAACGCGCGATGCAGACCCCACAGCCCCATCGCAAGGCTCGCGCAAACGCCCAGCGTTTGCCCAACCAGACCCCATTCAGCCGTCCTGCCTATCCACATCACCAACGCGGTACCCGTCAGCAAACGCACCACTGCCCATCCGTGCTGCGACACCGCCATCCAGCCAAAAGATTGGATGCCCTGCAGTGCGCCGGCGAAGATCGGCAAGTACGGGCAGCCGCCGATCATGATGCTGGTGATGATCACCGGAACCCGACTCTCCAACCGGAAGAAATGCGAGATCGGACCGCTGAACACCAACCCCAGCACCGCCAACGGCACACCGAAGCCCGTCAATCCGCGCACCCAACTCCAGACAAGTACCCGCACATCCCCCGCCCGCCCCTCCGATGCCAGCCGTGCCGCGAAATGCGCGAAAGCAGTTCGCACCGCTTCCATCGGCGTCGCCACCACCAGCACCACACCCAGCATCGAGGATAAGATCCCGTACTGCACCGGCGAGAGCGCCCGCCCCATCACCATCTGGAAAAGCAGGTTGGACACGTTCGCGACTTGGGTCGCCGCCATGAGCAGGAAACTGTGCCGCAGCAGCCCTTCGTTTCTTTCAGCACTCATGTCGTCAGCCTCAGGCGTATGAAGCGGCCCAGCGTGCGGTCGTAGAGACCCACGATCCAGCGGAGCGGTGAGTAGAGAAGTCTCAATCGGCAAATCGCCATAAACATCTCCAGGGAAACGCGCGCCACCTGCAACTTCGAGCCCGCCACATCGCGCCACGTCGTCGGCCACTCGATTACACGGTAGCCCGCCCGATGCATTTGGAAAAGCAGGTCCACGTCGAACGCCCAACGCGTGAGGCCTAATTGCGGCATCACCACCTGCAGCGCGTCGCTCCGCATGAGCTTGGCCCCACACTGCGTATCGGAAATCCGCAGCCCGAAGAGCAATCGGATGAGCAGGTTAAATATGCGCGACGCAATGCGCCTCATCAGCGGCTGGCGGGGGCTCACCTTCGACTCTTTCCGCCAGCGCGAGGCAATGATCACACCCGCATCACCGATGTGGTCGACCAGATCCTGATAGGCCGCCGGCGGCGTGGAGTCGTCCGCGTCCACAAATCCAACCAGTTCGCCCTTCGCCTCGCGGAAGCCCAGCATGATCGCGCCGCCCTTGCCCACCTTACGCGGCTCCACCACCAGCCGAATCTGCGGACACTTCTCCGCGCACGCGCGCGCCACGTCTTCCGTGCGGTCGATCGAACCGTTCACGACCACGATGAACTCGACGTCCGCCCCGTAGCGTTCGACGAAGTACGGTACATAATCATCCATCATGGGTTTCAGACGGGTCTCTTCGTTGTAGGCGGGAATGACAAGGGACAGCTTCATGAGCCGGGCGTCTCCCTGTCACGGCGGCGGAAGATCTTCAGCATGGTCCCGCTTTGGCCGAAATCGGGCACCTCGCAAATCTCGCCGTAGTTCTCCCCGACGAGTGTCCAGAGGGTCATCTGTTCATCTGCGGAGAGCTGTGAGACCTCCGGCGCGCGGATGGCCAAACCATAGCCACTGAAGGCCGCCACCGAAGCCGGCGCTGTGCGAAGCAGTTCCTCGAGCATCTCGCGGTTCAATACGCGAAGCTTCTCCGCCCGCTCGCGCGGCATGTCCGGAAAGTAACTGAACGGCCCCATCTCCAATCCTTGCGGAACGGTCAGCCCGCTCTCCACCGCAATGTAGGTGTCCTGCGTCAGCAGCACGCATTCGCCGACCGGCACCTGCTTGCCGATCCAGAGACTGACATCGTGCAACACCTTCAGCGGGGCTTCCTTTCGGAGCTTCCACCAAATCCTGTCACGCCCCGCAATCACCCAGTTCTGATTGATCGGCGATGAGAACGAGGCAGCAGCCGACGCAAGCAACACCATCGCCAGCAACCAACGCGTCCACGAAACAGCGAGAGCACCGTCGCGCCCTTCTGTGAATCCGGCGATCACGGCGCACATCGCGCCGCCCAGCACGGCGGCAAACAACGGCATCACCGCCACCTGGTAATCCTCATAGGGAAACGGCGCAGAAAAGTGCACCAGCGTAATCGCCGCCAACACCGTCCACAGCGCACCGCGCAATCCCGATGGCACGTGGTCCGGCGCCGCGACCACGCCCGTGGTCCCGGGCCTGAGCAGTTTCACGAGCACGACGGCCACCCAGAGACACAGCGGAACAAAGAACGCCTGCAACAGTCGCGAGACAAACCCGACCTTGAACACCAGCAGGGGCACCAGGCCGCCCACCGACCGCGCAGTGTGGTATTCCAACATCCAGAATCGGAAGGCCTCGGGCGCAACGACCATAAACGGAAGAGACCACAGCAGCAATCCGACCGCACCACCCGCGCCAAACAGGAACCAGCGCGAATCACCCACCTCCCGGCGCCGCAGAATGAGGTAGATGAAGATCACCGGCAGCGCGATACCCGTCGAAATCCGCGTACCCGCCGCGAGAGCAATCAGAAGACCGGAGGCCATCGCCGCCGCCCCACCGTGCCGCCCACGCACCGCACACAACGCCAGCACACCCGCCATCAGGAATGCCGAGCAGAGGGCGTAGGTCTTGACGATCGTCGTGAAGTAACTCTGGTAGACGCTGACGCCAGCCAGGATGAATGCCAGCAAAGCCGCAGCACGTCCCCATCGGGCCGGCGCCGTGCGCGCTGCCACGGCAGCACCGAGACACGCCGCCACCAAGCCAAGCAACGCGGTGAACAGGCGCCCACCCGCGATACCCCACCGGTCCACCCACGAATTGGCCAGTGAATAGACCAAGGGGAAAACAGGCCCTTGCGAGAAGGCAAAATCACGAAAGACGACGTGACCCTCGGCAATCTGCCGCGCGGCGTAGAGATACCAGCCCTCGTCCTGATTGAGGTCACCCCAATACAGGTTCATCCCGCCCAAGAACACATAGAGCAGGACCGCGCACGTGCCGAGACCGATTACCCACCGCGTCGAAACCAAGACGGGCCTCTCTCGTTAGCGTTTCACTCCAACAGACCGCTGAGGAAAAATCTTATTACATCACAACCGGCCCGCAGGCTATCCAAATCAATGAACTCGTCCACCGTGTGCGCCTGCTTGATGCTCCCCGGACCGAACACCACCACCTCACCACACGTCTTCGCAAAAGCACCCGCGTCGCTGTGCCACGCCGCGCCCTCCAGGCGCGCGCCGACCCCGGCTCGATCGCAACTCGCAGCCAGTCGTTTGACCAGTTCGCATTCACACCGGGTTTCAAAAGCGTCGGACGCTTTGATGATCCGAATCTGAAACGAGTGGATGAGGCCCTGCTTTTTCAGCGACCCCAGTCCTGCCTCGACGCGCGCAAGAACGTCTTCATGCTTCTCTTCCGGCAACGTGCGGCGATCGACACTAATCACACAACGATCCGGCACGATGTTCACGGCGGCGCCGCCGCGAATCTCGCCGATGTTCAGCGTCGGTGACCCAAGCAACGCATTGCGTATGGCGTACTGATCCTCGGCAATCCATCGCTGCAGGAACTCGATCACATGCGCCATGCCCAGGATCGCACTCTTGCCGCGATCGGGATTCGATCCGTGTGCCGCCACGCCACCGACCTCGACCTCGAACCAACACGCACCCTTGTGCGCGTGAACGACCCCGAGTTCCGTCGGCTCGAGAATGATCGCGTGATCCGCGCCCAACCCCCGCTCTACCAAACGCAGCGCGCCGATGTTGCCTGTCTCCTCGCCCATTGCGCCGACGACCATGATGCCCACCCCGGCCGCCGCCAACTTGCCCAGCAGCTCCGGTGTGAACGCATGCAGCGCGGCCGCCAACGGCCCCTTCGTATCGCACGAGCCCCGCGCGTAAAGCCGCCCACCTTCTATCCTCGCTGCAAAAGGATTCTTCATCCCTCTCACACCCACCGTATCCAGGTGAGACTCGAACATCACCGTGCGCCGGGGCGAAGCGGGGCCATGCCGGGCAATAAGGTTGGGTCGACCGGAAGCCCGATCCTCCCATTCAATGCGAAACCCGAGCGCCGACAAGTGGCCTGCCAGATACTCGGCCATGCGCGCCTCACCCGTAACGGCCGGATCCTCCGACTCCATCACGCCCACGCTGGGGATGGAAACCAGCTTCTCCAGTAATGAAACAAGACCTTGCTCAGTCACTTTGCAGCCTTCTCTTTCATCCGTTGAAACGCCGAAAAACAGCCGCCTATCCTCTTTGTGCACCGGGATCGTTGCAACGCTCAATTACGAGGTGACAAAACGGCCACAAATCACGGAAAAGCGCCCACCCATGACACAATCGATTGGTCTTAACTTGTAGCCGAATATGGCCTAGTATACCAACATATAGTAGTTGCGGGGCCTGACCCGCACATGGTATAGACCTTGCGCTGTTAACGATCTGTTGACAACAGGTTGCGTTGCGCAAGGGGTTGTTGTGCTGTAGTTGCCGGTGTAGGAGGTATTTCGCCTTGTACCTGAAAAGCCTGGAGTTGGTTGGCTTCAAGAGTTTCGCGGATCGAACCAAGCTGGAATTTGAGCCCGGAATGACGGCCATCGTGGGGCCGAACGGCTGCGGCAAGAGCAACATTTCAGATTCCGTCCGATGGGTCCTCGGCGAGCAGAGCGCGAAGGCTCTGCGCGGCTCGAAGATGGAGGACGTGATCTTCAACGGCACCGAATTGCACAAACCCCTCGGCATGGCCGAGGTCTCCATCACTCTCGCAGACTGCGAGCAGACGCTCGGCACGGAGTACAACGAAGTCACCATCACCCGCCGCGTGTTCCGCTCCGGCGAAGGCCAGTACTTCATCAACAAGACCCCATGCCGTCTCAAGGACATCCAGCGGCTTTTCATGGACACCGGCGTCGGCACCAATTCCTACTCGCTCATGGAACAGGGCCGCATCGACTTGATCCTGAGTTCGCGCCCCGAAGACCGCCGCGAGGTCTTCGAGGAAGCCAGCGGCATCACCAAGTTCAAGGCCGACAAGAAGGAAGCCATCCGCAAGCTCGAGCATACGGAGACCAACCTTCTCCGCCTGGCGGATATCGTCCGCGAGGTGCGCCGCCAGATCATCTCGCTCCAACGGCAGGCCGGCAAGGCCCGCCGCTACAAGGAACTCCAGGAACAGTTGCGCGGGCTCGACATCTTCGCCACACGCGATCGCCTGACATCGCTGAACGAAGAAATCTCCACGCTCGAGTCACGCCTCGCCTCGATCACCGAGCAGGAAGAAGCCGTTCGCGCCGACCTGGAACAGAACGACCAGCAGGCCAGCACCATCCGCGCCGATCTCGCCTCCACGGAGAAACAAATCGCCGAGGCGATGGAAGCCTCCGTCCAATCGCGCACCGAACTCGACCGCGCGCGCGAGTTGATCCGCATCAATCAGGACCGCATCCAGGAACTGAAGGATCTTTCCGAGCGTGATTCGCGCGACGCCAACGAAGCCCGCAACCGTCTCGAGCAGCACCGCGGATCACTCAAAGAACATCGCGCCGAACTGGATCAGGCTGTCGCGGCGCGCGATGCCGCGGAGAAGGAACTTTCCATACGCAACGAAGCCCTCGTGCAGCAGGATGCCGAACTGGAACAGCTCCGCAAGCTCGTCCACGAACTCGGCGCCGAGTCCGTAGATCTCGAAAGCCGCATCGCGCGACTGCAAAACGAACTTCACACGCTTGAAGCCGAGGAACGGACAACGGTGATCCGCCGCGAGCGCCTTGCCGCCGAACACGGCGAGATTCAACGCGTGGTGCAGGCGTTTGAAGGCCGGCAAGGCGACATGGCCAGAGGTCTGGAGCAGCTGCAGCAGGAAGCAAAGACCGCCGGCGAACGCGTGCAAACCATGACCGCACAGCGCACCGACAAGGTGCGGGCCATTGCAGAGGTGGACAAGGAACTGGCGGGTCTCCGGGCTGCAGCTGCGGCACGCCAGGCCAAGATCGAATTGCTCGGCTCCAAGGATGCAAAGACCGAAGGCTTCCCCGGCGGCGCACGCCTCCTGCTCGACGAACCCGGCGTGCTCGGCATCAACCCCTCCCTGATCCTCGGCTCTCTGGCCGAACGACTGCAGGCCGAACCGCCCTACCGCATGGCGCTCGAAGCAGCGCTCCGCGCGTGGCTCGACGCGATCGTGGTAAGTGATGACGCCTTCGCGATAGACATCCTTCGTGAAATCGGCCGACGCGGCGAAGGCTCTCTACGCGCACTCTCCGTCAAGACGCAGACCGCGCCCGCCCCCTTCTTCAACGGACCCGGCGAGCGCCTGCTCGATCACGTGCAGTGCGCAGGCGAAATACGTCCACTCGCCGAACGCGTTCTTCACAACGTCCGGGTCGTGTCGGACGTCGGCGATATCCCCACACCTCTCCTGCCCGAGGCTACCTACGTCACCCAAACCGGCGCCTTGCTTCGCGGCAACGGTTCGTTTGAGTACTGGCTGCCTGAGTCGCACGAGATTAATCCCCTCGCCCGCGAGCACCAACTCGCCGAATGGGAACGCGAGCTGGCCGACATCCGCCAGAAGATGGATCAGGCCGAGGCCAACCTGAAGCTGCTCAAGACCGATGAGCAATCCTTCGATGCCGGACTTGAAGCTGCGCGCCATGAATTTGACGAGGCCCGGAAGCGCCTCTCCCAGCGCGAAGGCGAGAATCACATCATTTCGCAGGAAGCCGGGCAGGCTCGCGAAAAGTCCGACACGGTCGCGTGGGAACTCAAACAGCTGACCGAGCAGCATTCCAGCGGTGAGGGTCGCCGTTCCGCCATCCACCAGCAGATCGAAGACATGCGCAACCGCATGGCCCAGGTTCGCAGCACCATCGCCACCAAGACCGATGACCTGCGCTCGCGGGAGCAAGACCGCCAGGTATCCGCGGCCGAAGTCACCGATTATCGCGTCCGCTTTGCCGAACGCCGCCAGCAAGCCGAACACCTGACCGCCCGTATCGAACCGATGCAGGCCCGCATCGCCGAGCTCGAGGGGCTGATTCAGAACCGCTCGCAGGACATCAATTCCTACCAATCGCGCATTCAGGATCTCCAGACGGCCATCACCACCACCGAGGCACGCCTGCAGCCGATGCAAGACAACGTGAATCGTCTTGGCGAGCAGTTGGAGGCCGCCCGGCACGCCCGCGCCGAGAAGTTACAGGTGTTGGCTGCAGCCGACTCTGTGCTGCGCGAGAAGCGCGCGGCCATGGATGACATCCGCAATCGGAAGTCCAGTATCGATGTTGAGGTCGCCGAGCAACGCGTCCGTCGCCAAAACCTGGTGGAGCGCATTTCCGCTGACTATCACATCACCCCCGATCAGATGCTGGCCGAGCCCGAGCCCGTCTGGGAGGACGGCCACCAGCCCGATCGCGAACAGCTTGAAACCAATATCGCCGAGATCCGCGCAAAGCTTGAAGCCATGGGCCCGGTGAACCTGGTCGCCATCGAGGAACACCGCGAACTTGAGGAACGCTTCACCTTCCTGAGCCAGCAGCAGGACGACTTGGTGAAGGCCAAGCAGCAGCTCATGGACATGATCCGCCGCATCAACAAGACCACGACGGAAATGTTCTCCAAGACCTTTGAGCAGGTGAACGCCAACTTCCAGGAGATGTTCAAGCGCATCTTCGGCGGTGGCTCCGCTAAACTCGTCCTCGTGAACGAGGAGGATGTCCTCGAATCCGGCATCGAGATCATCGCACGGCCGCCCGGCAAGAAACTCCAGACCGTCTCCCTGCTCTCCGGTGGCGAGCGCACCATGACCGCCGTGGCCCTGCTCTTCTCGCTCTACATGGTGAAACCCAGCCCCTTCTGCCTGCTGGACGAGTTGGACGCGGCCCTCGACGAATCCAACATCGGCCGCTTCGTCAAGGTGGTACAGGGATTCCTCGACCGCTCACAGTTCGTGGTCATCACCCACAACCGCCAGACGATCAGCGCAGCCAGCGTGCTCTACGGCGTCACCATGGAGCAAAGCGGTGTGTCCAAGATCGTCTCGGTCAAATTCTCACGCCACGAACGCAAGAAGGACGAACCGGAGCCAGCCGGCTCGGCCTCCGCTGAGCCAGTAACTGCATCTGTCACCGAGCAGACAACCTCAACCGAGCCCGCTCCGACCGACACACCCGAGCCGCCCGCAGCCACCTGACCATTCCGGGGGTAACACCAGGCATTCACGAGCCTTGGCTCTCAACGCATTTCACGCGTATAGTTGCGGTGTGAGCGCAGATCATCCAGCGGACGAACTCATCTTCGGATGGAACGCCGACACCGGCCTCGTCGATGTCGAACATCGACCCGGACGCAAAGGCCACGACGAGATGGTGCTTTTTGTTCGTCGCGGCGATGAAACGGTCCAAGAGACAGAACCGTTCACCCCCTTCCTCTGGGTGGAGTCAGAAGGACTCCTGACCGGTTACGCAGGCCCCTGCGAGGTCCACCCCCTCGCGGGCAACAATCCGCTCCACACGCTGGTCACGCTTTCGTCCTGGAAGGAGTTCCAGAAACTCATCGCCTGGCTGAAACAGAAGACGCGATTCAACCCGTCGGACCCTTCAGCGCCCTTCTTCCTCCTGAACGATCCGGTACAGCAACACCTCATGTTCACGGGCCGTACGCTGTTCAAGGGCATGACCTTCTCCCAGGTCCGCCGCCTGCAGGTCGACATCGAGACCTACACCGCGGGTCCTTACGAGTTCTCGAACGCCGCGCGCGAAGGCGACCGTATCATTGCCATCGCCCTCGCGGACCAGACGGGCTGGAGTGACGTGCTCTCCGGGTCGGACCTGGATGAGCGCGCGCTGCTCGAGCGATTTGTCGCCCTTGTCCGCGAACGGGACCCCGACGTGATCGAAGGCCACAACATCTTCAAGTTCGACTTCCCCTACCTCATCGCGCGCGCGGAGCTTCACGACATCAAGCTCGCGTTGGGACGCGACGGCAGCAAACCATCGGTCCGCCCCGGCCGCTTCAACATGGCGGAGAGAACCATCTCCTATCCAAAGATCGATATTCACGGCCGCCACGTGGCGGATACATTCTTCCTGGCCCAGGCTTACGACGTCAGCCATCGCTCGCTCGATGCCCTCGGCCTCAAGGATGTCGCCCTCCATTTCGGCGTCGCCGAATCCGACCGCACCTACCTGGATGGCGACGAGATCGCCCACACGTTCGACAAGGACCCGGCCAAAGTCATGAAGTATGCCCTCGACGACATCCGGGAAACCCGGTCGATCAGCAATGTGCTTTCGCCCAGCTACTTCGTCCAAAGCCAGATACTGCCATTCACCTATCAGAACATCTGCGTGCGCGGCAGCGGCGCGCGAATCGACGCGTTGATCCTTCGCGAGTACCTGCACGTTGGACACTCCATCCCGCGGCCCGACCAGCCACGCGAGTTTGCCGGCGGCTATACCGACATCTTCCACACCGGCGTCGTCCACGATGTGCACCACTGCGACGTGCGATCCCTCTATCCCTCAATCATCCTCCGGCACTCGCTCGCGCCGCGCACGGATGAACTCAGCGTCTTCCTCTGCCTGCTGGACTACCTCCGAACTTTGCGCCTCGACTCACGCGCGCGCATGAAGAAAGCCGGCCCCGATGAACTCCACCATCTTGACGCCTTGCAGAGCACGTTAAAAATCCTGATCAACTCCTTCTACGGCTACCTCGGGTTCAGCCAGGCCCGCTTCAGCGATTACGACATGGCGGAACGCGTAACCGCGGAAGGCCGTGCGATCCTGCAACAGATGATCGACTGGATCCGCAAACATGATGGCAAGCCGATCGAAATCGACACCGATGGCGTCTACTTCCTGCCGCCCAAAGATTGCACCGGGCCCAAACTGGACGCCTTTCGCAAAGACTTCCAAGCCTCGCTTCCGCAGGGCATAGACATCGAGTTCGACGGCGAGTATCCCGCCATGTTCAGCTACAAGATGAAGAACTACGCGCTGCTCGACGAGCGGGGCGAGATCATCATCAAGGGCGCCGCGCTGAAATCGCGCGGCCTCGAGCCCTTCCAGCGCGATTTTCTTGAGGAATGGCTGCGCCTCACACTCGAGTCGCGCGACGCCGAAATCCCCAAACTTGTCGCACGCTACCGGGATGCCATCGAGAACCGTCGCTGGCCGATCCGGAAACTCGCGAAGACTGAGACGCTTCAGGACGCGCCTTCAACCTATTCGTCCAAGGTCGGAACGAAATCCCGCGGCCGAAACGCCGCCTATGAACTTGCCCTTCGCTCAGGCCGCGATTACCGGGCGGGCGACCAGGTGTCCTACTATGTCACCGGCACAGTGAAGAGCGTCGCGGTCCATTCCTCCGCGAAACTCGTGGCCGATTGGAACCCCGACCAGCGGGACGAGAATGTGCCCTACTACCTGGCGAAGCTTGACGCCCTGTGCGGAAAGTTTGATGCTATGGCCGCAGACGATACCCAGGCCGAGTTTGACCTGGGCATGGAACCCGATCAATCCGAGGACGCATGAAACGGAAAACCTTGCAGGACCGCCGGCCGTCGCAGGCAGGATTCACCCTCATCGAAATCCTGGTCGTGGTGATGATCATCACCCTCCTCGCCAGCATCGTTGCCGTAAACGTGCTCCGGAAGCCCGGCGAGGCGCGAATATCCACGGCCAAGATGCAGATCCGTCAGCTCCAGACCGCCATCCAACTCTACCGCAGCGAACAGGGCCTGCAGCCGTCACAGGAACAGGGCCTCGAAGCCCTCGTGGCCAAGCCCACCACGGAGCCGATCCCCCAGCGCTATCCCCAGGAAGGCTACCTGGAATCCCGGCGCGTGCCAAAAGATCCGTGGGGCAATGAGTATATCTATGTTGTCCCCGGCCGCAGCGGTGAGGCATTTGAGATCATCAGCTACGGCAGCGACGGGGAACCGGAGGGCGAGGGTGAAGCCGCGGACATCTCCAGCGCCAGTCTCTAGGCAGAACGAAGGATTCACCTTCATCGAGGTGCTCGTCGCCCTCATCGTTGCGGGGCTGCTCGTCGGTGTGTCGTCGGTCTCCCTGATCACTTCGCTCCGTGCGGAACAAAATGCAGCGTGGCTGCGCGATGCCGTTCCGATCATCCGACAGATCACCACACGAACGTGGATGGGCACGGCAACTGAAGAGCCTGTCACCAACCCCGATTGGGACATCACGACGACCGTCGACACGGAAGACTCGCTGAACCCGTGGCAGATGTGGATGATATCTCCAAGGCAACGGCCATCTCTTCGCGTCACGCTGGCGTCACGGATGTAGACCGCGATTCCATCGGTCGCGTCAGCCGATCCAACAGCACACCCATCCCCTGCCCGATAAGCAAGGCATAGCAGAGATAGGAAGGGATGAAATGCACCCGCACCAGAAACTGCGTCTGCACATCCGCCGCGGGCCGAAGCACCACAAGCAACCCCGGCCCCATCATCGCCCACGCGATGATCACGAAGCCGATCCACTCCCGGACGCGGCGATCTCCTGAAGAGAAAGCGCCAAGCGACAGCACACCAAAAGCTGCCACCGGCCATGTGAACTGCCGGGCAAGGCCCACCAGATAGGTGCACAGCATCACGCCATATTCGGCCGGATGCGCAAACACGTTCAGCGGATAAACCCGCTCGTATTGTCCCCGTCTCAACATATGCAGGAACCCCTCCATCGTCTGCGCATTGCCCCAGTTGATCGGCGGGTTCTGCGACGATGCTATCGGCATGTACAACACGAACGCCAGCCCGAGTGCAAAACAGACAAGGACCGCTCCCGCGCGTGGCACTTGCCGCACAACCACCGCCGCCAGCATCATGATCAACACGATTGCCACGGGCAACCAACCGGGGATGAAGGGAACATGAACGAGGTAGCGCGCCGCCCACTTGAGAAGAATGGCCAGCACAAGCAGCCCGGCCGGAATCCTCAAATCACGCGACCCAACCAATACAAGGATGGCCGGCAGCAGGAACAAGCTTGTGTAGCTCGTTGTCACCGAGAGTCCGGCCGTGAAAGCTGCCAAAAGAAGATCCCTCGTACTCCCGTGCATGTACCATCTGAATATGAACACGAATAACAGGCCGATGACGAAGGCGTTGAGGGCATGCGTCTCGGCAATGACGGACTGTGACCAAACTGCACGCGCAAATGCAAAGAGGAGTCCCGATGTTGTCCCCGCCACCCAACACACATCCCCCGTGCAAAGGTTTCCGCCGCTGCGCTCCACAAGGCGCAATCTGCATGCGAGGGCCGTGAGCCAGGCCACCACCGCACTCGCCCCAGCCATGGCACAGGCAGAAAGTGCCGCCACTCCCCATGCGGGATTGGGATGGCCCAGGTACCGCACACCTCCCAGCGCCCACTGGAAGAACCATGCCGCAAGCGTCCATAACGGATAGCCCGGGCTGTTGGCCACACCCATATGGTCCGCCGCAGTCACCAGCGAGCCAGACAACTCCAGTGTCACCGTGGGCGCCATAGTGCGGACGTAGACACCCAGCGCCACGATGCCCGCACAGAGCGCCGCAAACGACTCCGGCGAGGAGTGATAAGCGTGCGAAATCTTTCGTGCGGATAGCGCAAACGGCCACTTCATGCAGGTGAGACAACCAAGAGTAGAATGCCGTTCAGCGAACGGGATGGCCTGCCATACCCGCGGCCACCACGTGTTTCAGATCATCGTGGATTCGCCCGTTGGTACAGAGATAGCGGAACCGCACATCGCTGATCTTCTCAAGAATTTCCGTACGCGCACCCGCGCACTCGGCAATCAGCCCCGCTGCTGCGATATCCCAGAGGTAGATGCCCGACTCGAAATAGCCGTCGGCGCGACCGCACGCCACGTGGCAAATATCCACTGCTGCAGCGCCCATGATCCGCGTCTTCTGCGCCTTGAGCGAGACGGCTTTCAGGACATCCATGCAGTACAGATTCGTGTTGATGTTCTTGGACAATCCTGTGAGCACCAGCGCCTCATCGATCCGCGGCGTGTCGGAAACATGAATCGGCTCCCCATTGCACGTCGCCACCCCACCCCGCTGCGCCGCATACGTTTCCTTCATCACGGGCAGATACACCGCCCCCGCCGCCATGTGCCCCCCGGCCCTCACGGCAATGGAACAGCACCACAGCGGAAGGCCATGCTGGAAATTAACCGTGCCGTCAATCGGATCGATGATCCAGAGAATGTCCGCCACCTCGTCGAAACTCCCACCCTCCTCGCCGAGGAGATGATGATGGGGAAAGTGTGAACGAATGACCTCTTCCGCCTTCTGCTGGCATTCGCGGTCGAGGTTGAGTTTCACATCGTGGGCGAATCGCTCCGCAACTTCCTGGCGGCGATGGATATTGAGAAGAGCGTGATTCCCCGCTGTCGTGGCCGCTTCGATGGCGACATTCAGGAGATCGTCGGAGTGAACGGATGCGTCCATGGCTCAGCGGTCGAACCATTGCACGGTCTTGCGCAGCCCCTCATCCAACCCAAAGCGCGGACGCCAGCGCAGGAACTTGCGGGCACGCTCGATCGCTGCCTGCGAGTCGCGCACGTCGCCCGGACGCGACGGCTCGTAAGCAGGTTTGAAGGGACGACCCAGGACACGCGCGAGGTGCGCCACAAGATCATTAATTGATATCCGGCCGCCGCCGCCCACGTTGAATGCCATGCCCGCCGCTTTTGCCGGGGCACTACAGCACGCGAGATTCGCTGCAACCACATCTTCGACAAAAGTGAAATCGCGCGTTTGCTTCCCATCCCCGTAGATCACCGGCCGCCGGCCCCGGCGAAGCGCGTCGATGAAGCGTGGAATCGCGGCCGCGTATTGCGACTTGGGATCCTGCCGCGGCCCGAAAACGTTGAAATAGCGCAAGGAGAAAGTCTTGAGCCCGTAAAGTTCGAAGAACAGCCGCGCGTAGTGTTCGCCGGTCAGTTTCGACAGCGCATAGGGCGACATCGGGCACGGCATCATATCCTCGCGCTTAGGCAGAGTCTTCGTGTTGCCGTAGATCGAGGACGATGAGGAAAACACCACGCGCTCAACGTGCGCCGCGCGCGCGGCCTGCAACACCTTCAACGTGCCGCACACGTTCACGCTGTTGGTGGCCAAGGGATCCTTCACCGACCGCACAACCGAGGGCAACGCGGCGGTATGAATCACAAACCGAACGCCACGGGCAGCGCGCCGCACCGTATCCGTGTCCCGGATGTCCCCTTCCACCAGATCGATTGCCTTCCGTATCCCGAGAAGATTCTCAGGCCGGCCCGTGGAGAAGTTGTCCAGCACACGGACCTTCTTCTCCGCAGCAACGAGCGTACGGACAATGTTCGACCCAATGAAACCGCCGCCGCCCGTTATGAGGTATTCTGCTTTCATAGGTACTACGCGAAGCTATCAGCGACCGATGTTGACGCTCGATTTCGGGAAGGCCAACAGCCAGAACTGCAGCCACACCTGCACATCCGAATCGATCTGCTTGAAACCGAGGCCCCACCCGACACAACTGGTCTTGTGCGTGACAAAGCACGATTTCTCTTCGAACTCGCTGCGGTCGATGGCGTAGCGGCCATAGGTATCCAACGACCAGCGCAGGTTCGGGAACAGTCTCAACTCAGCCGCGATCTGGTCCCGCGTGCTGTCCGCGTAGCGGTACTCGACCGACAGCCGGCTCTCATCCGGGAAGATCAGCCCCAACTGGGTGTTGAAGGTGCTGATGTTATTCTCGTATTCATCGTAGCTACCGTCGAAATCGACCATGAACCAGTCCACCAACCTCAATTCGGTGTCGAAGTATATGTCCGTGAAGTCATGCTGATCCTCGTCCGGATCCAGGCGGTAAGTCGTCCACACATCCGCGTCCACCAAGTCATGTACCCGAGTGCGCCGCTTCGTCTGCAACTTGTTGCGTACGCCAAATCGGACATCGTTCCGTTTGTCCAGCGTATCAACCTCGTCGAACTGCGGCAGATTCTCCGGCGTAATATTGGGCTCGGGAACGAAGGTGTACAGGGCGTAGGGCTCCACAATGTGGCGCAAGCCCTGATCGTCGCGGCCAATCCACTCCTCCGTCAACACCTTGAAGGACTTGAACGAGGTCTCAAAGCCCAGTTCGCCCAATACGCGCAAGTCGCTCCCCAAATCGTTACGGACCGTCTCCACCCTGTTGGTGACGTGCGTAATGCCATTGGTATCCACTTCGGAGATGACGTTGGTGACCGTGGCGTCCTCATAGGTATAGGAGTAGAATGTGCCGCGAAGTCCACCACGCGGAATCAGCGACAGGAACCCAAACTGCTTGGTCGGGTAGTAAAGCATGTGCGAGGAATCCAAGCGGAATGCGTCGTAGTCCTCGTTGTCCGAACCGTCCGGGTAGAGGCGGCTGAGGAAGGAAGCGCTGTTTCCACTCTCGTAATAAAGCGGCGTCTCGCCCAGTTTCATGCGGGGCACATCCAACGTCGCTTCCGGCAGGCGATCCACGTTGTCGTAAAAATCGTTGAGCCGCTTATTGATCTGCAACCCCGCCGTGTACTGGTCGCCGCGATGCCCAAGGGAGACGCGGTTTTCCGGCTGCACATTGTTCCGATATTCGTTGTCGAAGAAATCCTCCACAACGACGGGATCACTGAGGTAATTCAAATCCGTCATCATGTAATCGCGATCGCTCAGGCTGCGCGTATCGAAAAGCTTGAGGCGATAGCGATCCGACGTAACGAGGTCGCCGAACTCGTCCACCTCGTCGTCCGTCCTGCCCTTCATCGGCGAACCATCGTTGACGTAATAGGCCTTGAATCCGCCCCGATACGTCAACCTCGGATCACCCCAGTTGAAATCCTGCCCCACCGCCGGCCCCCGACTGCCGTAATAGTCGAGCCGCGTCGCCGCGGTCATGCCGCCGTTGATGCGGTAGTTGTAGGCCGTCAGCAGGTAGGCGCCCAAGCGACTGCTGTAGCCCGGCACAAGATCGATGTCCGTTCTCTCCTCGCCGAGACCCTTGAGCACGTACGGCATGTACAAGATCGGGACCGGCCCGAGGTAGAACACCACGCCCTTCGCGCGGAAACGATTGTTCTTCGTGATGCGTACCTCGCGCGCCTTCATATAAAATTCCGGGCGGTCGCCATCGCACGTCGTGATCTTCGCGTTCCTGAGGACAAAGGACCCGTTGGCCGTGCGTTGGGATTCCTTGGCCTTGATATGGAAAGGCGGCATGTCCGCATCGAACCCGCCGAAGTTGCCCGTGCGCGTCTTGAAGTTGTACTTGGCCTCTTCGCCACGCCACACGGTACCTTCACGCTGGATCACCACGTTGCCCCGCGCGGTCGCGTCCTGCGTCACCGTGTCCACGGTCACGAAGTCCGCCGTCAGGGTGTCGACTCCATGCTTGATGACCACGTGGCCGCGTCCGGTCATCACCCGGCGGTCCGACTCGTATTCGAGCTCATCGGCCTGCACATCCACACCACCCGACTGAACCATGTCGGCCAGCGAGGCGGGGGAATCGTCCTTCTTCTGTGCGGCCGCAAATTGCGGGTGACAAAGGGCCAAGGCCAGCAGAATACCGATCGTAGCTTTGTTGCGGATCATACCCGTGCTCGCTCCTGTGTGGGGAAAGCAGTTGGGCTGCAAGCTATCATAGGACGGGGGGTGCGCCAAGGAGTTTCTCCCAATCTACTTGTCGGTGCGCTTGATGAAAATGACCCGATGCTTCCGCTCGGGCATAACGGCCTCCGGCGGCAATTCGATGCGAACCGTATTGCCCTTGTCCTCATTCACCGGGGGGATCACGCCCGTCTGGGCCATCTTCTTCGCCGCCGCAGCCTGGGTTGAAATCACGGCCGGGGCGGACGGAACCTCCAGCCCTGCGGGCGTGGGAACCTTGATCGGTTTCTCGCAAGCCGGGCAGTTGATGACCATCCCCGGCATATCTTCCGGCGCATCCAGATTCTGACCGCAGTGAGGACAATCGAAATTGATGTCAGACATGTTTCACCCTTCGTGGTCCGGTCCACTCATGAACGTACAACAATCCGGCCGCGCCTGTAAACGCCGCTCGCCCGAAATTGCCGGACAGCATCAGTATTCCCGGTTCCTCAAACTCCGTCGCCCAGCCGCCAATGGCACCGCCGCTGCCGTCAGGGACCACAGCACCAGCCAGAGGCTCGCGTATAGCAGCGCCCGGTGCAGTGCCCCATCCGCGATGTGTCGAAGGTACGCTTGGTGGAAGACAAACCCGTACGGCAGGATCGCACCAAACATGAACACCAGGCTGAGCACCAGGTTCAGCGTTCCGCCGAACCCGGAGACAATCGCCGCAGGATTCGGCTGACGCAGATCCAGAAACACCGCACCCAATCCCGTGGAGAGCCCCGCGATGCCAACCGCCATCGCCAGCGCTATTCCTCCCGCCACAATCTTTGCCCCCAACGGAATCACCAGCATGCGCGTCGAAAGGAACATCAGGCCAACACTGACCGCCGTCATTCCTGCCAACGCGAGGGAGAACTTCGCGGCCAGCACCCGCCCCATGGACGTGGGAGAAAGCCCCACCACCCAGAACCCATGCCCCTCCAGGCTGAGTTGCGGATAGACAAATCGCGAACCGAAAGAGCACATCACGGCCGACACACTGAACACATTGAGAAACGCTATCAGGTTCCGCCACGCATCGGGCAGCAGATGATAGCGGAGGTTCCGCAGGTTGAGGAAATAGAGCCCCAGGAGACCAAAGAAGATGAGTCCCTGCGTCCACTGCGCAGGATCACGAAAGAAGACGCGAATGTCTTTCAGAATCAGCGCCCGGATATCCGCAGGAAGAAAACACATCGCCCGCTCCAGCGGCCGCAACAGCACCGCCTGCCGGATACCCCGCTCGCGCGAATATTGGATTCGTTGCCACGCGTCGTAGAACACCCGTCGGCCCGTCCACTCCACGATCATGCCCACAAACAGCACGTTGGCCATCAGCACCAGCCACAGCAACAATCCCCTCGTCCACTGTCCGCGCGTCAGCGCCATGATACCTTCGGAAATCCACCAGCTCGGCCACAGCGGATGCGAGGCTATTTGGAAACCCGGGATCAGCCGCGTCAGCACCAGCGCCTGCTCGTTCTCGCCCATCACGTGCGTCGTCAACCGCCCCGAGAGCAAGGAGCCCGCCACGGCGGCGGCCGCCACCACACCCCACCAGAATGCACGGTTCCTCGGCAACCAGCGTGCACCCAACAGACAGACAATCGTCCCCAACCCCGCACACAGCAACACCAGCGGCACCGAGAAGAAGATCGTCCACACCGAGAAGTAGATCGGAAGTTTCTCGTGCGCCGCGTAAGCACCGACAAAGGGAATGATCGTGAAGAAGAACGCCCACGATGAATAGAACGCCGACTGGATGAACTTATAGATCGAGAGCTTGCCGATCGACAGCGGCTTCAGCAGCAGGTACGCGGTTTCTTCTGAACTGAAGAATGTCGTGTACGACGTAATCACGCTCGACGTCGCCAGCATCGCGCCCAAGCCAAGGAAGAACAGTGCGAACAGACGATACACCAGCAACAGCCCCACCCCTCCGAGCTTGTCGAGAAAGCTGAAGGCCTCCATGAAGATGACCCACAGCCCCCCGATCATGCCCAGCGCAAATAAAAGAATGAAGACCACTTTGAAGACCGACTGCTCCCGCAAGACGCGCCGCAGGTTGCAGAACGCCCGCCAGTCTTTCTTCAATAATGCCAGGATTTGCCGCATCGTTACTTGGCGAGCCGGAAGAACACATCCTCCAGGTCGCCCTCCTTCGCCGCACTCTGCGACACCAGCTCCTTCAACGTACCCACGGCCACCAGTTGTCCGTTCACCAGGATCCCGATCCGATCCGCCATGTCCTCGACCAGCGCCAGGATGTGCGTCGTCAGGAACACTGTCATGCCTTCGCGCGCTTTGGACCGCAACAGATCCTTGATCAGCCGGATGCTGAAGGGATCGAGGCCCACGAACGGCTCGTCTACGAACAGAATGCCCGGCCGATGCAACAACGTCACCGCGTAGATCAGCCGCTGCCGAAGCCCATGCGACAGGTCCTTGATCAACGCGCTGCGGTATTCCTTCAAACCAAATCGCTCAAACGTGTCCTCCAGTTCTTCGTGAACCCGCTCGCGTGACACTCCATACAGATCGCCGGTGAATTCAAAAAACTCCGTCGCCGTGAGCCGGTCATAGAGGAAAGGGAAATCGGGAATGTAGCCCACCAGCCGCCGCGCCTCGACCGGATCTTTCTGCACGTCCGCACCGCCCAGCCGGATGCTTCCCGAGGTGGGCCGAAGCAGGCCACACATCATCTTGATCGTCGTGGTCTTCCCGGCGCCATTGGGACCGAGGAAGCAGAACAGCTCTCCTTTGGGGACGCTGAGCGACACGTCCTTCACGGCTTCCAGCGACCCGAAGTTCTTCGATACGTGTTCGAGTTCAATCATCGCGTTTTCTCCACCGGCTGTCCGTTCTCGGAAAGAATCTCCGCGGACAAGTTCCCGAAAAGCCCCAGCAACCTGAGCTGATCCTCCAACTCCCCGTCGAGGACTCCAATATGCGTCGCATCCACTTCCTGCTGCCCCAGCGTCGGATCCACCTCGATCCAGCGTCCAACAAATACCGCCGGCCAGGCGTGATAATAGAACGCACCATCATTGTAGATTAACCCGACGCGCACCTTGGCCGGCAACCCGGCCGCTCTGGCCAGCCCCACGTAAAGATAGGTGTGCTCGTTGCAGTCACCCTCCATCCGATGTAACACGTCGAGCGCCGAGGGCAGACTGACCGTGGGTTTCTTCAGAACGGATCGGTAGACCCAGTCATGTATCGCACGCGCGGCCGCCGCACTGTCGGTGATGCCCTTGGTGATGCGAGCCGCCTCGCGCACGATGTCCGGATGATCGGACTGAATGAACATCGTGGCGCCCAGGTATTTCTCGAACTCGGGCGGCACCACACCGATCGCCGTGCCGCGCGGCGGCATCCGGCCGGCGCGCGACGTCAGGATCACGTCATGCCCCTCCACCGACTCCACCACCTGCCGGTCCGATGCCAGCTCGTTCGTGGGAATGGCAGCCCCGCTGAAACGAATCCTCAATTCGCGGCAGGTCCTCGGTTGCCGAATATCGCCCTTTACCGGAACAGCCATGGCCCGCAACATGTCGACCTGCGCGGCGCCTTTCTCAATATCCAACGCCATGGCCTCATCAGCCGAGCAGGCTTCCATGGTCCATCCGAACGGCGTCTCCTGCTTGAGCATCTGCCCGTCGGCATCAACCCACGCCTTGGTCTGCATGCCCTGGAAATCCATCTCCAGAACCGTCGCCAGCTTCTCCGCCCCCATCACCATCAGCTTCTCATGGCCCGTCGCTTCCACCAGCACTTCGGAAGTGGTCAGCGATGCCGGATCCAGCGTACGCACACGAAGCTGCTGACCCGGCCGCAGGCGACCGAGCGACATCTCCAGGAATGGCGAGTAAATGATCGCGTCATTG
>DAISJM010000015.1:0-68347 GCA_036821485.1 Verrucomicrobiota bacterium | reverse complement strand
GAACAGGTTCGTTCCTCGTGCTGAAACTCACCCACCCATCCATCGCGTGGCAGTTCGCGGTGGTGCACGGAACGAACCTGTTCATCTATATCGTCAGCGCAGCGTCGCTGAGCTTCCTCCTGTCCGAGATCCGGCGCGCGCGCGCCGCGGCCGGACCACAGCCAGATTTCCTCGCGTGGTCGATCACCGTCGCAGGATATGTGCTCTTCCTCCACACATCGCTCATCATGATCAGCATCCATCAAGTCACCCCCGATCTACTACTATCGGCTTTCATCTATCTTGCTGCCGCGCTTCAGTTGCGGTTGCGCCGCGCGGAGAATCCGACACGCATATCGCTCCTGCTCGGTGTGACGCTCGGCATCGGCTATCTCGCCAAGACGATCATGCTCCCGCTTGCCCTCCCCTGTCTCGCAGCCGCCGCATTGCCGTTCCGCGACCTCCGTCGCCGGCTTCTCCCGGCAGCGGTCGCGTTTGCCGCGCTGGCTCTACCGTTCATCACCGCCATTTCGCTGAGATATCACAGGCCGACCTTCGGTGAATCCAGCCGGTACAACATCGCCGCTTTCGTCAACCGGTCCTTCGACACTGTGGATCGCTGGGCAAAGCCACTTCCCCCGGGCGCCGGTGAATGGAAGAACCCTCCTCGCACGATCTGGGGCTATCCGGTGGCGTTCAGCTACGAACTGAATTCGGCCGGCACGTACCCGCCGTGGTACGATCCCTCTCTCTGGATGGACGGACTCAAAGCGCCCTTCCGGCCCCGCGCCCTGCTGGCCACCATTCGAAGGAATATCCCCAACATGGCGTCCCTCTTCCTCGCAGGCCCGCCGCTGCCCGTTTTCATCGCCGGCCTGGTGGTCTTCCTGCTCAATCCCGCCGGATGGATCAAGAGAGCCGCAAGGTATCACGGTCTTTGGCTGCTCAGCCTGACCGGCGCCGCCGCGTACGCCATGACCTTGGTGGAGCCGCGCTATATCGGTGCGTTTGTTGTGCTGACAGGCCTCGCACTCCTTGCCCCGGCCGCTCCGCGTCACACCCGGCCCGTCGCCGCTGCAATCCTGCTCGCCGCCCTCGCTTCGTTCACGTGGTTCGCGCGCGATCTACTCCGCATGCCGCACACCCCCAACGCCTCGCAGATTGAAGTGGCTAGACTGTTGCTTCGGCACGACCTGCACCCCGGTGACCCCGTGGCCTGTATCGGCCGCGGCTACCGCGCCTATTGGGCCCGCCTCGCCGGACTCCACATCGTGGCCGAAATGCCGATGCGCTCCGCCACGGAATTCTGGAACTGCGAGGAAGCGTCCCGCCGTGGCGCTCTCGTTGCCCTCGCCTCTACAGGGGCGAAGGTCGTCGTCGCCAAAGACATCCCCGATGCCGCCGGCAGAGAAGGCTGGCAGCGACTGGGAGAGACTACGTATTGGGTTCGCGAACTGGACCGCTTCAACTCCGGCGAGGCGCCGCCCGACAATCCTGCGCGGAATATCCAGAACTCGCCATGGCGACGCCCATAGGAGAGCCCCGGTTACAGTCGAACAACATGACACCATCCACGACATCGCGGCTTGCAGCAGGAACACTCATGGTGATCGTTCTGGCCGGAGCGATCCTTCGTCTGGATCATGCGGCCAGCCTGATGCGTTTCACCGGCGACGAGGCGCGTGACTTGCGTCAGGCGCAGGGCGTCACCACCCGACACGAGTGGCCGCTTCTCGGTCCGAGAATCTACCGCGGCCAAGGATGCCTCGGTCCCTTCTACGCCTATCTCATGGCCCTGCCGCTCCACATGGCACACGGCAATCCCGCCGCCTCGGTCATCGTCGTGGCATTCTTCGACACGCTGGCCATCATCCTGATGTATCTGCTGGGCCGCCAGATCGCAGACCGCTGGACCGGCATGCTGGCAGCCATGCTCTACGCAATGTCCTTCACCATGATCTTCTATGCGCGCTGGGGCTGGCATCCGAGTCTACTGCCGTTCTTCACCCTGCTCGCGATCTACTCCATGGTTCGCATAGTGCATGGCAGTCCCACGTTTCTCCCTCTTCTCGCGCTGACCCTCGCGATCCTGCTGCAGCTTCATATGTCTACGGTTCTGCTGTTCATCCCGGCAGCTCTCGCCGTCTGGACAGGACGGCGCAGCTTTCGCTGGCACACGCTCGTCTTCACGTTCTGCGCGGGCGCCCTTCCGCTGCTGCCCCTAATCATCCACGAACTATCCAGCGGTTTCGCAAACACGCGCGCGATGATCGGCATGGGCACGGTCATGACGGCTTCGTCTCACGCCTCGTTCGGCCGGTTTCTTGCAGACATCGCGCAGGTCGTCGCCGACCAGGCCTGCTGGCGCTACGGCCATCGCGCCATCCTTCTGGATCAAGCCGACTGGATCTATGTCTTGAACATTCTGCTGGTCATCGCCGGTCTTGTTGCGGTCGTCCGACAGTGGCGTCGAGACCGCCAAGTGACCGTTCTTCTACTCCTGTGGATTCTCCTCCCGCCGCTCGCCCTGCTGAGATTCGGAGGCGCCCGCTCCCACTACTACATGTTGCTATGGTTTCCTGCCGCCCTGATCGCCGTCGCCATGGCGCTGCGTGAAGCGCTGCGTCACCGACAGGCCCGCTCCATCGTGGTTGCACTCCTCTTCCTGCTGGCCGTCACCAACATGGCCTCGTATGCGGCCTACCGGGTCGACCTGCAGAGCCCGCGTTACGACACCTTTCTCGCCGGGCCACTGGGACTGAAGAAGGCTGCCGTCGATGCCGTGATCCAGCACGCCGGCCGGCGTCACTACGACCTGGTGATCGCAAGTTGGCACTGGGCCAATCACTGGCCCTATCTCTATCTTCTCTCCAACCACCAGGAGCGGCCGGTCAACGTGCGCGTGGTGGTTGTGAGTCCCGATGGCGGCCCGGCGGAAGTCACCGAGGAGAATCCCGGCGCCTACTTCAGCCCAACCGTGGATGACCACACCACGCAGACGCTCGTCATCCTGGAACCATCGGATCTGCTGCGGCTGCCGCGCAATACGCTCGTTGCCGATCTGGGCCAGCTCCAGGTTCACCGGTTCCCGGGCGGCTTGGACAATCTCCCCGCCCCGCTCATGCCACAGCGCACGGAGCCCTGACTCACACAAAAAAGGCGGGAGGTCCTTGCGAACCTCCCGCCCACTGAACACTGTCTACCAAGCGTTTATCGGCTTAGTACTTCCGGCCGCCGACGCCCTTGGTCCCGGCGGTGATTTCCTTGGCCTTCTCGTGAGGACGAAGCGCGCGCACCGCGGCGCCTGCCCGCCACATCTCGGAGTCGCGAATCGCGCCGAGCTCCTTGGCCACCCGCTGCTGGTACCCCTTGGCGCCACAGACCTTGATCACGCGCTCGGCTTCCTTGCCGGTCGAGACGCGCTTGTACAATTCCTTGAACACGGGCATGACCGCCTTCTTGAACTTCGGGCTCCAGTCCAGCGCACCGCGCTGTGCCGTCGCCGAGCAGTTCGAGAACATCCAGTCCATGCCGTTTTCATCCACGAGCCGGATCAGACTCTGCGTCAGCTCTTCCACCGTTTCGTTGAACGCCTCGCTCGGGCTGTGACCGTTCGCGCGAAGGGTGTCGTACTGCGCTTCCATCGTCCCCGCGAGGCAACCCATCAACACGCCGCGCTCGCCGGTGAGATCGCTGTTCGTCTCGTGCGGGAACGTGGTCGGGAACAGGTAACCCGAGCCGATGCCGATACCCAGCGCGATGCAGCGGTCCTTGGCATGGCCCGTTGCGTCCTGCTGAACCGCGAAGCTCGAATTGATGCCCACGCCGGAGAGGAAGTTGCGGCGCACCGATGTGCCCGAACCCTTCGGCGCGACCATGATCACATCCACGTTCTTCGGCGGCACCACGCCGCTCTTATCCTTATAGGTGATGGAGAAGCCGTGCGAGAAGTAGAGCGCATCGCCCTTCTTCAGGTTCTTCTTCACGACCGGCCAGATCGTCCGCTGCGCGGCATCCGAGACCAACATCTGGATGACCGTTCCCTTTTTCACCGCGGTTTCGATATCAAACAGGGTCTTGCCCGGCACCCAGCCGTCGGCCACCGCGCGGTCCCAGTCGCGCTTGAACTCGGGCGCCTGCCCGATGATAACCTTGAAACCGTTGTCCTTGAGGTTCAGCGCCTGCGCCGGACCCTGCACGCCGTAGCCAATGA
This sequence comes from Verrucomicrobiota bacterium, assembly GCA_036821485.1. GTDB lineage: Bacteria > Verrucomicrobiota > Kiritimatiellia > CAIQIC01 > JAGNIJ01 > DAISJM01. The sequence goes on along the minus strand of DAISJM010000015.1, from coordinate 64,155 downwards.
TCGCAATCACTTCCTTCTTCAGGACCTTGCGAGCCTTCGCCAACGGGAATTCCTTGCGCGTGATGACCTTTTCCTTCACGCCGCCAAAATTAATAATCGCCATGACCTATCTCCTTTTTCATTACGCAAACGGGATACTGGTAGCCCCGCGAGGGCAGAAAATCAAGAGCTATTGACGTCAGGTATCTCCCTTGCTGTATAGTATGTGCCATGAAATCCGCCCGTAGTCGCCCTCCCGTGAAGCAGACAAAGGCCCGCCCCAAGAAGCGGTTCTTTGGCTCACTGACAGGAACCGTAAGTTATGTGGGCGACATCATCTCGCCATCTGTTGACCAGAGGGAATGGAAAGCAGCGGGCAAGCCACATTGATTACGGCGGACAAACGCATCCTCGCGTACGACTCCGTGAAAACCTTCTGGGCGTGACGCCCCGGAGCACCGCGACCGCAACAAGACCAATTTTCCAATCATTGGAAAACCTGCGCCTGCTTTTTCCAACCCTTGGAAAACTTCAGCCGGCCCGCAGCCTTCAGCACCACGAGCGCATCGGCCGTGACCCACTCGTTCATCTTCGTCTTCCCGCCCGGGCCCCACGACACAAGATCCGAGTTGCTCACCCGCACATTCGTGCCCCGGCAAAAACTCCCACCGGCCGCCCAGCCGCCACCGGGCAACTGCAGGCTCTCCAGCAGATCCAACGCATCGCCACAACGCGGGTCGCGGATGAACCCCGCCTCGGCCATGACCTTCAGGCCCATCAAAACGTCGTAGTGCCAGTAGCAGGGATAATGCAGCAGCGCGAAATCCGGATTTATGATGCTGCCGTCGCGCCGCCGCTTGAACAACCGCCGCGAAAGGAAAAGCTCCGCAGCGCGCGTCGCCGCGCGCGCAGCCTTCCGGCTGCCGGTCGTGCGGGCGTACAGCGACAACGCCCTCAGCGGAAGAATGCTCTCGTGAAATGACGATATGTGCGCCGCCGGCTTTCGATCGCAGTTCCAACCGCCGTCCGGCCACTGCCAGCGCATCAGCATCTCCGCCAATCGGTGAACGCGATCATCCACAACGCCCAGCGTCAGCGCGGCATAGAGCGCGTTGCCTTGCTGCGAACCACAACGCCGCGCGCGCCCATTAATGACCGGCACGCCTTTGCATCGCCGAACGTCATCATCATTTTGGCAGACCACATCGTTCGCCGTCCATTCGCCCAGCCAGCAGGCAAGCACCTGGTCGAACACCGGCCGCAGCGATTTGTCACCCGGCGGGTACCCGAGATCCGCCAGCGACGCCAGCACCCAGTGCGCTCCAAACCACTTGCGGTAAACTTGTCGAACCGGCTCGACGCGGCCCTCTCTGTCGCGCCGCGAAAGCAACTGTCGAGCGCGCGGCGAGCGGCGTATTTCCTCGCGGAGTCTGCGAATGCCCTTCGACCGCGGGTTCTCGCCAAGCACGCCGACACGAACCTTGTAACGGATCGATGGCTCGCCCGATTCGAGCAGGTGCCCGACTATTTTTCCAAGGGTTGGAAAATCGTGTTCCATTTTTTCCAATCATTGGAAAATCGCGCGGCCATGCCGAGAAAATTCGTCGCCGCCCCCGCAATCGTGATCGTATTTCTCCGGCTTTTCCGGTACACCTACGGCCATGGACGCAGGCCTCTATATTGTCGGCACGCCGATCGGCAACTTGGGCGACATCACGCTGCGCGCGCTCGAAACGCTGCGCGCCGCCGGACTGGTCGTGGCCGAGGATACGCGGGAGTCGAGCAAGTTGCTGAACCGCTACGAGATCAAGTCGCCTCTCATCAGTTGCCACAAGTTCAACGAAGCCTCGCGCGTGGAACTGATCCTCGAGAAGATTCGCGCCGGGATCGCGGTGGCCTTGGTGACCGACGCGGGCATGCCCGGCGTATCCGATCCCGGCTCGCGCGTCGTCACCGCCTGCCGCGAAGCGGGGCTGCCGGTAACCGTTTTGCCCGGCCCATCTTCCGTAACCGCTGCCGTGGCGTTGTGCGGATTTGCCGGCGCCGGTTTTCTGTTCGAGGGCTTTCTCTCCCACAAGTCGGCCGCGCGGCGCAGGCGCCTTGGCGAGTGCGCAGGCCTCGAAGTCCCGCTCGTCCTTTTCGAATCTCCCTACCGCCTGCTCAAGCTGTTCGAGGAGGTCCGCGATGTCCTCGGACCGCGCCGCGTGTTCGTCGCGCGCGAGCTGACGAAGAAATTCGAGGAATGCCTCACCGGCACACCCGACGAACTCACGGCCGCCTTTGCCGGGCGCACAGTCAAAGGGGAACTTGTCGTGATCATCGCACCCGCTGATCGCCATCCCGGCCGCGATTGACAGCAGCGAGAGCCGGGTGATAGCTTGAGCGCCGTGAACGCGCTTCTTTGCAGGAGTGGCAGCAAATCACTTCTCCGATCCGGCCTGGTGCTCGCGCTTGCGATGCTGGTCGCCTCCATCGCTTTCGGCGCGCAGCCCTACAACCGGCCGGTCATCGTTCGCGTGGACCACTACCAGCAGTCGAACACCTCGGGGAATTACGAGACAGACTCCCACATGCCGAAGTTCACCGACCTATACGAAACCACCCCGAGCGAGGTATTCCATGTAGTCTGGACCGCGCCGCAGGCGGGCCTGCCGGAGAACGTGATGGTGACGTTTGAATACCGGCAGGAGAACCTGGCGAACTTGAAATTTCTGTACGTCCGCTATCCCTTCCGCGTGAAGGGAGAGAAGAAGGCGGTATTTGAAGTCACCGGCAATGCACGCCGATCGGGCGGTCCGGTGACGGCATGGAGAGCGCGGGTCGTGTATGGCGGCCGCCTCCTTGCAGAACGCGTATCGGAGAACTGGAGCAGCTTGGACTATGGTCGACCCGGCCGCTGATAGAATACTCGTGACCATACAAGGAACCACGGCGTACATCCGCGTGGTGGGCCGGGGCTCGTTCAAGATCAGCACATCTCTCAAGGAATTCGGAAGAGCCGCCATCGAGCAGGGGTGTCGCTATCTCGCGCTGGACATGGCCGATTGCGTGGGCATGGACAGCACCTTCATGGGCGTACTCGCCGGCCTCGCGATGGATCTCAAACGACGCGGCGGCGGCCGCATTGTGATGGTCAATCTTTCCATCCGCACGCGCGGCCTTCTCGGCACCCTGGGACTCGACCAGGTGATTGAGCCCCACATGACCGGGAGCATGCCCGACGATCTGAAAGCGGCGTTCGGTGGGGGCGGCCCGGCCATGGCACCGGTCGCCGGGGAGGAGGAAAGCCAGCGGAGCACGGCGGAAACCATGCTGGAAGCCCACGAGAATCTCGTGGCGCTTTCACCCGAGAACCTTCCCAAGTTCAAGGATGTGCTGACCTTCCTGCGGGAGGATCTGAAGAACTTGAACTCCAACAACAAACCGGTGTGACGAGTACGTCATGAACCTCCTTGTCTTCACCTCCATCGCCGCGGAGCTTTGCCTCGTCGTCGGCCTGCTTTTTCTCTACCGGCGCAACCGCGCCCTCGGCCGTGAACGCGCCGATCTCATGCAAGAGAAGGAAGTGATTTTCGGCTTCGTGCATGACGTGGCCGAGGTCTTCGCCGATGCCGCGCATATCGAACTCGACGCCCTTCTCCAGCGCGTCCTTTACTACGCGCTCCGCACCACGAAGGCCGGCTCCGGCGCGGTCTATCTCTACGAGGCCAACAACGAAACGCTGCGCGCCCGCGCCGTCTCCGGCATCTTTCCGCCGCTGCTCGGCGACGTGGATACCGGCCTTCAGCGCGCCATGAGCAAGTCGCAGCACGTGGAGCAGCTCGTCAAGACACGGCTGATCTCCCGCGGTGAAGGCCTCGTCGGCGCCGTCGCCGATTTCGGAAACCCCATCCTGATCACGGATGCCGAAACCGATCCGCGTGTGCCGCATTACGAACTCGATTTCCTCCGGATTCATTCCGTGCTCCTCGTCCCCATGCGATTCCACCAGAAAGTCATGGGCGTACTCGCCGTCGCCAACCGCGTGGACGGCAAACCCTTCATCCAAGCCGACATGAATCTGCTCCAGTCCCTCGCCGACCAGGCTTCGGTCTCCGTGCACTACGCCGGACTCCGCGAGACCATCGTCGAGAAACAACGCATCGATCTCGACCTCAGCGTCGCCCGTCGAATCCAGACCGCGCTGTTGCCCAAGAATCTGCCGCGCGTCGAGGGTGTCGAGGTGGCTGCGTTCAACTACCCCGCGCTGGAAATCGGCGGCGACTACTACGACTTCATCCAGGTGGACGATACGCACCTCGGCATCGCCATCGCGGACGTATCCGGCAAGGGCATCGGCGGCGCGATCATGATGTCCGTCTGCCGCAGCGTGCTGCGCGCGCACGCACCGCGCCACCTCAGCCCCGCCGAAGTGCTTACCCTCATCAACGACGTGCTCAGCCAGGACGTGCAGGAAGATATGTTTGTCAGCATGCTCTACATGGTGCTCAACACCGCCACCCGCGAGTTGACCGTTGCGCGCGCGGGGCATGAACGGCCCATCCTGTGCTCCGGCAGCCACACCGGATTCACCATCGTCGATTCACCCGGCATCGGCATCGGCCTGGTGGACAAGGAGACGTTCGACCGCGTACTCCAGGAAGCCACGATCACCCTGCAGCCGGGCGATGTCGTTGTTGCCTACACGGACGGCGTGACCGAGGCCATGAATCCCCAGAGCGAGGAATGGGGCTTGGACAACTTCCTGGATGCCGTCCGCGTGGCCGCGGACGAAGGCGCCAATAGCGTGCTGAATAACGTTCGCCAGCGGCTGGAGCGCTTCGTCGGCAACCGCGCCCAATATGATGACATGACCTTGCTCGCTTTAAGGGTAATGCGTTAGTATGGGGGTGGAGGAATTATGAGGGAATGCAGCATCGATGTGGAAGAGCAGGGTGACGTCGATATCCTGCGGCTGAACGGTTCGTTGGACGCCTATTCGTTCCCGCGATTGGAGACCACGCTCAACCAACTCCGGGACAGCAAGCGGCATCGCGTCATTCTCGACTGCTCCGGCCTGGAGTACATCAGCAGCGCCGCGCTCGGCGCGCTGATCGGGTTTGCCCGCCGCTCACGCGAGAACAAGGGCGACCTCAAAATGGCGGGCATGACCCCCCGCATTTACAACATCGTCGAGCTCCTCGGCTTCCACAAGATTCTCGAGATTTGCGACAGTATTGACGCCGCGATGGAAAAATTCCGTCAGTAGCATGGAGGTGCACCCATGTCGCCTGACAACGACAACCTGTTCATCCGCGGATCCGTAACGCTGCACGTGCCGTGCAAGTACAGCTACCTCCGCATTATCCGCCAGTCCGTCATGGATCTCTGCGCACGCGCGGGCCTGTCGGAGTTCAAGGCCGCCCAGATGGAAATGGCCGTCGATGAGTCTTGCGCCAACATCATCGAACACAGCTACGGCGGCGAAAGCACGCCGGACAACGAGGCCAAGCACCCCGGGCTCCGCATCAATCTCATCCACGCCAGCGATCGCGTCATGGTCGAGATTCTTGATCGCGGCGCGGGCTTCAATTTCGAGGAACAACAGATCATCGAACCCGAGAAATATCTCGAGAACGAGAACGAACGCGGCCTCGGAATGTTCATCATCAAGCGCTTCGTCGACGATGCGACGTACGAGCCCGATACGCGCGCGGGCAATTGTCTGCGATTGACGAAGATGATCCGCTGAGTATTGTCCTCTCTTGACTCGTCGGCCTGCGGGCGCGACGGTCATGTCTTTCTCTTCCTGCCACGGCATGATGGGATGGTGAAATGAAGGATCGTCATACAAAACATGCAGAAGGTCACAAGTCGCCGCACGACGGCGAGGGCGGGAGCCCTGCCCCGGCGCAGGAAGCCCCGGCGACACCCCCGGCCCCGGAACTCGCCGCCGCCAAGGATCAATTGCTGCGCCTTCAGGCCGATTTCGACAATTTCCGCAAGCGCACGCTCCGCGAACGGGAGGAGTGGAGCCTGCGCGCCTGCGAAGACCTGCTCACCCGGCTCCTGCCCGTGCTCGACCATTTCAACCTCGGACTTCGCAGCGCCGCCGACCACGCGGCCGAACAGACCATCATCGACGGATTCCAGATGGTCTATGACCAACTGTTCAAGGCCCTGCAGGATGTTGGGCTGCAACCCATTGATGCCGAAGGCACCGTATTCGATCCGCACCGCCACGAAGCCGTGACCCACGTGCCGTCGAACGACGTACCGGCCGACACCGTCATCACCCAGACGCGTCGCGGCTACATGCTGGGCGATCGGCTCTTGCGCGCCGCGCAAGTCATCGTCAGCAGCGGACCCGCCGACACTACTCAGGATCCCGGCGCCGGCGATTCAGGAAGTACAGGCTAAATGGCCGCACCCAAACGAGACTACTACGAAGTCCTCGGTGTCCCGCGCGAAGCGGCCGATGACGACATCAAGAAGGCCTACCGCAAGCTGGCCCTCCAGTATCATCCCGACCGTAACCCGGGCAACGTCGAGGCCGAGGAGAAATTCAAGGAAATCTCCGAAGCCTACGAGATCCTGAGCGACCCGCAGAAACGCCAGACCTACAACCAGTTCGGCCACCGGGCGTTCGCGCCGGGCGGCGGCGGAGGCGCGGGCGGCTTCGGTGGCTTCGGCGGCATCGACCTAGAGGAGGCGCTCCGCACGTTCATGGGGGCCTTCGGCGGCGGGGGCAGCATCTTCGACGACTTCTTCGGCGGCGGCGGGCGCGGCGGACGCGACTCACGCGAATCCGCAAATCGCGGCGCCGACCTTCGCTTCGATCTGGAAATCGATTTTGAGGAATCCGTCTTTGGATCGCAGCGCGATCTCACGCTGCCGGTCATGGACGAGTGTTCCGCATGCAAAGGCTCAGGCGCCGAACCCGGCAGCAAAAAGGAATCCTGCCGCCGCTGCGGCGGACGCGGCATCCTCGTGACCGCCACGGGCTTCCTCCAGATGCGCCACACCTGCCCCAACTGCAACGGCACCGGCGAGACCATCAGCAACCCATGCCGCACCTGCCGCGGCGAGGGCCGCGTCAAAGGCCGCCGCACGATTTCCCTGAAGATCCCGGCCGGCGTGGAAACAGGCTCCCGACTCCGGCTCGCAGGCAAAGGCGAGGGTGGCACGCGCGGCGGCGCCCCGGGCGACCTCTACGTCGTCCTCCATGTGCGCGCACACGAAATCTTTCAGCGACACGACGAGGATATCGTCATCGACATGCCGCTTCCGTTTCATATCGCCACGCTCGGCGGCGAGATTGAGGTGCCCACCATTCACGGCTACACGCGACTCAAGATTCCTGCGGGCACTGAAACCGGCACCGTCTTCCGCCTGCGCGGCAAGGGGCTCACCGGCATCCAGGGTCTGCGCGATGGCGACCAACATGTCCGCGCCATCGTCGAAATCCCCACCCATTTGGACGGCAAACTCCGCGACCTGCTGAAATCCGTCGCCGACATTTGCGGCCCACGTCAGTACCCTGCGGGCACCAAGCTTCGCGAAAAGGCCGAGGAATTTTACGCGCACAAGAAGGCGATGGAGAAGTAGACGCGGCGTGACACTGCCGCCACGGGGATCTGGACCATGCGCGCTTATGTTGAGCCCGGGTCGTGGACACAGGACGAGATCGTCCTCTCCGAGGATGAATCCCACCACCTCATTCATGTGCTCCGCAGACAGCGCGGCGACCTCATCGAGCTTTTCAATGGAACCGGTGATTTCGCCGAGGCCTCCATCGCCTCCATAGCGCGCGGCTCCGTGACAGCCCGCGTGACCCAACGTCGTCACGTCGAGCGTCGAACGCCGCTCATCACCCTCATCCAAGCCCTGCCCCGCGAACAGAAACTCGACTTCATCCTGCAGAAAGCAACCGAGCTTGGGCTCGCGCACCTCATCCCTGTTGTCACCGAAAACGCCATCGTGAAAATCAAGGCCGACCGCGCCGAGGACAAGAAGGCGCGCTGGGAAAAGATCGTGCTTAACGCGGCCAAACAGTGCGGCGCAGCGTGGCTTCCAAGAATCGAACCCGCCCGCAGTCTGGACTCATTGCTCCAACAACGCCCCGCGTTGGATCTGCTTATCGTCTGCGCACTTACGCCAAGTGCGCGAGCCATGAAAGAGGTGCTGCGCGCGGCCAAACCGGCACCGGCCTCCATCGGGATACTCGTGGGACCCGAAGGCGATTTCAGCCCCGCGGAAATGGACGCCATCCTCGCTGCCGGCGCCATGCCGGTCAGTCTTGGTTCAACCGTCTTGCGCTCCGAAACCGCCGCCATGTATGCCCTCAGTGCAGTGCGATACGAGTTTGACCTCTGACACACACCCTCAGTTTCTTGTCCCCCTCATGCCGCCTCGGTGATATAGTGGCCCGTCAGGATTGATGTCATGAAAACGGCCCGATCCAAATCGATGACGACCGCCATACGCCGGGTCGGTCCGCCTGTGCTGATTCTGCTTCTCGCCTCCGTGGTGCTCTTTTGTCGTGCCCAGCTGGTTGAATCCAGTTTTGAGGAGCCGCTGACATCGTGGGAAGGTCCCGACGGCGGCGGATCCTGCGGTGGACAAGGCGGCGGAGAGATTATCAACCTCGGATCCAACGACTTTGTTCGCACCGGCGAGCATGCCCTCCGGCTCAAAGTCTGGGGTAGCGGAAACGAGAATTCCGTCGCATGGGCCGGCGTCATGAAGAAACTACCCTGCCCCGGCGGACGGAAAGTCCGCATCGGTGCATGGCTCTACTCCAGTTCCTATGCCCTGCCATTGGACGAAAAAACATGCGCGCAGCTCAAAATTGAGTACTTTGCGGACCAGGATGCCCAAAAATTGATCCCAACCCACATTTATCTCAGTCCCCCGTTCGCTCCCTCCTCCTATCCGCCGGACCGCTGGCATCTCCTCGAAGCCACGGACCGAGCACCGCAGGACGTCTGCAGCCTCCGGTTTTCCATCGTCATGACAGCGGCCTCCTTGGGCAAATCCCAGCAGGCCATCTGGCTCGACGATATTTCCGTTGAGGTCCAGAAATCCGGTCGTGGTCGGAATGGGCTGCCCAGCCTCCTGAGAGGCACCCGCCCCCTCTAAGTCCGGCTCGATTCGGGAACCGCCCGCACCCAGTAAATCATTTGCCTACAGCGTCCGAACCCGCTATAACTTCAAGTCCGAACCAAGGGTGATGGTGAACTGCATGTTGCTTCATTTTCGTGACCGGTATCGCATCCTGTCCCTCGCGCTGATCGCGGGAGTCCTCGCCTTATCGTCTGCCTGTGCGCGACGCCCCAATGACCGCACGCCGGACGGTCGCGTGATTGTCAGCTATTGGGAGAAGTGGACCGGATTTGAAGGCGATGCCATGCAGGCCATCGTCGATGATTTCAATGCGTCGCAGACCAACATCTGGGTGGACAAACTCGTCGTCAGCTCCATCGACCGCAAGATGATGCTGGCCACGGCGGGCGGCAACCCGCCCGACCTGGCCGGGCTGTGGTCGCACAACGTCACGGTCTATGCCGAGAAGGGAGCGCTCACACCGCTCGACAAACTGCTCGCCGAAGCCGGCATCACGCAGACCAATTACATTCCCGTATTCTGGGACCTCTGCAAACACCGCGGCTTCATGTGGGCGCTGCCGTCCACCCCTGCCACACTCGCGCTGCACTGGAACAAGAAGATGTTCCGCGAGGCAGGCCTCGATCCAAACTCCCCCCCAAAAAGCATCGCAGAGCTTGATGCGATGGCCGAGAAGCTGACCATTGTCAGGCTGAACCGCAACGGCAAGCGCGTACAGGTCCGTTACACGGAACTGACGCCTGCGGAAAAAGAAGCGAAGGAATTCGACATCATCCAACTTGGTTACTCCCCGACGGAACCGGGCTGGTACAACCAGATGTGGTGCTACTGGTTCGGCGGCCGCCTCTGGGATGGCAATCGGAAGATCACCGCCAACAGTCCGGAGGGCGTCGAAGCCCTGGACTGGTTCGCGAGCTACGCGCGCAAATACGGCCTCGCAAACATGCGCACCTTTGGCGCGACCTTCGGCAACTTCTCGTCGCCACAAAACCCCTTCCTTGCCGGCCAGATATCCATGGTGATTCAGGGCGTCTGGATGTACAACTTCATCAGCAAGTACTCGCCCGGCATGGAGTGGGGCGCGGCACCCTTCCCCCCCAAGGATCCCGAGAAGACCCCTCTGGTCACCGTCGCCGAATGTGATGTGCTCGTGATTCCCATGGGGGCCCGCCACGTCCGCGAGGCGTTCGAATTCATGAAGTACGTGAACACGCAGAAGCCCATGGAAAAACTCTGCCTCGGCCAGCGCAAGTTCTCACCGCTGGCGGTGGTCAGCGACGACTTCATCCAACAGCATCCCAATCCCTACATCGTCACCTTCATGGACCTCGCCCGCAGCACCAATGCGCTTTACGTCCCCAGGCTATCGGTCTGGAATGAGTACGTGGAAGAAATGGGCGTCGCCTTCGACCGCGCGTATTCAGATATTGCCACGCCGAAGGAGGCGCTGGACACGGTGCAGGAACGCATGCAGTGGAAATACGATCGCGTGCTGCGCCGCTGGGACAAGGTAGAGAAGGACCGCATCAAGGAGTGGAGCGATTATGACCCGCGGTGAATTCAAAACCTTGCTGACGGGCCTGGCCTTCACCAGCCCCTGGATCATCGGCTTCCTGATCTTCACGCTGTACCCTGTCGGCGCTTCGATCTACTACTCCTTCTGCGATTACGACGTACTTTCCTCCCCCGTCTGGATCGGTGGCCTGAATTACCAGGACATGCTCACCGACGCGGTCTTCTGGAAATCGCTGCGCAATACCTTCTACTACGCTGCCGTTGCCCTGCCGCTGGGCATGGTCCTCTCCCTGCTTGTGGCCGTGCTGTTGAACAACTCCGTCGTCGGCCGCCCTGCATTCCGCACTTTCTTCTTCCTCCCGTCCCTCGTTCCGGCCGTCGCACTCGCCATGCTCTGGCTCTGGATCTTCAACGGCAAGTTCGGCCTGCTGAACTTCGCGCTCGACCGATGCTGGATCAACTTGGGCCACTTCGTGACATGGGTTGCTCACTTCTTCCACAAGACCGTCCCTTGGCCACAGGCCGCCATGCCCAACTGGCTGGCCGATGAGAAGTGGACCATGCCCGCCATCGTCATCACCTCTCTGTGGGGCATCGGCGGCACGGTCGTGATCTACCTCGCCGCGCTGCAGGATGTATCGCGCGAGTTGTACGAGTCCGCCATGATCGACGGCGCGAATGCCTGGCACAAACTCCGCCACATCACGCTGCCCATGATTTCGCCCGTCATCTTCTTCAACATGATCATGGGCATCATCGGCGCACTCCAGGTGTTCTCGGGCCCCTACATCATGTTCGGCGGCGGCGGCCCCAACCGCTCCGCATTGTTCTACGCCGTGTACATCTACCAAAACGCCTTCGAGTACAACCAGATGGGGTACGCCTCCGCCATGGCCTGGATCCTCTTCCTGATCATCCTTGTCCTGACCTGGCTGGCGACGCGCGCCACGCGTAAACATGTTTACTACGCAGGGGAATAGCGCCACATGAAGAATTTTTTCTCAAAGCTCATCATCTATTTCCTGCTGATCTCCGGTTCGGCCATCTTCCTCGTCCCCCTCTTCTGGATGATGTCCACCGCGCTTAAACCCATCGACCAGACCATGTCGATGCCGCCAACCTGGATCCCTTACCGGCTCTATGCCGAGATTGATGGCAAACCGGTTTCTGTAAACAAGGCAGAGACCATCACGGCTCCCGCCGTGATCATCACCGTCGACGAGACCGGCGAAAAGCGCATCGTCACCCCGGACCAGATCGTCAAGGGCAAGATCGTCACCCGCACCAAAACCGGGGAGTCGGTTAAGCAAGCCGTGACCGTGGTCCGCGAAGTCCCCGCCTCCAAGGAGGCCCCATGGATTCGCGTCATCCCCGAGGATGTCATGGCCGTCATCCAGGCCGGCAAAGGCGATGCCAGGTTGGCCTCCCAATGGGAGGTCGTGCCCCAAGGGTCCCTCGTCAAGAAGACCGCCCTGCGGTGGGATAACTTCGGCAAAGCCGTCGCGGCAATGAAGTACTTCCCGATGTACCTCAAGAACACGCTCATCCTCTGCGTGCTCACCGTCATCGGCACGGTGTTTTCCAGCGCGCTGGCAGCCTACGGCTTCGCCCGCGTCCCATGGCGCGGCCGCAACAAGGCCTTCCTCCTCGCGCTCGCGACCATGATGATCCCCTTCCCCGTCGTCATGGTGCCAATCTATTGCATGTTCAAATCCGTCGGCTGGATCGGCACTCTCCGCCCCCTGTGGGTCGGCTCGTTTTGCGCCGGCGCCTTCAACGTCTTTCTCCTCCGCCAGTTTTTCATGACTATTCCCAAGGACCTCTCCGACGCCGCGCGCATCGACGGCTGCAACGAGTTCCGCATCTTCTGGCAGATCATTCTGCCCCTCTGCCGGCCAGCCCTCATGGTCGTCGGCCTCTTCCAGTTTATGGGCACATGGAACGATTTCCTCGGCCCCCTGATCTACCTGACCAACCAGAAGGATTTCACTCTCGCCCTCGGCCTCCAGTTCTTCCAGAGCCAACAGGGCGGCACCGAGTGGCACTATCTCATGGCGGCCAGCACCCTCGTCGTGCTGCCCATCATCGTGCTCTTCTTCTTCACCCAAAAGACGTTTATTGAAGGTATCTCGATGACCGGCCTCAAGGGCTGACGCGACGACCTCAGCCTTTTTTCCAACCCTTGGAAAAATCGCCTTCGGATTTTCCAAGGATTGGAAAAATACGACAGGAAGTTCCATGAAACCACTCGACGCCTCCCAGCAAACATGGGTTGATCAGACACTGGCATCCCTCTCGCTTCCCGAACTCGTCGCCCAACTGCTGATCCCGAAGATCGACAACGAGGACTCCGTCCCCGCGCTTCTCCAACTCATGCGCGACATCCCCTTTGGCGGCCTGTTTGTCTGGGGCGCACCAGCAGCCGAGCACCGCCGACGCATCGAGGCCCTGCAGAAAGCCAGCCGCATCCCCATCGTCGTCGCCGCCGACCTCGAAGCCGGCGGCGGCTATGTGGTGCATGGCACGGCCGCTTTCCCCGATCCCCTCGCTGTCGCCGCTGCCGGCCGCGAGGATCTTGCCTACGCCATGGGTCAGGCCGCCGCCGTCGAAGGTCGCGCCGCCGGCATCCACTGGGCCTTTGCCCCGCTCGTCGATGTCAACATCAACCCGGACAACCCCATCGCCAATAGCCGTTGCTTCGGCGATGACCCCGAGCTTGTCAGCCGGCTCAGTTGCGCCGTCATCCGCGGCATGCAGGATCACGGCCTCGCCGCCTGCGCCAAACACTTTCCCGGCGATGGGCTCGACGATGTCGACCAGCACATCAGCACGTCCATCAACCCGCTCCGGCTTGAGGACTGGAAGCACATCTCCGGCCGCACATTCAATGCCGCCTTTGCAGCCGACGCGTTGACCACGATGATCGGGCACATCGCTTTTCCGGCGTGGGATTCCGCGCGCGACGCGCGCGGCTGCTACACACCCGCCACTTTGAGTTCCCGCATCGTCACCGATCTTCTCCGCAGCGAAATGGGATTCGAGGGATTGGTCGTCACGGACGACATGAACATGGGCGGTGCCGCGGGCTACGCCAACCGCCACGACCGCACGATCGGCTGCATCCGCGCCGGCTGCGATATGCTCCTCTTCCCCGCGCTGCCACAGGACTATGAAACCCTGCTGGCGGCCGTGAAGTCAGGCGCGATCCCGGAAGCGCGGATTCGCAATGCGGCCCGCCACGTCCTCGAGTTCAAGGCCCGGCTTGGATTTCATCGCGGCGAGGTCTTCGGCCCCGAGCCGTCGGCCAACGACCGCGCGGCCTTCTCCAAGGCCGCCCAGGATGTGGCCGAATCGTCGATCTGCTGCGTCCGGGATACGAACCACCTCCTGCCCCTGCGCCAGCTTCGGAAAGGCGCACAAGTACTCACGGTCACCCTCACCAACGATCACCATGAATTGACCGAAGTCGACCGGGAACTCGAGCGGCGCGGATTCCGCGTGCGTCACATTGTGGCCGACAACTACGGCGCCGTGGATAAGCACCGGGACGGCGCAGAAGCCATCTTCATCAACTTCACGTTCAAAGCCAATTGGGGTGTCGGTTCGCCTCGCAGCGTCGGCCCGTTTAATCGCGCGTTTATGAACGGATTCCACATGGAGCACCCGTGCGTCGTGTTCACCTCGTTCGGTTCGCCCTATCACCTTCGGCAGTTCACATCCCTGCCGAATCTCGTGAATGTCCACTCATCGTCCGTTCTCAGCCAACTCGCCGCCGTCCGCGCCTGGTTCGGCGAGATTCCGATGATGGCAAAAAGCCCTGTCGGGAAGTTGGAACGGAAATGGAGTGACGGCATATTGGCGTAATCGGGTGGCGTTTTTTCTTCCCATCGCTCCACCACTCCAGTACTCCATCACTCCATGATCATCGCCACGTTCAACTGCAACTCTATCCGCTCGCGGATGGAGGTCGTTCTCGCCTGGCTCACCCAACATCAGCCCGATGTCCTCTGCCTGCAGGAAACGAAAGTGCAGGATGAGGAATTTCCCGCGGAACCGATTCGCGCCGCAGGCTGGCAGGTCGCGTTTCGCGGTCAGAAGGCCTACAATGGCGTTGCGCTCATCTCGCGAAAACCGCTTGCTGATGTTGGCTTCGGACTTGATAGCGAACCGCGCGATGAATCACGCCTGATCCACGCCCGGCTCGGAAAGTTGCATGTCATCAACACCTATGTCCCGCAAGGCCGCGAAGTGGATCATGAAATGTACGGCTACAAGCTGAAATGGCTTGGCCGGCTGCGCGCCCTTTTTGATCAGCGCTTCAAGTCAACCGATCTCGTCGCCTGGTGCGGCGATCTCAACGTCGCCCGCACGGCGATCGATGTCCACAATCCGGGGGAGCGCGGCCATCACGTCTGCTATCACATCGACGCGCGCAACGCCCTGGAACAATGCATCGCCTGGGGCTACGAGGACGTGTTCAGAAAGCACCACCCGGAGCCGGGCCAGTACTCGTTCTTTGATTACCGCACACCGAAGGCGGCGGAACGCGGCTTGGGCTGGAGACTCGACTACATCCTCGCCAGTCCACCGCTGGCAAAACGGTCAACGAATGCATCCATCGACCTCGCGCCGCGAATGCAGACCAAGTCATCCGATCATACATTCGTGACAGCGGAGTTTGATCTGTAGGCGTTGGTAGGGACGCCTCGCTGAGGCGTCCGCGGACGAGCGAGCCGCTCGTCCCTACCGCTACCAGTCCTCCAACTCGTGTTCCTTCACGCCATACAATCGTTCGAGGCAATCCGGGCAGAGACCGTGGGTAACTTTGGCCTCGGTATGATCGCGAATGTAGGCATCCACCGAAACCCACTTGCCTTCATGGCGTACGCGTTTGCAGCCTGCGCAGAAGAGCAGAAACCCTTCGAGATACTTGATTCGGTTGACGAGTCTGCGCGTCAGGCCAAACACCAGCGCCGCCAGCGCCAGCACCAGAATCGTTTCAAAGAGACTCTCCCGCCAGTTGATGGGGGTCTCTTGAAAACCAAAGACGCCGTGCGGCAGGTCGGCAATTTCATTGAGCCACAGGATCGCGATCAGCAGGGCAAATCCAATCGCTTCAACAATCAACAAGCGCCGTAGAACAGAGGCTTTGCTCATGGCCAGGATTCTCCGCTGCCATGGCGGGCCAACTCGAAACACGGAACCCCCTGCGCATGGCAACCGCACGCTTCAAAATGCATGTCATCGGTCATGGAGGATGCATCGCTCTCGCTGGTTTGGAAATTCTTGTGCGGCTCATCCCAACCGCCACAGTACTGCTCGATGCATGTCGGACAGAGCCCGTGGGTCACCTGCGCCTCCGAACTATCCCGCACGTAAACATCCACCGGAATCCATTTACCCTTGCAGCGGACGCGCTTGCACGACGCGCAGAAGAGAAGAAAGCCCTCGAGATATTTGATGTGCTTCAGGAACTGCAGCGTGAACAGAACCACAAGGCCGATGAGCGCGAGCGCAAGCGCGGATTCAAATGCACTCTCGGCCCAATTGATCGGCGTCGCCTGCGCGCCAAGCAGGTAGTGAGGGATATCCAGCACCTCGTCGAGCCAGAGAAAGAGAATGACCGGGGTGAACCCGAGCACTTCAAAAAGGACAATACGTTTGACGATGGATACCTTGCTCATCCCAACATCCCCTGTGGCGGCCCCTCCGCCGCACGTCACACATCCCGGAGCAGCACGAGGGTGAATCAACACGTAAGCCGCGCACCCTAGCGACGATGAAAAGCCATGGCAATCCCAAAACACGCATGTCAGTAAATCCCTACTGGCAGGCAGGTTATAACACCCATGCGATATAGTTCTTCGCAAACGTTTTTTCGATCCGGGTCAACCGTTCGACGAGGCGGGATATCCATCAAAATCAGTCAAACTCGGTGGGCCAGTCAGGGTGGCGCAGATGCTCGAAGAAGCGCGCGATCTGGGTCGCGTTCACCCGTGGGATGGAAAGGTCCGAAGGAATCTCGTTCTCTGCAAAGAAGCGCACCTCTTCCGTTTCGATACTCGTGGTCGCCTTGCCACCGAGCAGCTCGCATTGGAAGAACAACTTGTAAACGTGGAAAGGATATGGCGGCACGTGGCCTTGGCGGCTCCGGTCGTAGACCGCCAGCACTTTTGTGACGCGAGTTTCGAAGCCGGCTTCCTCGCGAATCTCGCGCACCACCGCCTGGCTGGGTGTTTCGCTCACATCGGCCCATCCGCCCGGCACCGTCCAGCGTCCGTCGAATTTCTCGCGGACCATCAGCAGTTCATGGTCCTTGAACACCACGCCGCGAACATCGACTTTCGGCGTTGCGTAGCCCGTTTCGGAATCCATGATCTCGTGAACGCGCACCGGCTCCAGCGTGGTGTGCGACGTCAGGATTTCGGCCGCGATGCTCTGGACGAGTTGGAACCGCTCGCGGTCGAAGGGGCTCTGCGCGTATTGAAGTCCGTTCTGTGCCGTGGCTTGAAGACGCTTCGCCCATTCCAGCCATTTGGGATCCATCTATCGCCTCCGGATGATCAGCCGGCACCCCGGGCTCAGAACATGGGCCGCATGCCGACCGAGGCCTCGACCTTGAACTCCGGCGTGATGATCAGGCGGACGAAATACCCGCCGCGAGGTTCAAAGTAGGCAAGCGGGCCCGTCGTCACGTAGCCTTTTGGCGTGGCCATCTCGACAACCACTTCAGACTCTCCGGACGGATTGACCGTGATCCGCTGCGACTCCCCGGGCTTCAGAATGTTCACGATGGTCCGATAGCCGTTGCCCCGGACAACAATATCGTGAAGCTCGGACTCGGAGGCATTGGCAATGGTAATCTCCGGCGGCTTGCGGGAATTGCACCCCGTCACCACGGCCACCACCACGACCAACAGCAGAAGGTATCTTTTCATGCTTCCCTCGCTTCCTCGTCTTCCGTTCCGCAACGATACCGTAACGGACGCCAAACTCAAATCCTCTTGAGCGCCTCGATCCGGAAGAGGATGAGATTCACGATCGGCTGGGGCAGGTAGAGCTGCACCCGTTCCTTTGAATCTCCAAGCCCGAAGTATCCAAACTCATCGTTGGCCACGAGTTCGGAATCGATCCGCACCGTGCGGCCAATGGTTTCCACGCGCTGCCCAATCTTCCACTTCGCGCTGCCCTTGGACCGCTGTTGGATGAAGTTGTAGACATGCCACTTGTCGCTGAACACCTGCGGGTCCAGCCAAAGGGATTTGTCCGGATGCTCGTCGACGAGCTGCACCGCCACGATGCGATCCGTAC
This sequence comes from Verrucomicrobiota bacterium, assembly GCA_036821485.1. Lineage (GTDB taxonomy): Bacteria > Verrucomicrobiota > Kiritimatiellia > CAIQIC01 > JAGNIJ01 > DAISJM01. The sequence goes on along the minus strand of DAISJM010000015.1, from coordinate 46,245 downwards.
TGTCGGTCACCAACAGCAATGTTTTGAAGCCTTCGCCAAAATCGCCTTCCACCGCGTGGGCGAAGAAGCTGTCTTTGGGAAAGCCCGGGCAACTCACGCTTTTCTTCGGCGAAAGCGACTGGCCCAACGTACGCGCGGCTTCGCTGATCGGCATGAGGTAGTAGATCGGCCCGTACAACATCAAGGTCTTGTCCGCCACAAGGTCCACATCCGCCTGCCCACGGTCGGCCAGAAGGCCGCGCAGATCTTCGAGTACGATCTCGCCTCCGCGCTGTGGCGCATTCCATGACGTCGCAAGGACCAGGTCCTTCTTGTCACTGCCGGGTGCAGCCATTGCCGAAGGCGGAACACCCACCGTTGAGGGCTTCACCGGTTCTGATCGCGACGACGGCGCACCGGAAGAGGAAACCAGCAACGTCGACTGCCGGACATTGGCAATCAATCCGTAACACTGATCCACAAGCCGGCCGATATTCACCTCCGGCGGCGCCACCTTGCGGATGGACTCGAATTCCTTGATCGCATCCCGGCACTGCTTTTCGACGACGGGAAGCACCTGTGGATTCTGCTTGGTCGTCGAGTAAGCCTTGTACTTCTCCAGCGCATCGTTGAACAGCTGCGCGCCGCGGCGGAATGAAGGATTCTGCCACTTGATGGTCTGCCCCGGGGAAGCAGGCTTGGCGGCATTGCCGTTTGCCTGCACGCGATACACGACCTTCTTTCCGGACGCGGTCTCGCTTGGTTTGGCCGCCAGTTCGATTTGCGATCTCGGCGGGACCACCTGCTCCCAGTACGTCGAATCCGATTTTGATTTATGATCCCGGGCATAGCGGAAGAAACTCAATGCCCCATAGGCCATCAGGACCGCCACCAGCATCACCACGAGCGAGTAGAAAGCGCGCGACATCTCCGATGGGCGATGAGCAAATGACCGGGACGATTTCGCGCGCAATTCCTTGGGCAGTACGATTTTCTGCCTGGCACCGGCCTCTGTATCCTTGGCCTTGATCTTCGCCTTGGTCTTCGGCTTGTGCGGTGCCGCCTCGGGCTGCAGTTCCAATTCCTCGACCTTGGACGGCGGCTTGGAATAGGACCGCAGCTCGCTGCGCAGGATTGTGCTCTGTCCCGCAGAGGGTGGTTTGCCCGGCGGCATTTCGCCGTGCTTGACCGCCTCGATGTCCGTCAGGAGCTCCGCCCACGTCGCGATGCGTATGGTCCGATCTTTGACCATCATCTTCTCGACGAGCCACGCCACACCGAGCGTCAGCTCGTGGTTGACGTCCTGGGGATCGGGAAGAAAGCCGGAACCTTGGCACTCCAACGCGGCGGTACCGCTGCGATCACCAAACGGCACCCGCCCGGTGAGCAGGTGATACAGCATCGCTCCGAGCGAGTAGATGTCGGCCCGGCAATCGAGATCGCTCTCCCCGCGCGCCTGCTCCGGCGACGTATAGTGCGGCGTGCCTTCGATCATCGCCTCGTCCGCCTTCACCCCGGTCATGCCCGTGAGCCTTGCCAGCCCAAGATCGGCCACTTTCACCGACCCATCCTGGTCGATCATGATGTTTGACGGCTTGATGTCGCAGTGGACAAGGCGGGCCTCGTCCCAGGCATACCTGAGGGCTGTGGCAACGCCCTCGACGATCAGAAGCGCATTGCGCTCGGTCAGCCGTCCACGCTTCTCGAGCAACTCGCTCACCGTGCACCCGGCAACGAATTCCATCACGAAGTAAAGCAAGCCGTCCGACTCGCCCGCATCGTACACCTGCACAATGCCGGGATGCTTGAGACGGGCAGCAGCCTGCGCCTCCTGCCGGAACTTCTGGATCGCGTCGGAATCGTCGACGAGATGGGTGGAGAGAATCTTGACGGCGACCGTGCGATCGAGGGCTATCTGGCGGGCCATCCAGACGGTGGCCATGCCGCCCTCGCCGATCTTGTCACCCAAATCGTAGCCGGGAAGATTGATGATGGCATCCATGGTGCTAAACGCGTGGGCCCGATCCCACTCTTATCCGCGTTATACATAGCATGAGGGCCAAAGGCTGTATACCCCCCATCTCGAACGTGCCTTGAAAAGCCCGCTGCCGGCTGGTATGGGTATGCAGGGATGAGGGTCAAATTCAACAGCCTGTATGGCGGATTGCTGCTGCTCACGCTTATGACGGCCGCTTCTGGACAGAGCCCTGTCGGTGCCGAACCGCCGGCCAACGTGCGCGCGCGAATCCGCGTCGCCTGCGTGGGCGACAGCATTACGTTCGGACAGGGCGTACAGAATCGCGAAGCCAACTGCTACCCCGCCGTACTTGGTCGCCTGCTGGGCAGCAACTACGAGGTGGTCAACTTCGGCGTAAGCGGCGCGACCCTGATGCGCAATGGAGACTACCCCTATTGGAATCTTCCCGAGTTCAAGGCTGTCGGTGAATTTCGCCCCAACATCATCATCCTCATGCTCGGCACGAACGATACGAAGATGAACAACTGGCTCCGCAAGGCCCAGTTCGGTCCCGATCTCAAGAACATGCTGGACCATTTCAGCAAGCTCCCCGGCCTCCCCCACATCTACGCGTGTTACCCGCCGCCGCTGATGGGGCTTTTGCGCAAATCGCAGGAATCCGCCATTGAGAAGGACGTCATCCCCATCATCCGCGCCGCGGCCGCCGAGCGCGGCGTTGGTCTTATCGACGTTCACGCGGCCCTGAAGGACAAGCCCGGGTTGCTCCCCGACGGCGTCCACCCCAACGCGGAAGGCGCGACCATCATCGCCCAAACGGTTTACCAGGCCCTGATGGCCAACGCCATGCGCTGAATCATTGAACGCCCGGGGCCCCGGCACACTCAAACTTGTTGAATCTCGGCCGCAGGTGGACTACGGTTTACCGTGATTTCACCGCTGTTTTCGGAGACAAATATGAAACGCATTGCCCTTGTCTGCCTCGCCCTTCTTGCCGCATCCAGCCTGCCGGTTCTCGCGCAGGAAACGGAACAGGCTCCGGCCCCGGTCGCCGCTCCCGAGCCCGCCCCAAAAATCGTCTGCGACGAACCCACGTTTAACTTCGGCGAAATGGATAACTCGCTGGATGTGGAGCACATCTTCACCGTCCGCAACGAAGGCAATCTGACCCTGGAAATCGCGCGGGTGAAACCTTCCTGCGGCTGCACCGTCGTCAACACCTCCCAGACATCCGTGCCGCCGGGGGAGTCGACCGAAATCAAGGCCCGCCTGTCGCTCCGCGGCCGCATGGGCCCGCAACACAAAACCATCTTCGTGGAATCCAATGACCCGGCAACGCCCAACATGACCTTGTTACTCGAGGGCACGGCGATCTCCGAATTGCAGGTGACGCCAAGCCAGGTATTCTTCGGGCGCATCACTTCCGACTCAACCGTAACCGGCATCGTGGACGTCATCATCCAGGGCACCAATGTGGTCAAGATCACCAAGCTTGAATCCAGCATTCCGCAATTCGGCGTCACCAACTATCTCGCGGATGACGGAAAGAGTTTCAAGATATCCATCGCCACGGCTCCGCCGCTTGAACGCGGCACGCTCCGCGGCAACGTTCACCTCGAAACCGATCACCCGAAGTATCCGGCCATCGACATCTCCGCTTCCGCATTTGTCGTCGGTGAAGTCTCGTACGCCCCCGAGGAAATCCCCCTCAATGCGCCTGCCGATCAGGGCGTCATGCGCTACATCATGATCCGCGCGGAAAGCGGCCAGTCCCTCACGATCAACAGCGTCGAGGCGCCCGATCCCAACATCAACGCCCGTGTCATCCAGATGGATCCGAGCGGCGTGCGCATCGAACTGTCCAACATCAACGCGTCGAAGGAACTGGACGGCAAACCGATCCGCATCCTGACGAACATGGAAAAGATGAAGGAAATACTCATCCCGTTCAGGATCACCTCGGCGCCGTAGGAGACACGCATCACCATGCGGGGACAGGCCAGCGCATTACGCCCGGCGGTCGGACACGCTCTCTTGATCTTTGCCGTGGCCGTCGCGTGCGGCTTCGTCGCCAACACCGTCTCACCCCGCCGCATTCCCTGGTCTGAGGACTGGGGCAATTACATCGAGTCCAAGGCGCTTCGCGAGGGCGTCCTCCTCGTCACGACATCCCGCGCAAAAGAATTGGCCGCGCAACACGCCTGCATCATTCTCGACGCGCGACCCGCTGCCGACTACAAGGCCGGCCGTATTCCGGGCGCGGTCTCGTTGCCCTACGACAACGTGGAGGAGGAATTGGCCCACGTCCAAGTACTCCTCTCCCCCTCGCAGCCGATCATGACTTATTGCTCCGGCAAGCAGTGCGATGAGTCATTCCTGCTGACGCTGTATTTGAAGAAGGCGGGCTTCACCAACATCGTCCTCTACGCCGGCGGATTTGATCAATGGCGGGCCGAGGGTCTGCCAACGGAAGGGGGCCAACCGTGAGGCGCGGCATCACATGGCTCTGCCGCATTATTCTCGCGACGGTATTCCTGGCGGCCTGCCTGCCCAAGATCGCGCACCCCCACGAGTTCGCCCTCGCCGTCTATCGCTACCAGATGCTCCCCTACTCGCTCGTCAATCTCATGGCCATCCTGTTGCCGTGGCTGGAACTTATCGCCGCCATCGCCCTGCTTGTGCCACGCCTCAGCGATGGAGCATCTGTCATCATCGGCACGCTGCTCCTCGTCTTCACCACGGCGATCGCCATCAATCTGTTCCGCGGGATCAACATGGCGTGCGGCTGTTTCTCGGTCGACTCCGACGCAGAAACGATCGGCTGGTGGAACGTGGCGAGAAACCTGGCCCTGCTCGGCGTTACCTGGCTTGCAGCACGCCGCCTGCCGCCGGCACATCTTCCGCCGCAAGGCGATTCAACACCCGCAGCGTGACGCGGCCGATGGTTTGAAGACTTTCGGCGGAAATCTTGTCGATCGTATCTTCCGGCGTGTGCCAGTAGTCATGCAGTCCCGGCGCACTGCCATATTGGAAATCGATCACATCCACCGCCGGCACGCCCAGCCTGAAAAACGGATCGTGATCATCGCCGATGTCCAGGGCCGACAGCGCAAACTTGCCCCGAACGCCCTCTTCGGACGCGGCCGTGAAGAACATCGAAATGATGCGCGGTGTGGTGTTGCGCGGGAACGTGACGGTCAGATCGCGGTCGCCGATCATATCCAGCAGGATAAACGCCTTCGTATCCTTGATGCGATCCCGCACGATCATCTGATCCGCGAGGTGCCGGCTCCCGTGAAAACCGTCGCGCGGCCCGTAGCCAACTTTGCACTCCTCGCCATCGAAGAACACCAGCCATATCTCCGGCCGCAGCACAGGCCCGCGCGCCAGCGTGCCCGCCAATTCCACGAGCACCGCAGCACTGGAAGCAGAATCATTCGCGCCCTCAAAACCCGGAATGCCTGACTTCGTGTCGTAGTGGGAGGCAACGATCACCAGCCCCTGGCCTTGGCCCGGAATGCGGCCGATGACGTTCCGAAAGACGCAGTCGCCGTCCGGACAGTAATCGCTGAACTCGTCGATCTCCGCATCGGCAACGCCCTGCGCCTTCAATCGCGCGAGAAGGTAACGCGCGGCGTTGGCCGCGCCCGGCGTATTGGCGTCGCGCGACCCGAGGCCGACGATTCGCTTCGCCTCATCCAGCGCGCGCGCGCCGTCGAATGCTGCCGGGTCGACCACCGTCACGGGGGGCAGGGCGGGTTTCGCTGCAGGACGGCATCCGGCCAGCGTCAGAAGGCACGCGGCCACGAGACATGCGGCTTTGGAGCTGTCGACCATGTCGGTTTTTCCAATCCTTGGAAAATCCAAGGCCTGTTTTTCCAAGGGTTGGAAAATGACCCGGTTTCCGGCGGCTAGTCCGCCGCCTTCACTTCATCCCACACCTTCGTATACTTCGCGTTGTCCGCGCCCAAGTCCTCGATCACTTCGCACTTCGAGCGGATCTCGTCGGCCAGGAAGATGCCGGGGTTGTTCAGAATCTCCTCGCTCAGGAAGCGGTAGCTGGCGCTGTTGGGGCAGAGATACTGGATGAACTCGGTATTTTCCGCTGCAACCTCGGGGTCGTGGATGAAGTTGATGAACTTGTGCGCAAGCTCGACCTGCGGCGCATCCTTCGGGATCACCATGTCGTCGCACGAGATCGAGGTGCCTTCCTTCGGCACGACAAACACGATGTCCTCATTCTCTTCCTGCGCTTGGAAGATGTCGCCGCTGTAGCCGTGAACGAGAAGGAACTCGCCCGAGGCGAGCCCGGTCTTGTACTGCTCGTTCTCGAATTTCGCCAGGTTCTTCTTCCACCGGATGAGCACATCGCGCGCCGCCGCAAGCTCGCGTTCGTCGCGCGTGTTCAGGCTGAAGCCGAGCGACTTCAGCGCGGCGCCGAGTGTTTCACGCATATCGTTCAGCATGGTCATGCGGCCCTTGAGGTCCACCCGCTCGAATACGGACCAGCTTGCCTCGACATTCTCGACCTTGCTCCCAAGATAGCCGATGCCGCTGGTGGTGAGCATGTACGGCGCGCTGTGATGCATCTCCTTGTCCATCGCGATCTTCAGGTACTCCGGATCGACGTTCTTGAGATTCGGCAGAAGGTTGTGATTGAGGGCCATGAGCATGCCCTGGTCGAACATGAGCCGGACCATGTAGCTGCTCGGAAAGAGGACGTCATAACCCGTTGCGCCGGCTTTCAGCTTCGCGTACATCGCCTCGTTCGACTCAAACGTGTCGATGACCACCTTGCAGTTATTCTCCTGCTCAAAGCGGGTGATCAGCTCCGGTTTGACGTAGTCCGCCCACGTGTAGACATGCAGAACGGGCTTCGACCGCTGGCAAGCCGTCAACGCCACAGCGGCAACCAGAACCACCAAGACCACCATCAGGATTCTCTTCATTTCTTCTCCTCCGTTAGCCGTTGACTCAGCCAGACCGCTGCAAACGTAACCACGAGCAGGATGGAAGACAGAGCGTTGATCAGCGGCGGCGATCCATGCTTGATCATACTGTAGATGCGGATCGGCAACGTTGTCGAGCCAGGACCCGCGACGAAGAACGAGATGACGAAGTCGTCGACGGAAAGGGTGAATGCGAGCAACGCGCCGGCCGCGATGCCGGGCGCAAGCAGCGGGAGCAGCACCTTCACCGCCGTCTCCCACCAGTTCGCACCAAGATCCTGCGCGGCTTCAATGACCGAGAAATCAAAATCCTGCAGGCGCGCGAGCACCACCATGGCGACGTAGCTGATGCAGAACGTCACGTGGGCCAGGAAGATCGTGAACAGCCCCAGCTTGACGCCGATCGCCACAAAGGCAAGCAGCAGGCTCATGCCCATGAGGATTTCAGGCACCACCAACGGCGTGTAGATGAGCGTATAGTGAATCCGCTGAAGGCGGGAGGTGTAACGGTGCAGCGCGAACGCAGCCGTGGTGCCGATCACAGCCGAAACTGAAGTCGCACCGACCGCAATGATCAGCGTGTTGCGCAGCGCGTGCCAGATCTCCCGCTGATGGAACAGCCGGATGTACCATTTGAATGAAAAACCTTCCCACGTTCCGCCGAAGCGCGACGCGTTGAAGGAATTGATCACGAGCACGACAATGGGCAGGTAAAAGAACACCAGCACAAAAATCGTCGTGATGAGGGGAAGCCGGCTGTGCTTCATGCATCCCCCTCGATCAACGGTCCCTTCTCACCCTTCCGCTTCTGCAACGTCAACACGGCCACCATCGGGGCCAGCACCGCCAGCGTCAGGAAGGCGGAAAGGCCGCTGGCATGCGGCAGGTTGCGGTCCACAAAAGTACGCTGGGCAATCTTGTTCCCGATCATCTCACTGCCCGGCCCGCCGACGATGTCGGGGATGACGTACGATCCCAGCGCCGGGATGAACACGACGAGAACGGCGGTCATCAGCCCCCGGCGGATGCCCGGCAGAAAGATGCTGAAGAACGCACGCAAAGAATGCGCTCCAAGATCGCGCGCCGCCTCAATCAGGTTGAAGTCGAACTTTTCCGCAGCGGCGTAGATCGGAAGTATGGCGAAGGGCAGGTAGCTGTAGACCAGCACCAGCAGAACGGCATTGGCGTTATACAGAAGCGAGGTCTCGGGCTTCACCAGGTGAAGATACACCAGGAACTGTTTCAGCGGCCCCTCCGGATGCAGGAGGACCTTCCACGCAAAAATGCGGACAAGGAAACTGGTCCAGAACGGCACGATGACAAGCAACAGCATCACCTTTTGCCACTTCGAACCCACGCGCGCCATGAAGTAGCCCATCGGCGTGGCGAGCAAGATGCAAAGCACCGTGGTGAGCATGCTCAGCCAGACCGTACGCCAGATAATGGCCGGGTAGTTCGGATTCGCGAGACTTCTCAACGTTTCCAGCGTCCAACCCGGGCCAATGCCGCCGAAGGGATCGGCCGGCTTGAAGGTGATGACAAAAACGATCAGCGTGGGAGCGACAAAGAGAACCAGGAGCCAGCCGAGGGACGGGAGCGTGACCAACGTTTCCTGGAGACGTTTTTTTTGCTCAATACTCATTTCGCAGCACGGTTCGGGCGCACGACGTCAAACAATCCGTTGTCTCCCATCGAGTCGGGCGGCCCATCCATGAGCTTCTCGTCCGACTCGCTGTAGCGCTCCATCATGAAACCATCGTCCGCGTGCCACCACACCCACACCTCGTCGTTCCAGCGGATCGGCTTCTCGTCGAGCAGGTAGCGGCTGTGCTGCCGGTAAACGGCCATGCGATAGTCCTGGCAACGCACCCAGTACTTCGTACTCGAGCCGAGGTAGATCACATCCTCCACGCGCGCGCGCACGATGTTGTTGAGCCGGTCCTCGAGCGGATTGTCGCGGGAGATACGGAATTTCTCCGGGCGCACGCTGAGGTAAACCGCGCTGCCCATATGAATCTGCTTGTCGTTGAAGACGGTCACATCCGGGAACCCGTCGATCTCCAGGCGGCTGTAGTTCTCGTCGATCACCTCGGCGACCTTGCCCTCGAAGAAATTGGTATCGCCAATGAACGCGGCAACGAAGCTGCTGCGCGGCGCTTCGTAGATTTCGGCCGGCGTGCCGATTTGCTCGATTTTGCCCTTGTTCATCACCGCAATCCGGTCGCTCAGGCTCATGGCCTCGCCCTGATCGTGCGTGACGTAGAGGAACGTGATGCCCACCTCGTCATGGATCAGGTCGAGTTCGATCAGCATGCGCTGGCGCAGCTTGAGATCGAGGGCCGCCAGCGGCTCGTCGAGCAGCAGTACTTGCGGCTTGTTGATCAGGGCGCGCGCGATGGCCACGCGCTGCTTCTGGCCACCGCTGAGCTGGCCGGGCTTCTTGTGCGCCTGATCCTCAAGCTGGATCAGCTTCAGCATCGCGCCGACCTCATCGCGGAGTTGCCGGCCGGAGTGACCCGCGATGCGTGGACCGAAGGCAATGTTCTCCTGAACCGTCAGGTGAGGGAAGAGCGCGTAGCTCTGGAAGATGGTGTTGACCTTGCGATGGTTCGGCGGGAGATCGGTGATGTCCTGCCCGTCGAGCCGCACACGGCCCGTGTCGGGATTCTCGAATCCCGCGAGGATGCGGAGGAGCGTGGTCTTGCCACAGCCGCTCGGCCCAAGCAGGGAGAAGAATTCTCCCTTCTTGATTTCCAGCGAACAGCCATCCACGGCGCGAAGGCTGCCGAAGAACTTGGAGACATTGTCGAACTCAAGGAACTCAGACACAGTCACTTCTCCAGCGCCGGTAAAAAGATCCATCCTGCGGCGCATAATCGACCGTTGCCCGTATTATGAGAAAACACGGGGCGCTGACAAGAGATTGTGCGAGGAAAAAAAGGCTCACGCGGCGCCGGATGGCCCCGACGAACCGGCCGCCTGACCGCGCGCGCGAGCTACACGGCGGCTGATCGACGGATGGCTGTGCAACAGAAACTCAATCCAGCGCGGCGGATTCCGATCGGCGAGGTTCTGCGAGGCGAGCTTTTCCAGCGCGCCGACCAGGCTGTCCGCTCCGCCCATCGTGCGCACCGCGTACGCATCGGCCGCAAACTCGCGCCGGCGCGAGTAGGCATTGCTGAAGGGCATGGTGACCAGCGAAAACAGGAAGAGGCAGAAAATGAAGACCGGAAAGGCTGCAATGTCATCCGGACCGCGGAACCCCAGCCGCGCAACCAATTCGTTCAACGTCACGTGCGCGATATAGAATCCTCCGAGAGCCAGCGCAGCGCCCACCACCATCAGCCGCAACATGTCGCGATGCCGTTGGTGGCCGATCTCATGCGCAAGGACGGCAAGGATCTCTTCCCGGCTGTATCCCGTCAGCATGGTGTCGCCGAGAATGATGCGTCGCGTCCGGCCAAGCCCGGCCAGCGCAGCGTTGGCCGTATTTGTCTTTTCCTCCAGCCCCCAGCGGTACACACCGACCACCCGCATGCCTTCTTTTTCCGCGAAAGCCTTCACCGCGTCGGCCAGGTTCGGATCGTCCAGCGGCTCGAACTTGTGGAACAACGGCATGATGAGCACGGGCGCGATCGAGGTCAGAACAACGGCGAAGAGGATGTAAAAGCACGACGCCCAAAGCCACCAGTGCACGGGAAAATAGCGTAAGAAAGCATAGACCACGCCGAAGAACAGCGTGGCCAAGCCAAGCTCCAGCAGGAGCGATTTGAGGAAATCGGCAAACCAGCTTTCAAGCGACTGGCGGGAGAGGCCATAGCGATGCTCGATCACATAGTCCCGGTACAACGTGATCGGGAACATGATAGTGGCAAAACCGAACACGGTGATGAGCGTATAGAGGGCATTCGTCACCGCCCACGAACTGAAACGCAGCCTCAGTCCGTTGGCCAATTCCGCCGATGCGCCGCTGAAAAGATAGACCCCCAGCACGGTTAGCGCGATGAGCACGCGGACAAGGTAGAGGCGGTTGTTGACGGATTCATACTCGCGCGCGCGGTCGCCGGGAACCGCGGACAGCGGAGGTTCTGGGAGGGGCATTTCTTCCATGTCACGATCAGATGTTGTCCACCAGGCCGAGGATGACCAGCAGTCGATCGAGGTCATCGTTGGAATAGAAATCGATCTCGACAGTGCCTTTCACCTTCTTGCCGTTCGCTAGCGTACGGCTTGGCGAAATCCGGACCGCTGTTCCCATGTGCTGGTGTAGTTTGTCCGTCAGGTATTTCAGATGGCCTTCGGGAATGTCCGACTTTTCCGAGCGCGCCTTCTTGGCCGGCTTCTTTAGCCGGTTGATGACGTGCTCGAGCGCCCGAACCGAAAGTCCTTCGCCCACGACGCGCGCGGCCAGTAATTCCTGTTCCTGCCCGATCTCAAGCCCCAGCAGGACCTTCGCGTGTCCGGCGGAAAGCTGATTCTCGGCCACGAGCTGCTTGACCCGATTGGGCAGGTCCAAAAGGCGCAGGGCGTTGGCCACCGACGCGCGCGCCTTGCCGACGCGTTGCGCAATCTGTTCCTGCGTCATCTCGAATTTCTCGCCCAGCGCCCGGTAACCCTCCGCCTCTTCAATCAGGTTGAGGTCCTCGCGCTGAAGATTCTCGACCAGTGCCAGCTCCAGGGCCTCGCGGTCGGACACGTCCATGATGATGACGGGCACTTCCTTGAGTCCCGCCGCCTGGGAGGCTCGCAGGCGACGCTCGCCCGCGATCAGTTCAAACCGGTCCTCCACCTTGCGCACAAGGAGGGGCTGCAAGACGCCACGCTCGCGAACGGAATGGGTAAGCTCTTCCAGCGGCTCGGCAGCCATTCTCTTGCGCGGCTGCCACGGACTCTTGTGCACCTTCTCGATGGGCACCTGGATGGCGCCCGCAGCCGATTCTGCCGCCGCCTCCGCCGGCGCCGCCGGCGTGTCCTTGATGAGCGCCCCGAGGCCACGCCCAAGACCTATGTGTCTGCCTGCCATGGCTGATAGGCTTAATCTGAAACGGCCAAAAAAACAACCTCGAAACGCCGGCAGCGATGCTGGAACGAGCCGGGCTTGCGAAGGTGTGGTATGCTGGGCGCATGATACGCAACGTCCTTTTCGACATCGGGGTGGTGCTGCTTCACATCCACTACAAGGCGGCGCTCCTGCGCATTGTCCCGCGTTGCAACCCTCTGCGCCTGCTGAAACTCGCCAAGTTCCTCACCCTCGAGGAACGCGATCCGATCATTGCCGAGTACGAGCGCGGCCGCGTCACGACGGCGGACTTCTTCCGTCATTTCGTGGAGCTCACCGGCTATCGCGGCACGCAGGCTCAGTTCGTTGCCGCCTGGCGGGGCATCCTCTCGGCGAACACACCGATGCTCGAATTCGGGCGCGAGTTGTCGCGAACTTACAACGTCTACCTCGTCACCAACACAGGCGAGTTGCAGGTTCCGCACATCTACGATTCGTTCCCCGCCATCCGCTTCTTCAAAGACCAGGCCGCATCTTTCGAATTGGGCGAGGTGAAGCCCGATCGCGCTTTCTACGAGAAGGCTTTGGCGAAATTCGGCATCACGGCGGACACCTGCTTGTTCATCGACGACCGTCCGGAAAATATCGCCGGCGCACGCGCGTGCGGGTTGCAATCCATCCAGTACACGACCGCGACGGAGACCATCGCCGCGGTCCGGGCTGCCCTGAGCGACCGTTGATTCTGACCGCTGCAACAGCGGTCGAAAGAGCTTGCGCACCCTCGGGTCCGTCGTTAAAGTCTGCCCACCTTGCAGGGCATAGAGCCTGCAACCAAACACACAACAGGCGAGGCGCGCATGACGAGTCACAAGAAGCTGCAGGATTGGGTCAAAGAGGTGGCAACCCTCTGCCAGCCGGATCGCATTCACTGGTGCGATGGGTCGCAGCAGGAATACGACGCGCTGTGCGCGCACATGGTCGAAACCGGAGCCGCCGTTGCACTGAATCCGTCGCGCCGGCCGGGCTCGCTGCTTTTCTGTTCGGACGCCAGCGATGTCGCGCGCGCCGAGGAACGCACGTTCATCTGCGCCAAAACGCGCGAGGATGCCGGCCCCACCAACAACTGGATGGACCCGGCCGAAATGAAGGCGCTGATGACCAAGTCGTACCGCGGCTGCATGAAGGGCCGGACGCTCTACGTCATCCCCTACAGCATGGGCCCGATCGGCAGCCCCATCGCCAAGATCGGCGTGGAGATCACCGACTCGCCTTACGTGGTCGTCAACATGCACATCATGACCCGCGTCGGCAACAAGGTGCTCGAGGTGCTGGGCGAAGACGGCGAATTCGTAAAGGCGCTGCACTCGGTTGGCGCACCACTGGCGCCCGGCCAGAAGGATGTTCCCTGGCCCTGCAATCCCGACGTGCAGCAGAAATTCATCACGCACTTCCCGGACACGCGTGAAATATGGTCCTACGGCTCGGGCTATGGCGGCAACGCCCTGCTTGGCAAGAAGTGCCACGCACTCCGCATCGCCGCCGTTCAGGCCCGCGATGAAGGCTGGCTCGCCGAGCACATGCTGATCATCAAACTCACCAACCCGAAGGGCAAATCCATCTACGTCGCCGGGGCGTTCCCTTCCCAATGCGGCAAGACGAACTTCGCCATGATGAACCCCACCCTGCCGGGCTGGAAGGTGGAAACCATCGGCGACGATATCTGCTGGATGAAGCGCGGTCCCGACGGATCGTGGCGCGCGATCAATCCCGAGGCGGGCTTCTTCGGCGTCGCGCCCGGCACCAGCATGAGCAGCAACCCGAACGCCATGCGCACGGTTGCCAAAAACACCATCTTCACGAATTGCGTGCTGACACCGGAGAAGGATGTGTGGTGGGAAGATATCGGCAGTCCGCTGGCCTCGGGCATCGACTGGCAAGGCAAGCCGTGGACGCCGGAGTCAGGGAAGAAGGGCGCCCACCCCAACGCCCGATTCACCGCGCCAGCGAAACAGTGCCCGGTGATTGCACCCGAGTGGGAAGATCCCGCCGGTGTGCCCATCTCCGCGATTCTTTTCGGCGGGCGGCGGGCCTCCGTCATTCCGCTGGTCACCGAGGCGTTCAGCTGGCAACACGGGACTTTTCTGGGCTCGATCATGGGCAGTGAGACAACCGCCGCCGCGATCGGCAAAGTGGGCACGCTGCGGCGCGACCCGATGGCCATGCTGCCGTTCTGCGGGTACAACATGGGCGACTACTTCGCCCACTGGCTCCGCGTCGGCAAGGCCACGACCCCCGACAAGCTCCCGCGCATCTACTACATCAACTGGTTCCGAAAGACCGACGAAGGGCGCTGGCTCTGGCCAGGCTTCGGCGAGAACAGCCGTGTATTAAAATGGATCTTTGAGCGCGTGGAAGGCGGCGGAGAGGCCGTGGAAACCCCGACGGGTTATGTGCCAACACCTGACGCCCTCGACGTGAACGGATTGGATATCGACCGCGCGGACATCGAGGAACTCCTCCGTGTCGATGCCGAGGGCTGGACCAAGGACCTTCCGGGCATCCGGGAGCATTACGCGCGATTTGGCAGCAGGTTGCCACCGGAACTGACGCAAGAGCTCGAACGCCTCGAAAAGCGCCTCCGCACCTGAAGATAGGGATTAACGCGGGGCCGCCATCGCGGGTATTCTCTGGAGTTGGTCAGCCAGACCAAAACCGGAAGGAGCTGCGAGGGATGAACGGGGGTTCGCATTGACGATCGCCTGTTTCGGAGGGGTTGTTTCTGAAGAGGCGTTGCTTGCCCTCGCCGCGCTCCTTTGCAGCGTGCTGCTTGTCCTCCTTCTGCTTCGCCACCGCCGGCGCGCTGCGAGCAACATCTGTGCGTTGCCCGGAGAAACCCCGGGGCTGGCCGACCAGTATAAGCTCATCGCCAAAGCCTCCGGCGAGGTCTTCTTCAACTACGATATCCCGTCCGGCCAGTTCCGCTGGACGGCCGACATAGGCGCAAGTTTCCTCGGATACAAGCCCGGCGAACAGGATCTGCAGCACGACAGACTCATCCACCTTTCCCATCGACTCGACCGACCCTTGCTGGAGAAAGCACTGCCGCAGCTCCGGCAAAATGCCCGGCTCGATCTGGAGGTGCGCCTGCAGAAGGCCGACGGTGGCTGGTGCTGGATCCACCTGATCGCCATTCCTGTAACCGATCCTGACGGAACCGCGCGTATTGTCGGCGTGGCCCGCAACACGCAGGAGCTCCACGAAACACAGGAGGCCCTGGCCGAGGCGCGCCGGCTCGAGACCGTGGGCACCCTCGCCGGCGGTATCGCCCATGAATTCAACAACCACCTCACCCCGGTGCGCGGCTACATCGAAATGGCGCTCGACCAGATCGGCTCCGGCCACCCGGCAGCGGACGGCCTGAAGACCGCGCTGGACCGTGTTGAGTACTGCAGCGAACTTGTTTCGCAGATCCAGGCTTACGGACGCCGCTCCCTGCTGCTGCCCAAGCCTGTGGAGATCACGCACATTCTGCCCTCGATGATCCGCGTTGGCATGGCCATGCACCGTGAACGTGCGCCGCGCATCATCCTCACCGAGCAATGGCCGCCAACCTTGCCCACCATCTGGATGGATCAATCCCAGTTTCAACAGGCCATCATTCACCTCATCCGCAATGCGGTACAGGCGATGCCGAATGGAGGCACGCTCACCATCCAGGCCAGGGAACTCCATCTCCAGCCGTCGGATTGCGCAAACCACCGCGATGCCCGGCCGGGACACTTCGTGTGCGTCAGCGTAACCGACACAGGCACCGGCATCGCCGCTGAAGACCTCGAACGCGTACTCGACCCGTTCTATACCACGCACAATCGGGGCGAAGCGCGCGGCATGGGGCTCAAGATGGTCCAGGGCATGGCCGCCCAGCACGGCGGCTGGCTGGAGATCAAGTCCGAGCCCGGCAAGGGAACAGCCATATACCTCTACTTTCCTGTCCGGAAGCTCGAGACCGCACACGGGGTCGTCGCCAAGTCTTCTCCCGACGGCACCATGCGCGTGCTGCCTGCAGCGCCCATCGGCCGCATGCTCGTCGCCGACGACGAGCTTTTCATCCGCGATATCGTTCGCCGGTCATTTGAGAACGAAGGGTGGGTTGTGGATCAGGCCGCGGATAATGACGAAGTGCTCAGCCTCGTCGGCACACACACCTACGAGCTGATGGTCATCGACGTCACCATGCCGGGGCCGACGATCGAAGATACGCTGGGCAAGCTGGCCAGGATTTGTCCGCAAACACGCATCCTGCTCATCAGCGGGTTCGCACGGGACTCGCGCATCGACCAGCTCCTCGAACTGGCAGCGGCGGAATTCATGGGCAAGCCGTTCTCCCCGCGCGAAATCATCGCCCGGGTGGACCGCATGATGGGCGAAACGTAGCCCTGTGCTACGGCATCCGGGGCGCAGGCATGATCCGCGGCGTCAACGTGATATTGAGCGATTGGCTTGAGCCGCCCCGGTCGAAACCAACAAGAAAGTGCGAGTAGAAATCCTGGTTCTGCTCCAGCCCGCCAACCTGGAAGGTCTGTCCGTCCTGTACCACCACTTCGGTCGCCACGTTCGCAAAGCGAATCCGCTCCGGCCTCCCGTTGACCATTCCGCTCAGTTCCGGCGTCAGCTTGACCCGAACCATCGGACCATCGCCGACCACGGTCGGCTCCACCACCAGCGTCGAGCCCACCTGCTGCCAGGCGACGCGCTCGAGAAGCACGCCGCACCGGAGGCCGTAATCGACAAGCCATTCAACATACGGAACTCTTTCGCCAACCTGCAGCATTCCTTCGCGGCCGCTGGCCACCATCAGTATCTGTGCCACATCCGACGCAGCCCGCATGGAGGTGCTTTCGATGCGCGGCTTGATCCGGATTTCCGAGTGCGAGATGCCGTCGGTGCGGGAAAATCCGGCCTCCCCGCTGACCCCCACGGCCGTATGGTCATCGGCGGAAGAACCCTTGAACCTAACCTCGATACGCACGTTCTTCGGGGGAACGTTCAGCTTGTGCAGCAACTCCGCGATCTGGGCATGGTTCGCATCGGTCGTAACCACGAGAACTCTCGCGCCCTGCCGGTCCATGACCGCGCTGCCACCCTCTCCCACCATGCCGCGCACAAGCTCCAATACCGCGCCCTCGTCCGCAAAACCCAGCGGATAGGCTTCGAACCGCGTCACGGGCGGATCAGCGGCCAAGGCCACACTCACAAACAGAAGGCCCAGCAACCAAGCGAAGGTTTTCATGCCTCCATTATACCGCGTTCACACCCAGGCTCCAAGAGGCCCAAAAACATGGTCGCAAGACCGGGCTCTTGGAGGTATTCTGCAGGCCAATGGAGTGCATACCATGAAACGATTACTGGCCGTTGCCGTACTCGCCCTGTTTGTTGCAGGCTGCTCCACACCGCAGTCCCGCATCAAGAAGAACCCCGAGCTCTTCGCCGGGTTTCCCGAGGACGTCCAGACCAATGTCCGCGCCGGAAGAATCGACATCGGGTACACCAAGGATATGGTCTTCATCGCCCTGGGCAAACCCGATCGCCAGTACTCGCGACAAACCGCGACCGGCACGACCGAGGTCTGGGCCTACATCACCTACGAAATCACCACGGAACGGCAGAGGATTGACGGCCGCTTTCGCGGCCGCGATTCGACAGGTGTCTATCGCACCGTGGACGGACCCGCCTGGGTGGACGTGCAGCAGAAACGTGAATACGAAAGGTTGCGCGTGGAGTTCGAAGGCAACGTCGTCAAGGCGATCGAGCGCATGGAGCGCTGATCCTCACTCCCGGAAGGCCATCACTTCGTCCAGCGTGGCCGCATCGGCCATCAGCATGACCAGCCGATCCACCCCAAGCGCGATGCCTCCCGACGGCGGCATCTTCTCCAGCGCCTCCAGGAATGCTTCGTCCAGCGGGTAGACGCTCTTGCCCAACGCGCGGCGCATTTCCGCGCACGCTTCGAATCGCCGCCGTTGCTCCACGGGGTCCGTAAGCTCCGAATACGCGTTCGCAAGCTCCAACCCCCCGACGTACAACTCCCAGCGCTCCGCAACGGGTGGCTGGCCGTCTTTGCATTTTGCCAGCGCAGCCGCTTCCACCGGGTAATCCGTCAGCACCACCGGCACGTTGTGCGGCAACTGCGGCTCCACCTTGTCGACCATGTCCAGATCGAAGCGATCCGGGTCGAACTGCTTCACGGGATCCCATCCGGCAAACTGCAGGAACGCATCGCGCACGGTCATCCGCTCCCAAACCGGCAAGAGCGCGATGGGCGCGCCCTGATAGACGATATCCGTCGAACCCCACACCTCTGTCGCCACATGGGCGATCAAGGTCTTGGTGTCAGCGAGGATTTCGGTGTAACCGGCGTGCGCCCGATACCACTCCAACATCGTGTATTCAGGGTTATGCCGCGCTCCGCGTTCGCCACGCCGGAAACAGGCGCCGAGTTGGTAAATCCGCGGGTATCCCGCGGCCAGCAGGCGCTTCATGTGCAGCTCGGGGGACGTGCGAAGGAAAGCCTCTCCAGACGGTTCTGCATCGATGTGCAATTCCAAGGCCGGAGCGCGGAGCCGTATCGGGGTTTCCACCTCGATGAATTCGCGGGCGTTGAAGAACGAGCGGATGGCGGCGAGAACCTTGGCGCGGATTTCCATCGCCGGCCGAAGGGCGGAAAGGCGATGCGCCGAGGCACTGGAGCTCCGGAGTGCTGAAGAACCGGCCTCAGCATTCACCCCCGAGTCGCTCCGTTTCTCGGCCACGCCGCGGCTCCTTCCGTCACCCCTTGCTGACGCGGTCGAAGTACTTGCCCGTACGCGTATCGATGCGGACCACGTCGCCCTGGTTGATGAACAAGGGCACGCCGACCTCAAACCCATTCTCCAGCTTCGCCGGCTTCAGCACATTCGTGGCCGTATCGCCACGCGCACCGGGCTCGGTCTCCGCAATCACCTTCTCCACGTAAGAAGGAAGTGTGATGGTGATTTCCTTGCCGTTGAAGAACAGGATTTTGACTTCCAATTCCTCGGTGAGAAAGTACTTCTGATCGCCGACCACATCAGCCGAGATCGTGATCTGCTCAAAGGTGAGCTTGTCCATGAAAACGTAGTGGTCACCTTCCGGATACGAGTAGACGAGTTCACGCTCCTCGAGATCGGGCTTGCCGATCTTGTCCACTTCACGAAACGTCTTGTCGGTCGTGTTGCCGCTGAACAAGTTCTTGATGCGGCACTTGTACATGGCCATACCCTTGCCGGGCTTGACGAAGTTGAATTCGACGACTTCGAACGGAACGCCTTCCAGTTCGATTTTCAGGCCTTTTCGAAGATCAGATGCGCTGTACATGAAACAAACCCTCTCTCAATCGCTCTCAGTGAAACCCGGTCCCGTGCTCCGGAACGCGGGCCGATACTATGACCATTCGTCCCCTACAAGCCAAGCGCTTTCGGTGTGACAAAGTGTCGCATACATTCGCTGTTGATTTGGCAAGATTTTTCGTCGCCGAAAAAAGCTTTGTGTGAAGTTTCGACATATTCATAAAACCACTGATTTTATTGGCCTTTTATCGCTCTTTTTTTGTCCAAATCCATTGCGGTAAAACAGGCTTCTCTGATATAGTGAAAACACTATCATACAGGTTATATAAGCATGTCCAAGCAAGCCAAGAAAACCGAAGAAAATCCGACACCCGCCACCGACCTGAAGGCCCCCGAGAAGATAGACATCGCCACGGTTTCAGCCGTGGCTGAGTCCCCGGTTGCCGTCATGACAGAGCCGACTTCAGCCCCGCAGCCGGAGCCGAAGACCCCCGGTCGCGCGTACGATGCGAAGTCGATCACCGTGCTGGGGGGCATGGATGCCGTGCGAAAACGCCCGGCCATGTACATCGGCGATACCGGGACCCGGGGTCTTCACCACTGCGTATTCGAGGTGGTCGACAACAGCGTGGACGAGGCGCTGGCGGGACACTGCAGCCACATACAGGTTGTCCTCAATTCGGACGGTTCTGTCTCTATCATCGACGACGGACGCGGCATTCCCGTGGATATCCACGCGACGGAAAAGAAGCCGGCGCTGGAAGTCGTGATGACGGTCCTTCACGCGGGTGGCAAGTTTGACCACGACAGCTACAAGGTCTCGGGCGGCCTCCATGGCGTAGGCGTGTCCTGTGTGAACGCGCTGAGCGAATGGATGGAGGTCGAAGTGCGCCGCGGGGGTGGCGTCTACCATCAGCGGTACGAACGCGGCAAGGCCGTGACGAAAGTCGAGAATATCGGCAAGACGAAAAGTTCCGGAACGAAGGTCACCTTCTTCCCCGACCACGAGATTTTCCAGACACTGGAATTCCACTGGGACATTCTCGCCAATCGATTACGCGAGCTTGCGTTCCTGAACAAGGGCATCGATATCCGGCTCCAGCAGGAAGACCCGGCTCGCGAGGAATCGTTCAAGTTCAAGGGCGGCATCGTAGAGTTCGTGGAACATCTGAACAAGAACAAGAACCCCCTGCATCCCAAGGTCGTGTTCTTCGAGAAGGAGAAGGACAAGATCCAGGTCGAGATCGCGCTGCAGTACAGCGATGCCTACAACGAGAGCATCTTCACCTACACCAATAACATCCATACGATCGAGGGCGGCACGCACCTGAGCGGCTTCCGGTCGGCGCTGACACGGACGATCAACCAGTACGCGAAGGCCAACAAGCTCATCAAGGGCGATGACGAAGCCATGGGCGGCGACGACATCCGCGAAGGCCTCACCGCTGTAATCAGCGTCAAGGTTCCCGACCCTCAATTCGAGGGCCAGACCAAGACCAAGCTGGGCAACAGCGAGGTCGAAGGCATCGTCGCCTCCGTGGTGAATGACGAGCTGGGAACCTACTTCGAGGAGCATCCGTCCGTGGCCCGCCGAATCGTGGAGAAGGGCCTCCTGGCGGCCCGGGCACGCGAAGCGGCGCGCAAGGCCCGCGATCTGACCCGGCGCAAGGGGGCGCTGGATAGCGGCGGCCTGCCGGGCAAGCTGGCCGACTGCTCAGAGAAGGACCCGGAGCTCTGCGAACTGTTCATCGTCGAGGGCGACAGTGCCGGTGGTTCGGCCAAGCAGGGCCGCGACCGTCGATTCCAGGCGATCCTGCCGCTGCGCGGCAAGGTCCTGAATGTCGAAAAAGCGCGCGACGACAAGATGCTGAACAACAACGAAATCCGGATGATGATCACCGCGATCGGTGCGGGGTTCGGCCACGACGATTTCAAAATCGAAAACCTGCGCTATCGGAAAATCATCCTGATGACCGACGCCGATGTGGATGGTTCGCACATCCGCACGCTGCTGCTGACGTTCTTCTTCCGCAAGATGCCGGAACTGATCGAGCAGGGAAATATATTCATTGCCCAGCCACCGCTCTACAAGATCAAGCGCAAGAACCGCGAAGAGTACATCGATAACGACGCGGAAATGACGCGCGTACTCCTGCAGCTCGGAACAGAGGACCTCAAGCTCGCGACAACAGACGGCAAGGAACTCCTGGCCGGGAAGCCGTTCGCCGAACTGCTGGAATTGCTGTCGGATATCGAGGTCCACAAGGATCGCATCGCCCGCAAGGGAATCCATTTCGCGGAGTACATCAGGCACCGGGACCCCAAGACGGGGCAACTGCCTCTGTACTGGGTGACGATCGTAACGGCCGGCGAGTCCGAACACCATTTTGTCCTGACGGAAGCCGAGCTTCGGAAGCTCCGCGAGGACGCCGAAAAACGGGCCGGCCAGCAACTGGAAATCTTCACGGAGGGCGGTATCGAAGCCAAGCCGAAGGACGCCGGCATCCGCTGGACGGACATCTTCTCCGCCAGCGCCCTCGCGAAGTCGATCACGGCGCTCGAGAAGAAAGGCTTCACGATGGAGCAGTTGCTCCCCGCGGAACAGCCGATCCTGGCCCTGGTCGACGCCGAGGGAAAGGGCGAGCCGATCAATTCCCTGCTCGACGTCCTCGGCAAGATCCGCGAGTACGGCCGCAGGGGATTAAACATCCAGCGCTACAAAGGCTTGGGAGAAATGAACCCTGAACAACTCTGGGAAACAACGATGAACCCGGAGAAACGCAAGCTGCTGAAAGTGAACCCGGTGGAAGGCGGCAGTCGGGCCGGCGAGATCTTCACGATTCTCATGGGCGATGAAGTCGAGCCGCGCAGGAAGTTCATCGAAGACAACGCTCTGAACGTCAGGAATCTCGACATCTAAGAGGCGCACGGGCGCGGCATTAAGAACCCTATACCCAAAGATTCAACCATGTACGACCGAAACGACCGCGTGGATCTGATCAACATCGAAGACGAGATGCAGCGCGCGTACATCGACTATTCGATGTCCGTCATCGTTGGCCGCGCGCTGCCGGACGCCCGCGACGGGCTGAAGCCCGGCAACCGGCGCATTCTCTACGCCATGAGTGAGCGCGGGTGGACGCATGCCAAGCCCTTCGTGAAATGCGCCAAGGTCGTCGGCGAGGTCATCGGTAATTACCACCCGCACGGCGACTCGGCCGTGTACGACACGCTTGTCCGCATGGCACAGGATTTCTCCATGCGGTACATGCTCATCCACGGGCAGGGAAACTTCGGCTCGATCGACGGCGATCCGCCCGCCGCTTACCGGTACACCGAATGTAAATTGAACCGCCTTGCCGAGGACATGCTGGCCGACCTCGAAAAGCGCACGGTCGACATGCAGCCGAACTTCGATGAGTCGCTGCAGGAACCGAAGGTTCTGCCCGCGCGCATCCCCAACCTTCTTGTCAACGGCAGCACGGGTATTGCGGTCGGTATGGCAACGAACATCCCGCCCCACCACCTCGGCGAGATTGTGGACGCGACGGTGTGCATCATCGACAACCCGGCCGCGACCGTTGCGGACCTCATGCAGTTCGTCAAGGGTCCCGATTTCCCAACCGGCGGCATGATCTGCGGCACAGCTGAAATAAGAAGGATGTACGAGACCGGGCGCGGTCACATGAAAGTCCGCGGCCACGCCGGCATCGAGGAAGGCGCCCAAGGCAAGGAAAGCATCATCATCTCCTCGCTGCCGTACACGGTGAACAAGGCCAACCTGATCGAGAGCATTGCCGACCTGGTCAACGACAAGAAGATCGAGGGCATCTCGGACATTCGCGACGAATCCGACAAGGACGGCATCCGCATCGTGATCGAGATCAAACGCGGCGCCGTGCCCAAGGTCATTCTGAACAACCTCTACCAGCACACGCAGATGGAGACCACGTTCGGCGTGATCATGCTGGCGATCGACAAGGGCCGCCCGCGCATCATGGATCTGAAGCAGATCCTGCAGTGCTTCATTGCGCACCGGTTCGAGGTCGTTACCCGCCGCACCCAATTCGATCTGGAAAAAGCCGAGGCACGGGCACACATCCTCGAAGGCCTCAAGATTGCCATCGATCACCTGGAAGCCGTCGTCAAGACGATCCGCGAATCCAAGGATCGCGATATCGCCCGCGCGGCCTTGATGAAGAAGTTTGGCCTCACGGAAATCCAGGCAAACGCCATCCTCGACATGCGCCTCTATCAGCTCACGGGGCTGGAACGCGACAAGATCGAGAACGAGTATCTCGAGGTCATCAAGCTCATCAACTACCTGCGCGACCTGCTCGAGAACGAGGCCAAGATATACGGCGTCATCAAGGCCGATCTGCTCGAGGTGAAGAAGCTCTACGGCGATGAACGCCGTACCGAGATCGTACCTGACGAAGGCGAGATCAACATCGAGGATCTTATCGCCGACCGGGGCTGCGTCATCACCATCAGCCACTCCGGCTACATTAAGCGCGCCCCCATGGCCACGTTCCGGCAGCAACGTCGCGGCGGCAAGGGCGTCATGGGCATGGAAACCAAGGAAGAAGACTACGTCGAGCACGTCTTCACGGCTTCCACCCACGACTACATGCTCTTCTTCACGGCAAAGGGCCGCGTCTACTGGAAGAAAGTATACGAGATACCCGAGGCGGGCCGCACCGCTCGCGGCAAGGCAATCGTCAACCTGCTGGAAATCGGGTCCGATGAGAAGATCGCCGCGTGCATACCCGTTCGCGAATTCCCGGACACACAGTTCCTGGTTTTTGCCACGGCCGGCGGCGTGGTGAAGAAGACGGACCTGTCCGCCTTCGGTAACCCTCGCGCGGGCGGCATCATCGCCATCGCGATCGAAGAGGGCGACAACCTGATCGGCGTGAAACTGACCTCGGCCAACGACGAGATCATGTTGATCACGCGGCAGGGCATGAGCATACGCTTCAACGAAACCCAACTCCGCGATCAAGGCCGCGACACCTACGGCGTCCGCGGCATCCGCCTCGGCAAGAAGGATGATCGCGTGGAGAATATCGAGGTCGTCCAACCCGCAGCGACCCTGATGTGCATTTCGGAAAACGGCTATGGCAAACGGACCGCGTTCGACGAGTATCCCTCTCAGAATCGCGGCGGCAAGGGCGTTATCTCCATCAAGGCCTCGGAACGCAATGGTCTCCTTGTCGGCGCTCACGCCGTGCGGGACACGGATGCGCTGATGCTGATCAGCGCGGGCGGGCAGATGATTCGCATACCCGTCAGCGACGTCCGTGTGATCAGCCGCAACACACAAGGCGTGCGCCTGATCAATCTGGATGAAGGCGACAAGCTGGTCTCCGCCACACCGGTGGAACCCGAGGATGAGACCGCAACAGCCGACGGCGACCCCGATGCCACGAAGCCGGGGGAAACTCCCCCGCAGACCTGACAAACACCGACAAAAAAAGCCCCGCCTTCCGGCGGGGCTTTTTGCTTCAAAGTCTGTCTCAGGTCTTGGGCTTCTTGCGGGCCTTGATGCGGATCGGCTCGCCCTCTTCAGCCGCGCCCTGCGGCGCGGCAGAAGCCCCCGCCTCCTGGGGCGGCTGATCATCCATCTTGCCCACGATCTCCTGCAGAATCGTGCTATAGCCTTTGCCCTGAGCCATTTCCTGCTCCATCTCCTGAAGGGCAACGCCCGTCGACTTCGTGGGATCCTGCTCAAAGAGGAAGCTGATCGAGCCAATACGGATTCGGTCACTGGGCTTCAGTTTCGCCACTTCGATCCGCTGATCATTCACAAACGTGCCGTTGCGGGATTTCAGATCCTTGATGTAGAACTCACCATCCCAGAGGCGGACACCGCAATGAATACGCGAGGCCTTCTCGTCCAGCACCACCACGTCGGCTTCCGGACTGCGGCCGATGGTGATCGGCTTCTCCCCCAGCTCAAACTCCATCTGGGTCCCGTCTTTTTTCGTGTAGCGCAACCGCATGATGTGTGGCCCCCTGAATCTGCTGCAATTCTAGGACAGCGCTATCCGGCTGGCAATAGCCTTATATCTGTCCCCTCGTGATCAGCGCCCGGAAGTAGTCAATCGTCAGCTGCAATCCTGTTTCAAGGTCCATCTTGGGCTCCCAGCCGAGGAGCTTCTTCGCCTTGCTGATATTGGGCTGGCGCACCTTGGGATCATCGACCGGAAGCGCCTTATGCTCGATCTTGGACGAACTCTTGCACAGGTCGCGTATCTTTTCGGCGAACTGCAGAACGTTCATCTCGCGCGGGTTCCCAATATTCACCGGCTCGGAATGGTCGCTCATCTGCAGGCGATAGATGCCCTCGATCAGGTCGGAGACATAGCAGAAGCTGCGGGTCTGATGGCCGTCGCCGAACACGGTCATGGGTTCGCCCTTCAACGCCTGAACAATAAACGCCGGAACCACGCGGCCATCTTTCGGTCTCATGCGTGGGCCATAGGTGTTGAAAATTCGGACGATGCGCGTTTCGACGCCGTGGAAGCGGTGATAGGCCATCACCATCGCCTCGGCAAATCGCTTGGCCTCGTCGTACACGCCGCGGGGGCCAATGGGGTTGACGTTGCCCCAGTACGTTTCAGGCTGCGGGTGCACGAGCGGGTCGCCATAGACCTCGGACGTGGAGGCCAGCAGCAGCCGCGCCTTCTTGGCCCGGGCGAGCCCGAGCGCCTTGTGTGTTCCCAGCGCGCCTACCTTCAGCGTCTGAATCGGCAGTTCGAGATAATCGATCGGGCTCGCGGGCGAGGCGAAGTGAAAGATGTAATTCACCGCATCAGGCAGGTACAGGTATTCGGTCACATCATGTTTGATGAAGCGAAAATCCGCATTGCCCGACAGGTGTTCGATGTTGGCCACGTTGCCGGTGATCAGGTTATCCAGGCAGATGACCCGATGGCCTTTGGCCAGAAGGTAATCGCAGAGATGGGAACCCAGGAATCCTGCGCCGCCGGTGACGACGGACACGACTTTTGATGAGCTTGAAGACACGACGTTTCCTCCGTGAAGACGGAGCCTTACCATTACACAGGCGGGGGCTGGAGTACAACGCAAAAGCGGTTAGCGACTATCCCTTGTTGATCAATATCTCGGGATAGAGATCCTTCAAGAAACCACGTATTTCATCCTGATAGGCCGTCCCTTCTGGGTCTCTCATGCCCGCAACCGCAATGTACGCCCATCGGTGAGACACGTTATGAAAGACTCTGTCTGTACCCATCCAAATCATGCGTTGCACGTGATACGGTGTTTCCCGGCCCTTGCCGACAAACCAGTAGGCGTAATACGTCGGCGCTTCGTAGGCCTTGCCCTCTGCCGTCTTCCCTCGGCGCAGCATATCAAGCAGCATAACGCCCAGCGTCTTTCGATTGTTCATCGGCACGTCAAGAACCGCGCTGTGGATAATCTCGTTGCCTTGACCAACCAGACATATCTGCGGGCGATGGATGCTGGCACGCTCTTTTCCGCTAAGCACAATCGACACAAAAATGGTGCGCCCATTGGGATTGCTGTAGTGCTTCTTCAGAATCTGTGTGTCGGCAGGAAGAATCAATTTCTCGCCGAAGCTCATGGACCCCAAAGGCCCACCGCAAGCGGGGCACACGTTGACATCCTTCAGTTCATCCACATGGTATTCCCGCTGGCAGAGCTCATTCTGACAAAAGCGCATCTCGCGACCAGACCAAGTGCCCACGTGGTCGGGCAGGAACATGCGTATGCCGGCCTGATCTGTAACGTTCACATCCACGGTGAACGCGAGCGCCAGCGACGTCAGTATCATGAGGCCCAGTACTACGAAGTAGGGCTTAAGAGTCTTTGTTTCCATCGTTCCCATGCTCCGCGATAGTCCAGATTGAGTAACGAGCCTACGCCCACCATGAGGCCGATCGCCACAGAGAACACCACGTATCCCGAGTAATCATGATAAAGGCCCGAGGCGAGTTTTTGCCCGAAGGCCTCGGCCACCAACGCCACGGTCGTGATGCGCGCGATATTCCCTATGATGGCGAGAGGAATAGAGGCAAAGAATAGCAGCCACTGTTTCACCAGCGTCTTCTGAGTGAGATAGGCATAGACCGCCGTCAAGGCGGTCATCGCAAGCAGTGAACGAAGACCGCTACAGGGATCGGCCACATCGAAATTGAACCCTCCCGCCGCCGTAGAATAAATCGCCGAACCGCTGCGTTGCGCCTCAATGCCCAGCCCGTTGAGAAGTCCCGTCGCAGCTATCGTCACCATGATGCGCAGCGGAAAGGTGAGACTATCCAGGAAGTTCAGCGGTATGCAAAAGATCAGATAGGCGCAGGGGAAAAGCAGCAACCGCGCGACCTGCCATCCGTAGAAGTAGAATGGAACACCCCACATCAACAGAACCAATCCCGCGAGGGAGAGGCGGGTCTGTTGGGACTTTGCGCCAATCCAATGCAACAGCAGGGCCAGCACAACCACCGCAAGGCCAATGCGACTCGAGTTCTTGGGCAGGCTCATCAACTCCCGCCGCTTGAACCAGAGAATGCCCGCACTCACAAAGGGGATAAGCCATCCGTGCGAAAGGTCTCCACCCGACTCGTTCCATCGATGGACCATCCAGAGCAGGGCTGATTGACCGTAGGCACGCACGTCGGTGGTATTTCCCTGCAGGTGGAATAGGATAAATGCCACGCCCACCATGGCTGCCGTCAGGGCAAGACGCACCAGCTCGTCACGCGACAGTGCCGCGAGACGCCAGCGTTCACTCCATATGCCCATGCCCGTTGCTGCTTCCACGTTTGTCCTCAAGGCCTTCAGGAATTCAGATGGCCTGCCAAGTGTCGCTCCAGAAAGTCCGCCAACTCACCCATGCTTTGAAGTCTGTGGTCCGCGGCAGTCGCGTGCTCTCCCGCCTTAACCAGCACGGTCTTGCAGCCTGCACGTCGCCCGGCTTCCACATCCTTCTCCTGATCACCGATCATCCAGGAGCGGGCAAGATCAAGATCGTGCCTGCGCGCTGCCTCGATCAACATGCCCGGGTTCGGCTTCCGATGAGGATGCCGGTCATCGCCCGCTGAACAGATCAGGATATCCCTGAGGCCAATGTCATGCTTCTTCAACAGTTCGACAAGATTGTCATGAATCTGTTGAACGTTCTCTGCCGTCATCTGCCCCGTGGAGATGCCTTTCTGATTGGTCACCACGACGGCCTCATAGCCAGCTCTCGAAACCACCTTGAGCGCATCGATGAACTCGGGTATCAGCTCAAACTCCCCCCAATGGCGCACGTAGCGCGCCTTCGTGGGCGGGTGATTCACTATCCCGTCACGGTCGAAGAAAACACAGGGCTTGGACGTGGATTTCATTCCGGCATGCCGGGCTTAGCAGCCCGTTCCTTTCAGCACCGCCACCGGCGTCTCTATCAGGATTCTGAGATCGAGACCCAACGACCAGTTGTCGATATACTCCAGATCAAGTCGGACCCACTCCTTGAAATCCCGGACCTTATTCCGCCCCCGCACCTGCCAGAGACAGGTCAACCCCGGCTTCATGCTGAGGCGCCGCCTGTGCGACAGGTCATTCATCTTCTCCACTTCGTAGACGGGTAGCGGCCGCGGCCCCACCAAGCTCATGTGGCCCGCCAACACATTGAAGAGCTGCGGCAACTCATCCAAACTCCACCGCCGCAGCACGCGACCGATGGTCGTGATGCGCGGATCGTTGGTGATCTTGAACACCGGGCCTTCCATCTCGTTGAAGGCATCGAGCTCCGCCTTACGCATTTCGGCATCCGTTTCCATCGAGCGAAACTTGAGCATGGTGAACGGCTTGCCGTGCAGGCCCGATCGTTTCTGCCGGAACAACACCGCCCCCGGCGACGTCAGGCGAATCAGGACCGCGATCACCAGCATCACGGGCAAGAACAGAACGATGGCCACAAAGGAAATGATGACATCCATGATGCGCTTCGCTGCCCGCTGCCAAGCAGCCCCGGGCGATGTCGTAAACAGCAGCGCCTCCCGCCCCGCAAACAGACCCGTCACCGCCTTCGCCGTCTTCGTCTGGACAAAATCAGCCAGCAGCCATGCATCTACGCCTTCCGTCTCACAAACCATGACGATCTGGCGCACCGCATCGAATGTGATCCCGGCTGATCCGATGATGACGGCGGACACCGACAGGTCATGCATGACCCGCGCCAAGTCACTGACCTGCCCGCAGACCGGAATACCACCCACGCTCTGCGGAGTGGCTCCGGCTACATCGTCCAACAACACCAACCCGACTGGAATGGAGTACTCCTCGGGATGGGCATGCAACCACTGCACAAGGTCTGCGGCGGCGGCGCGTGTGGTAACAATCAGCACAGGATAGCCCGCCGCGCCACCAACTTTCACCACCGCGCGCGAAACCGTTAACGACAGCAAATGCCGCAGGAAAATGAGGCCGCTCACGGACACTACGGCAATCAGGATATACGTCCGGTTCACCCAGGGAACCCGGAAGAGAAACAGCGTCGCGAGAATACCCGCCAGCATGATGGCTGCGGCTTGGAAGGAAATCCAGGCCGCCCTCTTCCACGACACGCTCGCCGGATGATCGTAGAAACGGCGGAAGTCCAAAATCAGCGGCCAGAACAACGCGCTGTCGAGAATAATCCACCAGTAGGCACGGAGCGGAGCAACAAGTTGCGGGACCTCGCCACCTGGCATGACGTCCACAAGTCGTCGCACGCCGTCGGGGAGATCAAGAAACCATCTAAACCAATAGGCGAGGATAAAGCCAACGGCCACCAGGAAGGCGTCGATCACGACGAGTCCGCCCCGGTTCAGCACTTTTCTCGCCATCGCGTAGGAAGCCATATCCGCAACATACCTCTCGGCCCGCACAAATCGCCCGTGCGGATCAACACATCGGAGACACTTCTGCTTGATCCCTTACGGCAGACCCAACACTATAGGAGAAATGCGTCCAAAAGACCAGTTTCAACAACAGGCGGCCTTCTACGGTTCCGCCACTCCAGCGTGACAAAACCCCTCAAGATAGCGTTCCTCGGCCTGCGAGCCATCGGCCAGATTCCAGGGGCGGATGAGTCCTCGTCGCAGCCGACCGCCGACCCGGCGTCGCTCAACGTTTCCGGTGTCGAGCGAGCGGTGGAGGAAATTGCCACGCGTCTGGCCGCGCGAGGCCACGATATCACCGTCTTCTGCCGCCGTCGCTACAACCAGCGCAGGCTTGAATCCTTCCAAGGCGTCAAACTCGTCGACCTGCCTGCGCTTTACACGAAACATTTCGAAGCCATTTCTCATACCCTGCTCGCCAGCTTCCGCGTGCTGCGCGGCTACGACATTGTACACTACCACGCCACGGGGCCGTCGCTGGTCTCATTTCTTCCCCGGCTCGCAGGACGCGGCGTTGTCGCCACCGTGCATGGCCTTGATTGGCAACGCGAGAAGTGGCGCGGAGCAGCCAAGCTCATGCTCCGCGCGGGCGCGTGGACCGCCGTTCATTTCCCCCATCGCACCATCGTGGTCTCTCAATCCCTGCAGCGACGCTACGCCGAGGAATACCACCGACCCACCGTGTACATTCCCAACGGCGTAGCCCCTGCCATACCGCGACCTCCCGATCGCATCCGTCGCTTCGGCGTAAAGGGAAATGACTACGTGCTATTTCTCGGCCGCATCGTTCCGGAGAAGGGATGCCACTTTCTGATCGAAGCCTTTCGCGGCCTCGATACGGACACCAAATTGCTGATCGCAGGCTCAAGTTCGTATACCGACGAATACTACGCCAAGCTGCAGGCTGCCGCAGCAGGCGATCCCCGCGTCGTATTCACCGGCCCGCTGTATGGAGCGGAGAAGGACGAAGCCTTCAGCAACGCCCGCTGCGTTGCGCAACCCTCCACACTGGAAGGCATGCCCATCGTTCTGCTCGAAGCTTTGAGCCATGCATGCCCCGTGCTGTGCAGCAACATTCCAGAAAACGCCGAAGTTCTGCGCGCAAGCGCCGACGGCTCATCACCCTACGGATTCCTCTTCAAATCAGCATCCGTCGAGGATTTGCGCCTGCGCCTGGCTGATCTGCTGGCTAACAACGAAGGGCGGAAAAAGGGCCTCGCGGGAAAGGCCTATGTGGAAGAAACATTCTCGTGGGATCAAATCACCATGCAGACCGAGGAAGTCTATCAGTCCGTAGCCGAACGCTGATTGGTCTTATGCGAGATCCAATTCGCGACCCAAGGTGGCATTGATCTTATTCTTCAACACCCACGTTGCCGCGCGGACAATGTGCTTTCGCATCGCAGGCACGGCGCTGCCGACCATCCAGCACCCACGCTGACAACAGGCGACGCGGCTGCGTACCGCTTTCGCCCGTTCCGAGTTCCAGACTTCGTCGAACGTCTGTTGGTTGAGGTTGCCCATTGCGTCCTTGGCCTCCATGCCGTTGCACGGGAGCACGTCACCGTATGGATCCACAAAGAAGAAATCCGTCCCTGCCCCGCAGGCAAGCGGCCGCTTGCCCTCAATCACGTGGAGATACAATCCCAGATTCAAATAGGCGCGGAACCAGTCCTTGACCTTCAGCCGCAGGTTGGTTCGCTTTGATGTCAGCAGGGCACGCATCAGGTTCCGAATCTCCTTGCCCCACCGCTCCTTGTCCACGATCTGGTTGTCGAGCTTGTGAAAGTAGTGCGAGTTGTGCGGCACGCACTGCGTGAACTCCAACCCCATCCTCACCGCAAACTGGTAGAAGGGAAGCAGGTCCGCGACATTCTCATCGGAGATGGTCATGGAAATGCCCGCGTCCTTCACGCCAAGATCAATCAGCCCAAGCAGGGCGCGCAGCCCCTTGTCGAACCCATTTTTCAACCCGCGGATGTCGTCGCTGACCGCCGGCAAACCTTCGAGGCTGATGCGAAAAGTCATGTCGGGGTACAGACGCGCCACCTCGAGCAGCCGCTCCGGCATCGACCCGTTGCTGATGATTTCGAGACGCGATGTCTTGGGCTTGAGAATCTTCACGATGTCCAGCAGGTCGGCGCGCAAGGTCGGCTCGCCACCGGTAATATTGATCTTCGTCTGACCGGAGGGAAGCGACTCGAGAATCTTCGGTGAGAACTCTTCCTTGGACGCGCTGGGGTGCTTCCATGTGTAACACATGTGACACTTCGCGTTGCACCGATACGTCGTGATGATCGCACATTCCATGGGCAGAATTCCTGTGGGCGGGACTATATCACCAGCGTCTGAGAGGGTCAAACGGGGTGTCCCCCGCTTGATTTTGCGTCGTGGCACCCCCAATATGTGGTCAACGCGACCATCACTATGAAGATCCTTTTGGCAAACTACCGCTATTTCGTGTCCGGCGGACCGGAGCGGTATATGTTCAACGTCAAGGCCGGGCTGGAGCAGCGCGGCCACGAGATCATCCCCTTCTCCATTCACTATTCGAAGAACGAGCCGACGCCGTACTCCCGCTATTTTGTTCAGCCCTTGGCGGGGCCCGATGCCATCCGGTTCGACGAGCATGCCTGGTCGCTCCGCAGTTTCTTGAAGACCGTCGAACGCAGTTTCTACTCACCCGAGGTGGCACAGGCTGTCGGTCACCTTGTCGACGACGCAAAACCTGACGTTGCTTACATTCTTCATTTCCTGCGCAAACTTTCGCCTTCCCTGCTCGTCGGCATAAAGAAACGCGGCATTCCCATCGTTGTGCGTATTAGTGATTTTCTCCTGATGTGCCCGGCCATTCACCTGCTGCGCGATGGCAAGCCCTGTGAGCTTTGTCTCCGAGGCGACCTCAAGCCCAGCGTGAAGTACCGTTGCGTCAAAGGCTCCCTCGGCGCATCACTTGTCAGCTATCTCTCGATGCATTTTCACCGCTGGCGCGGCTACTTTGATCTCATCGATCGATTTGTCATCACCAACGAATTCACACTGTCGAAGATGATTGAGGCGGGTTGGCCACGTGAAAAGTTGGTGCACATTCCGACCTTCGTCGCTCCTCGATTCTTCGACACACCCGCCGTGGTTGGCAGCGCGCCACCCTACATACTCTATGTCGGCCACCTCGAACCGCACAAAGGAATCGAAACGCTGCTGCGCGCCTACTCGAAGCTGAAGAACCCGCCGAAACTGATTTTGGCAGCCTCGATGGACACAGCCTTCGCAGCGGAATATCGAACGCTGTCAAAAGACCTCGGCGTCGCGGCCAATGTGGATTTTCGGGGCTTTGTCGCTGCCGAGGATCTCGCCGCACTCTACCGCGGAGCTTTGTTCACCGTGCTGCCATCCATCTGCTACGAGAACATGCCCAACGCGGTGATCGAGAGTATGGCGTGCGGCACCCCGGTGCTGGGATCGGGGCACGGCTCGGTCGGTGCGCTGATCGAGGACGGCCGTACCGGCCGCATTTTCAGGCCAGGCGATGTGGACGACCTCTCGGCCAAGATGGCGAACATGATCGACGATCCGACATGGCTCAAAGCCGTGGGCCAGCGCGCCCGGGAGAAAGCCGAACAGTGCTACAAGCGCGAGACACACCTTGAGCTCTTGCTGAACACCCTGTCTTCCGTTCAGAATCGGTACACTCTGAAGATGTAGTCGACACACATGAACGAACGACTTTCCCAGCATGGTTCATTTTACGAGCGGCGGGCGGCCCAATGGCTGCCGTTCCTTGCCGCCCTCGCATTCTCGCTGTTTTTCTGTTTTGTCGTCTATCCATACATCGCTTCCAATCATCACGCCGTCCTGGACCCGGATGGATACGGACGTCTTGGGTTCGGCCTCTGGAAGAACGGATCCCTGTCCTTCTACCCGGACACAGAACCCACGGTGGCGCGCGGACCCGCATATCCCACCTTTGTCGGCACGCTCCTGATCGCGACGGGGGGATGGTGGCCGGGCTCGGTCCAAGTCGCTCAGTGCTTTCTCTTGGCGCTGACGGGGTTGCTTGTGTTCAAGATGACAGAGGTACTCCAGAATCGCCGCGTGGCCTTCTGGGCAGCCATGGCCTTCGCGGTCTATCCCATTCCGATATGGTATACGAGTCGTATCTGGGTGGAAATCTTTGCCATGTTTCTGATGACAGGGTTCTGCCTTACACTGATGTTGTACCTAGCCAAGCCATCCGTCCGTGTACTCCTGCTGTCCGGATTGATCCTTGGCATCGCGACGTTGTGCAAGTCAACGTTTCTGCCCTTCTTCGTCATAGCGCCAGTGCTTGTTGCGTCGATGGAGGGTTGGAAGCGAACAGCCTTGCGTGCCCTGTTGATTCCACTGGCGGCTTCACTGGTTGTGGTGCCGTGGACTGCGCGAAACTGGCGGGTCAGCGGACACATCGTACCGGTCCACGTTCTCACCGGCGCCGCACTACTTGACGGTGACTATATCGTCGACAGATTCTGGGAAACCCCGTTTTCCTATGCGCCGCAGTGCGGAAAAGCCGCAGAGGTATCCCGCGAGGTCGCTGCGCAAGTGCCCGCTTCCTTGCATGGCGCGGAGCGTGACTATGTCTTTGACGCCATGCTCCTCAAGAACCGCCTGAGGAACTACGCCGCGCATCCATGGATTCTCATCCGCAAGATGGTTGCCAACGCGGGTCTGTTCTGGACCTTGGGCGAATCTCCGGCCAAGAGCCTTGCTATTGGACTGATGCTGCTTCCTCTGGCCGGCCTGTTCGCGATGGCCGCATGTCACACGGCATTTCGAAAAGACCGCGACACCACGCTGATCATCCCCGTTGCGTTGGTGTTCTTCTACTTCGCTGCCCATATGCCACTCAACGCTGTAGCCCGCTACTCCATTCCATTGCTTCCGTTGATGATTGTGGTGGTCAGCACCTATATGGCGAGAAAGGGCCCGGCGACATCACCATGACCAACAGAGCAGAGAGTTCCCGGCAACCGCTTCTTGTTCTATACGTGATCGCCATTCTCCTGATCGCGATCACGGTCGGCGCCCAGTCGCCACGGGAGGTGCTCCTGCTGGCAAACAGCCGGTCCCCCGTCTCCCTGCGCATCGCCCAAGAATACGCCAACCTACGCGGCATACCCGAGGAAAACCGGGTCAACCTCAGCCTGCCGGACACCATCCTTGAACCCGAATCACAGATATCGCCTGAAGACTTCATGCGCTTCATTTGGGAACCCGCTCAGACGGCAATCCGTGAGCGTGGCCTACAGTCACAGATTCTGGCATGGGTTTACTCCGTGGACTTTCCAATCCGCGTTACCACCGATCCGCCCATGTCCCTGATGGGAATGACCTTTGTGCGAGGACATGTACCGGACTCCGATGTGATTTCAAAGGGCAGCGTCATCTCGCCATTCTTCGCAGGACCCGACAAGCCTAACGGTCCGGCTGCGGAAGGACAGCCCCTTTCCTGGTTCCATGACATCCTGAAGGATCGCATGCCGCTCCCCAGCATGATGCTGGGATTCACTGGCTCGCGCGGAAATGATGTAGATTCCATACTTCGTTGCCTCCACTCCGGCGTTGAATCGGATGGCACGCGCCCCACCGGTACGGTCTTCTTTGTCACGAGCGACGACGTCCGCTCCCGCTGCCGCGCATGGCAATACCCGGCCGCTGCTGCAGAACTCCAGTCGCTTGGCGTTGGCGCTCGGATCACCGATCAGTTCTCAAACGCGGAACGATCGATCCTCGGGTTCATGATGGGCGGTGCGTCGGTTAATCCCCTCTATGGCGCCAACGCCTATCTGCCCGGTTGCATGGCAGAGCATCTCACCAGCGCCGCGGGCATTTTTCACATCAGCGATCAGACAAAGCTCACTGCATGGATATTCGGTGGAGCCAGCGCCACAGCAGGCACCGTCACGGAACCCATGGCCATCTGGACCAAGTTCCCCGCCGCACGCTTCTATGTGCACCAAGCGCGAGGATGCAGCATCCTGGAGAGTTTCTTTCTTTCTATTCGTTGCCCCCTCCAGATCCTGTTGATCGGAGACCCCCTTGCCAGGCCTTTTGCTGAACACCCCGCGCCGGCAGCCTCCGCCAACGCAGAACCCTTGCCCTCCAACTTCCCGGTCAACGTGCCGCCGGATGCTCAATCGTTCGTCCTTGCTGATGACGGGAATACGTCAATCTCCGGAGGACGTCTGACGCCAACCAATGAGTGGATATTCTTCAGCCCAGCAAACGAGATGGACACAGTGGTATTCACCCACACGAATTACGCCCCACAGATGATATCCGTCGAATTGGCGGTGAATCCTGGTCGATGGGACTTCCTGCAGAAGCAGGTACTGGGCCTCGTGTTTGACGTGCGGGAAGATGGCACCTTCAAGTTCTTCGGTTTACAAGGAGAACTCAGCGCATGGATGTTCGCCGAAGGATCCGGCGAGGAACTTCATCGCATGGTGGCGCGCGGAGCTCTCATCCGGCCTGAGCGTGGCTACGGAATCATGGTCCGCCGTACAGATGCAGGACTGGAAGGCCTCGTTGATGGTCTCGTGGTTTGCTCGTGGCCTGAGGCAGATCTGGGGCCGGGTCGATGGGGCATCCTTGCGGGGGGACCGGGGGGCTACTTCCGCAATATCCGCGTGCTGGAACCAGCCCCGCCAAGTACCCCGTGAACATCTGCCCGGCATGGGGTATGTTACTTGCAAAGGGATGGTGACGGGCATGTTTCGCAGTGGTCTCAGACTTTGGATGCTTCTGGCCACGGCCGCCGCTGCTTTTGCGGGCGGAGGGCCTCAGAACGTGTTGATCGTCGTCAACGACGACAGCATCGAGTCCCAGCAAGTAGGAGCTTTGTACCGGCAGACACGCGGCATTCCCGAACGCAATGTGTGTCACGTGTCTATTTCTCCACGAACCAACCGCGTCAATGCGGGGCTGTTCCAGACCTCCGTAGTAAGCCGCATTTACCAACACATCGACTCCGAAGGACTAAGCAACCAAATCGACTATATTGTGCTCTCGAAGGACATTCCCTACGCTGCGCGCTGGGACCTCCACAACAACCTCCAGAACGGCACCACGGCCATCATCTTCTATGGCCTCAAGGACTTCATGGACCCCGACTGTCAGATTCATGCAGGTACCGACAATGCCTACTTTCAGACCGAACGGGCTTTTCACCGTTCGGATGCTTACGCCGGATCCAATTACTATCTGTGCACCATGTTAACTGCGCGTTGGCTGAATCTGGCCACCGCCCTGATTGCGAGAACCCGATCAGCCGACGGAACCTTCCCTTCCGGCGAAATCGAGCTGTTCAAGAGCTCGGACCCCTATCGCAACATCCGCTACAAGCGGTTTGATGATCTGCGTTTCGACAGCCTCTTCTTCACGAACTTCCCCCTTGTGAAGGTTTCGGAGAATCAATGGAATGCCGTGTTCCAGAACACCAATCTCCTCGGCTACTGCCAAAGCGTATCCACCTCGCTATGGATCTATAACCACACTTACCTGCCCGGCGCCATTTGCGACCACCTCACATCCTGCGGGGGATTTCTGTTTGATGCAGAAGCCCAGGCTCAAATGTCCATCCTGGACTGGATTCAGGCAGGAGCCTCCGCCTCCTATGGCACCGTGGTGGAGCCCTGCGCCTTTCTCGAGAAGTTCCCCGACCCCATGGTCTACTTTTGGCAGTACCGAGGATTCAATCTGGCCGAGAGCTACTGGATGTCTGTTAGAAATCCATACCAAGGCATTTTCCTTGGCGACCCACTGATGGCGCCCTACGCCTCGCCACCGTATGTGTCCATCACCAATCTCTTTTCCAACCAGGTTGTGTCGGGCGTGGTCACCGTGGATGTTGCCTCCGCCACCAATGTCTTCGGTGTAGCTTGTCAGGCCA
Source organism: Verrucomicrobiota bacterium (assembly GCA_036821485.1). Classification (GTDB taxonomy): domain Bacteria; phylum Verrucomicrobiota; class Kiritimatiellia; order CAIQIC01; family JAGNIJ01; genus DAISJM01. The sequence continues at coordinate 8,136 of DAISJM010000015.1, read as the reverse complement.
TAGACCTCTACCTGGATGATCTATTTGTCAGCACGCTTACGAATGCCCCGCCCGCGCCCGGCAATCTCCTGAAGGTCTCCGTCAACAGCGTCACCTGCTCCTACACCGTCGTAACCGGCGACACGCTTCTGTCCGCAGTCAGCAACTTGGCGGCACGCGTCAATTCGAGCAACATCATCGTTCGAGCACAGGCCTTCGGCGACCGGCTCCAATTGACGTACACCAACTACGGCTATGAAGGCTCCGCCGCCACATACGGCGTCATATGCGAAGCGGGCACCGCGGCAGTTCAGCGGGTTTGGGGAAAGGCGCTCTCTTCCAACCTCATTGAGTCCACATACATTGCCCGCGAGTATCTTCTGCTGCGCGGAACGGCCACTGCCGGAGACTGGGTCCGAGCCATCATCACCCTGACGAACGGGGTCGCCATCACCAATCGCGTGAATGCTGCCGGTGGCGAATCGGCGCAGTCAGTAATGACCAAACTCAAGGACATGATCAACACCAACGCCGTTTTGTCGGCTGGCAATGGCGTCAAGGCAACCAACTATGTTCCATATTCCGGCGCAGCCGAGTTTTCCCTGGATGCGCGATTCGCCGGGCCGGCGGGATACAGACTTCGGATAGCCTTCACGGTCTCCGGCCCGGGATTTTACTCGGGAGACTCTTTCACCGACTATTTCAACGACAACGCCGACGTGCTGACTGCGCGCGGCAATATCCTGTTCTCTTGCGGACAGGATATCTTGCCCGCCCGATATCTCTGGAATTCGACCAGCGTCGCCAATGGCCCCCACACGGTCCACGTTGTCGCACGCGACGGAACTGCTGTTGAGGTCCAAGGGCACTACCGGCTGCCAGTAGTTGTCAGTAACTCTGCGTTTCTTTGCTCCATCACATCGCCCACCAACGGGCAGGACGTTCTCGTGGGCGCCGATGTGGCTGTCACGGCAACCGCCATCAATGCGGCGGGATCGGTCACTCAATTCCTCATTTACGTGGAGGGGAAACTCGCGGCGGTGACCACGAACGGCCTGTGTTCATGGAACAGCCGAACGTCCGGTGTGGGACGCGTCAGCATGCAGGCTGTCGCGTATGATTCGGCGGGAGGGCAGGCGATATCAGAAGCCGTGCTGGCGGATGTGCGCATGTCGCCAACCGTGGATTCCGATGGCGACGGGGTGGCAGACGCTTGGGAGCAACACTATTTCGGATGGCCGTACTTCTACGAGGGGACGAACGATCTGGATGGCGACGGGCAGGACAATTACCACGAGTTCATTGCCGACACACACCCATCCAATGCGGCATCGATCTTCCAAGTAACGTTCCGGGTCCCCACCAACTCGGGCCCCGAGATAATACTTGTTGGAAGTACGGCTCGTGTGTATCGAGCCTATTACACGGATGACTTCATCACCAACTGGTACGCGTGGAGTTTCGCCTCCACCTCGTTCATCGGCACGGGAACGACCCAGACTTGGGCAGACGATGGCACCGCAACAACGCCCCATCCAACCAATGTGGTCCAGCGCATGTACAGAATGAAGGTCAGCCTTCCGTGAGCCCAGGCCGATCGGCCTCGATGAAAGCCGCCACGCTCCGCACCACTTCTTCTTCAAGGATGGAGCGACCCGCCACCCATCTCCATTGCCCGCCATCTCGTACGTGGTAGCCCGGGGATTTCTCCAGAGTATAGGTACCGAAGTGTAGACACTGCACTTCCAGAATATGCACTCGCGAACCATCAAAAGCCATGTCCATGGATGTGAACGGCGATCCCAAGGCCTGGTGCACTCTCTCGGCAGTATTCAGCAGTCCATCGGGCAGGGAATCCGGCCACTCAAACAAACCGCTTCCGCTGGCCCGAAAATCGCCAGGGCGATTCTTGCGGAGCAAAACGTAGAACTGCCCCGCATAGACAAGTACTTTATAATCATGAGTCAGCCCGGGAATGTAATTCTGTATAACAAATTTCCGCCGTCGATTTGACCGTCCAGCGTATCCGTATCGAATCCATCGCTTGATCAGGTCTTTGAGCGCATCGACGGGATGAAACGAACGGCTCACTCGCCGAGCTGCGCGCTCTGTCTGAGTTGGACCATCAGCGAGCAAGATGCCCTTGCTGTTGGCCCCTTCCGCCGGTTTAATCACCAGACCCCCATCGAGACCTGGCGGTGCAACCACATAGTCCTCATAACTTCCGTACACCCGGGAGCGAATGGTCTTAAGATCTTCACACGGTGTCACGTCACGCAGAATCTCCATCATCACCTTGTTATGATGGGCTCGAAAGAGAAAGAATCCGGGCACAAGAATAGCCCCCCGCAAGGTCAGGCCAAGGAGCACATCCTCAATGTAGCCCTTGTAGCGGAGATCCCTGTCCTCCGAGGAGCAATACAAGACGTGCCATCCCTTGAATTGCTCCCTGCGAAAATCAATGGAAGAGAATCGGCGCACAACCATCTGATACCCGGCCCGTTCGAATCCCTGCCGCAACAGATGTACGTTCATGCCCGCCCCAAGACGGCGCACGGAGGAGTAGAACTGCTCCTCATAATCAACCAAGAGAACAATACCCCTTCCATCCTTCGGCGGCGCGAGCACGAATTCGTCGTCACATATGGTCATTCCCTTGGCGATGACCTCCCGGTAGACACTGCCGTAGGCTCGTGTCATGCCTCGAAGACTGAAGCGATCCATCACGGATCGGCGCGCGCGCGATGACAGGCACCGGGCAAACTCGTCATCGGCGAGGACGCGCTCGATGGCACCGGCCAGCGCGTCAACATCCCCCCAAGGCACCAGCAACCCATTCTCCCCGGATCGGATAATCTCAGCCACACCACCCGACTGGAACGCCACGGAAGGAATCCCGCAACTCATGGCCTCGACCAGCGTCAGGCCAAATCCGTCTTTGAAAGCAGGAAAGGCAAATACTCCAAGCCCTTGCAGGAAGGCCGGCATGTCCGCGAGCTCTCCCTTGAACTCAACCTTATCGGCAAGCCCCAACTCCAGGGCCAACTTCTCAAGTCGCGGGCGGTCAGGCCCATCACCCGCGAGTATCAGCCTCACGTCTGGACGCCGCTTTGCGATTTGCTCTATCGCGCGAAGCAGCATGTCGAATCCCTTGCGGCGTACAAGCCGGCCTGCGGCCCCAACAATAGGTCGAGGCGTCCAATTCACCGAAGGACAGAAGTGTTCAGCATCCACCCCGTTGTGAATGATTGTGATGTGATCCAACATTACCAGCCGATTGTTGATGATATCTTCCGCCACCGCGGCGGAGATCGCCGCGGTCATATGGATGCGACCTTTCAGCATCCTGCGAAGCAGGTTCTTGAACGCCGGAACCGGGACATCCCCCGATACCCCCCCCTCATACATCCCGTGCTCTGTCACTACAACCCGGGCCCGAGTCCTTGCGACAAGACACAAGACCTGCCCCCAAATATCGCCTTCTGAACGGTGAATATGAACGATATCCGGATCGATTCGACGAAGGAGCGCCGCCCCGTCCCTCACCATCTTCGGCAAACCCCATCGCCCACGCTTCCCAAGCAGATGAACCGGCACCCCCAGCCCCTCGAATTGTTCCCGCAGGGATCCCCCGATACCCATGCAACACACTTGGTGATTTGCCGCCGACTGGCCAGCAATGCGCAACGAGTTCAGCAGCAAGAGCTCCGCCCCCCCTCGGTCAAGAGACCACAGGAGGTGAAGCACGCGGGGAAAAGCTGTCCCACCCACAGACATGACCGAAGATTCTCTCATACGGGTGATTATAACACCTTGCTCCGCGCTGTGAAGGTCTCCCGGAAACCATCGCAAAATCCAGACCCCTTCCTTTTGTGTCGACCCAGAGAGGGGTTTGTCTTAGACATGTTTTTTATGTTCAGCGTGACCAAGACTCCAAAAAGTACGTTGGCCATTATCTTCACCGTGGGGCTGCTGGCCCGAGTACTGTACGCTCTGGTTGCCGACCCTACTCTCAAGAATGACGAATCTGCCTACGTCGAGATTGCACAGAACGTACTTGCAGGCGGAACTTATGATTCACAACAGGATCTCGCCGCCTACGGAATGAGCCAAGTTCGCCCCCCGCTCCTCCCCTGGTTCATCATGGCTGTGTTTCGGATTGCAGGAACGAACACGCTCGCGCTCCGACTGTCCCTCGCTGCTTTCTCCAGCCTGGTGATCCTGGCCTCATACGGTCTTGCACGGGCCCTGCGATCCACGCCCGGATGTGCCCTGCTGACAGCCACGCTGATGGCGCTACACCCTCCTTTGGTCGTCAACGCCTCTCGCGTCCTGACAGAAGCCCCCTTTGCCGTGTTGATCACCGTGATTTCCGCGCTCTTTTGCACATGGAGAAGATACTCTTCCGTTCTTCTGCCACTGCTGACCGGGGTCACGATGGGCCTTGCCATTCTCTGCCGGGCAACAGTTCTTCCGTTTCTGCTCCTGCTGGCTCCCCTTTGGTTCTTCGCATCTCGCGGTTGGTACCGGTGGTGGGGGCTGATCGCTGCCGCCAGCGCATTGCTGACCATCCTGCCGTGGGAAATCGCCTTGTTCCGTGAACACCAACGTATCCTTCCCATTTCCACTGGAGGAGGCTTCAACCTTTGGTGCGTGAACAATCCGCACATGGAAGACGCTCCCGGCGTCACGCACCCCACACCGGAAATGCGGACCGAACTCGCCCGGTTGTCTGAAGCAAAACGGGATGCCTACTACCAACGCCTTGCCATCAAATGGGCTCGCGCCAACCCTCGCGCGTTTCTGCACAAACGCTGGCGGTGCTTCGCCGAATTTTGGCGGTTAGTACCTGCCGACCTCTGGAATCGCAAGTATCCATTCCGGGAGACCTATGGGGTTGGTGTTCCCGCCGTCATGGTTGCAGCGGCTAAAATCGGATGGTTTTCCCTTCTTGTCATTCTAGCCATATCCGCCATTGTGCAGGCAACGCGAAGCGTGAAAGAACAACGCGCGGAGATATGGTCATTGGCCGGCCTCGTCGCAATGGCTACCGCCGTTCACACGGTGATGATCTCATTCCCCAGATACAGAATCCCCTTCGATCCAATTTGGATGACCCTGGGCGTGCTTGGGCTTTGTACCACGTGGTCCGGCCGGGCAAGGCGCTCCCGCCCGACACAACCCGCTGTCAGGACCTGACGGCCATTTGGCCATTGCATAAGGCCCGACAGGACGGCTATCTTCGGACGTCCGAACAGGAATGACGCCATGCGATCAGATGCCGATATCCAGAATCTAGTACCCCGGCTCATCATTGGCGTTGCCGTAGTGCTTATCGGGCTCTACTTGGGCAAGATGGTTCCCACCAATATGGTCATGGCCGGGGCCGTGGTCACCTTGGCATTTCTGATCTTCCTCTTGGTAACCCGCCCTCACTATTTTACGCTCTTGCTCCTCTTCTTCATGTTCGAGGCTTTTTCCCTGGTCGACGTAGACTCGTTTGGCCGTCTACCTGGCCTCTTTCGCGCCAAGGACGCCCTCCTGTTTCTTCTGCTGGCCTACACAATGGCCACCGCTGCATTGGGGGGCACCCCTCTTCGGGAAGCTCGGCAGAGCCAGCTATTCAAGGTACTCCTGGCCTTCCTTGCGTTTGTCGCTCTGCAGATGATGCGCACTCATTTTCTACTGGGCGAGCGATTCATGCTGTTGTTCCGCGCGGGCCGCCATTTTCTGACCTATGGCATGGCTTTGTTCCTCATCATCTATTTCCGTGATGCCCGCCGGTGGCGCTTGTTGATGCGCTGGGCCTTTGGGGTTATTCTTCTCATCTTCGGTCTCAACATGCTTCGATTCTTCGGCGTCCAATTGCCATTCTACGCAACCGGTATGGGCGACGCTTGGATTGTCGGCGCTGTGAAATTCTACAATCCAGCCATGTGTCTGAGCTTTTGGTTCTTTCTTCACGCCTTCTGGTCTTTCTGTACGAAACCGTCGGGTCGCGGGATGGTCTACCTCGGCTTGATGACCACCATCGTCATGACCTACTCGTTCCGGGCCCTCTGGAGCGGTCTATTGGCCGGCATGTTTGTAACCTGGCTCATGGTTCCCAACCGGGTTAAATCGCGGTCTGCATTGCTTTTCACAATCGTCATGATCTCTGCCGTAACCGTCGCCGTGATAGGAATTGCCTTCTCCGAGAGAGGAGACTCCATCGCGGAGGCCTTCGCCACGTTCATGCGTTATGTATCCAGTACGGTTACCGACCTTGTGAACGTTGAGGGCTCGTATTACAGCCGTTCCGTCGTGGACGCTCAACGCATTCCGCTTATCAAGGAACATCCGCTGATGGGCATCGGGTTCGTCAGCGTGTTCGGCGAAATTGCCCTCGACATGTGGATGCAGGGAAACCTCCCGGTCGGAACCGTCGACACCGGGTGGATCGACCTCCTTCTCAAACTGGGCGGCATTGGCGTCGTTGTCCTCGGCGTGCTGTTTGTCCAAATCATCCGCGTCAATCATCGGCTGCTGAAGACTTCAGACCCACAGCGCGTCGAGGATCGGAGTTGGATGCTTGCCAACATTGGGTACATCGTGCTGATTACAACCTCGTCGGTCGCCGCCGCCCTGCCCTCGTGGGAACCGGGAATTGTGACCGTTGCGATGATCATCGCTCAGACGATGCGCTTCGAGCTGGGCGTCGACCAGAACTCGACAGCGAAGGACGCACCCCTCGCTCAAGCCTCTGCCAAGATCATTGCACCCATGCCCAATCAGGTATAACGCCTCATGCAAGCAGGACAGAATAGGCCGTGGCTGGTGCTCATCCCTCTGCTCGTGCTTTACGTGTTGTGCATTCTCGTGGCCCATCCCCTCCTTGGATCGTACCAGGGGGACGAGGGACGCTATCTCGATTTCGCTCACAACCTGCTCAACGGGTACTACTCACCACAGGATCGAGTAGATCTGTGGAACGGGCCAGGCTATCCCCTGCTGCTTGCGCCCATCGCATGGTCCCGGCACGCCCTCTTGATGGCTCGCCTGCTAAATGCATTTCTTCTCTTTGCCGCCCTGGTGTACCTGCAACGCGCACTGGCAAAGTGGATGTCCGCCCGTAGCCGTACGCTCTTCACGCTGCTCTTTGGCCTGTATCCCCCGGTGCTTCGCTACATGCCCTACGCCCTCACGGAAACGCTCTCCGTTTTGCTGGTCTGCGGACTGGCCTATCACAGCCTCGCCATGTTTGAGTCCAACGGACGCTTCAGCCTCGTCCACGCCGGCATCGCAGCTGTCTTCTTTGCGTGGCTTGCTCTCACCAAAGTCTTTTTTGGCGTGGTTCTTCTGGCGCTCCTCGTCATCTCAACCATCGTCTGGCTGCTGATCCGCGGGCGCGCGCTGCGTGTAACGGCCGGCATGCTTGCCGTTGCATTTCTGCTGTGCATCCCCTATCTGACCTACACGTGGCGACTGACCGGGCGTGTTCTGTATTGGGGCACATCGGGCGGCGCTCAACTCTACTGGATGACCTCGCCCTATGATGAGGAGTCGGGCGATTGGTTCGGAAGTTTGGCTTCAACGGAAGGCGACAACCTCACGCTGAGAACTCATCATCAAGCCACTTACGAATCCATCGCTGGCCTTCCCGCCCACGAGGCGGATCGGCAGCTTATGAGCAGGGCCTTGGACAACATACGCCAGCACCCCGGCAAGTACCTCAAGAACTGGACGGCTAACGTGGGACGAATGCTCTTTAACTATCCATTTTCTTACACCGAACAGAAAATGAGCTCGTTCTATTACATTCTTCCCAATTCGATTTTCTTGACCTTTGGGGGCTTGGCGTTGTTCCTCCTCGTATACCGGTGGCGATCGGTAACGGCTGGCCCTCGATTTCTGCTGGCACTGTTCACGATCTCTCTCGCAGGCAGCTCGCTGGTATCGGCCTACGGTCGTATGTTCACCGTGATTTCACCTCTTCTATACATACTCACACTTCACGCCCTGTTCCGTTTCTTGGAAGTAAGACTGAGAAGAGCCGAATAGGTTCGGCCGTAAGGCCACAAGATCGCGTGTCAGCGTGGCGTTTCAGCCCGCGAGCTGACGCGCTACGTAGTGCGGATCAGCTTGAATGCTCGACGCACGGTAATCAACCCGGGAATG
>DAISJM010000014.1:0-69333 GCA_036821485.1 Verrucomicrobiota bacterium | reverse complement strand
TTGGATGGAGCTTCAGAGAGAATAACAGAGCGGCGAACCAGGTAGACTTGGGGACAGTCCTTAGATGCCAAGCTTCGCGTCGGCTGGCTGCGCGGGGCACGGTGATTCCTCAACAGCTCTCTGTGGTCAAATCCTGCCGGTGGGAGGGGTTCTGTGCGGACGGTTCATCTCGTGCTTCGTAGCGAAAGGAATTTGCTACTTCGCAGAGTAGCACGAACCGTCCCTACCCGAGCCCCCGTGCTATTCGCGGGCAAGAAGACGGTCTCGCGGAGCTCGCCCCTCCAGTGTGCTCAGCTGTAGGCCAGGTCTTTGCGTTTGGTGCCGAGGATGCGGAGGACGTTGGCAGCGACTTCCTCGACGGTCATGCCGGTGATGTCGAGGATCGGGTACCCGCGTTTCCGGTATTCCTTTTCCGCGTACACCACTTCCTCCACCACGGAACGTAAATCGCAGTAGGCGATGTTGGTCAGGTTGGTCATCGTGGCTTGGTCCTGGATGTCCTTGATCCGCTTGTGCCGAATCTCAAAGAGCTTTCGTGGCTGGAGTGTGAAGGCAACCGTCTTCTTCTTCACGCCGTCGAGTTCCTCGGGAAATCCGGTCTCGCGCGTGATCGAGACGTTGGCGACTTTGTAGCCGAGTGAACCGAGATAGATGGACGAGGGGCTCTTGCTCACCCGGCTGAGGCCGACGATGACGATGTCGGCCTGATCGAGCGTATGCAATCCGCGGCTGTCGTCGTGCTGCGCGGTGAACTCCATGGCGGAGATACGCTGGAAGTAGCCGGAGTTGGTCTGGTGCAGACGCGCGAGTTCATTCACGGGGGAGGTGTGCGTGTGGTCGCAGATGAACTGCACAAGCGAGCCGGTTAGGTCGTAATGCGGGATGTGATTCGCCACGCAGGCCTCATGGATTTCCCTCTTGGCCTCGGGATCGAGCAGCGCGAAGAAGACGAGGTGGTTGTGCTTCTTGAAAGTGGCGATGGTTTTCTCGATCTCATCCTTGCGGTTTTGAAAGACGTGATAGACCTGTTTCACGTTCAGGTCCGGAAACTGCGTCAGCACGGCGCTGATCATGTGGCGGGCGAGCGTCCCCGTGGCATCGGAGACGAGATGCAGGGTGTAGGTTACCGGCTTCTTCTGCGCCATCCTGTTCTCCATCAACGCGTTATGCTTGTCACGAGATTCGTGGATGAGCTGCGGCCATCAGGGCCCGGGAAAAATCATCGGCGGTGGGCCAGCGGTCCTCGGGTTTGAAGGCGACGGCCTTTTCCACGACGGGGCCGATGGCGGCCGGGAGCTCATTCATATCGGGCGGGCCGACGGTGATGACATCGGATGCCGTGGTCTGGTCCGGCGTTGGCTGGCGGCCGGTCAGCAGTTCATAGGCAATCATGCCGAGCGAGTAGATGTCGGTCCGATGGTCGAGACGTTTGCCCTTGAGCTGTTCCGGGCTCATGTAGGTGGGCGTGCCGATGATATCGTCGGTGAACTTTTGTGTGCCGACGAGGCACGAGACGCCGAAGTCGATGATCTTGAGAACGCCGTCCTCGCCGAGCATCAGGTTGGTGGGTTTGAGATCGCGGTGGATGATCTTGTGACGATGCGCGTAGGACAAGGCGTCGGCGCTGACGCGGACCACCTGCAGCACGGTTTCGACGGGAAGCTTGCCGTAGCGTTTGAGGATGTCGCGCAGCGTGCGGCCGCGGACGTATTCCATCACGAGGAAATAGTGGTCGCCCGATTTTTGAAGATTATGGATGCGCACGATGTGGCGGTGCGAGAGCTGCATCGCGATCCGCGCTTCCTGCTTGAGCGTGGAGACGGCGCCCTTGTCGCGGGTGAAGCTGGAGCCGAGGACCTTGATGGCGACGGGCATGCCGAGGAGCAGGTCGTCGGCGAGATACACGGTGCCCATGCCGCCTTCGCCCAGGATTTCGATGACTTTGTAGCGGTTGCTGGAAAGGCCGGCGCGGCGGCTGAGGCTGGAGCGCGCGAACCCGATTCTCTGGAGCGTGCGGCGAACCAGGCCTCGGTGGCCCTTGCGCCGGGGCGCATGCTTGGCGTCCTTGGTGATCTCGCGGGCCAGTTCGGTGAGCTCCTCCTGCTGGCGGGCGAGGGTGGAGTAGCGCGCAATTCCCTCGCGGACGACGGAGAGAAGCTCCTCGCGTTTCCAAGGTTTGGAAATGAACTTCCAGATGCCGGCTTCGTTGATGGCGCGGATCGTGGCTTCGTGGTCCACGGTGGCGGTGAGCATGATGGAGACGATGTTGGGATTCGCCTCGCGCGCGATTTTCATCACCGTGTTGCCGTCGATATCGGGCATGCGGAGATCGCAGATCAGGACGGCGATTTCGCGCGTCTGCAGAATGTGCATGGCCTCGGCGGGGGACTGGGTGGGGATGAATGCGCAGCGTAATTCCATGAGCTGATGTTCCAGAAGCCTGAGGACGGCTTCCTCATCATCCACGGCGAGAATCGTGAAGGTTTCCGATTCGGACATCCGACCCCCCGAGCAACAACTCACGGGCATTCTAGCAGGGCGCGGGGGAAGTGAGTAGTGGGAAGTGACCAGAATGAAATGACCAATGGCCAAATCCGAATGACCAGTCTGAACAAAAGGTAACGAAGGAAGGCCAGTGACCAGTAAGCAGCTTGCCTCGGCGTAGCCCGAAGGGCGAAGACGGGTGACCAGTGAGCAGTAAACAGTGAGCAGTGGCGGAGGGGGGAAGAGGATAGTGACCAGTGAGCAGTATTCGGTAACCAGACTGATTCCCGGTTACTGAATACTGGTCACTTTCTTTCGCCCGGCTTAAGCTACCGACATGGACTTGGCGGAAAGCATTGTTCGGGAGGCGGAGCGGATCGGCTTCGACATGGCGGGCACGGCTGCCGTGGAGGCGTCGCCGCACGCCGGTGCGCTGCGGCGCTGGCTGGCATCGGGGCATGCAGCCGGAATGTCGTGGATGGCGGCGCGTGAAACGGAGCGAGTCGATCCTCGCACGGCGATGCCTGAGGCGAAATCAGTCATCGTGGTGGGGCTATCCTACTTCAGCGAGAATCCGCCGCCGGAGATGTGGAACGATCCCTGTCGCGGGCGCGTGGCGCGGTATGCGTGGGGTGCGGATTATCACGACGTCATGCTTCCAATGCTCAAGGAATTGGAATCGTTCGTCATGGCGGAAACGGGGGCCAAGGCGTTCTCGCGGGCCTACGTGGACACGGGGCCGGTGCTGGAACGGGATGTCGCGGAGCGCGCGGGATTGGGCTTTACGGGGAAGAATACGAATCTGATCAGCCGGGAGTTCGGGTCGTATGTGTTCATCGGGGAGATACTGACGGCTGCCGAAATTGGAAATTCGAAATTGGAAATGGGGAAATCATCGTGCGGTGCGTGTGCCCGGTGTCTGTCCGCGTGTCCGACCGGCGCGCTGGCGGAGCCGCGCGTGTTGGATGCGCGGAAGTGCATTTCATACCTGACGATCGAGCACCGCGGGGTGATTCCGGTGGAGCTGCGGCGCGCGATGGGGAACTGGATCTTTGGTTGCGACGAGTGTCAGCAGGTTTGCCCGTGGGTGATTCAGCACGCGCGCCGCGGGAAACAGCGGTTCCTGAAGTTCAGCGCGGACACGTGCGCCCCGCGGCTCGACGAGTTGCTGGCGATGGACGATGGCGCATTTCGTGAGCGGTTCAAAGGGACGCCGGTGTTGCGCACGAAGCGTTCAGGGCTGGTGCGCAACGCGATCATCGCGGCGGCGAACAGCGGCGACAGACGGTTTTTCCAATCCTTGGAAAAACTCGCATGCGACCCCGATTCGGCCATCCGCGAAACCGCGAAGTGGGCGATGGCCGACGGTCAGTAGCCGCTGCCGCCGGACACGTCGCTGACGATGTTTGTCGGCATCTCTTTGCCGGTCCACATCTCGCGATACATCCAGTAGGCAAGGCGGAGATTGCGTTCGAACGGGCTGTTACGGCCGGAGCCTTGGCCGACGATGCCGAACCATTCCTCGTGCACCTTGCCGTCGGGCATCGGGCCGGTCCACTGCGAGTTCCGGTCATGGTTCTGCGGACTGTCATGGCCCTTCCACCATTCGTCGACGTATTCAAAAATCACGCCGCCGATGGAATTGCCTTCGACCGGGCCGCCGCCCTGGTTGAGGGTGATGTCCTTGACGCCGCCCTCGTGGTAGATTGCCTGGGCGGCCTCGTCGGGGCCGCGGCCCTGCGCGTAGGCATCGCAGCCATATTCGACGATCAGCACGGGGCGGTCGAACTTGGCACGCGCCTCCTGCCAGAGGTTGCCAAAGCCGGTGACGCCCATGTAGGCGTTCAGGCTGAAGATGTCGATGGCGGGAGCGAATTGAGCGTAGTACTCGCCGAGGCCGGTACCCAGATTGCCGATGGCGACGGGCCGGGTCGGATCCAGTTCGTGGATCATCTCGGCGACCTCGTTGACGAACCTCGCGTAGGCTTCGGGCTGGGACCCGGCGTTGGTGCGGGTGGCATTGATGCCCGTGTGGTCGCCGCTCATGTTGTTCTCGTTGCCGAGGAGCCACATGAGGACGAAATCCTCGCCGCGCAGATCGAGCACCTTCTGGCGGACGATTTCCTTCATCCGCGCCTTCTGGTCGGGGTTGGTGTAGTCGGTGCCACGCTGCCATGTGGCGCCGGAGCCGATGGTGTAAGCGCCGAGGAAATCGCCGGCGATCACGGAGATGCCGTAGGTCTTGTAGAGGTCGCGCAGCAGCGTCTTGTTGATGAGGCTCGGGTCATACTTGTTATCGCGCGTCGTGGGGAGGAAGAGCCGGATGGTATTGCAGCCCATGTCCTTGAGGAGTTGGAAGTCACCGACGGCGGGTTCATCGGCATCCTGAGTCCCGTTGCCGTTCTTATCCACCCACGCGTCGTACGGCGCGTCGGCCTTGTTGTTCTTGTTCTTGTCGGTGAACATCCAGACGGTGCCCACGTTGGGCTTGTTGTTGGGGCTGAGGCCGATCTCGGTGGGCCCGTAGGTTACGCCGCGGACGAAGAAGGGTTTGCCGTCGACTTGGAGCTGCCAGTGACCGTTGGCGAACCGCACAACCTGCACCCGGCCCTTTGCCGGGCGGCGCTCGACGATGTTCTCCGGTGCGAGTTTCGGCAGGCTGTCGAGCCGCGCCTTCAGATCCCTGCTGATGATTCGGCCGGGATCGACGATGACGATGTCGTTGCCGAGATTGGTGTCGTTGGCGTTCTGGATTTCCACCTTGCCGCCTTCATACCACAGGCCGAGCGACGGGTATTCCTGGCAAAGGCGGCGGATGCTGGCGACGGCGTTGGGCGCGACGTACCACACGAAGCTGCCATCCTCGCCCCAGCACGCGGAACCCGGGAAATTCACCACGACGGAATGGTAGGCCTTGATGGCATGGAAGATGAGCCCTGCGCGCTCGAGCGCGACGGCGGTGTGATAGGCCTTCACGCCGGGATCCTCGCTGGCCATCGCCCACGTGAAGAAGGCGACCTGCATGTCCTTCTGCCGCAGGGCGTCCCAATGCGAGCGGCTGAGCGCGCCCTTCTTCTGCAATTCGGCGTAGGCCGGGTCGTCGGTCACAGCGTCTTCGTTCGGGAAGATGCCCTCGCCGACGGCGGCTTTCAGGCCGGCGATATCGGTCAGGTTATACGCGTAGTTCCTGGTGCCGATCCCGGTGAACGTGCCGTACCGCGCGTAGTCGACGGGGTTGGTGGAGCCGGGGAAGGCGAGGGTGAAGGCGGGGGTGGGCAGCGGGCGCCCCTGCATGAAATCTTTCATCAGCTTTTCATGCGAAACGCGGGCCGGCGGGCCGGCCATCTTGGCGCAACCGGCGAAAAGAGCGAGGGCGAGCACAATAAACAGGGACTTCCGCACGTTATTCATGTGTAACTCCCGAAGAGATATGGCGAGGACGATACACATTTTGTCCCTTCCCGACAACCGCGTTGCGGAGGAGGGCCTCCGGGGGCTACCATGGGGCGCGTATGAGAAACGCTTTGGTGAGTCTTTTTCTTCTCCTGGTCCCGGCCGCGATGGCCGGCGAGGTGCTGACGCTGGACGACTGTCTTGCCGAGGCGGCGCGCAATAATCCCGACCTGGCGGTCGCGCGCGCGGCCGTGGAGAAAGCGCAGTATGCCCGCCGCGCGGAGTACAGCGGGTTCCTTCCCCAGCTTTCCGGCGACGCCTCGACGTCGCGTCGCGGCAGCAAGGCGAGCGACAGCGATCCGAGCGTCACGAGCGACAACAACTCCTTCGGGCTCACCGCGAAACAGACGCTTTATGCCGGCGGGCGAAACCGGGCGGCGTTGGAATCGGGCTCGGCCTCCCTCGATTCCGCCAAGGCGAGCCTGGGCGCCGCGCAGGCGGACCTGACCTACAACGTGCGCGATGCCTTTGCCGGATTGCTCTACGTCCAGCAGCAGATCGATCTGAACCGGGCGATCGTGGCGCGTCGCCAGGACAACGTGGACCTCATCGATCTCCGCTACGAAAGCGGGCGGGAGAACAAGGGGTCGCTGCTGCGCATGCAGGCGCAGTTGAAGGATGCGCAGGCGGAACTTTCGCAGGCGGAGCGCCGGCTCGGCGTGGCGCGCCGCCAACTCGCGTCGGTGCTGGGTCGTGATGAAGCGGATGCGTTCTCGGTGACCGGAACGTGGGCGACGGTGGCGGCGGACGCGCCGGCGAGTTTTGCGGATCTGATGACGGCAACGCCGGAACGTCGGCGCGCGCTGGCGAACGTGCGGTCGGCGCGGGCGGGTGTGAAGTCGGCCCGGAGCGGCTACCTGCCGGACGTTGCGGCCAGCGCGTCGGTGTCGCAGAGCGGCGAGAGTTGGATGCCGCAGGGCGAGGAGTGGTATGTCGGGGTGGCGTTGTCGTATCCGTTCTTCCCCGGCGGGCGCAACTTCATGGATGTACGCGCGGCGAAGGCCGGGGTGAAGGAGGCCGAGGCGGGGCTCAGCGCAACAGACGCCGCGTTGCTGGCCTCGCTGGAAGACGCCTACGCCAGTTACCTGGATGCCGTGGAGCAGGTGGGCGTGCAGGAGTCGTACGTGGAATCGGCGGAAGTCCGCGCCGAAATTGCGCGGAGCGAATATGCCTCGGGATTGACGTCGTTTGACGAGTGGGATCGCATCGAGAGCGATCTGATCAACAGTCGGAAGCAGTACCTGTCCGTGCGGCGGGCCGCCGTCGTGGCGGGGGCGAAGTGGGAACAGGCGCAGGGGCTCAGCCGGTTGCCGGAGTGAGGAGAGAATTTATGAAACGCAGCGTCGTGATAGCGGTCATCGTGGTCGTCGTGCTGGCGGCGGGGGGCGGCTATCGGCTGCTCCGGCAGAAGGAAGAGAAGACGGAAGCCGGCGAGCGCTACGAACGCGTGGCGGTCACGCGCGACAACATCAGGATCAGCATTCAGACCACGGCCACGATCCGGCCGCGCAACCGGCTCGAGATCAAGCCGCCCATCGCGGGGCGCGTCGAAGAAGTGCTGGTGAGCGAAGGCGATGAGGTGAAGACCGGGCAGATCATTGCGTGGATGAGTTCCACCGAGCGCGCGGCGCTGCTTGATGCGGCGCGGGCGCGTGGCGAGGCGGAGTTGGCCCGGTGGCAGGACGTCTACAAGGCCACGCCCCTGGTGGCGCCGCTGGATGGGACGATCATAGCGCGCGACGTGGAGGCGGGGCAGACGGTGACGGCTTCGGACACGCTGCTGGTGCTTTCCGACCGTCTCATGGTCGAAGCGCAGGTGGACGAGACGGATCTCGCGCGCATCCAGGTGGGGCGCATGGTGCGGGTGGAACTTGACGCGTATCCGGGCCAGGATTTTCCCGCCAAGGTCACCCATATTTCCTACGAAGCCGAGACGGTCCAGAACGTGACGATCTACAAGGTGGAGGTCGAGTCCGACAAGATGCCGGAGTTCGTGCGCAGCGGGATGACGGCAAGCGTTACGTTCAGCGAGACGGCGGCAGCGAATGTCTTGGCGATTCCGGCCGAAGCGTTGCACGACGAGAACGGGAAGAAGACCGTGTGGTTTCCTCAGCCCGGCTCGGCGGAAGGCCATATTTCCCGCGAGGTCGTCACGGGCGCCACGGACGGCCGCAACGTGGAGATTCGTGAGGGATTGAAGGAAGGCGACGTGGTATTGGCGCCGAAGGTGCAGGCCACGGGCGCGGCCGGCGAGCGGAAGACCAATCCCTTCATGCCGTTCGGCCGTGGATCAGGCGGTTCGAGAAGACCCTCACGGTAAAATCATGATCGAGCTCTCCAGCCTCGGCAAGACGTACCGCATGGGTGACACGGATGTCCGTGCGCTGCGCGACGTCAACCTGACCATTGCGCGCGGCGAGTTCGTGGCGATCATGGGCCCTTCGGGTTCCGGCAAGTCCACGCTGATGCACATTCTCGGTCTGCTTGACCGGCCGGACGGCGGCAGCTTCCGGCTGATGGGGATCGAGATTTCGCGTCTGAATGACGATGAGTTGGCGGTCCTTCGCAGTCGCTCGGTGGGTTTTGTCTTCCAGCAGTTTCACCTGTTGTCGCGGACCGAGGCGCGCGAGAACGTTGCGATGCCGCAACTCTACTCCACGGGCGAAATGGATCTGGCGCGCGCGGACCGCCTGTTGGTCGAAACGGGACTGGCCGAACGCGTGCATCACAAACCGAACGAACTATCCGGCGGCCAGCAGCAGCGCGTGGCGATTGCCCGTGCGCTGGTCAACGACCCGGAACTGATCTTCGCCGATGAACCGACGGGCAACCTCGATTCTGCCAGCGCGCGAGAGATCATGGAGATTCTTGCCGGCCTGCATCGCCGAGGGAAGACCGTGATCCTGGTGACGCACGAGCCGGAACTGGCGGAATATGCCGGGCGGGTGATCACGCTGCGCGACGGGGTGATCCAGACGGACGTGCGCCGCGACACGGCGTTGCAGGCGGGACGCGTGGAGGAGGATGCGGCGGCCGCTGCGGCAGCGGAAAGGCTGACGCGCCGCATTCCGCTTCGCAACCATCTGCGCCGGGGGTTGGGGCTGACGCGGCAGGCGATGAGAACCCTGCGGGCGAACAAGGTGCGCACGGGGCTGTCGATGCTGGGCATCCTGATCGGCGTGGCGGCGGTCATCGCCATGCTGGCGCTCGGTACGGGGGCCAAGGAATCGATCCAGCAGAGTTTGGCGGGGCTGGGGTCCAACGCCTTGATGCTCATGCCGGGCGCGCCGGGCATGCATGGTGTCATGGCGCAGGCGGGAAGCGTGAGCCGGATCACGATTGAGGATGTCGATGCGCTGCGTCGCGAGATTCCCTCCATCGTGCGGATCGCGCCGATGGTGCGCGGCCGCGTTCAGGTCGTGTATGGCGGGAAGAACTGGAACACGGAGGTCACCGGCACAACGGCGGACTACGCGCCGATGCGCGCATCCGTCCCGCAGGTCGGTCGCTTTGTCACGGCGGATGACCAGGTGCAGCGCATGCGCGTGGCGGTGATCGGGGTGACGCCGATGCGTGAGTTGTTCGGCGACCAGAACCCCATCGGGTCGTTTATTCGCATCAACCGGATATCCTTCCAGGTGGTCGGCGTGCTGCCCGAGAAGGGCACCGACCGGTTTCACGATCAGGACGATGTCATCATCGTTCCGCTCACCACGGCGATGTACCGGCTGCTCGGCCGCCCGTACCTCGATTCGGTCAACATCGAGATCGCGACGGAGGACCAGATGGCCGCCGCGCAGGTGGATATCCTGAAGTTGATGAAGCGACGGCACCGTCTCGCGGAGACCGACGAGGACAGCTACAACATCCGGAACCTGGCGGAGATTCAATCGGCGCTCACGGCAACGAGCCGCACGATGTCGATGCTGTTGGCGTCGATCGCAGTGATCTCGCTGGTGGTGGGCGGCATCGGGATCATGAACATCATGCTGGTGTCGGTGACCGAGCGGACGCGCGAGATCGGGTTGCGCAAGGCGGTGGGCGCGCGGCGGCGGGATATCATGACGCAGTTCCTCACCGAGGCGCTGGTGATCAGTCTGCTGGGTGGGGTCATCGGCATTCTGCTCGGCGGTGGCGCGGCGCTCGGCATGTCCCAGTTGGCCGGTTGGGCGGTCAAGGTTTCGACGCAATCCGTGGCGTTGGCCACCATCTTCTCGGGGCTGATTGGCGTGGTGTTCGGCCTCTGGCCCGCGCGGAAAGCCGCGCTGCTGAATCCGATCGAAGCGCTGAGATATGAGTGAAGAGGAGTTATTGGTTATTCGATATTGGAGATTCGGATAACAGATAACAGGCCGTTCGAAGCTAACCTCTGTAGCGCTTGAAGCATCCAACCACCGCGGGCGCGAGGGCGACCTTCGTGCGGTTGAGGACGTAAAGGTGGATGCCGGAGACGCCGTTCTTCAGGAGGTCGTCAATCTGGTGCACGATCCAATCGATTCCGATGGCCGCGCCGGCCTCCGCATCGGTCCCCGCTTTCTGCAGCGCCTCGGCAAGTTTTCGTGGAACGCTGGCGCCGCAGGTTGAGACGAAACGCTCAATCTGTTTGTACGACACGGCCGGCATGATGCCCGGCACGATCGGCGCGAGAATACCGACGTTGCGGCAGTGTTGGACGAAGCGGTAGTAGAACGTGTTGTCGAAGAAGAGCTGGGTGGTGACAAACCCGGCGCCGGCGTCCACCTTGGCGCGCAGGTGTTCGATATCCTCCTCCAGCGACGCGGCCTCGGGATGTTTTTCCGGGTAGCCGGCGACGCCGCAGGACATGTCGGGGTGCAATTCCCTGATCAGTCTGACGAGGTCGGATGCGTGGGCGAGGCCATCCTTGGGCGCGGAGAAGACCTTCTCGCCCTTCGGCGGATCGCCGCGCAGCGCCATGATGTTGCGATAGCCGCGGCGATGGATGTCGTTCGCGATCGCGGTCAATTCGGCGCGGCTGTGACCGACGCAGGTCAGGTGCGGCATGATCACCTTGAAGCCGAGCCCGGCCAGCACATCGCAAACTTCCAGGGTGCGTTGGCGGGTGGAGCCGCCCGCGCCGTAGGTGACCGTGACGAAATCGGGCTGCGCCGTGAGGAGCTGTGCGGCGGCCTGCTTCAAAGCGTCCATGCCCTGGTCGTCCTTCGGCGGGAAGAACTCGAACGACAGGAACGGGCCCTTGCGATTATGTATCAGGTCGCTGATGTGCATTTTTCCAAACCTTGGAAAAAATCTACCCGATTTTTCCAAGGATTGGAAACTTTTGCGTGCGCGGGGCTACGGATTCGAGCACCGGGGTCAACGCCCCCGGCTACAGAAGATTTCCATCCACTCTAGTCGTGGGTGATGCGGATGGTATAGGCGTTCGGGTTATCGTTCGTGAGGGGTGGGAGGGTGAATTCGACCGGGCCGGGAACGGACGGCTGGACCGTGGCGCCGACCTGTGTCCACGCGCTCGTGCAGAGGTTATCGCAGCGGTAGAGGCGATACCGGCGGCCGGGGGCGCCGTCGATGGAAAGCCGCGTGGTGCCGACGGACACCTCGTCGACCCGCAGGCCGAGGGACGAGTTGGCGTTCGTGGGTGAAGTGCCCGCGATGATCTCCTCATAATTTGATGCGCCGTCCTGGTCGGGGTCATCGCTGTAGCCGCTGCCGTTGGTGTTGTCGTTCGGGTCGAGGCCGTACTCGCGCTCGACGTGGTCGGGCATGTGATCGCCATCGGTATCGAGGGCCGGGCCGAGCGACCAGACGCGGAAGGCGGCCTGGGTGGCGTCTCCGGCGAGCGGTTGATCGACGACGAAATTCACCCAGCGCGTGCGTGCGACCTCGACGCCGCGGTCGGCGATCAGCGCGGTGTCGATGGCGTAATAGTGGAGGCCGCCGGGAACGCCGTGGAGGTAGGCATTCATGCGCATGCCGCCGACATCCTCGATTTCGAACTTCAGCGTTTTCGCGGAGCCGGTCACCCCGAAGACGACGTACGGAAAGACGGTGAGGTTCTGGTACTCGCACTGGCCGGTGTCGATGTTGTCGAAGAGGATGGTGGCGCCGGACCAGCCGCCGGAGGAGACGTTGTAGGTCACGCTGAAGTTGGAATCGTTGGTCTGCTCGACGAGAGTGCCGGGGTTGGCGCCGCCGACGGGAATCACGCGCGGGTTGCCGCCGAGCTGGGTGAGCGTGACATTACTGGTGGGCCAGAGATGATAGACGAACGGGATGCCACCACCGGCGAGGACGGTGAACTGGCCGATCTCGTTGCCGGTGCCGACTTGACCGATGTTGTTGCCCGGCGTCGCGACGAAGAAGAAGAAACGGGTTTGCGACATGTTGAAGTCCGGAAAGTACTGGTTGAGGATATTGCTGCTGATGGTGAACGTGCGGTACGCGTTGTTGCTGATGCCGGTGAGGTAGAACGCGGCCTTGTTCGTGTTGATGTCCTCGAGTTCCAGTTTGAGGTTCACCGGGTTGCCGCGGATGGCGAGGACGATGTTGGTCAGCGGCGCGAGGTTGCCGTATTCATTTTCGGGAGTGGTGAAATCGTCCCAGTTGAAGCCGCCGCCGGACCAGGTGCCGGAGGAAGAGACGTCGTAGAAGCAATCCATCTGGTTGGTGGACGTGGTGGTGACGACGGTTTGCGGAGTGGCGCCGAAGACGGCGAGCACTTCCGGGTCGTCAGGAAGAATGCTGAGCGGAGTCTGCGCGAGAGCTGGCGCGATATAGCAGACAACGGAAAACCCGAGACACAACTTCAGAATACTTCTAGTACGCATGTGGCAATCCCCCCCGATTGCAACCGCTCTCAATATAGTAAAAACGAAGAAATGCACAAGAAATATCCATATAAAAAACTGCGGCAATCCTGCTGTTTCGCAAATCGGGCATGATTAGGGCCCAAAGGAGGCGCTCTTGTTGATATTGATTTATCATTAAGCAGGCCTAGACTGGCTTTGGAGATGCTGATGAGCAGGTGGATACGTGTTTCTCTGGCGGTGGGACTGATCGCTGCGGCGACCGTTGCGTCGGCTGCGCCGTTCCGCATCGTCACCTCCTTTTATCCCATGTACGTCGCGACGCTGAACATCGTTGCCGGCGCCGAGGGCGTTGAGGTTGTCAACCTGACGAAGCCTTTCACCGGATGCCTGCACGACGTGCAGTTGACGCCGGCGGAGATGGTGACCTTGAGCGGGGCGAATGCGCTGGTGATCAATGGCGCGGGTATGGAATCGTTCATGGACAAGGCGTTGCAGGTGGTGGCGAGAGATCGGGTGATCGATGCCAGCGATGGCCTCGAGCTGTTGGATGACAACGCGCACGTGTGGCTGAGCGTCTCGCTCCATCTTCGGCAGGTGGACAACATTGCCGCGGGGCTGGAGCGGTTGGATCCGGCGCGGGCCGCGGTGTATCGCGCGAACGCGGCGGCGTACACGGCCAAACTCGAGGCGTTGCGCGACCGGATGCACGAGGGGTTGCGTGATCTGCCGCAGCGCGACATCGTCACGTTCCACGAAGCGTTTCCCTATTTCGCGAAGGAGTTCGATCTGCGGATTGCCGCGGTGATCGAGCGTGAACCTGGAACGGAACCGGCCGCGGCGGAGTTGGCGCAGACGATCGACCTGGTACGTGCGAGCGGCGTGAAGGCGCTGTTTGCGGAGCCGCAGTATCCGGCGCGCGCGGCCGAGAGCATAGCCCGCGAAACCGGCGCGCGCGTGTACACGCTGGACCCGGCGGTGACGGGGCCGATGGACGCGGACGCCTATATCCATATAATGGACGCGAATCTTCGCGTGCTGGAAGAGGCTTTGAAATAGAGGGTAGAACGCGTGGTAACGGATGGAACAAAATGCCGCGCCTGCTGCACGAAGCTGATTGATTTCGGCGTCAACCTCGGCCGGCGGACGGTGCTGGAGCATGTGAATTTGCACCTGCACTGCGGCGAACTCGTGGCGTTGATCGGCCCCAACGGCGCGGGCAAAACGACGCTGTTGCGGGCGATGCTGGGCGAGTTGCCGTATACGGGCGAGCTTCAGTTCATGCCGGTCGGCCGGCCGGGCGGGCAGGCTCCGCGTATCGGCTACGTGCCCCAGCATATCGAGTTCGATACCCTCTCGCCGATCAGCGTTCATGATCTCTTCGCGGGGGCGACGAGTCGCTGGCCGCTCTGGCTGGGGCATCGCGGGTACCCGAGGCGGAAGGTGATGGATGCGCTCGCCGTGGTGAAAGCCGAGAACCTGGTGGACCGCCGCGTGGGCGAATTGTCGGGCGGCCAACTCCAGCGGGTGTTGCTCGCATTGGCGCTGACGCCGGTGCCGGATATCCTGCTGTTGGACGAGCCGGTGTCGGGTATCGACCAGGCGGGCATCGGACTTTTCTACGAGCGCATCTCCGCGCTGCGCCAGGAATTCGATCTTGGCATTCTGCTCATATCGCACGATCTCGAAGTGATTCCGCGGTACGCGGATCGCATGGTGTTTCTCAACCGAACGGTGCTGGGCGACGGTGTGCCCGCGGAGGTGCTGGCGCGCGAAGAGGTGAAGCGAACCTTCGGATTCGATGTGCAGCAGCACGAGTTGCCGGAACAACATGACAGCCGCTTGTGGCACGGCGAAGCGGGACCGGGGGGCGCATGATGGAGCTCTGGCACAGCGTGGCCGGCGCGCTGCCCTTTGAGTGGGCGCGCTACGTGTTCATGCAGAATGCGCTGCTGGCGGTGTTGTTGATCAGCCCGCTCTTCGCCCTGCTCGGCTGCATGGTCGTGCAGAACCAGATGTCCTTCTTCTCCGAGGCCGTGGGCCACGCCGCGCTGACGGGTATCGCGGTGGGCGTGCTGGTGGGGCTGGGCGATCCGCTGTGGTCGATGCTGGCGGTGGCGATCCTGCTCGCGCTGGGCGTATCGGCGATGCGGCGTTGGAGCGCGGCATCGACGGATACGGTGATCGGATTGACGATGGCGTTCACCGTGGCGCTGGGTGTGGCGTTGCTCTCGCGCGGCGGTGGCTTTGCGAAGTACTCGCGATTTCTCGTGGGCGACGTGCTGACGATTACGCCGCACGAGATCGTGCGGCTGGTGGTGGCGTTGGGCGTGGTGCTGGCGGTTTGGATCTTCGGATTCAACAGGCTGTTTTTCGTGAGCCTGAACCGGTCGTTGGCGCGGAGCCGCGGGATGCCGGTGTGGATGGTCGAGACGGGGTTCGCCGTTATCGTGGCGCTGGCGGTCACGGTCAGCATCCAGTGGGTGGGGTTACTGGTGATCAACTCGCTGCTGATTCTGCCGGCGGCGACGGCGCGCAATCTTGCGCGCGATGTGCCGCGCTACGTGGGTATGGCGGTGGCGCTCAGCTTGTTCTCCGGGGTCGTGGGGCTGGTGGTGTCGTTCTACGCGGGCACGGCCACGGGCGCGACGATGGTGCTGGTGGCCATGGCGTGCTTCGTGGCGTCACTGCCGGTTCGTCTTGCGGGCTTCAGGATTTGACCTTCTGCTTCCGCGTACAATCCGCGCAGGTTCCATAGAGCAGGATATCGTGACCGTCGACGCTGAAGCCGCGCGGTGCAAGGCGCGAGATATCTCCCGGGCACTCATCCACCTCGTAGATCCGGTCGCATCCGCGGCAGTGGAAGTGGTGATGGTGGCCCTTGCCTGCGGGCTCGTAACGGGGCGGCTGGCCGGGCAGGGCGATGGGGATGAGGAGGCCCTCATCCACCAGCGTGCTCAGTGTGCGGTAGACGGTGGCGATGCCGAGCCCCTTCACCGCGGGCCGTGCGAGGCGCAGTACTTCCTGTGGACTCAGCGGCCGCCGCGCGCCGTCGAACACGGCGCGAATAGCCGTCCGTTGCCTGGTCTGACGTTTCACCATGAGTTACTGGAGCGGGCAGGCCGTAACAGGCATGATGCCGAACGAGTGAATCCACAGCGCGATCAGGATACCCATGATCATGCCGAGCGCGACCTCAAGCCGCGTGTGGCCCAACAGTTCGGCCAGCTTCTCCTGCGAGAGCCGGTGCTCCTTGAAAAGTTCGTCGATGATCTGGTTCAGCAGGCGCGCCTGCTCGCCGGCGGCGCGGCGTACGCTTTGGGCATCGATCATCACGATCGCGGCGAAGGCGATGGCGATCGCCGCCACCGCGCTATCGAACCCGCAGCGGAGCCCGATTGAAATGGCTACGGCGGATACGGAGGCGGAATGCGAGCTGGGCATGCCGCCGAGCTGAAGAAGAAGGCTGGCATCAATGCGCCGTTTCTCGACGAGGGAGCCGAGGCCCTTGGCCATTTGCGCCACCATCCATCCCGCTACGCCGGCCCAGAAAGTCTCGTTGTGTCCGATCTCTATGAAGAATTGAGGTGTCATGTGCTGAAGACTGTTACAACTTTACTCCGGGCATGTCCAAAAGTATCGGCCGGAATGAGGAATACGGCATGCAGAATGTAGGACGCAGAATGCAGAATGCAGAACCGAGAGGTCAGAACGCAGAACTCAGAATGCAGTGAAGCAGGGACGGGAGTGCGGAAGACGGATGAGGGAAAACGGAAGAGGAAGGGGGAATGTGGAGGGAGGGAGGAAGAAAGGATGGAATAGCGGCAGGAGGCAGCATTTGCAGGCCTATTGACATATGTTAGGGTTTGTGTAATATAGGGGCATAAATCTTAGGAAATATGCATGGGAACATCTACCATTGAGCTTGGCAAGAGGTTGGAGGAGCTGGCAAGGGGGCAGGGGGGATACTTCACGGCTGGTCAGGCCATGGACATTGGCTACGCGGACAGCGTCCATGGGTATCACGTGAAGAACGGGCATTGGGTGAAGGTTCAAAGGGGTATCTACAGGCTTGCCTCAATTCCGGAACCGGTGGAAGGGGAGTTGATTGCCTGGTCGCTGTGGTCGCGGGGGCGGGATGACAGGCCGGACGCTGTATTCAGTCACGAAACGGCTCTCGCGCTGCACGGTGCTATTCCGAGAGACCCGGAAGTGATCCACATGACGGTTCCGCGCAGCTTCAGAAGAAACTCGGATATTCCTGCAAAAATAGTGCTTCATAAGGAGGATTTGCCCATGAATGCGGTGCAACAAATGGGGTGCCTTTTGGTCACAAACGTTGCCAGGACGGTGAAGGACGTTGTGGAGACATGCACAAATCCTAAGATATTGGATATCATTAAGGAAATGGCTGCTCCTGTGCCGGCGGTTGCGACTGTTTCAGGGGCTGATCGCTGGGAAGATGCCTGGATGGGCGACTACAAACCGCAAGAGGACTCCGGCTGGCGGTCGTATGACGACGCCATCAACGCCGGCGAGGACTAGGCGACTTGTTGGGGTGTGCGAAGCGTCTCGACAGTCGCGGCTCACCCGGAGGGTTCGCCCTACCAACAGGCGGACAGGGCTGCTGATGGGCCTTGCCACCGGCTCTGAACTCTGATAAGCATACCGCTGTCAAAGTCCAATAACCTGGAGATTGTACCCATGAGACGTATCATAGCTGTTTTTTTGATTGCTCTGATATTTGAGAGCGGTTGCAAGCAGAAGCAGAAACCTGTTGCTGCCCCCGAGGTTAAGCCTGAGGTCGCGGCGGTTCCGGCCAAAGTTGAGACGATCGGAGCGGAGCAGGCTGTGTTCTTCCGCAACCCGGGTACTTGGTTGGCGACCGCTTCGTCGACGGAGGAGGGGTTTGCCCCCAATCTGGCGGTCGACGGACTGGCCAATACGCGTTGGAGCAGCAGCTTTGCGGACGCCCAGTGGTGGGAAGTCCAGTTTGGCGAAGAGCATGTGCTCGGCAAAGTGATCATCAGTTGGGAAGCGGCGTATGCGAAGAAGTATCGCGTCCTCATTCTGAACCGCTCGAACGAGTGGGTCGAGGTCGCCTCGAAGTCCAACGGTCAGGGCGGAAGCGAAGAGATTTCCTTCCCGCGGTGCCAGGCGTGGGGCCTGCGCATCGAGTGCGAGTTGCGCGCGACACAGTGGGGTTTCTCGATCATCGACGTGGAGTTCAACCCGCGCGAGCCGGCGAAGACGGAGGCGACGGCCTCTTCCGGCAGCGGCGACTACGATGCCAAGTTCGCGGTCGACGGGAAGATGAACACGCGCTGGAGCAGCAATTTTGGCGACACGGAATGGTGGCAGGTCCGGTTCGAGGAGCCGAGGATCATCGCCGGGTTGAAGATCAACTGGGAGACGGCCTTTTCCGAGAAGTATGAAATCGATGTGTCGATGGATGGCAACGAGTGGAAGAAGGTCTATGACGTTACCGAGGGTGACGGGCGGACGGACCTCCTCTTCTTCAAGCCTGTCGAAACGCGTTATGTCCGCATCCAGTGCAGTCAGCGCGGCACGGGCTGGGGCAACTCGATCTGGGAAGTGAGGTTCTTCGATGATCTTGCGCAGCCGCAACTGACGTCATCCTCCGACGCCGCGGATTCGTACGCGTGGCAGGCCATGGATGGCGATCCGGCGACGGCGTGGCATTCCAACGGCGACGGCAAGCAGGAACTGATGGTGTCGCTGCCCGAGGTGATGAACATCGGCGGCGTGACGCTGGTCTGGGGCAAAGACTATGCGATGGCCTACACGGTCGAGACCTCCGCGGACGGCAGCGAGTGGAAGCCGGCATTCAAGGAGGAGAAGGGGAATGGCGGCAAGGATTACGTCTTTTTCGGCGCGACCGATGCGAAGTTTCTGCGGGTGACCTGTCTCAAGAGCGCTACGGGTCAGGGTTACGCGCTGGCGGAGATGGAGTTCAAGGGCGGTGAAGAGCAGACAACCCCGCTTCGCGCCTACCAGGCGCTGGCGTTGGGTGCGAAGACCGGCCGTTACCTGATGTGGCTGACACGGCAGCAGGAATTCTGGACGGTCGTTGGCACGCCGGATGACAACCAGGAAACGCTGATCGGTGAGACCGGCGTCATCGAGCCGCACAAGGGCGATTTCTCCGTGCAGCCGTTTGTGCGCCTGGGCGATCAACTGGTGACGTATGCCGACGTCGAGTTGGAGCAGTCGCTGGTGCAGAATCGGTTGCCGGTTCCGAGCGTGCGTTGGAAGGCGCGCGGCTGGACGCTGGATATTTCGCCCGTGGCCTACGGCCCGACAGGGCAGGTTTGCACGGCGATACGTTATCGTTTCACCAACACCGGTTCGACGCCGCTGGCGGGACAGTTCGCGCTGGCCGTGCGGCCGGTGTCGCTGAACCCGGTGTGGCAGCATGGCGGCTTCAGCGCGATCGGCGAAGCCGAGGCGGTCGTCGACGCATCGCCGGCCTTCCTCAACTTGAACGGCAAGCCGCGCATCTTCTCGCTGACCAAGCCGTCGGCGGCCGGTGTGGCGCCGCTGGATGCCGGCGAAGTGGTGGACTACATCGCGGACGGCGTCGCGCCGAAGGCGAAGAAGGCGACAGAGCCCGAAGGCAAGGTGGGCGCCGCGTTGCTCTACGATCTGAATGTGGATGCGGGCGGCACGAAGGACGTCATCGTTGTCTACCCGTTGCACGATGCCGCGAAGATCTCGCCCGAATTCGTGGCGGACCCGGCGGGTGAGTTCGAGCGCATCCGTACGGAGCAGGTGGCGATGTGGGGCAAGCTGCTGCAGCAGCCGGAGATCAATATCCCGGAGAAGCGGCTGATCGACGTGATGAAGAGCAACGCGGGATACGTGCTGATCAATCGCGACGATCCGTGGTTCAAGCCGGGTTCGCGCAACTACAACCACTCGTGGATGCGCGACGGCGCGTTGACCGGGGTGGCGATGCTGCGCATGGGTCGGCCGGAACTTGTGAAGCGGTTCATCGAATCGTTCACCGGTTTCGTGGGCGAGAACGGGTGGGTGCCGTTCATCATCCTGGAGGAAGGCGGGCCGAATACCTTCAACGCGAATCTGGAAGGCGGCGAGGGGCACGAGTACGACAGCCAGGGTGAGTTTCCGTTCATCGTGCGGCAATACTACGACTTCACGGGCGACCGGGCGCTGTTGGCGAAGGTCTATCCGAAGGTGGAGAAGGCGTTGGAATTCGCCCGCGGCCTGCGTCGGTTGCGCATGACGGATGAGTACAAGAACGATCCGGCGAAGAAGGATTACTACGGCGTGCTGCCGGCGTCCAACAGTCATGAAGGCTACTATCCGGCGAAGCACAGTTACTGGGATGACCTCTGGGTCATCAAGGGATTCAGGGACGGCGCTTACCTGGCGGGCGTGCTGGGCAAGACCAACGATGCGGCGTGGATGAAGGCCGAGGCGGAGGACCTCCGCAAGTGCACGTATGCATCCATGCTCAGCGTGGCCAAGCGCGCGGGCATCAACCAACTCCCGGGCTGCGTGGAACTTGGCGACTTGGACGCGACCTCGACGTCCGTCGGCATCATGGCCTGCGACGAGACGGACTTCATGCCGCAGCCGGAACTGAAGAACACGTTCGACAACTACTTCAACCATATCTCGAAGCGGTTCCGCGGCGAGCGGGACACGTTCACGCCGTACGAGGCGCGCAACGTGGATGTCTTCATCCGCCTCGGCCAGCGTGACCGCGGGCTCCAACTGCTGCGATACTTTGTCAACGAGTCCACGCGGCCGCACAACTGGAACCACCTCGCGGAAGTGGTACACGCGAAGGAGCGTGCCCCGTCGTACATCGGCGACATGCCGCACACATGGTGCGGTTCGGATCTCATCAACGCCACGCGTACGATCTTCGCCTATGAACTGGGCGACCAGCTTGTGCTGGCGGCGGGCGTCGATCCGGCGTGGCTGAACGAGGGCGTCTCGGTCAAGAATCTGGCCACGCAATTCGGCGCCATCAACTACACCTTCAAACGCGAGGGGAACGAGATTCGATTTGCGGCGGACGGCGCCGTGAAGCCTCCTTCGGGCTTTGCGCTTCCGCTGCCGGAATCGCTGCTGGGTCTGTCCGTTGAAGTGAACGGCCAGCCGGCGGAAATTCGCGATGGCAAGGTGACCTTCGGCACGTTGCCGGCCACGATCCGCCTTTTCACGCCTGCGCCGGAGCCCGTGGCGGAACCCGCTGTGGCACCTGTCGCAGCGCCCGCAGCGGAGCCGGTCCCTGCGGCGGCCCCGTGACGGGTTGACCGCATACCCCGTCGGGGGTACCCGTAGGAATGGGGGAACGTGCGTGTGTACAAGACCATCAAAATGGGGCTGGCGGGGGTGTGTCTGGCGATGGCCTTACCCTTGCAGGCCGGCGCGTGGGACACCAACGAGTGGCAATTCCTCGAGTCGATTGAGCGGGCCAATTTCCGCTTCTTCCAGGACCAGAAGCGCGGGCCTTACGACCTCCTTAACGACACGGCCTATTACGACAGCCTCTATAACTACCCCTCGTACTCCAGTGTGGCGGGCATCGGCTTTGAGCTGACCGCGATTTGTCTCGGTCATTACCGCGGCTGGATTCCTTATTCCAACGCCTATGAACAAGTGCTCTCCCAACTGAAGCTGTTCAACGGGATGCTGTCGACCAATGCGTTGGTTGGCGAGCGTGTGAATGGGTGGACGTGGCACACCTACTGGATTGAAGACAGCGGAACGAACATGGCGGGCACGCGGTTCTACATGGACGATGGACTGTCGCTGCTCGATCACTCCCTGTTCATGGGTGGCTGCATTTTTGTCAGCGAGTACTTCAAGGGCACCGAGGCAGGGGATCTCGCGCACAAGCTCTACAGCGAGACCACGTGGTCGTGGCGTCCGAACAGCGACTACAATTTTGGCTACAGCGAGAACCTGCTGGCTGTCGTGGAATCGGCAGCCGCCCCCGCCTTTGCGAAAGGCAGTGAGGCGCGCGTAATGTGGGAATCTTATGACGAGCCATATCCGCGGACGCTGCAACTCTACTTCTGGCAGTATCCGCACGCGTGGATTGACTTCCGTTTCCGCTGGGATGGTCGCGGTCGCAACCACGCGGAGATTGCGCGCGACAGCATTCTCTATCAACGGCAGCGCGCGATTGAACTGCATGACGCCGACCCGGCGAAGTACGACATGCTCGGTTCGAACTGTTGGGGTTGGACCGCGGCGGGTTCGTCGGATGGTTATCGCCAGATGGCGCCGTGGCCGCTCTGGCTTGGCTCCTACTACGACGAGGAGCACGCTTCGGACAGCGGATCGATCACGCCCATCGGGTTGCCTGGGGCCATGATCTATGCCGGCACGGAGACCATGGCCTGCATGAAGAACATCTTCGAGAAGTACTACATCAACGGATGGGACATGTCCGTTGGCGAGCGTCCGGTCTGGAGCGAGCCGTACGGCTGGCTCAACTGCATGAACAAGGGCAGGCCTTGGCGGTACTACTCCGACTCCGGCGTCAGCAATCATTTCCACGGCATCAACGCGGCGATCGACTATGGCCCGAACGTACTGCTGCTGGAGAACTACAAGCTCGGCACGACGTGGCGTTGGTTCATGCAGAATCCGTACATCGCCACCGGTATGTACACGATCGGATTCGGCGCGCCCCAGAACGTCAATCGCGCCACTTTCACCAACGGCGTCAACGAATTCGGTGGCTCCGTCGGGCACTGGGAGAACGATGCGACACCTGTGAACGTTTCGTTCGAGGTTGCCGACTTCACCAATGCGTACGTGGGTGATGAGATCGTACGCATCGTGGCCGACAACTCCAACGAGGGCGGGTGGATTGATCTGAACAACAGCGATCAGCGTGGCCAGGCGCAACTCTCATTCTGGACGAAGTGTTCCAGCGCAGGGCTTGCCGTTGATGTGGGCCTGAAGGATCAGTTTGGCCGCGAGAACAAAGTGTCGCTGGCCGATTTCGCGGGTGGAGTGGCGCCCACGAACTGGATGGAAATCCGGATTCCCATCGAGCGGTTTTGCCTGACAGGCAACGTGACCAACGATGTCTGGCCCGGGAGTCTGGCCCTCGTCTCCTTCGCATTTCTCAACGAGGGTGGTGGGACCATCGAGTTGGATTCGCTGGCCTTCACCAGCGACACGATTCCGCCAGTCATGCCGACGAATTCATTTGGCGTCGCGATGGCAGAGAACCGGGCACGGGTTTCGTGGAGCCCGTCGAATATGGAGCGCGACGTCCTCGGCTATCACGTGTGGCGTCGCTATACCTCGACCAGCGGTTTTGTCCGCGCAAGTTCGACGATCGTGCCCGCCTATCTCGGTGTGTGGGAGGACACGAATGTCGCCATCGGCGTCGGGCAGGAGGTCCGCTACGCGATCCAGGCGTTCGACAACGCCGAGCCACAGCATTCCAGCCCGTTTACGCTTGAGAAGAAGGCCGTCGGAGGACATTTCGATCTCGACTGGAACAACGGGGTGAATCCCAACACGCTGGGCGGCTCGGGAGACAACTACTGGGGTGGCGGTACGCCGCAGTCCTTTGCCTTCGTGTACACCAATGGCCCTGCCGGGACGCTCGAGTGGGTGCGCCGATCCTATGTCACCTCGCCGTGGGGCGGTCACTACATTGATTGTGCGGATCGCGATGTCAGCGCGTATTGGGGGCTGAGTTTTTGGATTCGTGGCAAGGTCGGCGGCGAGCAGGTTCTGATCGGGCTGAAGGATTCCAGCGATCGGGAACGGAAACTCGACGCGGATTTGTTTCTTTCCGGCGGCTCAGTGGCCACCTCGTGGTCGCGCGTGATTCTGCCGTTCAGCGATTTCACCAACGTCAGCGTCAACGCCCTGCGGCAGATCACCATCACGCATGAGACCTCGAACGACATCCAGCTTGCGGATATCTCCTTTATCCCCGGCCAACGATCGATATTGGTGAACGACCACTGGAGGGAAGCGGAGGCCTACACGCGGGAATCCGGGGCGGGCGATCCGGACTACAAGGCGGCGGCGTCAGCCGGCGAGGTGCTGGGCAACGGTTGGGGTATGAACGGTGGCAATTACGCGGATTATGAGTTCTACTTGGACAGCGTGCTGTCCACCCCGACGTTATTCCTGCGCTATGCGTGTGCGGCTGGTGATGGTCGCGCGTTCGAGGTGCGGTGGGATGACGCCAACATCGGATCCATCACCTGTACGAACACCGGCGGTTGGGGCACTAACACGAATCACTTCAGTTGGGCGACCGTCGTCATGCCGTCGCTTACGAGCGGCGCGCACAAACTGACCTTTGTGGCCAACGGCTATGACGCGCCGGTGAACATGGATGCGTGGTATCTCCTGGGCGTGGGAGAGGCGTTCCGCGAATGCGAAGACTACGATTCGCAGGTGGGCAGTTCGGGCCCGGATGTGAAGACCGTTGCGTCAGGTGGCGAGGTGCTGGGGAATTCGTGGGGCGCGTCGGCCGCGTCCGAGGCGGTCTACAACAAGGTTGATTGCGGCAGCCAGACCGGCGCGTGGTTCCACCTTTGGTATGCGCTCTACGCACCGAGCGGGCGCGTGGTGGATGTGTACGTGGACGGCGTGCATCGCGCGTCGCTCTCTTGTGCGGGCACACGCGGCTGGGGCAGCGCGGTGGCTGATTTCGACCGGGCGTCGGCCTACGTGGGTGAACTCGATGGCAGTTCCCACGCGGTGCGGTTGGCGGTGCCGGGCGGCGGGCAGGCGATCAACCTCGACTGCTTCTACATCGGGCCGGCGGGACCCGAAGGATTTGCGCTGGACGGTGACGGCGACGGGTTGAGCGACCGCGAGGAAGGCGTGATGGGCACGGGCATCGGAACGCCGGACTCGGATGGCGATGGAATCAGCGATGGCGACGAAGTGCAATTTGGAACCTACGGCCAGGTGACGGATCCGACGAAGGCGGACACGGATGGAGACGGCTCCAACGATCGCGAAGAGTGGATCGCGGGGACGGACGCGAACGCGGAGGACTCGATTTTCCAATGCTTGGAAATTCTGGACGAGGATTCTCCAAGGGTTGGAAAAGTGGTCCGCTGGCCGTCCACCACCGGCCGTGTATACAACATTTACGCCATCACGAATCTTCTGACCTCTGATCTCTGGCTGCTGACCTCCGGGATTCCTTCCACGCCGACGATGAACGTCTGGACCGACGCTGTCAGTCGGGACAACCCGATGATCATCTACCGCATCGATGTGCACCGATAGCGGTGCGCGGGGTCAGCGTTTCGGTGCGGCGGTGGAAGCTCGCACGATGAGGTCCGTTTGGAGGACGAGCCGGATCGGCGTTGTGTGCGGCGATTCAATCTGTGCGATCAAGGTTTGCGCTGCCACGCGACCCATTTCCCTGCGAGGAACTTTCATCGTGGTGAGTGGCGGCACGCTGTGCAGCGCCCAGGGAATATCGTCGAACCCTGTCACCGAAACATCGTCGGGCACCCGCAGCCGGGCGGCGCGAAGTGCCTGCAGGGCGCCGATGGCCGCCTCGTCGTTGATCGCCACGATGGCGGTCGGCAACGTCCGCGCGTGGCGCGCGAGGTAACGCTTCAGCGCGGAGGACGCGAGGTCGGACGTGTAGCCCGCATCGATGTGATCCTTCGCGTCGAAGGCAACGCCGGCTTCGTCGAGCGCCTTGCGGAAGCCGGAGAAGCGCGCCTGCGAAACGGGGTCCGGCGGCGCTCCGAGGAAGGCAAGCCGTCGGTGGCCGAGTTCCAGCAGGTGGCGCGTGACGAGATATGCGCCCTGCGCGTTGTCGGGGATGATGGACGGAAACTCCGGGCCGGGTGACGGCTTGTCGACGAGGACAACGGGCAAGCCCTTCTTTCGGTAAGCAAGAGCGAGCTCATCGGTGAGGCCGCCGACGAGCAACGCACCGAGCGTGCGGATGCCGCCGGGGATTCGGGGTGACGGCCGCGGACGATTGTTCAACCAAAGCGAGTCGAGGGATGCGGCGGCGAAGACGACATCGTACCGGCGCGCGGCGGCTTCATCCTGAATGCCCTCGAACAGTTCTGCGTAGTACGGACTCAGCATGGGGAGTCCGGCCTGTCGTAGCATGGCGCAGGTGATGATGCGGCTGCTTGTTTCGCGGGGTTGGCCGGCGGCAACGCGGTTGCCGGCACCCGGAACATTTTCCACGAGGCCTTCAGCAGCCAGGCCCGCGAGGGCCTTACGCAACGTGATCCGGGTGACGCCGAATTGGCGGCTCAGGTCCCGTTCGGGCGGAAGAAAATCACCGGGCCGGTACTTGCCGCCGCGGATCGCCTTGCGCAATGCGTTGGCGCATTGAAGGTACAAGGGCACGGACTGGCTCGGGTCGAGACTGGACTTGCTCATGTCTGAACGCTCCGAGGGTGACTCCGTGCGCGATCTTACAGGCAGGTATGCACGGCGGTCAGTAGAAAAAACCGGCGGCCCGAAGGGGCCGCCGGTGCAAAGGCTTTGATGAGCGTCGTGCTTACGGGACGATGCTCAGCTCGGCGAGGTCCAGTTTGATCGCGCCGCCACGCGGACCCTGCGCAAAAGGCTTGATGATGATCAGTACGCGAAGGGTATCGCTTGGGGCGACGGCTTCGACCTGCAGCTTGCTCCAGTCGGAACCCTTGGCCAGGTCGGCGAATGTGAAGACGCGCGAGGCGAGCGTACTCTGCTGATCGTTCACCGTGGTCTCGAGACGGAGCTCGACGCTCTCGGCGTTCGGGCGGTCCGTGGAGGCGTCGGCGTTGGCGTAGATGCTGAAGGCATATTTCTTGCCGGCTTCAACCTTCACATCCTGGTAGAGGCCGGAATCATCGGGCTTCTCGATTTGCCAGTGGTGGTAGCCGATGATGCAGGAGCCGTCCTTGACGGGGGTCCAGCCGGTCTCGCGATTGATCCAGTCGCCCCAGCGATCCCAGTTCAGCGCGCGGTCGCCGCCGTCCGGACCTTCCATTTCGAAAGAGGCATTCTGAAGCTGCGCCTGCGCCGCAACGCAGAAGCCCGCCAGAATCGCCATGACGATCAGCATCTTCTTCATCTGTCTCTACTCCTTGTTGAGGGTGATGTCCCTGAATTGTGCACGGGCAAGATACCTGTTGTCGTGGCTCAGCACGGCCATGCCCGTGTAACAGTCCGCGTTGAGCCAGTCGAAAGTGAAGGTGCCGGCATCGCGCCAGTCCTCGGCGCCGACAGCGTACGAGGCGGTCACCTGCGCCCCGGATTTTGCGAGGCGGAGCCGCACGGGGAATTCGCGCACGGGGAATTTGATTTCCTCCATCTGCGCGCCGCGTTCCTTGCGGACGCCGACGCTGATCTGTGCGCTGGGGAACACGTGGAGGAGGATGAGCGGCGCATCGGGCTCGAGCCCCGCGCGGACCATGATGCCGGCCTTGGCGTACGTGTTCACCTCATCGAGGTCGTTGATGGTCGTGGAGAGCGTGAAGTTGTCGCCGGGCTTCTGCCAGACGAAGTAGAACTGGTCGTTCGCGTTCCACAGGTCGGCGCCGCCGCCGTAGATATCCATCGAAGCCCCGTCAAGGACGCGCTGTCCGCCGGCGAGGGAGCCGGCGATGTCGGTGCCCTGCCAGCCGCCGGTGAGCGGATCGCTGAACGGGGCGGTCATGGGTGGCGGCGGATCATCGATCAGAATGCGTGCGGGGGTGTTGGTGGTGAGGGCGGCACGCAGCGGCTCGTTCACGGCGTAGTCCATGGACCCGAGCCAGCGGAAGAAGGTTTCGATTTCCTCGTAAGTGGAGGTCTTGAGCGAGAAGGGCGGGGCGGGGTCGCGGTTGGTCACAAGGTACCAGTTGTCGCGATTGAAGCCGCCCTTGGTGGAGATGATCTTGTAGCTCCACATGGTGGCCCACCAGCCGTGCGAGGCGTAGAGATCGAAATACTGGCGCATCAGCGTGGCGCCGCCGGAGGCATTGAAGACGACGTTGAACTCGCCAACGAGAAGCGGAACCTGGATTTTCCGCATTTGTTCTGCGATCGCGGGGATGTTCCGGTTGATGTGGCGACTGTGTTCGGCGAGGCCGGGTCCGGAGTAGACGGCGGGGTAGTAGTGCTCGGTATACATCACATTGTCCCAGCCGTGGTCGGCGGGTGCGCCGTAAAAGGCGAGGCCATCGCGTGTGCCGGCCATGATGATGATGTGTCGCGTGTCGACCTTGCGGACGGCGGCATAGGTTTCCTCCAACAGCGACACCATGTCGGCGGTGTGGTTGCTGGTCTTGTAATCGCCGAAGGGCTCGTTCACGAGATCGTATCCGGCGACCGCGGGATTGTCGCGATAGTGAAATGCGAGTTGCGACCAGAGCCAGACGAACTGCTTGCGGTTTTCGGGGCTGTCCCACAGCTTGTTCTGGTCCTCGTGGCCGGTCGTGTGATCGGTGCTTTGGCGGCCGGGCGCGCCGTGAAGGTCGAGGATGGTGTACATGCCCTGCTGCGCGGCAAGCTCGACGGCGCGGTCGAGCCAGCGGAGTCCGTCGGCCTTCAGCTCGTAGGGCCGGTCGTCATCCATCAGCAGCGTGTAGTTGATGGGGAGACGGACGACGTTGAAGCCGAAGGAGCGGATGAGCTCGAAGTCGCGCGGAGTTATCCAATTCTCGCGGAAGAGCTCCATCAGCCGGTCTTTCTTCTCGCGGCCGAAACGTCCCTCGAGGGTGGATTCGAAGCGGGCCTGATCGCGAACCTCGTAGAAGTCGAGCATCCACATCTCTAGGAGGAACCAGTTTCCGGCATTGCAGCCTTTGAGGACGACAGGGCTGCCGGATTCATTGACGGTGATTCCTTCTTTGACGCGGAGGAAGGAGAGAGGCTGCTGCTTGGGCGCCGGGAGGCGGACGCAGGAGGTCAGCGCCAAGGCGGCCAGCAGGGGCAACAGGATCCGACGGGTGAAAGATTTAGACAACATGGGCGCGAGCATGCCTTTTTCCAACCAGCTTGGCAAGCGCAAATAGGGACCGTTCCCATGAAATGGAGAAAAGGCCTGGTATACAAGGGTGAAATGGATATTCGCTGGTTCTGGAAGGAAGGATGAGTGTGAGGGGTGGCAGCGGACTGGATGAGCGCTCGAATTCTGCAGGCGACGTTCGTAGAATGCGTTGCGAGGAGGTCTTCTGTGATGAATAGGTTCTGGGTAGCCGCAGCGGTCGTGTTGGTGGCAATGGGGGTGGGGGCGGAGGAGCCGGCGAAACGGCCGTTCACGGTCTTTGCGGCGGCGAGCCTGACGGAGCCGATGCAGCGCGCGGTGAAGCTGTACGAACTGCAGGCCGTGCGCCCTGTGCGGTGCAGCTTCGGTGCGTCCGGCATGCTCGCGAAACAGATTGCCAACGGGGCACCCGCTGACCTTTTTATTTCCGCCAACCAGGAGTGGATGGATTTTCTGGAGAAGGATGGACGCATCGCAGAGGGATCGAGGGAGAACCTCTTTGCGAATCATCTCAGCGTAATTCGACCGCGCAGCGCCAAGATGACGATCGCGAAGCCTGCGGATATTGCTTCTGCATCGCGCGTGGCGATTGGCGATCCGGCGAACGTGCCGGCGGGTGCGTACGCGAAGCAGTTTCTGGAGCGCCGTGGTTTGTGGGAAGGGCTGCAGGGTCGACTCGTCTTTGCGCTGAACGTCCGCGCCGCACTGATGCTGGTGGAGCGCGGCGAAGTGGATGCGGGTATTGTCTTCACAACGGATGCACTGAGCAGCGAAAATGTGGAGAGGTGTTTTGAAGTCGATGCGGCAGATCATGACCCGATCGTCTATCCGGCAGGGATCGTGAAGGACGGCTTGGACGCAGCGCTCGCGCGGGACTTTCTCGACTTCCTCAGGAATGGAGCCGGGAAGGACGAGTTCACCAAATACGGGTATAGTCTCGCGAATCCATGATGCTTACGCCGTCAGAGTGGTCAGCCCTTCGCGTGTCGCTGGTGGTGGCGGCGGGCGCCTTGGCTTTGGCGTATCCGCCGGGGTTGCTGATGGGTTGGCTGCTGGCCCGTCGGCGGTTTCCCGGGCGGCTGCTTGTGGAGATCATCGTGTTTCTTCCTCTCGTGCTGCCGCCGATCATCACGGGCTTCTTCCTGCTCGTGCTGTTCGGCCGCCATGGTGTGCTGGGCGCGCCGCTGTTGCGCTGGACGGGCATCGACATCGTGTTCACGATCAAGGGTATGGCGTTGGCGTCGGCCGCTGTCGCGTTTCCATTGGTGGTACGCAGCGTGCGGGCTTCCATCGAGTCGGTGGATGCCAAGCTGGAGCAGGCGGCGGCGACGCTTGGCTACCGGCCTGCGCGGGTGTTTTGGACGGTGACGGTTCCGCTGGCGTGGCCGGGGCTGCTCGCGGGCGCGATCTTGGGTTTTGCGCGGGCGGTGGGGGAATTCGGCGCGACGCGGATTGTGGCGCTGAACATGGACGGAAGCCGCACCCTCGCGCTGGAGGCCTTCCAACTTCTGGAAACACCGGGCACGCCGATGTCGGCGATCCTGCGTATTGCGGCCATCTCGATTGTACTTTCCGCGACGGCGCTCGCGCTCTGCGAACTTCTCGCGCGGCGCTGGAAGGCGGCGATGCCATGATCGAGGTGGATGTCATTTTGCAGCGGGGCTCATTCCGGCTGGCCGCGGAGTTAAAGTCCGACGCGCATGTCACGGGCATCTTCGGTCCGTCCGGTAGCGGCAAGACTTCGTTTCTGCTGGCGATGGCCGGATTGCTGCGCCCCGTGTCGGGGCGGCTTGCGGTGGATGGCGAAGTGTTCTTCGATGGTGCGCGAAGGATTCATCTCCCGCCGCATCGTCGAGGCATCGGTTTTGTTTTCCAGGAGGACCGGCTCTTTCCTCATTTGGACACAAGAGGCAATCTCCTGTGTGGTTATCGCCTGCTGCCGCCCGCATCGCGACGCATCCAGCCCGGAGAGGTCATCGAGTTGCTTGAACTTGAGAACCTGCTGGATCAGCCGGTGACGCAGCTCTCGGGCGGGGAGGCGCGGCGTGTGGCGATGGGGCGCGCGCTTCTCTCGTCGCCGCGGTTGCTTGTACTGGACGAACCGTTGACGGGATTGGATGAACGCCGGCGTCGATCGATTCTCGGATACCTGATGAGGATTCACGAACGCCTCTCCGTTCGGACGTTGTACGTGAGCCATACGTTGTCGGACTTCCTGGCCGTGGTGGATCACGCCGCGAGGATTGTGGACGGACGGCTTGTGTCCGCGGGATCCGCGCAGGCTGTTCTGGAGGGCAGCGTCGACGGTGACGACGCGGGGCCGGTGGAGAGCCTGATAGACGGGCGCGTGCTGGAATCGGCGGGCGAGGCGGGATATCTGCGTGTGAGCGCCGGAGATTCGGTCTTGATGGTGCCGTCGGCGTCTGTTGCGGCGGGACGCCGTGTGCGCGTGGCGATTCCGGCGGCCGAGGTTGTGCTCGTCGTTGGAGCGTTGCCGCAGAGCAGTGCGCGTAATGTCATCTCGGGCCGCGTGACGGAGATTCGTGATTACGCGGGGCGTGTACTGGTGACGGTGGAGTCCGGATTTCGGTTCCTTGCGGAGGTCACGCCTGCGGCCGCGAAGGATCTGCAGCTTGAGCCGGGAGCAGCCGTGCATGCCTTGATCAAGGCGCGCGGCGTGAAGGTGGTCGCCGCCGGTTAGGCCGGCAACGCGGGTGGGGCGGGTGGTTGCGCAACGGCCCCGGCCTTGTCCATCTTCAGTGAAGCCAGCAAACCGTTGAAGATGCACGCCAGCGCAAACGCGTGGAACGCGATGCTGAGCATGTCGCCCACCAGCAGGAAGAGCAGGGCATCCATCGCATAGAGCACCATGCCCATGATGTAGGCCCACGCTTGTCGCTTTACGGCAAAAATGCCGAACACGACGAAGAACGCGGCGATGACGAAATCCACGGCAAAGGCGGTGGCCTTGATGATGGGCGCGGCTTCCGCCCCGGCCTGCTGTGCGACGTTGGCGGCGACGCCATCGACAAATTGTGTTACGCCGAGGCCGATGATGAAGGACCATTCGGAACCCATCAGGATCACGACGGAGTTAATGAGCGACAGTGCAGCGATCCAGTAGAACCACGTGGCACCGCCCATGTGCCGGCTCTTGAGCTTCGCCTCGCTATCCTCGATCCCCTTGTTCCTGGCCATGGCTCCCTCCTGATACCTGTTCCCAATGTACCAGCGGCCCCGCGTTGTGTTTACGGCCAGGGATCATTGTAGGGCCGCCGCTTGCCGGCGGCCGGGGGAGAGGCCTGCGCAAGCACAGGCCCTACAGTCTGCCGGACACAGGTGTGTTGCAGGGCCGCCGCTTGCCGGCGGCCGGGGGAGAGGCCTGCGCAAGCACAGGCCCTACGAACAGCCAAGATATCAATCTTGGCCGAGGTGATTTGCCGTAATGCCCAAGGCGTCCAGGTCGGAGGTTATCCATTGAACTGGCGGATATTTCCCGTCATGCAAATGCACGGTGAAATCAAAGTCTGCAGGCCCCTGAATCCAGAAAGGCCAACAGGCGTCGCGCTGGATGATCCCTTTTCTGTAAGGATTAAGGAATATGTAGAGGGCGTAGGGAGAAGCCATC
This sequence comes from Verrucomicrobiota bacterium, assembly GCA_036821485.1. Taxonomy (GTDB): domain Bacteria; phylum Verrucomicrobiota; class Kiritimatiellia; order CAIQIC01; family JAGNIJ01; genus DAISJM01. Next base: position 36,998 of record DAISJM010000014.1, on the reverse strand, counting down.
TCATCAGGTCGTAACCGGTGCTCGAAGAAATTCGCCTGCCAGCGGCATCCTGTATCAGTCATCGACTTTCGGGTCAGGAATTTCAGCTTCCCAACAACTTGACCTACGGAGAGACGTTGGGATAGGCGAATGAGGAGGTGAACGTGATCCGGCATCAGGCTTGCACACAGCAGAACAAAATCTTTATTGGCCACGGATTGCTCCAGCGCAAGTCGGATTGCATGCGATACGACAGGTTCTGTTAAGCGTGACTCAGGCCGGACTGCACACATCGTAATGAAGTACCGTGCGTCACTTAAGCTGACCCGTCCCTTGCGCAATTGGTTTGTCTGTCGCTTCTGCATGACCTTCAGTGTGAGATTCCGTCGCACGGGGTGACAAGTCATAATTCGGGGGAGAGGCCTGCGCAAGCACAGGCCCTACAGTCTGCCGGACACAGGTGTGTTGTAGGGCCGCCGCTGGCCGGCGGCCGGGGAAGAAGCCTGCGCAAGCACAGGCCCTACGGGTTCCAATCCGGCCTAGTACGTCAGAACGATCTCGGCGGGCAGCTTTTTCACTTCCACCGCGTTACCCGGCAGAACGGGCACCGGTTGTCCGTTGATGCTGGCGCTGAGCACGGGAGATGACAGCGGGCACTCGAACACGATTCCGCCCGGCGGTTGTGCTGTTCCCGAAATTCTCACGCGCAGCGTCTTGTCGACCTTGCGCATGCTGTAGCTGATGGTTCCCCAGTAGGTTGGGGCCTGGCCCACGCCCACTTCCTGGCCGCCATCGAGCCAACGCTCCGGGATGCCTGCGGCGAGCACCACGGTGCGATCACTCTCCCGCTCGTAGAGGAACATGGTCCTGAGCGTGATGAGAAATCCGGAAGAAACCCAGGTGTGGGGCATGTCGCCGATGAAGGATCCCTGATCCGGCGGAAAATACACCGCTTCGGACCACTGTCGCCACCCGGCCGGATGGCGGCACTGCAGCAGGTAATCGAAGATCTTCAGCGCGCGTTCTTTCTGGTGCATGTAGATCATGGCCTGAACGATGCGAATCTCGTAGGGACTGAAGCTTCCCCGCCAGCCCGGCTCGAGCCGCTTCATGACATCGCGGTAGTACCTGTCGATGGTGTTCCCGAGCGCGGGCTCCGGCAGTTGCCCCAGTTCTTCGCACGCCACGATGGCAATGGCGGTGGACGACGGATCGAAATCGCCCAGTTCCGCGCAGCCGGGGATGTAGTCGATGTTGTGCCGCTTCATCTCGTGAGGAATGGAGGCGTAGATCGATTTCCGCAGTTTTTGCTCCTCACTTCGGATCCAGGCCATCTCGCCCGTCTTGCCGAGGATGCCTGCAATGGTGCCGGCATCCTTCCATCCTTTCAGGGCCCAGAAATCGTCCCAGTACGAGTGGTTGCCCGGTTCCGGATAGTAGCCCTCGTGACTGACGGATTGCGGCAGTATCCCGAGGTAGTCGGGCGGGTTCGGATCGTTTGGCGCGGTCCTCTGCAGTTCCTGGTTTCGGAGCTGTTCGAGGTACTTGAGGGACTTGACGATCATCGGCCACTGCGAATCCAAGTATGCCTTGTCCCTGGTGAAGAGGTAGTACTGCAGGCACAGGTAGATCAGTTCTCCCTGGCTGTCGTACTCCTTGACCGGATTGACCTCGTTGCGGCCGATGATGACGATTGCGGGAACTCGGCCGGCCTCGTAGATGTACTTTGAATACCAATCAAGGTATTGCCGCACCTCGTCCGTGTAGCCCATTCTCAACAGCGCGCCGCAAGTCATCGCGCCGTCCCGTATCCACGCGGCTTCATATCCCCGGGAGCCCGGCTGAATGGCGGGCCCGTCGCGATTGACGAGGATGAAAGCCAGGTTGGCTTTCAGCGTCTTTGCCATATCGTCGTCAGGAATCACGAACCGCGGTTTGCTCAATCGCGATTCCCAGGACCGGGCGCATTGCTCGGACGCATCCTTGAAGGCCTGCTTCGTCTCGTCCGGCGTGCGGCCTTCGCCGATGACGGGGGATCCGTCGTGCAACGGTACTGCGATGAGGAAGCTCGCGTCTTCGCCGGCGGCGAGGTCGTACGTATATTCGATGGCGGCCGATGCGAGGCCGTCGGGATCCTGGATGCTCGTTTGCTGCGGCACCGCGCCCTTTTCCAAGGAGCGAAGGATGCCGCCTTGTCGTGCGCCGGACACGCCGAAGGCCGCAGGCGGCGTCAGGGGAACGATCTGATACTCGTTGGCGCGAACCCGCGTGCCGTCATATTCGATTCTGCCGATTCTGGTGAAGCCGCCCCACTGCCAGGGCGGATTGATTTCAAACGGACGCAGCGCCACGAACAACTTGCCGGCCAGACGGTCGCGACCGATGTTCTTCACGTTGTACCGGATATAGGTGGTGGCCTTGCCCGGCTCGCCCGCGCCAAAGGCGGTGATGGTCATCGTGAGCTTCGGATGTTTCCACCCGACGGAGGGGATCGGCAGGCAGCCTTTCTCCAGCCATTGATCCAGTTTCACGTCTTCGCGCGTGATCAGGTTTCCATCGCAGTAGAGATAGGGGAAGATGGAGAAGGATTTGTACGGTTCGAGGGTGCCGTCCTGGCAGAGGAGGCTTTCCTTGAAGTCCTCATCGGCGCCGACCACCGTCCAGTAGCCCTGTCGTCCGGACAGCCAGTAGGGGAAATAGCCTTCCGGTTCCAAGCGGCACAGCATCCGATAGTACTCCCGCGAATCCTTCTTGAGCTGCACCAGCAAGCCGTCGTTCAGCGCCTGTTCGCTCTTGGCCACAAGCACCGACCCAAGGATGCCGCCGTCGCCGGACGTGTTGTTCACCCTGATGCAGATCATGTTCCACGCGCCGTACGCGAGGTTGGTTCCGACACCGATTTCACAGCGTTTGCGGGCGCCATCGCCGGACTTGGCCAGCCGGCCGTTGACGTAGAGATCGAAGTGGTCGCGAATATCCGTCAGCCGTATGAAAGGTGCCGCATTGCTCCACGAGGTGGGAATGTAGACCGCGGTTCGATACCACGCGGTGCCATCGTAACCGGGATGCCCTTGCGTTTCCCAAGCCTCGTGCACCTTGATCTTCGTCCAGCCATCGGCTGTGTCCGGAGTGCCTGTCTTGTCCGGGTCGGTCCTGAAATCCAGCAGGGCCGGCAGAAAGAAGTCCGGCGGTTCGCCCTCGCCCCAAGGGTCCGTGGTCGTCTTTGGTGTCACTTCGTACAGGGAGTGACCATAGCCTGTGGCCCGGCGGGTGCATTCGAGCTTCAGGTATCTGGCGCGTACCTCGTCGAAGTCGATGTTGTCGACGCCGCCATCGCCCGTGGTCGTGCTGAAGGCCGTTGTCCAGTTCGTGTGATCCTTCGATACGAGGATGTTGTACTCGCTGGCGTAGGCGACCTCCCAGTAGAGGATGACCCCGATCAGTTCCTTCTCTTCGCCGTAGTCGATTTCGAGCCACTGCGGATCGGAGAACGTGCTGCTCCAGCGCGTGCCCTTGTCGCCGTCAATCACCAGCGAGGGTGGGGCATTCGTGTCCTGCGAGGAGGATGCGGTAGCGGATTTCGTGACACGGCGGATGGCCGTGGCTGGGAGCGCTGTGACCGTCAGTTCATCGAGACAGACCGAGCCTGTTCCTCCTGACGCCCGCGATACGCCGAACTCGATGCGACGGATGGTGTGCAGTTCTGCCGAAGGATTGGGCCCCCAGCCGAAAGCCATGTCATCCTTCTTGATCTCCAGGCTTGTCCAGTCGGACGGGAACGCGAAGTTCTCCCACTTCCGCACGAATACGTTGGCTCGTTCGTCGATGAGCTTGAACTCCAGGTTGTTGGCGGGGCCGGAACCCTTCACCCAAAACCGCAGAATGAAATTCTCCGGCAGCGCGAGATCCACGTCCTTGGAGAGGACGACGTACTCGCGTCCATCGCCAAGATCGTAGTCGAAGGCGAGGGCGTTGTCCTTGACGCCGGGTTCCGACCTGATTCGAACGCCCTCGGTGAAAGGCTTCCAGCCGTCGAGTGCATCAAAAGGTTCGAGTATCTGTTCCGGGAGCGGCTTCTCGGCAGCGACGGGCACCGACTTCTCCGGTTTCTTCACCGTGCAGGAAGCCAGAAACGTGGTCATGAACAAGCACGATGAAACCGCTGCCGACAGCACTGCCTTGGAAGTGGAAGTCATGGGCAATCGTTTCTCCCTTGCCTCCAGTATCTATCGAGCGGGCGTCGTCTACAAGCTCCCTGCTGTCTTACGCAGCAGGAGGCAGAATTCTGGCCCCGGCGACGCGAGGTCGCCGGGAGCCCGAAACGCTGGCCCTACGGGCGGCTCACCTTGATGCGATAGTACCGGCGCCCGTCCGTGGGCGCGCCGGTTGTGGTGTTGGCCGTTTCGTCGTCGGTGAACGTGAAGGATGACGGAACCGTATTGGTTTCCAGCCACGACCCGACGCCGAGGTTCGTGTTGCCGAAGCCATGCCAGGCCGCGTTGTTGCTCACGCCACTGGCGTAGTTGATCGTGTAATGCCGGCCCGGCTGGGTTGGCACACGGATCAGATGGTTAGTCTGGCCGCCGGATGTGACGATGTTCGTGACGCGGAAGTACGAGGCGTTGTTGGTTGGGTCAGTGCCCGCGATATACTCGCTGTAGTTGTCGGCGCCATCGTTGTCGTTGTCGCCCGCCGCGCCGTTGGTCAGGTTGGCGAAGTTATTCCACTCCCAATCGTCGCCGATTCCGTTGCTGTTCCAATCGAAGGGCACGACGATGGTCGTGGTGTTCGTCACCCAGCTGTTGGTGGCGCCCTTCTGATCATTACCGACGAAGACAAGCAGATTGGTGGTATTCACATCGGCTGTGCCGGCGGTCCACGAGAATGTCGTGCCATTGAACGTTGCACCGCCGGGCGCGGTGGGGTTGGAGATGACCACCGTGTCACTGTCGTCATCCGCTGCCGTGACATTGAAGTTGGTGGACGAGCCGACCGGCAGCGTGTGCGGGCCGGGGACGGTGAGAACGGGCGCATGGTTACCGCCATCGAACTCCTGCAGCTTCAGGTATTGCACGAGTTCGCCGTCGTTGGTGATGGCATTCACGGTGCCGCCGGGGAGGTTGACCCAGAGGCCGTTGTTGTACAACTCGGCGCCGGACTTGTTGCTCGGCCAGAGGTAGGTGCCGGCGTCGCTGGAGGCGAGATTGCGAACGTTGTAGTACTTGCCGGTGTTCATGCCGAGCAGGCTCCATGCGCCCTGCAGGTCGTAGGTCGCGCTGGCACCGGTGTGAGCCTCGCCGTGCCGGAAGATCAGGGCAAAGGCGAGGACGACGTCGCTGTTCGACGGCGAGGCGTAAGCCGTCTCGTATTTGGCCGAGGCGAGAATGCGTGCCTCGTCGCCGCCGCCGACCTTGCTGAGGAAGTAGCGGTTCTGGCTGCGGAGCGCGGGGCTGTTGTGGCGTGCCCAGTTGACGCGGCCGTACCACTGCGCGAGGCCCTCGGCGTTAGGCGGCGGGTTGGACCAGACCATGAGTTGGTTCCACTGCTTGAAGTTCGGAATGTACTTCCCGAAATTCTCCTCATGGTCGGTGCGAAACCCGTCGTAGTACCAGTAGAGCGGATCGCTGTTGTAGTTCTGAATGCCCTGCTCCTGGCCGTAGAAGATCATCGGAATGCCGTCCACGGATGACAATGCCCCGTAGCGGGAGGCGACGAGCCACGCGTCGTTGTCGGGCAGCACCTCGTCGTGCGAGGTCAGGTTCAGCAGGATCGTGCCGCCGCTGTACGCGGTGCGACGGTCCTCGAGCGCCTGCCGGACATCCCACGAATCGTTGATGTGGTTCTGCGTGAACTGGAACACGATGTTTTCATTGAGCGCGTCGAAATGCCGGTTCGAGCGATAGCCCGGCTTGCCGCCATCGAGTGTTTCGGCCATGAAGACGAAGTTCCACTTCATGCGGCGCGTGCGGTTGATGATGTATTCCCAGAGTTGCGGCGGGAGGCCCTGGCCAAAATCGCAGCGCAGGCCGTCGATGCCCTTGTCGTCGTTGGCCTGCACCCAGGTGTTGGTGCCGGAATGGCCGGTTTTCTTGAGCCAGAATTCGGTGTAGTACGCCATGTACTTCCACAGGTCCTTCTCGTTGCCCGCGGTCATGCCGGCGAAGTCGAAGACATCATCCTCGTTGAGGTAGTCGCCGTTGTTATCCGGGTTGTGCCGTACGAGCGCGGAGTACTTGCCGAAATAGAGCTCGGCCACGTCGAACCATTTGCCGAAATCGCCGCGGTCGGGCGCGGTGGCGATGTCGTTCGAGTAGGCGCTGTGGTAGTAGGTCGCGTTGGAGCCATAGTCCTGCCAGTTCGCGTACCAGCCCGGCTTGAACCAGCCGATGCGGTCGTTGGCATTGGTGCAGAAACTGAACGTCACCCCGGGTTCGCCGAAGATCGCATCCCACGAGGTGTGATTGAACACGCCGTCGAGCATGACGTTGACGGTGCCGACGGAGCCGGTGTAGCTGTCGCACTTCGCGACGAAGTTGGTGAACTCGGTCAGCGCGCTCTCCTCGGTGGTCGCGCTGCCGTAATACTTCGACACGGCGAAGTAATTGCGCGTGGCGTACGGGCTGCCGGGTGTGTAGACGTCCTTGCGCTCCTGCGCGTTGGGATGGATGGGCTGGAACCACAGGCAATTGGCCTGGATGAAATTGAGGTAGTCGAGATTGAAGGGATCGAACCCGTCGGTGTCGCCATCGGCCGCGCCGAGCAGGTCGACGAAGGTGCTGCGGGCGCCTTCGGTGCTCTCGGTGGCCTCGACGGTCAGCGTGTTCAACTCATACATCGTCAGGTCGTGTACCTTGCGGGGGGAAACCACGACCGCGTGATCGCGGCGGCCGCCGGAGGAGTACCAGTGCCACGTGTTGGCCGCCATGCCGTTGGTGGTGAAGCGGGCGGTCAGCCGGTAAGCGCCGGTCTTGCTCACGCGGCCGGTCCACACGTATTGCCCGCCGCCGATCGGGGTCATCGGGAACGCGGTGTAGTACGCTCCGGTATCGTTGGTGGTGATGAAGTTCCCGTCGGGCGGCTGGATGCCGTCGGGGTAGCCGTCGCCGCTGATCAGGGCGTTGGTGTAATCCACGTCGCAGAGATCGCGCCGGTTCAGATTGCAGAAGACCTCCGCCTTGTCGACGTTGGCGGCGCCGGGCGTGAAGACGACGGTGAGGGTCTGCGTCTCGCCGGCGATTTCGTCGATGAAGAACTTGGTGGTGGTGTAATCGGCGTTCTTCCCGCTGACGGCAAGCTGCACGGAGCCTGTGGTACCGAGCGAGAAGGAGAAGATGTTGTTGTCGGTGCCGGATGTGCCGTAATCGGCGAAGCGTTCGACGCCATTGGTGGTTTTGTAGGCGCCGATGCGGTACCTCACTGAAACGTAGTCTTCGATGTTGGTCAGCATGCCCGCCCACCACATCGCGTCGGCGCTCGGGTAGCTGTCTTCCTCCATGTGGTCGAAGGCCATCATCTGGACTTTGGTGGAAGCGTTGGTGGCGATCCCGTGCGAGCCCTGCGGGTCGGCGCCGTTGGTGGTGTAATAGATCGCGGCGTAATCCACCCAGCGGTTCGAGCCGATGCCTTCGGCGTAGCCGATTTTGACCCAGCACTGGACGTTGGAGCCGAGGGTGACTCGGTTGTCGGCATGCCAGACCCAGGCGGCCGACGAAGAGCCCTCGCCGGAGTAGGTGAAGCGGAATGTGTTGGCTTGGGCGGAAGCTTCCGAGGCATAGGTCAGACTTGAAGCGCCGCCGTCAGTGGTGCCGATGAAGGTGGTGTCGTGATCGTTGTAGGTGACGGACAGGTAGTACTCGACCTCGTTGGTCTTCCCGTAGGTGCCGGCAGGGATCACGGACTTCCAGTACTTGTTGTTGCTGTCGACGGTGTCGTACGAGAGGTTCGTGGAGAGCCATGTTCCCGAGCCGACGAGACGGTGGTAGAGCGTGCCGCCGGACTGATCGCCGGGGTTGCCGGTGCCCTGATACTGGTTGCCGTTATAGACGTAGACATCCTGGTTGGTGGACGGTTCGCCGGACGGATTGCGCATCGTCGCGGTGAACGGTTCGACGTTGGTCGGGATGTGCCAGCAGTTGCCGAGATGGGCTGTGGGGCCGCCGATGTAATACAGGTAGTTGGTGGTTCCAGGCTTCTTGCCTCGCAACGTGCACAGGTCAAAGTCAGCAGTAATGATGTTGGACGGCATCGTCGAGGTGAGGACGTAATACTCAACCGTGCCGGTGGAGCAGGCCGGAATGGTGGCGGAGTAGTTGGTCGAACTGCCGGTGGCCAAGGCCGTGAGCCGGCTGGTCGTCCAGCCGTTCGTGGTGTAGCGGACCCATACATTCTCCTGCGAACTTCTGGCTGCGCTCAATTGGAGTGACACCGTGACGGCATTGGTGCCTGCCGCAACATGGTTGTCGAACGCGGCGGCGATCGAGACAGGATCGCCCTCCGTTCCCATGACGGCATAGGGCCGATCCCACCAGGTTGCCTCGCCCTTCAGACAAAATGTGTAGCGCCACCCGTTGCTTGCCGCGAAGGACAGGTCGGTGGGATCACCGCCGTCGTTGATGCGCGACTGTCCGATGGTTGAATTGGCAACGGCATTGGTTGCATAGGCAGCCTTGTAGCCCCACTGGGGATTCCAGTTGCCGCTCTGATCGAACTTGAACGTCGAAGAAGCGTCCGCCGCGGAAGACGTCACGGACACTTTCCAGATGTTGCCGAAGTCGGTGTCCTGGGTCATCCAGTTGGTTTGCCAGGCGTTCATCTCCCCGCGGTAGGACTCCGCGTGTGACAGCGGTGTCATCAGCGCCAAGAGCAACAGGAATAGAATCAGCTTTTTCATATCGCACCTCCGACTCGTCATGCAGGGGATCATCTTTGGAAGAAGTTCGCTGGAACGGGATCACCACCGTACCAAGTAAAGCGTTACACTCGCTCGGCTGGAATGTCAAAACAGCAACGCGGGATGTTGGGGTTCAGGCGGGAAGTATCGTTCAGCGGAGTTCGAAGATGAATGTGGCATTCTCAAATAGGCGAGGGGTGCCCTTTACGCGCATGCCATTGCACTGCTATATATAAGGAGTTGTTCGTTCCGAGGAGGCGTTGCCGTTACCGGAGCAATTACTGTGGCGAACGAATCTAAGCAGCCCATCCGCGAAAAGTCCCTGCCTATAAAGGCTTTAGACTTCCTGAATGACGGTGTGATGATCGTCGATGCCAAGGGCAAGATCATTTACGCCGACCCGGCCATGGGCCGGATGATGGGTATTCACCCGTCCATGATGTTGGATCAGGCAGCCGAGATGGGCGGCCGTATCCAATTCCAGGGCGGCTTCACGGTCACCGACGTGATGCACATCGCGGAGAAGGACGGGCACTGGGCGGGCGAAGCCAATTGCATTTCCGACGATGGCCATGCGATCCCGATCGAAATGCGCGCGGTCACGCTGACCGATTCGGAGGGGCAGCAACTCGGTACGATGGTGGTTGCGCGCGACGTCAGCCGGGAGCGATCCCTCGAGAAGCAGGTCGTCCAGTCGCAGCAGATGGAACTGGTTGAAAACCTTTCCATCGGCATCGCACACGAATTCAAAAATCTCCTGACCGTCATCATGGCCTATGCGTCGCTGTTGCAGGATCAGATGGCTGGACAGCCTTATCAGAAGGACATCGCCAAGATCCTCGAAGCTTCGCAGACTGCGAACGAGCTCACCGGCCGGCTGCTGTCCGTGACGCGCCAGCATGCGCCCCGGATGGAGGACATCGACATCCAAAGCGTCATCAGCGATGTGGTGGCGGTGTTGAAGAAGACCTTGCCGCGCACGATTTCACTTTTCGCCCCGGAGAAAGCGTCGCTTCCGCGTGTGCATACGGACATTTCGGTGCTCTATCGCGCCCTGCTGAATCTCTGCCTCAACGCGCGCGATGCGATGCCCGAGGGCGGCAACCTTTCGATCGAAGTCGACGTGGTGCATGTTGAGAAGGAAGACCTCGAGAAGTGGCCGGACCGGATGCCGGGCAGTTACATCACGGTGTCCGTGACCGATACGGGACACGGCATGACCGCCGAGGTCAAGCAGCACATCTTCGAGCCCTTCTTCACCACCAAGCAGGGTGGGACGGGCCTGGGGCTCAGCGTGGTCCAGCACACGATCCGCGCGATGGGCGGCTGGGTCACGGTATATTCCGAGGCCAAGCTTGGAACCTGTTTCCGCCTGTATCTGCCGACGGCCAAACCGGAATCCCCGGTGGTCGAGGACCGGGACGAGCAGCCTGTGCCGGGCGGTTCGGAAACCATTCTCGCGGTTGACGACGACCCGCTTGCCCTCGGAATCATGCAGCGCTTCCTGCACAAGTCCGGCTACACGGTTTGGACCGCGTCCGGCGGCGAAGAAGCCATCAACCTCTATAAGCAGCAGCACGGGAAAATCGATCTTGTCGTCCTCGATGTGGTCATGCCGTATGTGAACGGCGAGGAAGTCTATCGCGAGTTGGTGCGCATTAATCCGAAGGTCGCCATCCTCGTTGTCTCCGGCTTCACGCCGAAGACGGCCGAACGCCTGCTCAAGGTATCCAGCGCACGCTTTCTCTCCAAGCCGTTCAGCCGCAGCAAGTTAGCGCGCGAAGTGCGCGACATTCTTGATACGCGGAAGAAGTGATCTCCGGTCCATTACCCGCTTTCCTGTTCCTCATCACGAATAGCGAATATCCAATATTCACGCCCCAAATAGGCTTGTCACCCCGGACTTCCCTGTTATAGTCGCCCCCGCATTTCTCCTGGGAGCAATGCTGGTTAAGCCCCGCCATTACGGGGCGGAAGCGAGTGCCCCGGCTTCTCCGGTTGGGGCCAAAGCGGATTTCTCGGCCGCGCAAGTGTGCCGGGACAGCCATGGAGGAGACAGTGAGTACTACAGCACCGGTCCATTCGGACCTCAACGTTCAAGACTTGCTCGACGCAGGTCTGCACTTCGGCCACCAGACCAAGCGGTGGAATCCCAAGATGAAGCGCTACATCTTCGGTGAGCGCAGCGGGATTTACATCATCGACCTCGAGAAGAGCCTGGCACTGATGGAGAAGGCGCGTCAGTTCATCTACGACACCGTCGTGCGCGGTCGCAAGGTGTTGTTTGTCGGCACCAAGAAGCAGGCGCAGGAACCGATGAAGGAAGCCGCCGAGCGCCTTCATCAGCCGTACGTGGTTAACCGCTGGCTGGGTGGTACGCTGACCAACCTGCAGACCATCCACAAGAGTGTTGCGCGCAAGCAACTGCTCGAAAAGATGGAAGCCGACGGCACGATGAAGGAGTTGGCGAAGAAGGAAGTCGCCCGTCTCCGTCGCGAGCTCGAGAAGCTTCAGTACAATCTGAACGGTGTCGCCGACATGGACGGTCTGCCCGGAGCGGTTTTCGTGGTCGATGTCATGCGCGAAGCGATCGCCGTGGCCGAAGCCAACCGGCTGAAGATTCCCGTGATTGCTCTTGTTGATACGAACTGCGATCCGGATGCCATCGACTATCCGATTCCGGGCAACGATGATGCGATTCGCGCTGTCCGCCTCGTGATCGATGCGGTGGCGAACACGGTTCAGCAGGCGCAGAACGAGTACGCGAAGGCTGCAGCGGATGAGGCTCGTCGCCGCCAGGCGGCAGAAGCCGAAGCCACAGCCCGCGCGCGGCTCGCCGAGGAAGACCGCAAGGCCAAGGAACGCGCCGCCAAGGCGAAGGCCAAGGCCGACGCCGACGCTGCCAAGGCCGCGAAAGCGGAGAAGGCCGAGAAGTCTGAACCGGCCGAAGCCGCTGCCGAACCCGCCGAGAAGGCGGCGAAACCCGAGAAGGCCCACAAGGCCGAGAAGCATGCCAAGGCAGAAAAGGCCAAGCCGGCCGCTGATGCCGAGGCCAAGGCGGAACCCGCCGCTGACGCCCCGACGGCGTAACGCGGTTCACGCATCTGGAAAGGAATTCGTGTTATGGTTGAGATCAATGCATTGCTCGTCAAAGAGCTGAGAGAAGAAACCAACGTCGGCATGATGGAGTGCAAGCGCGCACTCGTCGAAGCGGGCGGTGACAAGGAGAAGGCTGTCCGCATCCTGCGCGAGCGCGGTCTTGCCGTTGCCGGCAAGAAGGCGTCGCGTACGGCCAAGGAAGGCCAGGTTGCGGCCGATGTCGCATCCGGCGGCAAGCTCGGCGTTCTCGTGGAAGTGAATTCCGAGACCGACTTCGTCGCGCGCAGCCCGGTGTTTCAGGCCTTCCTGAAGACCGTCGTCGAGAAGGCCAAGACCGTTCAGGGCGATCTCGGTGAGGCCATGAAGGCCGAGGTGACCGCCAAGATTCAGGAGACCGGCGAGAACCTCATCATCCGTCGCAGCGTCCGCTTCGAAATCAGCCAGCCCGGCGCGGTGGCCAGCTATATCCACCTTGGCGGCAAGGTCGGTGTGCTGCTCGAAGTCGGCTGCACGAATGAAGCCACAGTCCAGAAGGAGCTCTTCAAGGAAGTGGTCAAAGACATCACGCTGCACATCGCAGCCTGCAATCCGCAGAGCCTGGGTCGTGCGGACGTGAGCCCGGAAGTCGTTCAGGCCGAGCGCGAAATCTACGCAAAGCAGGTCGAGAACAAGCCTGCGAATATCGTGGATAAAATCGTGAACGGGAAGATGGAGAAGTTCTACGCTACGGTTTGCCTCGTGGAACAGGGCTTCGTCAAGGATCCCGAACAGTCCGTGACCGAATGGCTGGCGGCGAAGGGCAAGGAACTGGGCGATACGCTCACGATCCGCCGCTTCGCGCGCTACCAGGTCGGTGTCTAAGTTTGTTTTTCCAAGGGTTGGAAAAATCCATTCAGGATTTTCCAACCCTTGGAAACTTTTCTCCCCACGTACACCGTGACCTTGCCCGCCGCCATTTTTGACTGGGATGGAGTCGTCGTGGATTCCTCCCGGCTTCATGTGCTGAGCTGGGAACGGCTTGCCCTTCTCGAAGAGCATCATTTGCCCGAGATGGTGAACCTCGGCAGCCTCGGCCTCAAAACACAGGCGGTCATTTCCGATCTTCTTCATTGGACCCATGATCCGCACGAGGTGGAGCGGATGACGCTCCGCAAAGAGCAGGTCTTTCGCGAGCTCGCGCGTGAGCACGGCATTGATTCGCAGCCCGGCGTGCTCGATTTCCTTCGTGGCCTGAAGAAGCTGGGCATACCGGCGGCGGTCGGTTCCTCCGCACCGCGGCTCAACGTCGAGGCCTGCATGGAAGTGCTCGGGGCGCAGGATCTTTTTCAGGCGGTGGTTTCGGGTGACGACGTAACCCACGGCAAGCCGGCGCCGGATATCTTTCTGAAGGCGGCAGAACAGCTTGGTACAAAACCGGAACACAGCGTCGTTTTCGAGGATGCAACAGCGGGCGTGAAGGCGGCGCGCAACGCGGGCATGCGCGTGGTGGCGTTGCTGACCACCCACGCGCGCGAGGCATTGCCGGATGCCGATCTCTACATCAAGGACTTCACCGATTTTCCTGCAGAGCGTTTTGCCGGGTGGTATGCTGGGCTGAAGTAAGCGGGGGAGCGCATGGCGGGTCAGCTTCTATTTCTCTTCTGGAGTGCATTTGTCATCGGCTTCTCCGGCGCGATGGCGCCGGGACCCGTCCTCACCACGACGATCAGCGAAGTAATGAAGCGCGGCTTCAAGGCCGGCCCACTGATCGTCGCCGGTCATGCGATTCTCGAGATGCTCCTGTTGGCGGCAGTTGTGGCCGGGCTCGGTGTCTGGATCACGCGCGAGACAACGATGGCGGTGCTCGGCGTGGGTGGCGGGCTGCTGCTGGTCCTGATGGGTGGGCAGATGGCGTTGACAGCGGGTCGCACGGCAGACCAGGCGCTGGGCGCGGGCGGCGATCCGAAGACGGCGGTGCGCGGGCCGATGCTGGCGGGCATCGTTACCTCGATCTCCAATCCGTACTGGGCGATCTGGTGGGCGACGATCGGGCTGAATTTCGCAGCGGTTGCGATGAAGAGCGGTTTTGTCGGACTGGCGAGTTTCTACACCGGCCACATCTTGTCGGATCTCACGTGGTACAGCATCGTCGCGGCAGCGGTCGCGTCCGGACGCCGCATCTGTCCGCGCGGCGTATATGTTGGCCTGTTCGTCCTGTGCGGCTTCGCGCTGGTCGGCCTCGGCGCATACTTCCTCGCCAGCGGCGCGGCGTGGTTTGTGTAGGCCGCCCCTGGGAAGACGCCGGGGACAGAGCCCCGGCCTACGGCGGCGGTTTCGTCGAAACCGCCCTACCCATGCAGTTACGCGGATGGGTCGGCGTGGCGGGCGTGGTCGCGGTTGCGGATTTCCGCGCGCCGGATTTTCCCGCTGATAGTCTTCGGCAGTTCTTCCACAAACTCGATGACGCGCGGATACTTGTAGCTCGCAGTGATGGATTTGACGTGGTCCTGCAGTTCGTGGATCAACTTCTCCGACGGCTCGAAGCCGGGCTTCAAGACCAGGGTGGCTTTGACGAGCTGACCGCGGACGGCGTCCGGCACGCCGGTCACGGCGGCTTCCGCGACGGCGGGGTGGGTGACCAGCGCGCTTTCGACTTCAAACGGACCGATGCGGTAGCCGGAACTCTTGATCAGATCGTCGGTTCTGCCGAGGAACCAGAAGTAGCCGTCCTCGTCCATCCAGGCTTTGTCGCCGGTGCGATAGAAGCCGTCGCGCGTGACGCGCGCCGAGAGTTTGTCATCGGCGAGATAGCCGTTGAAGAGGCCGAGCAGGCGCTTGCCGTTCAACCGGATGCAGATTTCCGCCTCCTGCTTTGGTGGGACGGGCTGATCGTTTTCATCCAGCAGTACCACGTCCCAGCCCGGGCACGGACGGCCGATGGAGCCGGGCCTAATCTTCATGAATGGAAATGTTGCGATCTGGAGCGTGGTCTCCGTCTGGCCGTAGCCTTCGTAGATCGAAATGCCGGTGGCCTTTTTCCACGCGTCGAAGATGTCGTGGTTCAACAACTCGCCCGCACTTGTGCAGTGACGGAGCGAGGAGAGGTCGAACTTGTGCAGGTCGTGATGCGTGATCATCAGGCGATAGACGGTCGGCGGCGCGCAGAAGGTGGTGACGCGGTGTTCGGACAGCACCTTGAGGAGGCGGATCGCATTGAAGCGGCCGCGGAAATCGTAGACGAACACGGTCGCGCCCGCCATCCACTGGCCGTACAGCTTGCCCCAAGCTGCCTTGGCCCAGCCGGTGTCGGCGATGGTCATGTGGAGATCGCCGGGCCGGAGGTCCTGCCAGCAGGCGGCGGTGATAGTGTGTGCGGCGGCATAGGTGTGGTCGTGCATCACCATCTTCGGCGAGCCGGTGGTGCCGGAGGAGAAGAAGATGAAGAGCGGATCGTTTCCGCCGGCGACTCTCTCAAGGGGCGTCGTGACGGCATCGCCCGCTGCGCAGACATCTTCGTAGCGGAGCCAGCCGCGCCGCGTAGGGTCGCCGCCAAGCTCGACGACGATACGGCATGAGGGAAAGGCTTCGCGCGCCTCCTCGACAAGACCGGTCACGGAATGATCGGCAATGACGCCGCGAACATCGGCGGCGTTCAGGCGGTATTCGATGTCCTTGACGGTAAGCATCGCCGGCGAGGGGATGGCGACGGCGCCGAGTTTGTGGAGCGCGAGGACGGTGGTCCAGAATTCCACGCGCCGGTAAAGAATCAGCATGACCCGGTCGCCCTTTTTCAGGCCCTTACTGGCCAGCCCTTTTGCGAGGCGCGCGGATTCGCGACTGAAGAAAGCAAAGTCGTATTCCGTCCTCTGGTCCATATCGTCGACATGGACAAGTGCGCGGCGTTGGGGATCTTCCAGGGCGATCTGGTCGACCACATCGAAGGCGAAGTTGAAGTGTTCCGGCACATCGATGTGCCAGCGCTTCAGAAAATCGTCATAGCTCTTGAAAGACGGCTTCTTCACGGGTTTTCCGGGGAAGACAGAAGTCGAGTTTACGCCTTCGACGGGGGAAAGCGAACAGGAATTGCGGAAGGGAAAAGGGCGCTCCGAGGAGCGCCCTTTTCAGTCATTGATCGGGAATAGCGGGCTATTTCTTTGCGTAAAGTTCTTCGACCTTGTCCCAGTTCACGATATTCCACCACGCGGCGACATAGTCGGGACGGCGGTTCTGGTACTTGAGATAGTATGCGTGTTCCCAGACGTCGAGGCCGAGGATGATGCGGCCGGGACATTCGGATACGCCTGCCATCTCGGGGCTGTCCTGATTCGGCGAGGAACATACGCACAACTTACCGCCCTTCGCTGTGAGCCATGCCCAGCCGGAGCCGAAGCGCGTTGCGGCGGCCTTGGAGAAGAGCGCTTTGAAGTCATCGAAACTCCCGAATTCCTTGTCGATGACCTGTGCAAAAGCGCCCTTGGGTTTGCCCGCGCCGTTTGGCGTGAGCAACTGCCAGAACAGGCTGTGGTTGAAGTGCCCGCCGCCGTTGTTGCGCACGGCGGTGCGGATATCGTCCGGCACGAGGCTCAGGTCGTGGATGAGTTCCGTGACGCTCTTGGACTGGAGTTCGGGATACTTCTCCAGCGCGGCGTTCAGGTTGTTGATGTACGCGGCATGGTGCTTGCCGTGATGGATTTCCATGGTTTTTGCGTCGATATGCGGTTCAAGTGCCTCGATCGCGTACGGCAGTGCTGGCAATACATGTTTCATGTTCTGCTTCTCCTTCTCGCTCCCGCGCCCTTGCGGGAACAGTAAATATAAGGCACCTCGGCGAGATTTCCAGTGACGCACAAAAAGTTGCGGGACGCGGGTATTCTAGCCGACGAACAGGTCGCGGAGTTCGTGGGGTGGGGAACCTGCATCGAAAACTTCGAGGGGACGGCGAAGCACCTGCTGAAAATGCCGGAGCATGGTCGCCCGCACATCGCGAAGTGACGGACAACCGGGGCCAAGAATGGACCCGAGCGAGGCGACGGGTTCTCCCTGCAGACCGCAGGGGATGATGGTGCCGAAGCCGGCGAGATCGGGGTTCACGTTGAAGCTCATGCCGTGAAGGGTGATCCAACGTTTCAGCCGGAAGCCAATGGCGGCGATCTTGCCCTGCGCGGCCCATGCACCGTTCTTGCCATCACGACGGAATGCGGTGACGCCGAAATCGGCGGCGGTACGGATGGCGACTTCCTCGAGGTTGAAGAGATAGCCGTGCGCGTCGGCCTCGGACGATCCGAGCCGCAGGATGGGATACATGATCAACTGGCCGGGCCCGTGATAGGTCGCATCGCCCCCTCGGGAAGCGATGGCGAAATCGATGCCGCGCCGCGCCAGTTCTTCCGGCGCAACGAGCATGCTGTCGGTGCGGCCACGGGCGCCAAGCGTGACGACCGGATGATGCTCGAGAAAGAGGACCACGTCGGCAATGCGGCTGGTGGCGCGGGCGGCTGCGAGACGTTGCTGCAGGAGTACGCCATCGGCATAGCGCACGGGTTTGTCGAAAAAAATGGCGCACGCCTTCATGATGGCTCTGTGCCGCGCGGCCAGGGCACGTGCGGACGCGGAATCAGGACTCCGGCCCCTTGGGCAGCAATTCTTCGTACGACTCGGCGTCGAGAAGCACATCGAGATCCGAAGCCTTCTCAACCTTCATCTTGAAAATCCAACCGGCGCCGTACGGATCGTTGTTGATGAGGTCGGGCTTGGTGGCGAGTTCCTCGTTCACCGAGGTGATGACGCCATCGACCGGGGCGTAGACGTCTGACGCGGCTTTGACGGACTCAACGACGGCCACTTCGTCTTTTTCAGCCACTTCCTGGCCGGGGTCGGGAAGTTCGACGAAAGTCAGTTCGGACAATTGGTGCTGGGCGAAGTCGGTGATGCCGACGGTGATGGTTTCCTTGTCCACGCGAACCCATTCGTGCGTCTTCGTGTATTTCAGATTCTCAGGCACATTCATTGTTTCGTTCCCCCTCCTTGCCATCAGCGCGATCACGCTGTCCGCCTTCGCGACCTCGCTATGCTCGGTCGGCTACGGCGTGACGACCCGAAGCCAAGCTCTGATCTGTCCGCCTCCGCGACCTCGTCATGCTCGGTCGACTACGGCGTGACAACCCGAGACCCGGCTTCGATCAGTCCGCCTTCGCGACCTCGCTATGCTCGGTCGGCTACGGCGTGACAACCCTTCGCAGAGCGAAGGGTTGGAGGCGCGGATCGGAATCGAACCGATGAATAGAGGTTTTGCAGACCTCTGCCTTGCCACTTGGCTACCGCGCCCTTGGAAAGCCGGGGAAAACATAGCAGCACATCGCGGGTCTTTCCATAGTAAATTGCGCGGGCCACTTTCCGTCGCGTAGCACGCTGGGTATGGTGGGGGAAGGGTCTCATGGGACGGATTCGCTACATCCTGCCGGTTGCGCGCCTGCTTTTCTTTGGGGCTGTGCTCTGTCTCTTCACCGCAAGCTGCAGTACGAACGGCGATGCCTATGAATTCGTGCGCAACCTCAAGGGCGGGCCCGGGCGCATTGCGCTGCTGCGTGTCAGGGACCTTGAGGACGATTACGTCTATCCGCAGGGGGTGACACGGCAGAAATTCGTCTGGCGCGAGACAACCGGGGAGTGGAATGTGACGTTCCCGCAGGAGGGGTATTCTTACGCGGGCTTTGCCATGAGGACCCCGCTGAATGTTTCGACCGGTCGGGCCATGCGCGCCATCCGGTTTCGGCTGAAGCCGCGGGCGATCGCGGCGCATATCACCTTTGCCGTGGTGGACGGCGACCGGTCAAATGGTCGCGTGCTGGTGGATGTGCCGCTGGCCGACTACCAGGTGGGCGCAAATCGCGCGTGGGGAACCTACGCTATTCCGCTCGATGCTCTTCCGGCGCGCGGACCGATTATTTCCGCCATCGGCTCGGAGGAAACGAAAGCCGAGGGCGAGATGGATTGGTCCGATGTGCGCGAGTTTCGTCTCTCCACGGCGTCGCAGCCGATGCCGGTGCGGAGCCTGACGATCACGGGTCTGGAAATCGGGCGGCGGTAGGCTGCCTTTTGTCGGGCCTGCGCTTGTCGCAGGCCGAACGCCCGGCCGCCGACAAGCAGCGGCCCTACTTTGCGGGAGAACCCCAAGGCCGCCGACGAGCAGCGGCCCTACACTGAAAAGGGCGGCCCTTACGCCCGGATGATGGCCAGCACTTCGTCGCGCCGCTTCTCCATCATTGCCTTCGTCTTGGCCTCGAGGTTGAGGCGGACGAGCGGCTCGGTGTTGGACGGGCGGACGTTGAACCACCAATCGCTGAACTCAATGGAGAGCCCGTCGAGTTCGATCACCTTGCCGCCGGTGAATTTCTCGCGGAGTCGGGGGAAGACGGCCTGGACATCGTGGACTTCGGAGTTGATTTCGCCGCTGGCGAAGTAGCGCTGGATCGGTTTGATCATCTCCGACAGCGGCTTGCCGGACTGGCTGACGAGGTTGGCGACGAACAGCGCGGCGAGCGAGGAGCTTTCGGTGAAGTAGTTCTCGCGGAAGTAGTAGTGGCCGGAGAGCTCGCCGGCGAACACGGCGTTGGCGTCGCGCATCTGCTGCTTGATGAACGCGTGACCCACGCGGGACATCATCGGCTTGCCGCCGTTTTCGAGGATGACTTCCTTGACCGCCCAACTGCTGCGGAGATCGTAGAACACCGCGCCACCCTTTTCGCGCTTGAGGATCGATTGCGCGATGAGGGCGGTGATCATATCCATGGGCACGACATTGCCCTTCTCGTCGAGGAAGCCGGCGCGATCCGCGTCGCCGTCGAAGGCGATACCGAAATCGTACTTGCCGGCGCGGATGACCTTCTGGATGGGCTCCAGCGTATCGAGCTTGAGCGGGTTGGCTTCGTGGTTGGGGAAGGTGCCGTCCATCTGGTCGAACAGCGGAGTAATCTCAACAAGCCCGTCGAGGACGCGGCCTTCGGAGATGCCCATGGAGTTGGCGTAATCGATCGCGACGCGGATGGGGCGCTTGATGTCGGCGAACGAGCGGATGTGGGCGATGTAATCGGCGCTGATGTCATGCTGAGTGATCTTGCCGGGCTGCGCGGGCGTGGGCGCGAACTTGCAGGATTGGACAAGGGCTTCCAAGTCCTTGATGCCGGTGGCGCCGCTGATCGGAATGGCCTTTTCACGGCACATCTTGAAGCCGTTCCACTCGCCGGGATTGTGCGACGCGGTGATCATGATGGACGCGTCGGCGCCGAGTTTGCCGTTGGCGTAGTAGGACATCGGGGTGGAGCAGAGTCCGACGTCGATCACATCCCCGCCCTGGAGGGTGACGCCCTTGGCGAGCGCGTTGAAGAGCGGAACAGAGTGGGGGCGCATGTCCCGGCCGATGACGACCTTGCGGCACTTGAGGAAGGTGACGAACGCGCGGCCGAGCTTGAAAGCGATGTCGTCGGTGAGTGTCTTGCCGTACACGCCGCGAATGTCGTAAGCCTTGAAAATCCCTGACATGATCCAACTCCTCCGGTTCCTTGTTGCTCCCTGAGAATACGTTTGTGAGGCCGTGAATCTAGTCAGAAACCCAACATCGCGCAAGGTGGAATTCGTGGCCGGTCGTTTGACAGCAAGCCGGACCCGGCTTATTGTTTAGTAAATCGATAGAGATTAACATAATTAAAGAACAAGCACCGGTTGGACATACAGGAGCAATGAAAGATACACTCGCCGCACGACGCGGGAGGCAGGAGGGCAGCATGAGATTCGACAACATTCTGGATTCGGTTGGGCGCACGCCGCTGGTTCGTCTCAGCAGGGTGATCAGCCTGAGGCAGGCGGAAGTCTTCCTCAAGATGGAATCGCACAACCCGATGAGCAGCGTGAAAGACCGCATCGGGATCGCGATGATTTCTGCAGCGGAACGGGATGGCCGGCTGAAGCCGGATACGGTGGTGATTGAGCCGACGAGCGGCAACACCGGCATCGCGCTCGCGTTCGTCTGCGCGGCCCGCAAGTACAAGTTGATCCTCACCATGCCGGAGTCGATGAGTCTTGAGCGGCGTGCGATGTTGAAGGCGTTGGGTGCGGAGTTGGTGCTGACGCCGGCGGAGAAGGGGATGAAGGGTGCGATCGAAAAGGCGGAGGAGTTGCTTGCGGCGACGCCGAAAGGGTGGGTGCCGCAGCAATTCGAGAATCCGGCGAACCCGGCGATTCACGAAGCGACCACCGGCCCCGAGATCTGGGAAGACAGCGGGCACAAGATCGACGCGATTGTGTCGGGTGTGGGTACGGGCGGCACGATCACCGGCATCACGCGTTATCTTCGCAAACAAAATCCGGCATTCCTGGCCCTCGCGGTTGAGCCGGCGGATTCGCCGGTGATCAGCGGCGGCAAGCCCGGTCCGCACAAAATCCAGGGCATCGGCGCGGGCTTTGTTCCGAAGAATCTCGACACGTCGTTGTTGGGCGGCGTGATCACCGTCACCAACGACGAGGCGTTCGAATGGGGCCGACGGCTGGCGCGCGAGGAAGGCATCTTCGCAGGCATCAGCACCGGTGCGAACGTCTGCGCGGCGAACAAGGCGATCGAGAAATTCGGCCTGCAGGGCAAGCGGATCGTGACGATCGCCTGCAGTTTCGGCGAACGCTATCTGTCCACGCCATTGTACAAGGATCTCGCAGGATAGGAGTGCGTGGTGCCCGGGCCGACTTCATCCAAACATCCACGTGTGGCGGTGGGTATGAGCGGCGGGGTGGACAGCTCTGCCGCCGCGGCGCTGCTGGTGGAGCAGGGGTATGACGTGGTGGGGGTGACGGCGCATCTCTGGCGCGAAGGGTCGCGCTGTTGTTCGCTCGACGATGTCCGCCGCGCGATCAAGGTCGCCGAGGCGCTGAAGATTCCCCATTACGTGATTGAGTCGGTCGAAGCCTTCACCGGGATGATCGTGCATCCCTTCATCTCCGAGTATGAGCACGGCCGGACGCCGTCGCCCTGCGTTCACTGCAACCAGGTAATCAAGTTCGGCGTTCTGCTGCGCGACGCGCTGGAGTTGGGTTGTACGCATCTTGCCACCGGCCACTACGCCCGCGTGGAGCAGCGCCCGGACGGATTCCACCTGCTGCGCGGGAAGGATGAACAGAAGGACCAGTCGTATTTTCTCCACCGGCTTTTTCAGGATCAGCTCAGGCATGTCCTGTTGCCGCTGGGCGATCGGACCAAAGCTGACGTGGTGGAGTATGTGAAGCGCAAGGGCTTGCCGGTGCCGGCGTCAGGCGAGAGCCAGGATCTCTGTTTCGTGCCGCAGGACGGCGGCTATGCGGAGTTCATCGAGAAGTGGCGGCCGCAATTGAAGAAGCCGGGGGCGATCGTGGATACGAGCGGGCGCGAGGTCGGCCGGCATGACGGGTTCTATCACTTCACCATCGGCCAGCGCGAAGGCATCGGCGTCGCGGCGGCCTCGCGGCTGTACGTGAAGGAGATTCGCGCCGACACGAACACGGTGGTTGTGGGCGAGCGTGACGATGTCACCCGTGGCGATTGCGCCGTGGAGGATGTACATTGGATCAGCGGGAAGGCTGCCGGCGAAGGCGCGCGCTGCAGCGTGCAGTTGCGGTATCGGCATCGTGGCGTGTTGTCCACCCTGTCGCCGCGCGCGGACGGCACGGTGTTGATCAAGTTCGACGAACCGCAGTTTGCGGTCACGCCGGGTCAGGCCGCGGTGTTCTATGACGGCGACGAAGTGCTGGGCGGGGGATGGATAGTGGGGAATGGTTGATGGTTGGATGGTTCATGGGCAGGTAGAGGCGAAGCATGGGGAATGGTTGATGGTCTATGGTTGATGAAGGAAAAATGACAGCGCTGGAGGAGATGCTGCGGGACATGGGGGCTGTCCTGGTCGCATACAGCGGCGGGGTGGACAGTGCGTTTCTTGCGGCGGTGGCGCAGCGTGTACTCGGCGCGCGTGCGCTGGCGGTGACGGCTCACTCGCCATCGATTCCCGTGAGCGAACGGACGGCTGCGGCGGAGCTCGCCCGCAAAATCGGCATACGGCACCGCGTGGTCGAGTCCAACGAGCTGTCGCTTCCGGAGTATGTCCGCAACGAGGCGGATCGCTGCTATCACTGCAAGAACGAGCTGTTTGGTCTGCTGCAGAGAGTCGCGAAGGAAGAGGGTTTGGCCTGCATCGTGGATGGGAACAATGTCGATGACCGCGGCGATTACCGGCCGGGTTCCGCGGCGGCCCGCGAGAAGGGCGTGCGCAGTCCGCTGCAGGAATGCGGGTTTACCAAGGCCGACATCCGCACGGCATCGCGCAAGCTTGGGCTGCCCACGGCGGACAAGCCCGCGTCGGCGTGCCTGGCCTCGCGGATTCCCTACGGCACGGCGATTACCGAATCGGCGCTGGGCGCGATCGAGCGTGCGGAGGAAGCGTTGAAGCTGCTCGGGTTCGCGCAGGTGAGGGTTCGCGCGCATGGGGAGATTGCGCGTGTTGAACTTGCGACGATGGAGATTCCCCGCGCGTGCGGCGAGCGGACGCGGGTGGCGATTGTCGAGCAGTTGCGCGCCTGCGGCTTTCGGTATGTCACGCTGGACCTGCAGGGCTATCGCACCGGCAGCATGAACGAGGCTTTGGACGCGGGGAAACAGCCGCCGGGTTTCACGGCGAAGAAATGAACAACTCGCGAATGGCGATCACGTTGTTCGTGCAGTAGTTGCGTTGGTACCCGCGGCTCTTGGAAAGGCACAGCAACCCCCACGTCTTGTAGGGCCGCGCCATATCCTTGTCGGTCGGGTCGAATTGGATGGTGATGACATCCATGTCCTTGGACGGTGGGATGGTGATCATGGCGTCGAACGGCGGGCCGGCTGCTCCGGGTGTGGTGGGCAAAATGCGCGAGCGGATCATGTGCCAGTTGGGGTTGTTGTTCAGATCGTCATCCGTGGCGGCCACGGAAACGTCGCGGATGGAGGTGCATCCGTCCGGTGCATGGATGACCACGAGCATGGCGAGCGCGACGATGTTGGTCGGATGCGTGATGGCGAAGGCGGCGTCATCCAGTGTGTCGGGGGATGTCGAGACGGAGTAGACGCTGCCGTCGTTCAGCATGGTGCGTGGTTCCACGGGGGGCGGCACAAGGCCCGCATACAGGCCGGCTTCCCGGTCCAGTCCGTTATAGTGGCACAGGCTTGCGACTTGATAGCGGGTGCCGGTGTCCTGCGGATTGAGGATCAGGCAGCGTATCAGCTTCTGGAGTTTCACCATGAAATCTTCATTCGCGCCGCCCCATCGGCCATCGCGGAACAGCGAAGCGAATTCGAATTGCTGTTGCGCTTCGCGGGCAAGCTGTTCGAGGGCCTCCTTGTGGTCGGCGGAGGCCTGCTGGAGTGCAATCTGTGCGTGGTAGTAGGCCTCGAACGGCAGGGTATCCTTCAGGAACTCGCGTGCCAGGAACTCCTGGTGAACAGGACCGTTCGCGTACGTGGTGATGGTGTTCACGTTTTCCGGGGAGAGGGCGATGGCCACCAGAAAGGCGAGTTGCTCCTCGGCAAATTCGCACAGATGGCAGGCGTCACCGCAGAAGATGCGGACGTCGGGTCCGAAGTCGCCCTTCGCCTGTCGCTCCTGCAGGTCGTCGAGAAACTTCTCCGCGTCGCAGAACATCACGTTCCGTTCCACGGCAACCTCGCGCTGGATGGTGGAGTAGATTCTGTGCAGGCCCTCGTAGAGGGCGTCGCTATTGGTCGCACTGATCATGGACCGGAAGGCCTGGAAACTTGGAGCGCCCAACTCGGGGACGGGCCGGGTTCGCGAGATGGGTTTGCCGATGATGATAACGCGGATGTTCTGCTTCCGGCACAGGTCGACCATGGCTTCGAGGTTGCGGCGAAACTCGTCGGGGCTTACGCGCGGCCGTGGCCAGGTCGCATCGAAACGCGCGGCCACGCGGCTCAACAGGGCAAAGAGGCGGGAAGCGGTCATCAGGCGAAGGACGCAGGGGTTGCGAAGAAGGGGGTGATTGGCGGCGAAGTCCTTCTCTGCATCGGCGAAGCCATCGCAAGCCACATGGCAGTCATTCCATCCGTGATAGATGACGACGATGTCGGGCTTCCTTGGGAGGACCCAGCGCTGCAGGGCGATGAGACTCTGGTGGGTGGAGTAGGACGAGCAGGCGACGTTGAGCGCTTCGTAGCGATTTGTACCGAGTGCGCTGTTGAGGAGTCGGATCGCGCGCTCGGGGTAGGGGCGACAGCCGCCCTGGGTGGTGGATCCGCCAAGGAAAGCCACGCGTATCTTGTCCGGCTCTTTCCTGATGGGGAGTTCGGGTTTTCGGAAGCCGTAGCGATCGGTGAACGTGGTGTTGGTTTCGCTGCGCCAGATGTAGCCGGGAGGGTCGAGTTGGGTGCGGAGGAGGAACTGCATCGTGCCTTCGAACCCGGCGACGGCCGGCGTGTTGAGAGACCGGATGCGCGGCGGCTGCCTGAACCCCGCCACGCGCAGCCCGGCTTCCAGTGCAGCCAAGACGATCGTCACGGCTGCCACCGACAGCAAAGGTTTCTTCCACCACCCCGAGCGCCTCACCATCCCCCCCTCCCCAGAACCTCCCCGCTATCCTAGGAAAGCAGGCCGTGCCTGTCGACTCCAACTGTGGGCTGGGCTACCATGCGGAGCGTGAACCTGATTCTTCTTGAGTCTGGCGAAGTGGATGCGCAGGGCCGCGTGGTGTTGAGTGACCAGCGGGCCGCGCATCTTCGCGACGTGCTTCGCGCCGCGCCCGGCGGCAGCGTGCGCTGCGGGGTGGTCGACGGGCCGCAGGGTCTGGCGCGGATCGAGACCGTGTCGGAGTCGCAGGTCGTGCTGCAGTGTGTGCTGGATCAAGAAGCCCCGCCCGCGCCACGCGTGGACCTTCTGCTGGCGTTGCCGCGCCCGAAAGTGATGAACCGTCTGTGGGCGCAGCTTGCCGCCATGGGCGTGGACCGCATTATCCTGACCAATGCGTGGAAGGTGGAGCGCGTCTACTTTGACACGCACGTCCTGCGTGAAGATCACTATCGGCCGCTGCTGCTGGAGGGACTGCAGCAAGCGCAGGATACGCGCCTGCCCCGGGTTACGATTCATCGCCAATTCCGCAAACTGGTCGAAGACGAGTTGGCCACGTTGAGTCCGGGATCACGCCGGCTGCTGGCGGATTCGCCGGCCGGCCAACGTTTTTCGGACTTGGCCCGATCAGCCGATTCGGAACGCGTGCTGCTGGCCGTGGGGCCGGAGGGTGGGTGGACGGATTTCGAGAGGCGCCTCCTGATGGAGCATGGCTTCACGCAGGTATCGATGGGGGCACGCACGCTGCGCAGCGACACAGCCTGTATCGCGCTGCTCTCGCTGGTTCACGAGTGCGTGCTGGGGTTGCGCGAACCCGCGTGATCAGGTGCCGTTTGGATCGCCGTAGTGTTTGCGGTAGCAGACCGGGCACATGCCGTGGCTGATCTGCGCGTCCGAATGATCGGAGATGTATCGTTCGAGCGATATCCAGTGGTTATCCGCGTCACGTATCTTCCGGCAAAACGTACACATGGGGAGAATGCCGGAGAGCTGTTTGATCTCGGCCATTGCCGCCGTGAGCTTTTCATTCAGGTCAGCCTCATGCAGCAGATCGTCGCGGATACGGGACATCGCGAGGGCCAGCGCGACGAACGCGGTCAACCGCATCAGGGTGTCCCACGCGCCGATTGGCATGGAGTACGCGCTTTGTGACAGAAAATCGGATTGGAACCATGCGGCGGCCGACACAAACGCCAGCAGGATTCCCGCCCGGCGGCCGGCATACCATGCGGCGGCAACGACGGGGATGAAATAGAACGCGAACAGTTCGAACTTCTCGCCGGTGGCCCAGTCCACCCAATCGATGGTCAGGGACAGGATGGTGCAGAGAAGCAGGATAAGGCCCTTTTGCTCTATGGATAGGTGTGTAACGTCCTTCATGGTAACCCTCTCCAGATATAGACCGCGCGGTGGCACGAAGCGTTCAGGGCGGACGCGCGACATCTTTCAATGTGATTGTGCAGTACCCGGGAGGAAGTATAGCATCCGCCGGGTGGACATGATCTGAGTGTTGGTCATTCTTCGATACGCCATGGTGTAACGATGAAATTCACAGTTGTTGCCTCCCTGCTGCTTCTTCTTGCGGGCGTGTTGTTGCCGTGCGCGTCCGCCCCGGCCGGCCTGTATTCTAATGTGCTGGTGAACCCGGGGTTTGAGTATGGAGACGGGGATTTGGTGGTGTCCAATTGGTTTCGTTTTGAGGAGGCCCATCGATACGCGGCAAACGCGAGAAGCGGTAGTTATGCGTTGCTGATGTGGGGTGACTGTTGGCCCGTGGGAACTGTCAACGTCTCTGGGGTTTGTCAGGATATCCCGACTACGGAAGGGCAGCTTTGGGAAGGCGCTATTTGGGCGATGGCAAATTCAAACCTGCAAGGCAGCGCCCTTGGCGCCGTGAACCTGGAGTTCCTCAATGCGGCAACACAAGTAATCTTCAGCGGGTCATCCCCGGTGAAGATAACATCAGCAACACCTACCCAGCAGTGGATACGCTTGGTTGTGCGGGGACGGGCGACTCGGAACACGACCATGGTTCGTCTGGCCCCGGTATTCGTTCAACCTGCCTGCGAGAACAGCGCCGTGTGGTTTGATGATGCGGAACTCTATCTGGCGGCGACGAACATGATCCGGTTCGCGGACCGCGACTGGATGGTGCTCGATCAGCCGTCGTCGCCGGGCGAGAACTATTATTCCAGCAACTGCGTGTCCGTGGATGCCAACGGCTGGCTGCACATGAAGCTTGAGCGAATCGGCGGCGTGTGGCATTGCCCGTTCATCGAGGGAACGCAGCATCTGGGCTTTGGCGAATATCGTTGGTATGTCGGCAACAAGCTGGAGCAGATCGACTCCAACCTCGTGGTGGGGCTCTTCAACTACGCGCAGGAGTCCGTATTCAACACGAATCAGATCGAGGTGGATATCGAGGTCAGTCACGCCTTTCCGGGCACACAGACGAACTGCCTGGTCTACACGGTTCAGCCCTACACGATTCCCGGCAACAGCTACTCGCACCCGCTGGAGACCACGAACGATGTGACCACGCATCGGTTTGTGTGGCGGCCGGACCGCATCGACTGGGCGAGCTATTACGGGCACACGCCGGAGCCGGAGTCCACGAATCACTACCTTGCGGGTTGGCGGTTCGAGGGACGCGGCATCCCGATCGAGACCAACGAAGTGGCGTACATGAACCTGTGGCTCTTTTACACGAACGCGCCGGTGGACACCCAGCGCGTCGAGATGATCATTCGCGATTTCGAGTTCATTCCATTCGACGGATTCATTCTTGCCGACGACTTTGAGGACGGGGTGCTCAGCAATCAGTGGGTCGTGCTGGGCGGCGACGAAGCATCGGCGGTCATAACCGAAACGAACGGTTGCCTGTCCATCCTGCCCAGCGTGAACGGCGGCGTGGCCGGGTATGCGACCGCGGCGCCGGTTCATCGCAACGAGCGCGGCGAGCGCTACGTCTTCTCCGCGTGGCTGAACAGCGTGACGGTCAGCGTGGCGCGGGCGGGCGAGGATGTGCGCGTGCTCTGCTGGCTCTCATCGGAAACCAACGTCGAGCGTATGGCCCCCGCCGCGATGATGCTGCAGGGCAATTACGATTCCGCGGACGACACCCTGACGTTCACGTTGTACGCGAAAACCAACGATCCGGGTGAAATCGGTGGACGCGTGTTCGAGGGTGCGGTGACGTCGGTGACATCGCGGTTGGCGGCCGGCGGCTTGGAAGTGCGCATGGAACTGGGGTTGACGGATTACGACGTGGGCTTGAATGACTCGGCCGGATTGCCGGTGATGTGGACCACAAACGCCGGCTCAGCCGAGGGGCTGCATGAACTCGGCGAGTCGCTGTGCTACGGCTATTGGTGCATTGGCGCAGAGAACAGCGATCTGGATGCACAGGGGTTGGTGACGTGGAGTCGCGCGGCGGTCGGCGTGGACGCGCAGGAACAGTTGTTTGCCGTGGAGACAGGCTCGGCGGCCGCGTCTGGAAATGGCTTCTCGTTCTCCGGGCAGGGATTCTTCGATACACGCTACTCGGTCTACCGTACGACGAATCTCATGGAGAACTTCGTTTGCATTCTCAGCAATGCCGCGTGCGTGACCTCGCCGATTGTCTTCACCGATTCGGTGTCCGCGGCAAGCGGGTACTACCGGATGGAAGTCCGCTAGCAGCCGTGCGCTTGCATCCCCTGCGGCATGGGATATCGTTGCAGATGTTCCGGGCGAACCAAGGATGCGCTGATTCGTGAAGACGGATTCAAGATACGACGTCATCGTGGCGGGCGGAGGGCCGGTGGGTCTGTTGCTGGCGGGGCTGCTGGGCCGGCAGAATCTGCACGTTCTGCTGCTGGAGAAGAGGGCGCAACGCCCGGATGCCTCCATGGCGATCGGTGTCACACCGCCATCGCTTCGCATTCTTCGCCGTCTCGAACTCGATCGCCTGCTCGTGCAGCGGGGTGTGCGCATTACCGAAGCCGTTGTCCATGGCGGCGCGGGCGAACTCGGCCGGGTCGGGTTCAACGCGTTGCCCGGCGATTATCCATTCATTCTGGCCGTGCCGCAGTCGGCGACGATGGCCCTGCTCGAAGACGCCGTGGAGCGATGTCCCCGCGTAACCTTTCGTCGCGGTGCCGAGGTGACGGGGATGGAGGAGGGCTCGTCCGGAGTTGGCGTGACGTTCCGCGAAGGGGGAGCCGAGACCAAGGTGGAGGCACGTTACCTGGCCGCGTGCGATGGTCATCGGGGACCGATCCGTAGTCTTGCGGGTATTCCGTCTGTCGACAAGGACTACGGCCTCAGTTTTCTGATGGCCGATTTCGACGACCGAAGTGGCATGGGCGATTCGGCGCATCTCTTCTTCACGGCAACAGGTTCGGTGGAGGCCTTTCCTCTTCCCGGCGGGCGGCGGCGCTGGGTGATTCTCACAGAGCAGTTCATGGACAACGCGCCGGAGGGCTATCTGGAGCGAATGGTTCACGAACGCGCAGGAATCGATCTGGCGGGATCGGCGAAACTCTTTCAGACGCCGTTTCGCGTGCGGCGTTCGCTGGCGCGACACTACTACCGGGGCCGCGTGGCGCTCTGCGGCGACGCCGCACACGTGATGAGTCCGATTGGCGGGCAGGGCATGAACACGGGTTTTGCCGATGCCGAATTTCTGGCCCATGCGCTGGTCCTGTTGTGCAGTACGAGTGAGGCGGGGGAAGATGTGCTGCGGGACTACGACCGCTTTCGGCGTCATGCCTTCAAGGTGGCTTCGGCCCGCGCCGCGCGCGGGATGTGGCTGGGTACCCGCCGCGGCCGATGGGTGACCGCGATGCGCGATGCGGCGATCCGCCATGTGCTGCTCAAGCCACCGCTGTGCCATGCGCTGCCGGCGTATTTTGCGATGCTCACGATTCCTTTCAACTCGCTCGATCATGTGCCGGGCTTCGCGCCGGTGGAGGCATAGAAATCGCAATGAGCGCAAAACCCTCGCTGCGGTTGGATGGCGAACTCAATTCACCTGCGGCCAAGCGCGACTATAACGAGCGGCTTTTCACCGAGGTCGCTCCACGCTACGACCTCATCACGCGCCTGCTCTCGTTCGGCTGCGACGGGTTCTGGAAGCGGAAACTGGTGAGTCTTCTGCCGAAGCTCCCGTCCCCGCGTTGTGTTGATGTGGCCTGCGGCACGGGTGATTTCGTGCGGCTTTTGCGTGAGCGTTATGCAGAGGCAGACATCACCGGCGTGGACCTCACGGAGTCGATGCTCGAACGCGCGCGCGCGCGGCTTGCGACAGCAAACGTCAGGTTTGTGAAAGGCGACATGAGCCGTCTTGAAGCGGCCGACGGGACGGTCGACGTGCTCACCGGCGGCTACGCATTGCGCAATGCGCCGGACCTTGCTGTTTTCCTTGCCGAGGCAAATCGCGTGTTGAAGTTGGATGGCGTGGCGGCATTTCTCGATTTCCGTCGGCCCGACAGCAAGGTCCTGGCCGGTCTGCATTTCTTCCTCATCAAGATGTGGGGAGGATTCTGGGGTTATCTCTTTCACGGCGATCCGCACGTGTACGGCTACATTGCCGAGAGCCTGATGCGTTACCCGCCCGAGGCGCAGCTTCACGAACTTTTTCGCCGACAGGGCTTTCGACTGGAGCACACGCGACGACCGTTCTTCGGCATGGTGGAGATTATCGTCGCGCGGAAGATCACAGAGGCCGGGAGATGAGTCTCGCGTCGGATCTCCGTTGCAGGGCGCCGGGTCCCGAGCTTATGGACGCGCCGGATTGCGACGAAACGATGTTGCTGCGCACGATCGACCAGTTTCGGATTATCAACTCGCTCTTCAGCCGCTACCGCGCGGTGCTCGACCGGTGGGTGCTGCAGGACATGTTGCAGGACCCGGGCCGCGAGTATCACTTGGTCGATATGGGTGCGGGCGGCCTGGATATCTCCACGTGGCTGCTCCGCGCCGCTGCCCGTCGCGGCCTTCGGCTGCGCGTGACGGCGATTGAGCTCGATGGGCGCGTGTATCGTCACGCCATGAGCATGCGTCCGGCACGGCCGGAATTGACCGTGGTGAATGGCGATGTCTTTCGCGTGTTGCCGGAAATCGGACCCGCGGACTACGCTTTCTGCAATCACTTTCTCCATCACCTGGATGACGCGACGATTGTGAAGCTGCTGCAACTGCTGAGCCGGACGGTTCGCCGCCGTTTCGTGTTGAGCGATCTCCTTCGCAGTTTCGCAAGCTACATGGGGTTCGATCTCTTCGGCCGCCTCTTTCTTCATCGCAGTTTCGCGCACGCGGATGGACTGACGTCCATCCGTCGAGCGTTTCTTCCGGATGAACTTCGCAACCTCGTGCAGCGTGCAGGCACGCCCGCGCGCGTGAGCGTGCATCACCTGAATCCCGGTCGTCTTTTAGTGGTTGGAACCGTCGATCGCTGACGGGTTTTCCGCCGCCTTTCCATAGCCGTTTCCCGTCCGATTTCCCGTCTGTTGGCACACCTCCTGCTCAATAGAACCTGGGGTGGATGGGAGTAATGGTATGTGGCGTAGAAGTGTAGCGGGAAGGAGCCTCTTGTGGGCAGCGATCTTGGCTCTGGCGTGGGTGAAAATGAGTGCCGGGGCATTGCCCCAGCGTTTTATTCCGAGGGGTGTGGGTGGTGGCGGGGCGTTTTTCGGCCCCAGTATCAATCCTCATAATCGCGACGAAGTCTATGTCGCCTCCGACATGTCGGACCTGTTCCGCTCCAAGGACTTAGGTGGTTCCTGGGAAATGCTGGACTTCCGGTCCATGCGCGGGCACGAGCGGATGGGCAGCCTTCAGTTTACGAGCGATCCCAACATCCTTTACGGGTTGAACTCCACGGTGCCGGCCAAGAGCAGTGATGGCGGCATCACCTGGTCCAACATTCCGGTCAGCGCACAGGACATCGTGATCTATTCCGTGCTGGCCGACCCGGCGATGAGCACGCGCGTGCTGGCCGCCGACTATTCGAAAGTCTATTTCTCGACCAACGGAGGGAAGAGTTACGCGACGGTCTTCACCTCGAACAACCTCCACGTCGCGGGTGCCTTCTTTGACGGCGCGCGCATCTTCGTCGGCACGCGCGCGGGGTTGCTGATCTCCACCAACAGCGGCAAGACGTTTTCGCTTTCCCCGATCGGCGGGATTGTCTCGGGCGAGGCGATGGTGTCCTTTGCCGGCGCGCGCGAGGGCAGCACCAGCCGGCTGGTGTGCGTGACGTGGAACAGCTCGTACGTCTATCCCGGCTGCTACGGGCTTGAACTCGACGGCTACAAATCGGTTTACCGTCTTGACTACGGCATCTCGGGTTCGTGGGCGAAGGCGACCAACGGGCTTACGAGCAACCTGGTTGCATTCGTGGCGATGTGTCCGACGAATGTCTCGACAGTGTACCTCGCGGGGACGACGGCGCAGAAAGCCTACCCGGCGGTGTGCCGGTCGGTGAACGGTGGCGCGATGTGGACCAACATCTTTCAGTACAAGAACAATAAGAACATCTGCACCGGCTGGCGCGGCGACACGCCGGCGGCCGACGCGTGGCAGAAGTGGTGGTGGGGTCCGGAGCCGCTCGGTTTCAACGTGTGCCCTTCCGATCCCCAGCGCGTGGCTGTAACGGACCTTGGATTTGTCCACATCACCACGAACGGCGGCGCGGTTTGGTCGCAGGCCTACGTCTATCCCGCGGATGAAAACAACGCCAGCGCGTTGACACCAGCCGGCAAGGCCTACCACAGCGCCGGGCTGGAAAACACCGCATGCTGGAGTATGGAATGGGCGGAGAGCAACTGCATCATCGGCTGCTACACGGACATTCATGGAACGCGCAGCACCGACGGCGGAGCGACGTGGACGTTTCCGACGGGGCTCGTGCACAATACGATGTACGACGCGCTGGCGCATCCGACCAACCGGGTTATCTACGCGGCCGTTTCCTCCGTGCACAATATGTATGTTTACGAGCCGTACCTGCAGGATGCCTACATCGATGGCGGCACCGGCACGGTGGTTTACTCGCGCGACTGCGGCTTGAACTGGATCGGCCTGCCGGGCGTCCGCTATCCCGTGGTCGACATGGCGCTCGACCCGAACAACCCGAACCGGATGTATATCGCGCAGGTGAACAGCTCCGCCGGCGGCATTTTCGTTTCGGACAACTTCCAGCAGGGCGCGGGCACGACGTGGCGCAAGCTGACCAACCCGCCGAGGACGCAGGGGCATCCGTACCGGATCCACGTGTTGAACGACGGCACGCTGGTGTGCGCGTACTCGGGCCGGATCAGCGGCGGCGACTTGACCGACAGCGCCGGCGTCTTTGTCAGCACCGACGGCGGCGCCACGTGGACCGACCGCACCGGCGCCGACATGCGCTACTACACGATGGACCTCACGATCGACCCGCATGATGCCGCGCAGAACACCTGGTACGCGGGCGTCTACGAAGAGGGGTGGAGTTCGCTCGGCGTAGGCGGTTTGTATCGGACCACGAATCGTGGCGCGACGTGGACGCGCATCACCACCGGTCTGGATTGCGTCAGTTCCTGCACCGTCAACCCGCTGAACTCGAATGAGATGTATGTGGCGACGGAATACCAGGGTTTGTGGATGACCGCCAACGCGCGCGCGTCCACGCCGGTGTTCACCGAAGTGCCGAATTATCCCTTCAAACATCCGACCCGCATCTTCTTCAATCCATACAACCTCAACGAAATGTGGGTGACCAGCTACGGCGGCGGGCTGATGTTGGGTCGCCAGGCCGAGCCGCAGCCGATGATGTGCGAATTGGCGTCAAGCAAGGTTGCGCCGACACAGCTCGTGGTGGAAGCGAGCTCGGGCCAGAAGCTGGTGCTGCGCGCGTCGTCCGACCTTGTGCACTGGCAGGATATTGCCACGAACACGGTCACCGACACCTTCACGGAATTCACCGATCCCGCGGCGGCCTCCAGCGAGCGCCGCTTCTACGTAACCGTCGTGGTGCCGTAGCCTCCCTCCAGAACAGGCTGGAATTCAGAGCGGCTTCCTGACACCGTTCCCTGCCGGGAGGCCATTCATGAACGAAGCACCCAGTACGGTTCCGCCACCGGTGAATTTTCCGACAAGCATCTCGTTCACGTTGACCAACCTGTGCAACCTCCGTTGCAAGATGTGCGGACAATGGAGCGAGGAAGGTTACATGCACGACCGGAAGGGCGTGCCGGCCGGTATGCAGCTCGCCGATTGGAAACGGCTCGTCGATGAAATTGTCGTGCACGGTGGCAGCTCGGTGCTGATGCGCGGCGGTGAAACGTTCCTCTATCCGCACATCGTGGAGCTGTTGGACTATGCGGTCGGTCGAGGGCTGTTTGTTGCGCTCGATACGAACGGCACGCAGCTCAAGAAATACGCCGCCGACATTGTGCGCCTCGGCAAGCTGCACCTCACCGTGTCGATCGACGGTCCCGAAGAGATTCACGATGAGGTTCGCGGGGTGAAGGGTTGTTTCCGAAGCGTCAAGGAGGGGCTGGCGCGGCTGCGCGAATGCGAGCAGCAGGCGGGCACAGAAATCAGCAAGGCAATCTGTTTCGTCATCAGCCCGTATTCCGTGCGCGGCCTGGGCGCGATGCCGAACGTCGCGCGAAGTCTAGGCATCAAGACCATCGCCATCGTGCCGTACTACTATGTGACGGAGGCTGTTGGCCGTGGGTATGAAAGTGTGCTGCGTGGACAGTTGGGGTGTCCGGCATTCTCGTGGCACGGTTTTCATCACGAGGCATCCGGCGTTGATTTCGACGAATTCATCGCACAGTTCCGCAAATACACAACGGAGTTGAAAGGTATCGTCAGCTACCCGTACATGGCGTTCAGCGAGGAGGAATACCGCACATGGTTCACGGACCCGGTGGCGCGTGTCGGGCCCGCCCGCTGCATGAATGTGGAGCGGCTGCTGGACGTGCAGCCCAGCGGTGATGTGAATTTCTGCGTCGATTTCCCGGACTACGTCATCGGCAACGCGCGGGACTCGACGTTGGAGCAACTCTGGAACAGCGAGCGGGCGGCGCGCTTTCGTGACTATCGCCGGGGTCAGCCACTGCCCGTGTGCCATCGCTGCGGCGCGAAGTACATGTCCGGCGCGTGAGCGGCTGCGGGAGTTGACTCGCGTCCATTCCTCTGCTTAGCATGCCGGGGGAGGGTGCGAGGGATGGGTACGGTTTTTCCATGTGATTTCTGTGGCAAGGAACTGAGAGCCGAAAGCTTCTCCCGTGTACACAAGGCCCGATGTCCGCAGTGCGGCCATGATGTGGTGATTCCGGCGACGGTCTCACACGCCCGCCGCGGCAAGCACAAGATTCTTTACGTTCCTGCCCATACGCCGGCGGCAGGAGCCACACACAGCGACGTGGCCGCTGGTGGCGATGGGTTGCTCCCGCGCGCAGGTTGGGCGGAGATCGCGGCGGGATGGATTGCCTTTGTCGTCGGCGTCGGCCTCAGCTTCATTTTCCCGCACGAGGTGCTTGTCTATACGCCGTTCCTGGTCGGCGCGATGATCATGGGCGTCCGGTTGATCTTCGGGCGCCGGCCGCTCGCGGGGCTGCTCCTGCTGATCCTTCCGAGTATTGCGGCGCCGATCCTCATCGTGATGCTTGCAGGAAAATCGGAACCCGCGCCCGTGACAGTTCAGGCGCCGGCCGTCGTGCCGGAGAGGGCGATTCCGGTGAAAGAAGTTGCAGTTGTGCCGCCAGCGACCGAACCCGTGGTGGTGGAAGCACCGGAGCCGGCAGAGCAGAAACCGGTCGAGGAACGGCCACAGGCGGAGTTCGTCAACGGCGGATTCGAGTACGGCATGGAGCCGTGGATTCCCCGGGGTGATCGATTGAACATAGCCGTGACGGATCACACGGCATTTGGCGGGACGCACGCGCTGGCGATGGTGGGCGACTGGGACGGTTGGACGTGGAACGAGGCGAAGCAGATCGTGGCATGCCGGGCCGGGCAGCGCGTCGAGGTGCGTGCGCGCGTCTTCCTGGAAACGTTTGCCACTTCGGGCAAATGGTTGAGTGCGGGGTTGAAACTTCAGATGCAGGATGGGGACGAATCTGCCGAGGCCGCGGTGGATGAAAAGGCGGCGAAGGGCGAATGGCTCGACCTGCAGCTCACCCTGACCCCGAGCCGCGACGGCAACTACATGCTGTTGTGCTTTGTGTGCGGCGGGGCGGATGGCTCTTCCCAGTGCAAGATCTACTTTGACGACATCCGCCTGACCAGCACCCGCCAGCCCTGAGCGACAAGCGGCCAGGTCCCCCCGCCGGCTTGTCTGGCAGGATGCAGAATTCGGGTTCCCGCGACGCGAGGGCGCGGGAACCCGGAAGGTCAGTTTTTCACTGAGCCGCTTCGAGTGTCGGGATGGTGGCGCCCGGCCAGCCCCATTGGGC
>DAISJM010000013.1:0-72022 GCA_036821485.1 Verrucomicrobiota bacterium | reverse complement strand
CGCGCGCGCCGGGGGGAACACCTCCCGAAGACAAGAAGGCAGAAACGACGGCCGGAGGCTTTGTGCCGCCGCGAGCGCGTGCCGCTCCTGCGGCCAGCGAGCGAAGCGGCACGTTTCGGCGAAGGCCGAAACGTGGGCGGGGGTGGTGAGCGAGGCCGGAGTCTCGCCAAAGGGCGAAACGGAGGCCGAGTCCGCACGGGCGGCGAGGCGCGGGCACCGAGCCGGGGGAAGCAAGAACCGTGACGCCTCCGGCGGCGCGGTTCTTGCGGTAGTCCGAGCGGCGCGTCAGCGCCGCGAGGGGGGCGGCCTACGGGTCAAGGGGCGAGATTGATCGCGCTACCGGTCTTCTGGTATCAATAAAGCTCGAACTTGGTCCAAGACGGACCACCAGCCTTCGCTCCGAGCGAAGCGCAGAGCGAAGGCTGTCCCGCCGTAGTCCGTCGAACGTCCGTGAGCCGGCGTAGGCGGACGCGTGACGCCGCTACGAATCTACAGCTTGGCAAGCCAGCCCCGTGCATTACTACGTGTGCGTCTTGATAAGCGAGAACGATCCGCGCAACCGGGTGCTTCACTTCCCCAGCATCTTCAACGCCGCCGCCGGACCGATGGCGACAGGGCCGCGCCAGATACCACCGCCGCCACCCCAATCATCCACGCGGATGGCGATGACGTTCTCGCCCTGCAGCAGCAGTGCGGGACTGAATTCGTACGCGCGCACCTGATCCCACGCGGTCTCTCGCACAGGACTCAGTTTGCCTGATGCACCGATCTTCTGTCCGTTCAGGAAAGTCTCATCCGCGTCATCAATCGCGCCCATGACCAAGGCCAGCGTCACGTCGCCCCACGCCGCACGCTGCTCGTCGGAGATATTGAAGCGCAGCCGGTACCACGCCACACCATCATAGTCCGGCAACACATCGCGCTCCCACCCACCGGGCACGCTCGTCGTCAGAAAATTGCCGTCGTCGAATTCCGGCGCTGCGCGTGCCATATCGTCGCCACGCGCAATCTTCCACGCGCCTTCGAGACTCTTGAAGCCGGGCAGGAGGTCCGCCGAGTAGCCCATCATGCCCATCCGCTGCAGCGGTGTAAGCGGCGCATCGTTATACTGCACGATGTCGAAACTGCCATCCGGTTTCTGCACCAGGTGGGTCACCGAAGCGTTCGCGGGCGAGAACGCACCCTTCGGCCTGAGCCCCAACATCAACTCGATGAACCGACCGCCCGTGCAGGAATGTGTAACCAGCAGCACACTGACATCCTTGCCACCGAAACGGTCCAACACCAGGTTCTTTGCCCGCTGCAGAACCCCCAGCGATTCCTCGCGGTTGCGCGGCGCAAAGTGCGTTTCCGCGGATGCCTCTCTGAAGAAGAACCGGTTCGTCGCATTGTCGGCAATATCTACGTGCGGCCCGGCAGGGATATCCAGCGATGCCACTTCCTTTCCCGTGATATTGCAGTCCAGTTCCTCGATCTCCGGGCAGATCTCAGCCTTCCGGTCATTCTTCTCAAGGTAAGGGAGAATGGTCTTCTGTGTCCGCCATGCAGGGCTGACCAATATCTCGTCGAACTTCAACCCCTCCAGCTTCGCGGGCAGAGCGGCGACCTGCTGAAGGCCCTTCGGCGACAACGTGTTCTGATTGATTTCAGAATAGTCGAGGGTGACGTTGCCCATCGTCTCCGCGTGGCGGACGATATAGATATCCAGCGCGTGGGCGGCAGGCACCGCGAGGAGAAGAAGCACGCCAGACCACGCCGTTATCCGTGCCCGCCGTCCGGCCCCGCTGCGCGACGAGGCCGTCACTGGCTCCGCCTCCGCAGGTACACACCCCCGAGCGGCGGCACATTGAGCGGCACCGAGTACTGCCGGCCCATCCAGGGGATGTTGTCGGCATTTGTCGTGGGCGAGTTCCCGACGTTGCTGCCGCCAAACTTGTCCGCGTCGGTATTGAGCACTTCCTCGTAGACGCCGGGCAGCGGCACGCCGATGCGATAGCCGTGGCGCGGCACCGGCGTGAAGTTGAACACGCAGGCGACGATGTCATTCGGATCCTTGCCGCGACGGAAGAACGAGATGATGCTCTGTTCCCAGTCGTGCAGGTCGAGCCACTCGAAACCTTCCCACGAGAAATCGATCTCGTAGAGCGCGGGACACTCGCGGTAGATGCGATGCAGTTCCGCAACAAGGTGCTGCAGTTTCCGGTGCGAGTCATAATCGAGCAGATGCCAGTCGAGGCTCTCGTGATGATTCCACTCGCGCCACTGACCAAACTCCGCTCCCATGAACAGCAACTTCTTGCCGGGGTGCGCAAACATGTAGGCATAGAGCACGCGCAGATTGGCAAACTTCTGCCACAGGTCACCGGGCATCCTGCTCAGCATCGCGCCTTTACCATGCACCACTTCGTCGTGCGAGAACGGGAGAATGAAATTCTCCGTGAAGGCGTAGATCAGCGAGAACGTCAGTTCGTGGTGGTGATACTTGCGATGCACGGATTCCTTGGACATGTACACCAGCGTGTCGTGCATCCAGCCCATGTTCCACTTGAAGTCGAATCCCAGTCCGCCGATGTAGGTCGGCCGGGACACCATCGGCCATGCGGTCGATTCCTCGGCGAAGGTCACGAACCCCGGATACTCGGCATGAATGATCTCGTTGAATTTCTTGAGGAAGCTGACGGCCTCGAGATTCTCGCGGCCGCCGTACTGGTTGGGAATCCACTCCCCTTCCTTGCGGGAGTAGTCGAGGTAAAGCATGCTCGCCACCGCATCCACGCGCAGACCGTCGACGTGGAACACGTCGGCAAGATACATGGCGTTGGAGAGCAGGAACGTGCGGACTTCGTTGCGCCCGTAGTTGAAGATCAGCGTGCCCCAGTCACGGTGCTCGCCCTTGCGCGGATCAGCATGCTCATAGAGATGCGAGCCGTCGAAGTAGGCCAAGCCATGCCCGTCCTTCGGGAAATGCGCGGGCACCCAGTCGAGGATGACGCCGATGCCCTCCTGGTGGCAGCGGTCGACAAAGTACATGAAGTCGTCCGGTGTACCGTAGCGCGAGGTGGGCGCATAGTAACCGATCGTCTGATAGCCCCACGATCCGTCAAACGGATGCTCCGAAATCGGCAGCATCTCGATGTGCGTGTAGCCCAGGTTCTTGACGTACGGAATGAGATGATCGGCCAACTCGCGGTAACTCAGCCACCGGTTGTGTTCGTTCGGGATGCGCCGCCACGAGGAGAGATGCACCTCGTAAACGCTGATCGGCTTCTCGTGCCAGCTGGTCTGCCGACGGCGATCCATCCAATCCCCGTCCTTCCACTCGTATTTGTGAATGTCCCAGACCACCGAGGCCGAGCGCGGCCGCAGCTCGGAGAAGAAGGCGTAGGGATCGGCTTTCTGGCCGAGAAATCCTTGCTGACCCTTGATCTCAAACTTGTAGAGATCGCCCGGCTGCAATGCGGGAATGAAAAGTTCCCACAACCCTGAACTGCCGCGGTTCTGCATCGGATGATGCCGCCCATCCCAGCGGTTGAACCAACCGATCACGCTGACGCGCATTGCGTTCGGCGCCCAGACGGCAAAGTGAACACCCGGCACGCCGTTGATCGTCATCGGGTGCGAGCCCATTTTCTCGTAGGTCCGGAAATGCGTGCCTTCGCCGAAGAGGTAGAGATCAAAGTCCGTGATCTGAAGCGGGAAGCTGTAGGGGTCGTCCAACTCCCACGTGTGCCCGTCGTGCCCCGTCATGCGCAGCCGGTACGCAAACTTCGGACGACCCGGAAGAACGAGTTCGAAAAGGCCCTGGTCGTGGATGCGCGCCATCGGCAACACCGCGCCCGACTCCTTCTCCACCACCTCGACGCGCTGCGCGTACGGCTGGAAACTGCGGACCACAACACCCGGGCTGTCAGTCCCCGTTTCGTTCATGCCCAGCACACTGTAGGGCGAGCCATGCACGCCGTGCACGACCGCATTTATCGCACCGTCATCAAGCAATGGTTTCATAACGACCTCTTTCCGAACGTATGGGGGTATTCTAAAGGTCTCAACGTCGACTACAAGGCAACATCTGAGAGATCGGACCGGCCTAGACCCGCCCCAAAGTCACCACCAGCCTCGTTTCGCGGCTTGCGGGCAGGGATTCGACAGCCGACCGGGCGATCCGTACCCCTGCGCCACAGCGCCCCACGACCTTCATCGCCCGCCCGCCGCAAGTCACACTTTCCACGCCGTAACGGCCGGGCGCCAGCCGCGACACGTTGCGGAACACGATGTGCAACGGCCGACCCGCAAAGGGCAGCCGCACAGCACATTCGCCGCGCGCGTCGAAATCATCGCGAACCAACTGCGGGTCCACCACAAGGTCGCCACAATCGCCGCGCACGCCATAAATCCGGGTCAGCAAGAGATAGATCAGCCACGACGCCGAACCCGTCAGATAGGCATAGAGTCCGCGGCGCTCGGCGTTGAAGTACTCCGGCAGACACGGGAAGATTCGCCCCGCATCCTGCGCCGTAGCCATCCTGTACAACGCCATCCACGCCGCGCGGCCGAGATCCGGCCGCCCGCGCTGGTACATCGCAAAGGCGTACATGACCGCCATGTGGCTGAACACGGCCCCGTTTTCCTTTTCGCCGTAGGCGAACGAAAACGCCCGGCCAAGCTCCGGCTGAATCCCACCGAAATCAGTGTTGAGGCGAACCCCGCCCGAAGACTTGTCACCCAGAAGATTCTTCACCGCTGAGGCAACCTGCTCCACCTGCTCATCGGTCGCAATGCCGGACATGACCGGGAATACCTGCCCCGTCAGCGTCATCCTCACGCGCCCGCGCTGCACGCCTTCGACACGCCGCCCCTTGTCGTCGTAGTACCCGTTGAAGAAGGATTGCCCGGCAGCGCGAATCCATTCCTGCTTCCGAATGCGCGCGCCCATCTCGCGACTCTTCGCCCGAAGATCGCGCACCAGGTCCGCCACGCGCACCTGCAACCGCGCACCCGACAGATCGCCCGCCACGGTGTCGAGGTACTCCTCCAACCGCGCGCGCTTCGCCTTGGCCGACCCGTAATTCACCCGGCGCCCGCCCGGCAGACGGTCGAGCAACAACAGCATCTCGCGCGCCAGCGCAATCCTGCTCTCGCCGCGCGCCGCAAGCGTCTCGGCCAGGTCCGCCAACCGATCAAGATTCCACGCGTAGAACGCGGAGAACGCGACCGACTCGCCCCGGTGGTGCGCCATATCGAGCCCATCATTCCAGTCCGCTCCTTCGAGACGGCAAACGTTGTGCTCGCCGACATTGAAGAAGGCGGTGAGGTTCTGCACCAGCATGTGCTCAAACAAAGAGCCGCGATAAACTTCGCCGCCGCGGGTCCGCAAGGCATACCCATACGCCTCCGTCCATTTCACGTCGCGCGTCCGGCACCGATGCGTTTGCGGGTCGCGGAAGTACTCCCGCGGCGCGAGCACGAAATCCAGGTCGCCGGTCTGATCCACGTAAAGCAGCGTCGTGTAGGTCGGCCACGCACCATGATCCATCCACGTGCGCGGAATGTTGTTACGATCGGCGATGAACTCACCGCGCCCGCCAATGATGGTCGCGTTAGACCCATCGATCCGCACGCCGCCGAAGTTATGCAGCAAC
This sequence comes from Verrucomicrobiota bacterium, assembly GCA_036821485.1. Lineage (GTDB taxonomy): Bacteria > Verrucomicrobiota > Kiritimatiellia > CAIQIC01 > JAGNIJ01 > DAISJM01. The sequence continues at coordinate 66,383 of DAISJM010000013.1, read as the reverse complement.
ATTGAGCGCGTGGATGTTGGATTCGAAAGCAACAGCGCCAGGCAATCCTGCCACAGGTCGCGCCAGCCTTTGCCGCCGCGCCCGTAGTCGAAATGCGGCAGGTACGAATTACCGTAGAGCCGGCGCAGCGTCGGTTGGAATCCCACCCACGTCAGCCAATTGTCCAAGCCTCGATCGGGCGTGGAAAACGTGATGCGGCCCGCGTGCTCAAGCCAATGGCGCCGGGTGAACTCGAGCGATTTGCGGACCGCCGCACTGCCGCCCCACTTCGCCCAGCGGCGAACGGCCGCGGGGTCGTCGGAGATGCCGGAAATCAAAACGAACCGCGCCGTGCGCCCCGGCGACAACTTGAGATCGCTGAACCGGAAGCCGCCGATGGCCTCGCGCCCCTGCAAGGTCGCCCCGGCTGCGTCCGGCCCATCCTTGCTTTCCCAAACCGTTGCCGGTGCGGCAAAGCTGCCGCCGCGGCCAAGGAAGTCTTCCTGCGAACCCCAGACCGCCGCCGGCGCCTTGGCGCCCGGACCAAAGCCCAGCACGCTGTAGCGAATGCGGTTGATCTTGTGACCACGTTCGTCGAAGGACATCGTCGGACACACCGTGACGCCCAGCTTGCTCACGTCAACCCGGTGCAACAGCGCCGTCACATGCCGGTGATCCCTCACATTGTCGGCCGAGCGCGCGAAACATGGGATCGCCGCATAGGGCCTCAGACTAAGCCGACGTCGCGACGTGTTGGTGACTTCGACCAGCATGACCTCGATCTTCTCCGCGACGTCGGCCGGGCACCAGCAGGTGGCGCTGACATCGAAACGACCTGCGACGTCTTTCCGGGAAAGCTTGAACCAACCGAGTCCGGCATCCACGCGTGCCGAACCCGTCTGACCCTTCAGCCCATCGGGAGAAAGATCAGAAAGTGCAAAAGGTGTGCGGCCCTTCTCGGCAAGCCAGAAACCACGATGCACGAGCGAGTGCGGCATGTCCTCGATCGACTGCGGCAACCCAAGATACGCGTGGTGATTCTGCGCGGGCCCGCCCTGCAACGAGGGCGACACCCACGAGAGCATGCCCGCCTCGTTCATCAGCGGGAAATAGAGGGGGCCGGCATCCCGCCAACCCGACGCCGAGAACTCACCCGTCGCCGGGCCCTTGTCAGAACCTGCAAAGGACCACCAGGACTTGCGTTTGCTGCTTTTTGCCATTAACCGTTTTACCTCAGTAGGATGCGTGCATTTTAGGGGCGCGGGCTGCGATGTCACGCGCAAACCCCAGCACCACAGCGGGATGCCCGACTCGACACTGACATGCGAATGTGGTAGCTAGGAACGCTTCTAGAAGGCCCAAAATGAAGGCAAAAGACACAGGAAGATCGGCTGTTGAAGGGGCTCGCCGCATCGTCGTCAAGATCGGCAGCCGCGTGCTCGTCCAGAAAACCGGACGGCCCGACCTCACCCGTATCAAGAGCTTGGTCAAGGATCTGGCAAAGCTGAGGAAGGCTGGCCGCGAGATCGTGGTCGTCTCTTCCGGCGCCATTGGATGCGGGGTCGACGCCCTCAAGCTGAAGACCCGCCCCACCAGTCTGCCCGAGCTCCAGATGGCGGCCGCCGTCGGCCAGACCCGGCTGATGAGCTTCTATGACAAGTTTTTCTCGGCCGAAAAGTGCCGCGTAGGCCAGGTCCTGCTGACGCACGGCGACCTTAGCGACCGCCGCCGCCATCTCAACGCCCGCAATACCATGATGGCGCTGCTGCGGAACGGCATTGTCCCCATCGTGAACGAGAACGACGTGGTCGCCGTCGATGAAATCAAGTTTGGTGACAACGACAAGCTGGCCGCCCTCGTCGCCCTGTTGATCGAGGCGGACCTGCTGGTTCTTCTTACAACCGTGGACGGTTTCCAGGCGCCCGCCGGCAAAGGCGGCCGGATGCGCCGCGTGGCATCCTTGAAGAATGTCACGGACGAAGAACTCCAACACGCGCAGGGCAAAGGCAGCCACCTCTCGACCGGTGGTATGGCCTCGAAGCTGCAGGCGGCCAACATGGTCGCGCGCGTCAGCGCACCCGTTGTCATCGCCGACGGCCGCAAGGCGGGCATACTCAGCCGCGTGTTGCGCGGTGAGGATACCGGCACCATGATCATGGCCGATGCGGCCAGTGCACAAACCATGCTCGCGGGCCGGAAACGCTGGATCGCTTTCTTCCAGCGCGCCCAAGGCGCAATCATCGTCGACGACGGCGCGCGCGCGGCCATCGAAACGAAGGGCAAGAGCCTGCTCCCCATCGGCATTCGTAATGTGGAAGGTTCGTTTGCAGCCGGCACCGTGGTGAACGTCCGCACGGTCGGCGGCGTGCTTTTTGCCTGTGGTGTCGTAGACTATTCCAGCGACCAGATTCGCAAGATCATGGGCCACCGGACGGACGAACTCGCCGGCATCCTTGGTTTCAAGGATTATGACGAGGTGATCCACCGCGACAACATGGTCGTGCTCGGCGTGGAGTTGGGGGGTGTCTGATGAGTTTGCATGATGACATGATATTGATGGGCGACCGCGCGGTGGCCGCTTCCCGCGCACTCGCGCAATTGTCCGCGCGAAAGAAGAACTCCATTCTCGAAGCCATGGCGGCCGAAATCGACGCCCGGCGCGAAACCATCAAGGCGGCCAACAGTCGCGATATGGAAGCGGGTCGCCAGGCCGGCCTGTCCGCTCCCATGCTCGACCGGCTCCAACTGACCGACGCGCGCATCGAATCGATGGTCAAAGGCATCCGCTCCATCATCGGCTTGAAGGATCCCGTCGGCACCAAGATCAGCCGCTGGATACGCCCCAACGGCCTCGTGATCCAAAAGATCCGCGTCCCCATCGGCGTCATCGCCATCATTTTCGAATCCCGGCCCAACGTGGCCGGCGATGCGGCGAGTCTCTGCATCAAGACCTCCAATGCGGTCATTCTGCGCGGCGGCAAGGAAGCCATGCATTCCAATCTGGCGATCACGGAAGCGATGCAGGCAGGCGGAGCGGCGAAAGGCCTGCCCGAATACTCCATTCAACTCGTCACCACAACAGACCGCGATGCAGTGCGTGAACTGGTGCAGCTCGAAGGCCGGGTGGACCTCGCGATTCCCCGCGGCGGCGAAGGCCTCATCCGCGCCGTCACCGAACAGGCCCGCATCCCCGTCATCAAGCACTACAAGGGTGTCTGCCACGTGTACGTGGACGAATCCGCCGACGTGGAAATGGCTTTGAAGATCATCGAAAACGCCAAGTGCCAGCGGCCCGGCGTGTGCAACGCCATCGAGAAGGTTTTGATCAACGAGAAGATCGCTGCGACCTTCCTGCCCCGCATGGCGGAAATGCTGGCCGCGCGCAAAGTTGAGCTGCGTGGCGATGATGCTGCCCGCGCGATCGTGCCTTCCGTGAAGGCCGCGACCGAGGAAGACTGGTACGCCGAATATCTCGACCTGATCCTGACGGTGAAGGTCGTCCCCAACGTCAAGGCAGCCGTCGACCATATCAACCGCTACGGGTCCCGTCACTCCGACGCCATCGTTGCGGAAAACGAAGAGGCCCAGACGCTCTTCACGCAGGAAGTGGACTCGGCAACCGTGTACGTCAACGCGTCGACGCGTTTCACCGACGGCGGCGAATTCGGCATGGGTGCGGAAATCGGCATCAGCACCGACAAGCTCCACGCACGCGGCCCGATGGGCCTCGAAGAACTCACCACCTACAAATACGTGATCCTCGGCAACGGCCAAGTCCGGGCGTAGGCCGTATTTTTCCAATCATTGGAAAAAACGCGACCAGATTTTCCAACCCTTGGAAAAATCACCACTCCGCCGCGATTTCGCGCGTTCCGGCGGACACGCGACACGACGTTGCGTCGTAGTCGCTCCAGTCTTTTCCATCCACCGCGACGCGCGACGGCTTCCCTTCAACCGGCCAGAAGATTTCGAACCCGTCCGGCGGATTTGCCGTCCCGCCGAGTTCGATCGTGACACGTCGACCCATCATGCGCGCACGCAAATCGAGCGCGCCGAACCAAGTCGGCATTCCGCCCAGCCGGATCCCGTTCCCATCGCGCAGCCACTTCTCCGGCGCGCCCTGCAACAGCATGAGCTTGCCACCTCTCTCGCCGACCAACATCTCGCGCACGCCGTTGACGATGCCCGACCCGGCCCACGTGTGCGGCATGTCGCCAATGTAGCTCGCCATCCGCGGCTCGCCATACACCACCTCCGCCCAGTGATTCCAGTTCGGCGGCCGGCGGCAATTCATGAGGTAGTCCAGCAGCTCCAGCGCCCGATCCTTCTGCCCCAGTTCGACAAACGAGGAAATGATCCGCGCTTCGTACGGACAGAATCCCGCGCTCCACCCCGGCTCGAACCGCGCCATCAGATCGCGGTGATACCGATCCATCGTGGCCTGCCACACTTCGTCTGATACGAGGTCACGCTCGCCGCACGGACTCAACGCGATCGCACTGGCGCTCGGATCGAAGTCCCCCTTCTCGGCGCACCCGGGCACATGGGCAATCTGCTTCGCTTCCATCGTGGCACGGATGGACGCTTTCACGCCCTCATGCAGCGCCCGGTACTCCTTCTCCACCCACGCCGCGACATCCTCGTGCCCGAGAATGCGCGCGGCCTCGGCCCCATCTTTCCAACCCTGCAGACCCCAGATGTCGTCCCAGTAGCTGTGCATCGGCGGATCGTAGCCTTCGTGGCTGTACGAGCGCGGGAAGATGTCGACAAATCGCGCGGCGGGCGGATTGGTGACCATGTAGCCGGGCTTCAGCGTTTGCTGGCGCAGGTCCGCCATGAATTTCATGGAGCGCTGCATCTTCTCGAAATGCGCCGCGAGAAAATTCGTGTCACCCGTGAAACGGTAATACTCCATGACCATGTAATTGAAGAGCCCCTGCCCATCGTACTCCAGCCCGGAACCCGGCCCGCAATCGAGCGCGTCGTCCGCGCGGAAACTCGGAGGCACCATGCCGTTCGGCTGCACGAAATGCGCGTACCAGTCGATGTATTCCCGAACCGTATCGGTGACCCCGAGACGCAATAGCGAGATCGACGTCAACGCGCCGTCACGAATCCACGACCGCTCGTACTGACGCGCGCCCGGCTGGATCGCCAACCCATCGCGGTTCACCAGCACCCAGCCGATGTGCGACTTGATGGCGTTGACCAGGTTACTGTCCGGCAGATCGATGACCACGTGATCGACAAGCCCGGTCCAACGCGCTCGCTGCTCCTCGCGCAACGCATCAAAATCGCGCTGCGCGCACGTGGGTTGTCCATCCAGCGGCGCAGCCAGTTGCACCACACACTTCTCGCCGGGCTGCAGATCGAAATCGTAAGCCAGCGCACCGGAAATCAACTCACCCGCGTTGCCGAGTTTCGAGGACGGCGGCAACCGCCCCTTCACCAGATCTCGAATCACATCGCCGCGATCAAATGCGCGCACGCCAAAGCCATCCGGCTTGGTGAAAGTGATGAAACGCGTCTCCCCATTCACCAGCACAAGGTTGTCGCGAAGTTCGAGCGAACGAATCTCTGTCAGTCCGCCATATTGCCACGGGGGATTGATCTGTACCGGACGGACCGCAAGAAACAGGCGGCCAGTCTGCGGCGTGGTGGACGTGTTGCTCAGCGTGTACCGAACGTGCGTCACAGCATCCGCCGCAAGCGCTTCGACATTCAGTCGCAGGTGCTCCGCAAGCCATGTCACCGATGGCAGCGGGAGATAGCCGGAGTCGAGGCTCTGCGTGACCGACCCCGCGTCGAAGGCAGAAATCAGGCGGCCGCTGTTGAAGATGTACGGCATGATCGAGCAACCGTGGTGGACGGGTTCGAGATCGCCGTATTCATCGAACAGGCTTTCGGGAACCGCATCGGGTTCGCCAACCACAGTCCAGAATACCTGTTGATTGCGAAATGAATCGGGATACAGGCCGGGCCGCGCCTTCTCGGCAGCTAGCCGATACGTGGCCAATGGCGTGATCACCTCATCCGGCCCGCGCAGCGAGATGTCTTGAATGTCGGCTGCGCCCGCCATATTGAGCCGAAGGAAACGGGCTGTCGCGACCGGGTGCATCAGCACATCAAAGCTGCCGATACCATCCCGCAATTCCGCCATTCGCGTCCACGTCATGCCATCCGTGGACACGTCGTAGTCCAGCGACGTCGCGAAATTTTTGCCCCAGTCAATCCGAAGGCCGCCCAGCGGCAGCTCGCGATGAAGGTCAATGGTCAGAATTGTCCGGCCATTTTGTCGAACTGTCTCCTGCGTCATTTCCTCCGACGGGCCCGACAGATCAATTTCCCAAATTGAATGCCCCCATCCCGTGGCCCGCTTCAAACCCGTCACTCGCACAAACCGTGCCACCACGGGCGAGAAATGGATGTAATCGGTACGGCCGTCGCCGTTTGCCGTCGCAAAAACTCTCCGCCACGCCTTGCCGTCTTCGGACACCTCCACGACGTACTCCGTGGCATAGGCGGTCTCCCACAGGATGGTGATGCCGCAAAGCGTGGCGGGCCGACCCATGTCGATCTGCACCCACTGAGGATCGGTGGCCGGACTGCTCCACCGCGTGTCGCGTCGGCCGTCACACACGTAGGCGGCGGGATAAATGTCTTCCTGCAGACCCGATGCGGTCGCTCGCCATTCCGATTTGGGCGGCGGGTCAGCAAGAGCTGGAACATGACCTGGCCGGGGAGTTCCACATCCACTCAATAGAAGGCAACAGGCGATGGCAGCAGATTGGTATTTCACGTCAGCAGTCCACCATATCGGTTCCAAGTCGGTCAATGCGCAACGGATTGATCCTGCCGGGCAAGGCACTGCCCGGCACCCGGCGAAACCTCCACCGAGAAATCATCCACCAGTACGGTCCCCGTGCAACCGCCGGCCCCGTCAAAGAGATGGAAACCGAAAACGCCCTCCACGGCGCCCTCGGGAGCAGCGACGTACAACCCGGGCAGCATCCACCAGCTCTGCCGATTCAAGAATGAGGCGTCGAAGTTGGCGCTCCAGTGGCGGGTGATCTCGATCCCCGCCCAATCGTGCCACTCCACCACCAGTTGCAGGTAGGCATTGGTATCGAGCGGAGCAGCCGGATCGCTCTTGGCACGGGCCGTGACCCGATAGTGGACACCCGCCTCAACCGGCCTGACTTGGAAGAAGCCTTGGAAAGCTCCCGGCGTGGCCTGCGTTGTCAGCCTGGCACACTGGGATCCCGATGCTGCATTCGTGGCCAGTCCGCCATGTTCAAGACCGGTCGTGTAATACGTCCATCCTTCCGGCATGCCGCCGCCGGTCGAGAACTCAAAGCCGGCATTCTCCAGAAGGCCGACCTCCGACACTTCTTCCGACAGGCATGGAGTCACCGCCAAGACAAGCCCTGCAAACACTAGCCATCGAACACGCATGCGACCTCACGGGACAAGACCGAACAGAACATCGTCCACGAGCAGGCTGCCCTTCCCGCCCCGCTCGCCCTCATAGAGATGAAGACCTACTACAGCCCGTATGGCTTTGGGTGGCGCACGGACCTTCTCCACCTCCAGGATCGTCCATCGACTCTTGGAGAAGGCCTGGCCTTGCGGCCTGGTGAAGACGCGAGACACCTCGCGCCCATCCGCATCCAACCATTCAATACACAACTGGAGGTACGTCGTTCCCTTCAGAGGGGCATCCGCATCGTTGATCACGCTGGCGCTGAACGTGTATTTCTCACCACTCACGACATCCAGATGTTGGATCAACCCCTGGGCAGCATGTGGTACGCCCTGGGCCGACAACTGCAGGCACCGTACACCCCCCTGGTGCTCGGCCTCCGTGACAGACAAGTTGATCTTCGCTGTCGAGTAGGCTTCCCACTCGGGAGGCGATGACAAGTTGTTCTGGACGGGTTCTTCGAAACCCGGATTGGCGAGGAGATTGGCGAACGCCTCCGGCTGTGCAATGGCCGCCACAGCGAGTATGCCCACAAGAACTATCAGGGTTGTTTTCACCTTACTCCCTCCTCACGCGCCGCATGCACGTGCTTCAACACACCCTCAGGGACTCATCGTCTTGACCCGATACATCCGGCCGCCGCTGGAATCCAGCGCCCCACCGGTTGCCGGCGTGAAGTAATCCTTGAACGTGAAGTGTGACGGGACGGTGTTCGTCTCGAGCCACGTCCCCACGCCATTCGAAGAACTCCCGAACTTCCGCCAGCCCGAGCCCGAACCAAGCGGCCCATCCAGAACCCAGATTTCGTACAGTCGGCCCGGCTGCGTACTCACCGCGATGTCACACGATGCGCCCACGGGATCCGGCTCCGGCGCCAGTTCGAATACCGAGACGGAGGATGTCGGACTGGTACCCGCCAATTCCTCGTGCAGGTTGGACGCCCCGTCTCCGTCCGGATCATCCTCGGCATCCAGCGCCAGCGTCGCAAACGAGTTCCACTCCCACGTGTCCGGGAGGCTGTCTCCATCCCAGTCCGCAGGCACCACGATCTTCGTGCTGCCCGAGACCAAGCTGTTGGTCGCGCCACGTCCGTCGTTCACCGTGAACGACGCGGGATTCGTTGTCCCCACGTCGGCCACCGTGGTAGTGACCGCAAGATACCGGCCATTGAAGCCGGAATTCGCGGGAATACTGACCGCGGAGACCGACACCTCATCGCCGTCTCCATCGTACGCGTAGATTCCAAGATTGGTCGTCGTCTGGATAGGCACGGTGAATTGTGTCGGCAGATTGAACTGCGGCGCACGATTCTGGACACCCTTCGTATAGAGTTCGAATTCATCCACATCAATGCCCCAAGTCTCTGCGCTGCAGGTCAGCTTCACGGTATGCACGCCGGGCGTGAGGTCCCCCATGTACAATTCCCATGCATTGGTAAAGTTGTCCCACCAGCCGGTGTCCAGCGACGGGAATCGCGCCTTGGGTTCGCCGTCCACAAACACCTTCAACATCGTCGGGCCCACATCGTCGGCATAGCGCACGCGCATGTAGGCCGAAGTGACCGCCGCGCCCAGCGTGATGCGGTAGCTCGCCTCGGCGTTGTTCACGTTCATGTGAATGCTCTGGCCACCTACCGTATTCGGCCGGTTCACCACTTCCACATCTGTGGCGCTGTCGTACAATTCAGCCTGACGGACAAGAACGGAAGTCGGGGCCTGAAGCGCTTCCGGCTGGGAGATCAACTGGAACTCGTCCAGGTCCATGCCGAACGTCCCGCCGCCCACCGTGATCCGAATCGTGTGCCAGCCGGGCATCAGGTCCCCAAGCTCGATCGACGGAAGCATGTCAAAATCGTTCCATCCATCCGAACTCATGCCGTTGACCTGCCCCTTCAACACGCCGTCGACACGAACCTGCACAAGGTTGCCGGGATAGTCACCGTTGTTGCCGCCGTCATCGTCGGCATAGCGGATGATCATGTGAGTATTCGGACGGCCCCGGTCGAGATAGACGTCGTACGCCAACTCGCCACCCTCAACGCCGGTAGTGACCGCCTCGCCACCGCGGCCCGCGGTGCGCAACACCACTGTGCAGTTGCTGCCCGCGTCGAAGGTCTCCGCTTGGCGAACCAGGAAGGCCTTGATCGGATCGGTGACCTCGATGTTGAATTCAGGGCAGTAGGTGTTGTGATACGTCGGCACCTCCTTGAAGAACTTCCACCACGTGCCGCGCAGCAGATCCCAGTGCCGGGTCACGGGATAGACGCCGCCCGCGCTTTCCACGCGATCGATATCGGACTTCCCGTCATACACCCACATGGAACGGAACCGTGCGAAGGAGTGCGCCGCCGTGTCGTAGCGGATGTCCGAAACATCCACGACATTCTTCTCCCGGTTGACCCACATATCCATGTGGCAGGAACCGCCGTCGTCGTACACGACATCCATCGATATGTCCTTCGGATGGACCGTCACCGTGCTGATCCCCGCGAAGGGCCGCGGCCCCTCGACCGTCGGCCCGAGAATCACGGAGGCGCCGAACGGCGTCCAGTCCACGCCCGCCGGCGGATGCGGCAACAACCGGACATTACCGTCTTCGTACATCACGAACACTTGCGAGTACTCCACGGTGTTGGAATCAGACACCCGCTTGACGATGCGGAAGTATTCGACGTTTGTCGCCGTCCCCTGCGGTGTCACCACCGTCATGCCGTCCGGCGCGCGCCACCAGAAGTCGATGTCGATCGCCTCCACGATGATGTTGCCGTCGTCGTAGAGCAGCGTCGGCGGAAACTCACCGCGCTCGTCACGCTTCCAAAGCTCGACTGAGTCGTAATCGCCTCGCGCACCCGTCGTGGTCTGGCCGCCCTGCGCCGCTGTCACAACTTCCAGCCGTAGCCGGTTGGCATCCACCGCACCCGACCAGAAGAAATCGGGCGTGTTCCACTGCCTCGAGAGATGGGCGGCATCGAAGACCTGGTTGCTGACCACGGTCCACGTGCTCCCGTTGCCGATCACCAGCCGCACGTCCAGCGTTCCTGTCACGGCACGCATGGTCACCGTCAGCCGTGACCCGATCTTGGGCTCCAGATTCACGTCGCTGATCTCCTCGGCGGTGAAGACGATGATCTGGGTCTTCATCACCGAACTGTCCAGCGCCGCGGGGAAAGCCGACCATACCTCGTCGAGCCCGGCAGTGGGATTGTCCAGCGCGTAGTACACATCGCCGTCCACGTAGCCCGACTGCCGGAACTCGGCCGAGGACCCGTCGTTTGTACCGAGCCGCCAGATATTGCGGTCGGTAAAGTCACAGTCGTCAAAATCGGCGCCCCGCTCGTTGATCGTGACGGGGAAATACTCCGGGTGCGTCACCGTGATCCGGTATGCGCTGGTGTTTGTGTGCCAGAGCGGGACGTTGATGTTGTCCACCTCGGCGCACATCGTGTCGTAGGACTTGTTCTCGACCTGTCCAAGCGTTCCGTCCAACCGCGGGATGTAGGCGGAGACGGCGGTGCTGTATGAACTGACATTCGTCACCCCATTCACGACTTCATACGACCGAACCCGGTAGTACCATGTCCCACCCTCGTTCGTCGGACTATGCGTAAAGCTCATCGAGTAGCCGGTCGTGTAGAAGACCCGTGCCGACCCGAAATCGGCGTTGTCCGCCTCCAACACCTGGTATCCGCTCACGTTGGGCGCCGGGGCCCAGGTGAGCGTGAAGGAACCCTCCGCGGAGGGGTAACCCGCGTCAAGCGCGGTCGGGGGGACCGGTGCCTGCCAGGGTGTCCCCCCCGCGAAGTTAATATCATCCACATAGAAAACGCCGTTCGACTCTGCATGATTCGGATACGGAAGGAAGTACAGTAGCCCGACATTGGTGGCGCCCATCACGCCCGAGATGTCCCACGTCAGCTTCTCCCACGCGCCCTCGCCCGTATAGTGCTGTGTCCCGACATCCGCATTGTCGAGCTTCAGAAGGATAGGCATGTCGAACTCCGTCGGACTCATGAACCACGCCTCGATCAGCGTGTTGCTGCCGGCCGTGAAGTTCCGGTAGTTCCCGATGCGGCCAAGCGGCGCGGCGTTCGTATCGTGCCCCGGATCGTACTGGATGCTGGAGTTGTCCTCCGAGGCCCGCCACTCGACGCGCAGCGAACGCTGGCCGATGCCAAGCCGTGTGCCGTCGTTGTGGCGGGCCTCGGAGGACAACTCCATCGTGAAAGAAGACGAACCGTTCCAACCGTAAAGATCGGATTCGAAGGGCTCGATGGGTGCACTGTTGGGGGCACGCTGGAGCTGGACGTCATCCATCCAGAAGGTACCGGAATTCGTACCATCCTCCGGCGCCACCATGAAGATGATCTGCGATACAGCGCTCATGTCGATGCTGTCTGCGTCGTAGGTGCGGCTCAGATCAAACACCAGGTTCTCCCAGTCGGCCTCCGGCGTCCGGGTCTGCGGCTCAATGCCCGCCCAGCCCGATTCGAAGTAGCCACCCGAATTGTCCTCGAGCCGGATGCGGAACTTCAGCGGGCTGCCATCGTTGTAGACCCAGAAGCTGAGGTAGTCCTGGTTCCGGAAGTTGAACAGACCCGCGGCCGACATGAAGCTGTAGACGTTCACATCGTTGTTCTTGTTGTAGTCCACCTTGAGCGCCACCACGCCGGAATGCACATGCTGCGTGCTGCCGAAATCCAGCGTGTAGGCGTATGGCGCCGATGGGTCGTTCGCCCACCAGAAGGCAACCTGCTTCACACCGTCGAACGTGTCCAGATTCTCATAGGCAAGCTGGGCCGACGGTTGATAGGCCACTGTCACGCGCATCGGCGCACCAAACGTGCCCTCGTTGGCCCCGATGACCGAGCGGACGCGGTAGTACCACGTTCCCGCCCCGGTCTGCGGATTCTTGGCGATCGCGATGCGGGTGACGTTCGTCCGCACCACCACAGGCGACCCGAAGTTCGGATCCTCATCCACCTCGAAATCGTAGTACGCGACTCCGGGAACCGCTTCCCAACGAAACTCGTAGCTGCCGTCGCTGTCCGGTGATTTCGCGGTCGTCCAAAGCCACGAGGGCGAATAAGGCACGACGGGGATCGTCCCGCCTGCCAAGTTAAGATCGTCCACATACATCACGCCGCCGTCATCCGCCATGTTCGGGTACGGGATCAGGTACAACTTGCCGACGTTCGTCTTGCCCGCCACCGTGTCGAATTCCCATCGGACGTTCTGCCACGCTCCGCTGCCGGTGTAGGTCTGGTATCCCACATCGGCATCGTCAAACTTCAACAGGAACGGGATCGTGGCATCCGTCGAACTCTTCATCCGCAGCTCGATCGTGTTGTGACCGTCGATGCCGAAATTCGGATGATTCCCAACCCGGCCCAGCGGCGCGCTGTTCGTATCGTGCGCGGGCTCGTACGTGATGTTCGAGAAGCTCTTGGCCTTGGCACCCCACGATATCTTCATCGAGCGCTGCCCCAGCCCGTACACGCCGCCGTCGTTGAAGCAGGCCTCCGTCGTGTTGGTGATGACGAACGGCGCACCCGATGCCCAGCCGTAGAAGTCCGACTCAAACACGTCCAACGGCGCGCTGTGGGCCGCGCGCTCCAGCGAGATGTCGTCCATCCAGAACTCACCCGTTGCCGTCTCGCTGCCCGGCTCAATCATGAACATGATCTGGCCAACCTTCGTCAGATCGATGTCGCCGTTGAAGTGACCGAAGAACGCGCGCGACAGATCGATGCAGAGGTTCTCCCAGTCCGCCTGCCCTGTCGTCATCTGCGGGAAAATCGCCGCCCAGTCCGTCTCCCACGCCTTGCTGAAATCGCCCGCCTGCTCGAGGCGAATCTTGATCCGCAGCGGCGTACCCGTGTTGTAAACCCAGAACGAGAGGTAGTCGAAGTTCAGGAAGTTGAACGAGCCGCTCAGCGAGAAGAAACTGTAGGCATTCGTGTAGGTCTGACCGCCTTCGGTAACCCGCACCTCGTTGGCCTTGTTGAAGGTCACCTTCATCGCACGCTCGCCGGAATGCACATGTTCGGTGCTCTGGAAGTCCTGCTGGTACACCCACGGCTCGGCCGGATCGCTGCCCCACCACGCCATCACCTGCCCCAGCGAATCGAAATCGGTGATCACATCGCGGCGGCGGTCGGCTTCGGGAAACTGGTGAACGCGCACGCTGAGCGGCGCCGTGAAAGTCCCCGCGCTGCTCTGCACCACGGAACGGACGCGGTAATAGTACGTGCCGTCCCCACTCACGGGGTTCATCGACACGCTCACCGACAGGCCCGTCGTCGACGTGGTGACCGGATTCGTGAAGTTGACGTTCGTGTCCTGCTGAAGGACGTAGTTCGTGGCGCCGGCCACGGCCGACCAGCGCAACGCATACTGCCCGTCTTCGTCCGGCGTCCCGGCGGTGGAAACAAACCCGGTCGGGGCCAGCGGCAGTACCGGCCCGACGCCGACAGAGGTGGAGCCGGTCGCAAGCCCAAGGTTGTCGATGTACATCGTGCCGCCATTATCGGCCAGACCCGGATACGGGAATATCCACACGGTCTGCAGTGTCGCCGCGATGTTGGTGTACGAATCAAAGGCCCACATCAGTTTCTGCCAGGCACCCGCGCCAGTGTAATACTGAGGGGTGACCCCGAGATCGTTCGTGCCTTTGGCGCCGCTGAGCTTCATCAGGATGGGGAAGTTGTTGTCCGTCGTGCTCTTCACCCAAAGCTCGATCAGCTTGTTCTTGTAGAGCGTCAGGTTGGTGTACATGCCGACCCGTCCCGCCGGCGCATTGGGATCGTGATTCGGCGTGTAGATGAAGTTGTCGTAGTTCTCCCCCTTGGCAGGCCATGTGATCTTCAACGACTGCTGCCCGAGACTGGTCGGTGTGCCGCTGTTCTGGAATTGGGCGGTCGACAAGCTCAGGTTCGTGAAGGCGCCGCCACCCGACCATCCGTAGAAGTCGCTCTCAAACGGCTCCAACGCTGCACCGTTCGGTGCACGCGTCACTGCCACATCATCCAGCCAGAACGTGCCGCGGTTCGTCACATCGCCGGGCGAAACCATGAGCATGATATTCCGGATCGCCTTCCAATTGACGCTCGTCGCGGAAAAACCGCGGGTGAGATCCACCATGAGATTTTCCCAGTCCGCTGACGCCGTCTTCGTCATCGGCCAGATGCTTGCCCAATCCGTCTCCCACGGATTGCCGGCGTCATCCTCGAGGCGCACTTTGATGTTGAGAACTTGACCTGTGTTGTAGACCCAGAACGAGAGGTAGTCGAAGTTGCTGAGGTTATAGAGGCCGCTCGCTGCCAGGAAGCTGTACGGGCTGTTGGTGTCGTTTGCTTTGTTGAAATCGATCCGGAGCGAAGCTGCGCCGGAGTGAACATGCCCCGTGTCCGCGAACCCGAGCGTGTAGACGAATGGCGCGACCGAATCCGCACCCCACCAACTCGCCACCAGGGAAGTTCCTTCGAAATCATCCAGCATTTCGCCGCTGGCCGGGAAACAGAGCATTGCCGACAGACACAGCGCAAGCATCGCACCCGCGAGCCCCTGCCCCGCGTGACGACCGGAACGGACTCCTTCGACACCGTCACGCAAGCACCAGCCGCCATGATTGTGAGCGCTCTCAATCGCGGACACAGAAGATGATCTTAGGTACATCACAAACAACCCCCGTTAACTGAAGATGCGTACTGATAGCGTCAATTGCCAATATGCACACGTGAATCCATGTCGTCAACAAGATTTTTTGACATCGTTTTTGGCCCATATTCAGGCCCGTTTTGGCCCATATTTGGTTGCACGTGTGCATAAATGTGGCGTAGAATCCGGCCATCGATGCAAAGGGACAGAGTTACCATCAAGACCGTCGCCAGGGCTGCCGGCGTTACGCACACCACGGTTTCCCGCGTTATCCACGATGACAGCCGGATCAGCAAGGAAACCGGTGACCGCGTCCGCGCTGCCATGCAGCAACTCAACTACCAGCCCAACCTGATAGCCCGCGGCCTCGTTCAGAATCACACCCAGGTCATCGCGCTCATCAATCCTGAGGTCGCCCCATTCGCCGTCTCCATCATCCGCAGTGTTGCCGAGCGCTGCCACGAACGCGAATACGCCATGATGCTCTTCCCCACCAACACGTGGCTGATGGAGCAACTTTCGTTCAAGTGGATTACCGAACACTGGCTCGTCGACGGCGTGCTGATTCACAACCTCATTCAGCATCACCAGGTCCCCCAACCCATTCTCGACCTGCGCGCCGTCTGCTACCCCTTCGTCTTCATCAATAAGTTCCTCGACGAAAAGGACCTCAACTCCGTCGGCACCGATGACAACGACGCGCTCGACAAAGCCGTCCGTCATCTCGTCGAGTTGGGTCATCGACGGATCGGCCTGCTCAACGGCGACCTTACCTCCACGGATGGATTCGGTCGCGACAAGGCATTCCGCCTGGCCATGCAGAATGCCGGCCTCCCCATTCCCGCATCACGCATCGCGTGCGGTATGTGGCGCGATACGGACGCCCGTCAGGAAACGCTCCGCATGCTCGATCAGGCTGAACCGCCCACGGCCCTCTTCTGCGCGAATGACATGATGGGCATCGGCGCGCTTCGCGCCTGTCGTGAAAAGGGATTACGCGTGCCGCAGGACATCAGCATCGTCGGCTACGACGATCACGAGGTGGCACATCACATCGAGACACCGCTGACGACGATCCGCCCTCCACTGGTGGAGGTCGGCGGGAAGAGTTTCGACCTGCTGATGCAGATCATCCAGGACCGCACACGGCAGCCGGAACAGATCCGCGTGCCCGCCGATCTCGTCATCCGCGCATCCAGCGGCCCGGCCTCCCGGTAGACCCCATCTCGATTGCAGGCAACAGATCCCCGGGAACGATCACGGCCCCGGAGCAACCACCCGAACGCGGTAGTAGCGCCTGCCATCAGCCGGCGCCCCACCGGTGGAATCGACCCCTTCGTCGTCAGTGAACGTGTGCGTGGTGCAAATCGTGTTGGTCTCGAGCCATGTACCATAACCGTTGTTCGTGTTGGCAAATGGCTGCCACGTCAACCCGTTGGTGAGGTCCGAATCGGAAAAATACACCGTATAGCGGCGGCCCGGCGCCGTGGGCACCACCACCAGGTGATTCGACTCTGCTTCCCCGGTGAGCGCGTCCGAACTGAACGACGAATCCGTGTTGGTCGCGTCCGTCCCCGCGATGTACTCGCTCAGGTTGTCGGCTCCATCGCCGTCCACATCCCCCGTCGGCTCGTTCGTCAACGTGACAAAACTGCTCCACTCCCAGCCGTCGCGCAACCCGTCGCCATCGTAGTCCTCCGGCACCAGGATCTGGACCAGATTGGTCACGATGCTGTTGGTCAAATCCATCCCGTCGTTGGCGACGAACAGCACCGCGTTCGTCGTGCACTCATCAGCAGCTCCCGCCTGCCACCAGAAGGTGTCACTCACAAACGTCGCACTGGCCGGCCGCTGGGGATTGGTCACCGTCACGGTGTTGCCGTCAACATCCGTCGCCACCGCAACGAAAGAGGTCTCCGATCCGACGGGTAACACATGCAACGCATCAAGGTTCAGCACCGGCGGCCGGTTGTCATAGAGCGCATAGATCTCGAATTCATCGATGTCCACGCCCCACGTCTCCAGCGTAGAGACAAACCGCACCTCGTGAACACCGCTGGTGATCGTGCCAAGAAAGAACACGGGGGAATCGGCGTAGTCCGACCAGACGCCCGTATCCTCCGACGGGAACTTCCCACGCAAACCGCCATCGATGTAGATTTGAACCTTATTCGGTCCAACATCGTCGGAATAGCGCACCCGGAGGTAGACATTCGAGAGCGTGCTGGGAAATGTGGCGTTGAATCGCAATTCAGGAATCGCGTTGGTGTGCTCCAGATGCATGGCCTGGCCACCTACCGCACCGGCGCGATAGGCCAGCGTTGCGTTGGTGGCACTGTTGAAAGCTTCCCCTTGCTTTGTAACCAATGATTTCTTGATGCGCCCCCGCGACGGCTGCGAAACGAATTGCAGGCGGTCGAGTTCCACCCCGTCCGTCCCCCCGCCCACGGTGACCCGTATTTCATGACTGCCAGCATCGAGGTCGCCCAACGCAAGTGAGGGCGCATACTCGAATTCATCCCAGCCACCCGTGTTCACCGAGAACGTCTCCGCCGTGCGCACGTCATCCACGATGACGCGGATCGTATTGCCGAACTTGTCAATCCCATCGCCCGCGTTCGTGTCCGCATAACGCACGTATAGGTACGCATCCGGTCGCGCTTCGGACAGGTTGACGTTGTAGACAAGCTCCCCGCCGTTCGTGCTCATCAGGAAAGTCTGTCCGGCCCCGGCATTTGTGCGCGTGGTCTGCAGCACGTAGTTGCTGCCATCATCCGCGCTTTCCGCCTCGCGGATCAGGAATGCGAAATTGGTGTCCATGAGCTCCATGCGGAAATCGGGACAATAGGTGTTGTGATAGCTGGGCACTTCCTTGAAGAACTGCCACCACGAGCCCTGCAGATTCGTCCAGTTGTCCATGATGGGGTAGATGCCGTCCTGTGACTGGATGCGATCTATATCCGCCTTGCCGTCATGCACCCACATCGACCGGAACCGCACCACGGAATTGGTGACCGTGTCGTACGTGATCTGCGATACATCCACGATGTGCCCATCGCGGTGCGCGCGCAACTCCACGTGCGCCGTGCCCCCGCCCTGGTATTTGATATCCAGCGACAGGTCGTCGGGATCGACTGTCACCTCGTCGATGCCAATGGCAGGCCGGGGACAATTCGTCGTCGGCCCGAGAATAACGGACGCGCCATAGGGGACGGCTCCAAGGTTCGTGGGCGGGAACGGGATGATGCGCGCATTGCCGTCCTCGTAGAGCACGAAGATTTCGTTCCAGTTGCTCGAATTGGGCATGCGGCGCTTGATGCGCAGATACTGCGACGTGTTGATGGTGGATCCGCCAATGACATTGATCTTCATCTCGCGCGGGTTGCGCCACCAGAAATCGATCCAGACCGCTTCCACGATCGTGTTGGAGCCGGAATACAGCACCGCAGGAGTGTTGGCATTGCTTCCCCGGCCCCCGCGGCGGACCAGGCTGAGTTGATCGTAGTAACCCCACGCATTGGTCGTGGTCTGTCCGCCATCGCCCGCGCGGATGACCTGCAGGTGGATGACGTTTGTATCAACACCTTCCATCCACACATGATCCGGCAAATCCCACGCGCCCCAGAGACTACCCGAGTTGAATACGCGTGAGCCCTGGTCCACCCACCCGTTGGTGGACTGCGTCAACACCTTGATCTCAAGCGTGCCGGAGACCTGGGCAAAGTCGAGCGTCAGCACGGCCCCGATCTGCGCCTCGATGTTCGCATCGCTGTCCTCATCGGCCGTGAACTGAATGTACTGGTCATACATCCAGTTGTTGTTGATTTCGCGTGGCAAATTGCTCACAGCCTCGTCGAGGCCCGCAGCCGGATTGTCCGGCGCATAGTACACGTCGCCGAGCGAGAAGCCCGAGGTCCTGAACTCACCCGCAGAACCGTTGTTGCTACCCAGCAGCCAGAGCGTGGAATCGTCCCCAAAGGTGCAGTCAGAGAAATCTGCGCCCCACTCGTTGATGGACGTCGGGTTATATCGGGGATTGGTGGCCACGACTCGATAGCTGGAGAGATTCGTGCAGACGATGGGGATGTTGATGTTGTCCATCTCGGCGCAAAGCGTGTCGTAGGAACCATTCTCGGCAAAAGGTTCGGCGGCGGAAGCGGAAAAAACGGCCAAGGAAAGAAGGCACACCAGAATGCGCGCGAGCCGATCCCCGGAGCCCGTGTGGTACGACAACTTCATGAACAACACCTCTATTATACGTGAGAGCGCTCTCAAAGTTAAGACGACGCAACTGAAAAGGCACTGCCATGGAAAGTACTGCCCTGACGGACAACCGACTACCCCAGCGCCAACAACAGGCGGCAACACTACAGAAACATCACCAATCGGGGAAGCCTCTTTTCTCCCCCTCACACTCGCAATCGTACTCTTAATCTCTCTTTCTGCGTCCCTGGCGCCTTGGCGTGAAAATCTCTTCCCCTCATACTCCTAAATCCTCTCCGCCTCCGCCCATCAGTGTCCATTAGTGTTTATTAGTGGTTGAATCGTTTCTTCGATCCCTTGCGTCACCAATCACTAATAACCCTTCTTCTCTTTCCCCCTCACAGGCGGCTCGATCGCGGCCAACAGGCTCTCATCCACTTTGACGCTGGCATCTTTCTCAAGCCCGGCGATGTACTTCTCGATGACATCCCGACGCCGCTGATCTTCCAACTGCCGGCGGATACCGGCCGAGACCTCCACCAGCGGCACCCGCGAGGCGTTGCGGTGTTCGATCAGCTTGAGGATATAGAAACCTCGGTCAGACGAAATCACCGGCGAAAGCTCCCCGGGCTGCTTCAGCATGAAGGCCACCTTGACCACATCACTGCCCCATCGCCCACCAGCCGATTCGCGATTCAACCATCCCGCATCGCCGCCCTTGTAACGAGTTGCCTGATCGTCCGAGTACTTGGCCGCCAAGGATCCAAAGTTGGGTGTGTTGGCGGGTAGTGCTGCCGCCTCCTGCCGGATCTTGTTTGCCTTCGCCAGCAGTTCGCGTTTCTTTGCATCCGGTGCCGCAGTCGGCACGGCAATGTGCAAAACCGCCACGCGGGCACGCTCCGGCGTTTCAAACTCCTCGGCGTGTGCCGAATAGTACTCGGCCGCCTCTTGGGCAGTCACCTGCACGTCATTCGAGACCGCGCTCAGAATGTCCATCTGCAGCCGGTTTACCGCAAAGAGCTCTGTGGCCCGCCGGACCTCCGGGTCGTCGAATAGCCCCTTCTGCTGCGCGGCATCGGCCATCAATTCAAAGCGAACCAATTCGTTGAGCAATTCCTTCTTGTTCTGGACGTCACTGAACATCTTGGGCGACACGGCGGCGCGGCGCGCCATGGCGATGCGGAACTCGCCCACCGTGACCTGCCGCCCGCCGACCCGGGCCAGCACCTGATCATCCGCCGATTTACGCCCACAACCGGTGGTGGATAAAGCCGCACCTGCAAGGAATACAAAAAATAGCGCTCTCTTCATGGATGTCTCCTTATGGCCCCTCTGAGCCCTGAACGTCTACCGCCCCACCCCGCTCCGCGCAACATGAAAAGAAGGGTCCTTGTTTAGGCTTGAAATGGACTGCGAGATCACTATTGTATCGGGCGCTGTATCCAATCCGCTGCGGGGACGTAGCTCAATTGGTTAGAGTACCAGATTGTCGATCTGGGTGTTGCGGGTTCGAGTCCCGTCGTCCCCGCCAATTTGCGTGCCGCTTTCCAGAGGACCGGACCTCGCCGTAGCCTTGCGAAGGCGGGTCGTCCCCGCCAATTTCCTGTGTCTTTCTTCGTTCCCTTTGCGACCTTTCTATTCAAATCCTCTCCCCCTCCGCGCCTTTGCGTTGGCTCATATGCGATTGCCATGCGGGGCGAACGGCGGTAGCCTTGCAACCCTTGACACGGCACATTGCCGGTGTTTGCAGGCCTTGGCAGGAGATCGCTCACATGTCCAAATCACACGACACCAAGAGAGACACGAAGAAGAAGCCGCAGAAGACCCTCATGGAAAAGCGGCAGGCCAAACGCGACAAGAAGAATAAGCCGCTGACCGTCAGCGCGTAGAAAAAACGCGGCCGGCCTTCTCTTTTTGACGACCCCTGGGTGTTCTTGCACATCTGCGCCGTCCCGCACATACCCGTGCGCACGATCCGCGCCTTTTGTGTCTTTGCGTTGGAACACCCTTGATCCACCCTTCGTTTGTTTCCCACCACAGGTGGGCAAGCGTTGCCTTCTGTTCAAAACGTCCCGTTTCCACTCCCGACCCGGGATAGCTTGTATTTGGGGTGGAACTGGGGCATCATAAGGATAGAGCTTTCTCCCGGTGCATCCTTGGACCTGAGCGTCCTCAAAGGCAGCCTGCCCTGAGCGAAAGCGGCACTTGCCGCCGATTCGAAGCCCGCAGCGCACGTGGCGCCTGTTCTGCGCGAAGCCTCCCAACCGGCAGCGGAACTGTCTGCAGAAAGAAGTGGAGCCCCATATGGGTACGAAGATTCAGCAGTTGCTCGATTTCCTGAAAAGGAATCGCTTGCGGGTGACCTACAAGGACCTCGCATCTTTCATGAACATCACCCCCGCCGCGCTCGGCGAGCTCCTCGCCCTGCGCAGGCCCGATGCTTCCTGGGTGGTCAATGAGGAAACCGGCAAACCCTCCGGCTACGCCGAAAGCGAATGTCATCCCGACCTCCGCGCCAATGATGTGATCGCGGATGTGGACGATCTCCGCCGGAAAATGAGCCTCGATAAATCCTTCTCACAGCGCCCGCGCCAACCCGCCAAAGCCGGGGTTTGAGAGGGCGTTGTTATTCGGGATTGGAGATTGAGGCTTCGAACCCGTCGCGCAGTTTCGGCTCAAACCATCCGCCTTCGTCAGGAACTACGGCGTGACGAGCGTACTGTTGACAGAGCGGAACCTAGTCCAGCGTGTGGATGAGCAGGCCGTCGCGCAGTTTCGGCTCAAACCACGTGCTTTTGGGCGGCATCGTCTGGCCGGCATCGGAGATGGCCATGAGCTGGTCCACCGTCGTGGGGTACATCGAGAACGCCACGGCTGCCCTGCCGGATTTGACCCGCTGTTCGAGCTCACCCGTTCCGCGAATACCACCGACAAATTCAACCCTTGGATTCTTCCGCGGATCATCGATCCCCAGCACAGGCGCGAGCAGTCGATCCTGTAACACGCTGACGTCGAGCCGCGCAGTCGCATCGGCTTTCGGGTCCGCGTTCCAACTCAGGCCGTACCATCGTCCCTTGAAGTACATGCCGACATTCGCCGGGGCCGTGGGCGACGGCTCGGCGGATTCTGTCACGCGAAAAACCTTCTTCACCTCGGCAAGGAACTGCTCGTCGGTCAAGCCGTTCAGATCCTTCACGCAGCGGTTGTAGGGCAGAATGCGGAGCTGGCCGGCGGGAAACAGCACGGCGAGGAACCAGTTGAATTCCTCATCGCCCGTTGCGCCCGCTTTCGCCGCGCGCCGCTCGCGCGCCACGCGCGCCGCCGCGGCCGCGCGGTGATGCCCATCGGCGATGTAGGCCAGCGGGATGCGCTGGAACGCCGCGACCATTGCCTTCGGATCGGCCACGCGCCACACAGTATGCTGGACACCATCGGATGCGGTGAAATCGTAGAGCGCGGAAGTCTTCTCGGTGTCGGCAACCAGGCGATCTACCTCGGCGGAATCGCGGTACGCAAGAAAGACCGGGCCGCTGTGTGAGTTGGTCGCGGCGATGTGCCGCGTACGATCATCCTCCGGTACCTTGCGGGTCTTCTCGTGTTTTCGGATCACATCGTCTTCGTAGTCGCCCGTATGGCAGACGGTCACCAGGCCGTGCTGGGCCTGACCGTTACGGATCAGCCGGTAGATGTAGAGTGCAGGCTCGGCATCCTGCTTCAGACTGCCGCTTGTCTGCAGATGACGGAAGCTTTCAGCAGCCTTGTTGTACACCATATCGCTGTGGACATCGGTGCTATCCGGCAGATCGATTTCCGCGCGCGAGACATGAAAGAAGCAGGACGGATTCCCCTCGGCGAGGCGACGCGCCTCGTGCGTATCCACCACGTCGTAGGGCAGGCTGGCGACACGAGATACAAGGTCTGCCGGAGGCCGCCATGCTTTGAAGGGTTTGATGCGCACGATACCGGATCCTTCCTGCCCGCTCTGGGCGCAAACCGGCCAAGCATATAGCACGGGAATCGGGTGAAGTCCAACGGGGATTCCAACGTTTCAGGCGGCTGCCGGCGGCGTCGACTTGTCGAGCACCTCGCGGACGGTGCGCGCAAGATTCACCGCTTCGTAGGGCTTCTGGATGAAGCCGTGAACCTTGTAACCCATCTCCTGTTCGAAGCTGGCGACGTCCACCGGATAGCCGCTGGAGATAATCACCGGCACGTTGGACGTGATGCGGCGGATACCGGTGAATGTGTCGCGGCCTGACAGCTTGGGCATGGTCAGATCAAGGAGGATGAGATCGGGCTGGTCGTGGTGCGTGGTGAGAATCTGGAGCGCTTCCTCGCCGTTGGCGGCAAGCACACTCTTGTAGCCATAGCGCCGGAGGATGCTCTGGATCACGCCGCGCACAGCCGCCTCGTCGTCGACGATCAGCACCGTTTCAGTGCCGCCGCGCACCGGCGATTCCTTGACGGCAGGATGTGTTTCCTCCGATGACGCACGGGCGCGCGGGAGATAGATGCCGAACGTCGTGCCGCGATTGATCTCGGAGTAGCACGTGATCCAGCCGCCATGCTGCTTGATGATGCCATAAGACATGGCCAACCCGAGCCCCGTCCCTTTCCCCGGTTCCTTGGTCGTAAAGAACGGCTCGAAAAGATGGCCTTGGACTTCCTGCGTCATCCCATGCCCCATGTCCTCGACGGAGAGCCGGACGTAGTCGCCCGCGCGGGCATCGAGCCATTGCTTGGCCTCATCCTTGTCGACGTGAACATTGTGCGAGGTCAGCGTCAACCGCCCGCCACCGGGCATGGCGTCGACCGCGTTAACGCAGAGATTCATCAGCACCTGCTGGAGCTGGGTCGGATCAAGCGAACTCAGCCAGAGATCCTGCTGCAGTTCGAGCCGGAGTTCGACGCGAGGATCGATAGAGTGACGGAGCAATTCGGAGACCTCGTGCAGGAGTTCGTTGGGGTCGGTCTTCTTGAGTTGCAGGCGACTGCGGCGGGAGAAACCGAGAAGTTGTGTAACCAGTTCGCCGGCGCGCCGCCCAGCCTGTTTCGCCAGGCCGATATAGGTGAAGGCTTCGCAGTTCTTCGGCACTTCCATTTCGGCCATGGAGATGTTGCCAAGGATCCCGGTCAGGAGATTGTTGAAGTCGTGCGCGATGCCGCCGGCGAGACGCCCGATGGCTTCCATCTTCTGCGCCTGCCGCAGCTCATCCTCAAGCTGGCGCTGCTGGGTCAGGTCGCGGAACATCCACAGCCGCGCGAACACCTTGCCCTTCATGCCGGTGACCGGCGCAGAATAGACCGAGAGCGTCATTCGGTGCGGCTTGGACAGTTCCCATTCCTCCAGCCCAACCTCCTCGGGGTGCTGGCGGAAATGAGAACAGCGGAACGCGTTCTCGCGCGGCTCAACAAACCTGCCGCTGATCATCTTTCCGACGTCGTCGCACGTCTTGCCCAGCAACTCCTCCGGCGAGAGACCGAAGAACCCCGCGAAGCGCTGGTTGGCCGTCATGATCCGCCCTGACGGCCATTCGACCATCAGGATACCGTCGATAATGGATTCATAGGCGGCGCGCAGGTGCGCGGTGATTTCCTCAAGCTGATCCTGCGACTCGCGCAGCTTCGCTGTACGCTGTTCGACCAAACCCTCCAGCCGGTCGCGATGCTCGCGGACCTCGTGGACCATGCTGTTGAAGGCCTTGGCCATCTGTTGAATTTCCCACGGACCCGACTCGGGAACCACGGCGGTGAGATCGCCGCGGGAGACCCGCTGGGCAGCCGCGGACGCATCGACAATCGGCCCGGACATCCTGCGGCTCAGGAAAACGCCCGTCAGGTATACCATCGCCAGCGCGAACGCTGCCACGCCAAGGTAGACCGTGTTCTCGGTGCGCATCACGGCCAGCATTTCGGAATAGGGCAGAACGGACAGCAGCAGCCAGGCTTGCCCGGTGCGCGTCTCCTCCGCCGTCAGCACGCGCGCGGCAAAGGCATAGCGCTTGCCCTCCGGCGTCATGGCGACACCGGTACCACGCTCGCTCCAGAAGGAGACCGGCCTCGAGGAGTCAAACCGGCTGAATATCCGGCCGCGATCAGGATACGCCAGCAGGTTGCCGTGCGCATCGACCAGCGCGAAGAATCCCTTGTGCCCCACGCGGACGTTGTCGGTGATGTCCCACACACGCTGGAAGGATACACGCGCGCTGATGACATTCTGCACCTTGCCGTCCTCCCCGCGCACGGGCGCATAGACGGTGATGTAGACGCCGGTCATCCCGAGCATGCCGCCCGGCGAGGACACCGAGGGCTCCCCGCGGAGCGCCTTTTTGAAGCAATCGGTTTTCTCCACGCTTTCCCAATAGCTGTAGGTCGTAGAGACTTCGACGTCGCCATCGGTGCTGTAGAGGGTGATATCGGAAAAGATGTTGTAATAGTCGTGGATCTTCTTGAGTTCCTTCTCGCGCTGCTCAACGCTCGCACGCGAAGCGGTAAGCACGGGATTGGCAGAGAGCACGTTGACATCCGCCTTCGCATGCCACATCAGATTCGCAATCTCGCGCGCGACCTCGCCCGTCAACTCCTGCATGCGGCCATATTCACCGGCCACAAGGGAACGGCGCATTACGGTCTGGGTGAAGATGAACATGGTGGCCAGCGGCAGAACGGCAACGGCAAGCGACACGAGCAACACGCGCGTCCGAATATGCATGCCTGGCGTCGATTGACTCATGATAGGGTCGCCTACTCCGATTTCGCTGTGCCTGCCGCCTTCTCGCGCACGTGCCGGATTTCCATGCGGGTTTCGTTGTGAAACTTCTGCAGCGCCGCATCGGGTTTGGTGAAGAACTGGCAGCGCGCCAACACATCGGTGGACGGGAAGATGGCCGCATCCTCGCGCAGTTCGCCCGCCACCATCGGCAATGCAGCCGTATTGGGCGTGGCATAGTGCAGGTAGTTGGCATTGCGCGCGGCCACGGCGGGCTCAAGCATGTAATCCACGAATTCATGCGCCTCCTCGACGTGCTCCGCATCACGAGGGATGGCGAAGCAATCGATCCACAGGGGCGCACCTTCGTCGGGAACGACGTAGCCGATGCGGTCATCCTCGCGAGCGGCCTTGGCGGCATCGCCACTGTAAATACAGGCCACCCAGCAGTCGCCACGCAGCAGTGCCTCCTGGATGGTCAGCGTATCGGCATAGTCGCAAATCAGCGGCGCCTGTTCCACAAGCTTTGCACGAATGGCCTTCAGGTGCTGGGCCTCGCGCGTGTTCATGGGATAGCCAAGCAACAGGGCAGCGATGCCGAACATCTCCTGCGCATCGGGAAGCATCATGACATGGCCCGCAAAGCGGGGGTCCCAAAGCCCGGCCCAACTCCGCGGCGGCTCCCCGACCTTGTCTTTGCGATAGGCCAGCAGCGTGGTGCCCCACAGGTAGGGCACGGCATAGCGTTCGCCGTTCACGGCCGACCCCGCCAGATGCACCGGATCGATCCGCCGCAAACCCTGAAGCCGTGTCGTGTCGAACGGCCGCAGGAGTTTGAGATCAGTGAGCGATTGGATGACGCTTTCGTCGACAACGATGAGGTCGTAGCGCGACGGGTCGGAGCGCAGGCTGCCGGTGAGGTCGTCTTGCGTGGCAAACTCCTGGTACTCGATGCGAATTCCGGTGCGCGCAGCAAAGCCGGTCAGCACGGCTGGGTCGATGTACTCTTCCCAATTGTAGAGGCGGAGCACGCGCTCGCCGGGCTCGGCCGTCGATGGCTGAGGCACCCGGTCACTGCAGCCGGCGGCAAGCGCCAGTATAACGACCAGCCACTGCAATTGTTTGGTACCGCTCCCACTCAAACGCATAAAAATACGGCCTATCTTCCCTCAAGCCTGATACAACCGGCTCTTTGTTTCAGTTGTCCGAACGGTCCACTGCAACAGAGCACACACGTTCCCTATTCTTCCCCCTCGTCAGCCCGGTTCAACCTTCAGAACATCGTCGGAAAACAGGAAACATCTATTGGAAACAATCTGGACTAATGAATTACCCGACGACCCGGCACCCGTTAAGGGCCAAATCGAATAAACTCCCGGTAACAGATACTCCTCCGCGCGGGTGTGTTGACACTTGTACGACAGGCACGCTAGCATCCCGCCTTCAACGAGGTGTCACATGATTATCAGTAGAAGTTTCAGTTCAGCCCGTTCTGCAACCGTTCTCATTGGGATATTGCTGCCTGTTCTTGCCGGAATCTCGGGGTGCCGTATCGCCCCGGAGCCATCGGTGCCACCAACCACAGAACCCCCTCCCGCTGTCGAGCTGGCGCCCAAGCCCGAACCCATTGCACTCATCGATATCCCCGATCGGTCAACATGGTCTGTCACCGCGTCCGCCATTCAAGAGGAAGGCTACGAAGGCCCCCTCGCGTGCGACGGCAAGACGGACACGCGGTGGAGCAGCCCCAGCGCTGACCCACAGTGGCTTCAAATTGATCTGGGCAAGCCGGCAACGCTTTGTGGCCTGTCCATTCTCTGGGAAACCGCCTACGCGAATGAGTATGCGGTGCAGGGCTCTCTGGACGGCACAACGTGGACCGATCTCTACCAGACCGCGAAGGGCGATGGCTGCACCGACGAGATCTACTTCCAGCCTGCGCTTGTCCGCTTCGTCAAGATCGTCGGCACCCGCCGCGCAACGGGCTGGGGCTACTCCATCTTTGAAGTGAATCTGAAGGGCCCCTCGGAATCCGTCATCGCCGAAGCACCTGCCGCATCCGGCAGCAATGCCTCCCGCATGTTCGACGGCCGACTCGACACCTCATGGCGCGGGGCAGCTCCCGGTCCCGTATCCATCCAGGCGGACCTGCGACAGGAAAAGGCCATCGGCGGCATCCGCGTTGAGTGGGGCACAAACCGCGCAACGCAGGCCGACTTCTATATCTCGCGCGATGGTTCTACGTGGGTGCGCATGGGTGACATCAGTGAGGCCACCGGCAATTTCGATCTCTTCATTCATCCGCGGGCAATGGCCCGGTATCTGCGGCTCGATATCAAGACGCTGGCCAACCCCGCCCTGCCACCTGAGATCCGCGAAATCTCGCTGCGCGGGCCGGACGAGAACCTTTCGCCCGCCGCCCAATATGAGATTGCCGCAGAAAAGGCGCCGGCTGGATGGTACCCGCTGCAGTTGCGCAGGCAGCAGGTCTACTGGACTGTCGTCGGTCTGCCCGGCGACCACAAGGAAGCGCTGATCGACGAATACGGAAATATTGAACCGTCCGCTGGCAGCCCCAGCCTCATGCCCTACGTCTTCACGGACGGTGAATTGCGCTCCGCCCTCGATGCCAAGACCCTGACACAGGCACTGGATGACGGATACATCCCCCAGCCCTCCGTCACGTGGGACCTCGGCGGACTCAAGCTGACGATCGAAGCCATGGCTTGGGGTGGCACCGACGATTCCCTCATTATGGCGCGCTACCGCCTTCTCAACGAATCACGGTCGCCGAAAGACGGTCGGTTCTTCCTCGCCGTCCGGCCCGTCCAGGTCAATCCTCCCTGGCAATACGGTGGCCTCTCGCCCATCCGCTCGCTGGAGTACGCCAAGTTGCAGGAAGGCGGCGGCGTCCGCGTCAACGGGCAGGACATGTTCGTCGCACTCACACCTCCCGACGCGTTTGGTGCGCGACCGTTTGAACAGGGCGATGTCGTGCGCGAACTGGCGCGGGGCCAGTTGCCCGCGGCACAGAAGATGGAGAATGCGGGCGACCAGCTTTCCGGCGCCATGGCGTTCGATTTCTCCCTGCCGCCGGGCGGACAGAAGGACGTGGTGGTCGCGATGCCGCTGTTCAACAATCGACAGCGTATCCAGGGATTCATGCGCCGCGGCATGAGCGATCTCTACCCCTCGCCTTCCGATGCCTTCACGGCGCACCTTCAGAACATGCACCATTTCTGGGTCAACGAAATCGACAAGGTCGTGCTGCAACTCGGCGACCGCGATATCGCCAACACGCTCAAGTCGCAGATGGCCTACATCCTGATCAACCGCGACGGACCCGCGATTCAACCCGGCTCGCGTAACTACAAGCGTTGCTGGATCCGCGACGGTGCCCTTACCTGCGCCTCCATGCTGCGCATGGGCCTTGTCGAACCCGTTCGCGAATACATTGACTGGTATGCGGCCCGGGTGCAGCCCGACGGCCTCGTCCCGCCTATCCTGAACAACGACGGCACGCTCAACACCGGCTTCGGCTCCAATCTCGAGTACGACAGCCAGGGCGAGTTTGTGTTCGCCATCATGGAGTACTACCGCTTCACCGGCGATCGCGATTTCCTCAAGAAATACTATCCCAAGATCAAGCTCGCACTGGAATATCTCGTGAAGCTCCGCGAGCAGACCTTGGCACCCAATTACATGGCGGAGCTGCCTGCGCCCGAGCGCTTTGCCGGCATTCTGCCGAAATCCATCAGCCACGAGGGCTACTCTCCGCCGATGCACAGCTACTGGGACGACTTCTTTGCGCTCAAGGGATGGAAGGATGGCCAGGAGGCCGCAACGCTGCTGGGCGACCAGGAAACCGCAGCGTGGGCGGAGAAGCAATACGGCCTGCTCCGCGACTCCGTGAGGGCTTCCATCGAGAAGACCATTGCCTTCAAGAAGATCGATTTCATTCCCGGGTGCGCCGAGAAGGGCGACATGGACGCCTCGTCCACCACCATCGCCTTCTTCCCCTGCGGCGAGGGCGACCTGCTCCCGACGAACGAACTGCTGCGCACCTACGACCGATACTACGCTGACGTTGTCCAACGCCGCGAGCCGGGCTGGCGCGGCAACTACACGCCCTACGAAGCGCGCAACATCAGCGCCTTCCTCGACCTCGGACAGAAAGATCGCGCCCTGTTCCTGCTGAATTACCTCATGGATTGCCGTCGGCCCCTCGCGTGGAACCACCTGGCCGAAGTCGTGTTGGGCGACTACCGCATGGGCAGCTACATCGGCGACATGCCTCACACATGGGTCGGTTCAAGTCTCGTCAACGCGGTGCGCGACATGATCGTGGCCGAGCGAAACGGAAAGGCCATTCTGCTGGATGGCGTCCCTGAAAAATGGGTCCGTGAACGCGGTGGCATCAAGGTGGAGAACTTCCCCACATACTTTGGCAGCCTGAACATGAGCGCGCGGCTTGCAGGGCGCACGCTCACCATGAAACTGAACGGCACCTTCAATCCGCCCGCAGGCATCGAAGTCCGTTGGCCCGTCGCCGGCACGCCCACCAGCGTCATCGTCGACGGCTACCGGTGGACCGAGTTCAACGACAAGGGCTGCACGCTCAACAGCTCCGCACGCGAGATCATCGCCGAGTGGGCGCAGTAGCTCCAGAGCCAATTCCAGTTTGAGGGGAACTCCGTCGACGCACAGCGTCGGCCCGTAGGAACCTGTCGTCATGCCGTTTGTAGGCCGGGGCTATGCCCCGGCGCAAGCTACCGATCAGACCGACAACGCACTGCGCGCGCACACAACAAGACGACGAACCATCTTCCAAGACGATTGAGACGTATCAAAATCGTTCACACGAAACGCCATCGACCGTTGTTCTTCCTGACGCTGTGCGCTTCAGGGCGGCGGCCTGCGTTCAATAGACACATCACCCATGAGACCTTCTTGTCTTTCTGCAAATCGTCTCCGGAAAGGGCGGCCGTTTGGGTGGGGCGATACATTCTGATGCCTGACCATCTTCATGTCTTCGTGTCGGCGGCAGGATCACAAGCTGTCTCCAGATGGGTTGGCAGCCTGAAGATCTTTCTCACGAAACACCTGAAGGCCTCTGGCCAGCAGGGTCCGTTTTGGCAAGACGGGTTCTTCGATCACATCATGAGAAGTGGAGAGAGCTACTCGGCAAAATGGGAATATGTCGTTCAGAACTCCGTGCGAGCCGGCCTTGCTTCCGAGGCAAAGGATTGGCCCTTTGCAGGAGAGATCGAGGTCCTCGCGTGGGACTAGAGCCTTTTCCTCCGCCACGCTGTTCAGGCTGGGACGGTGTCCCGGGGAACAGCCGTTGAATCGCCGACGCACAGCGTCGGCCTACAGCGGCTTGCCGTCACGCCGTGTCCTCCTCCGGCACCTACAAAAAAAGCCCGCGGGGATTTCTCCCCGCGGGCTTTCATGATTTCGATGCGACTTACGGCAGCTTCACGCCGCTGCGGTAGAACCGCTTGCCAAGCTCATTGGTGACGGTCAGCGACACCGCCGAACCATCCGCATTGCCAGGCACGTTCAACCCATACGGCATCCAGTCGCCACTCTCGAGAAGGTTGGTCTTCCAATACACCTCGTACCGGCGCGAATTCGTCGTCGGCGGACCGGCCATGATGATCAGAACCGCACGGCCCGACGTGATCTCAACGGCGTTGCTGTAGGATGACAGGGCGCTCAACGGATCCGTGTCCGCAACATACTCGTTGACGTTGGGATTGCCGTCGCTGTCATCATCGCCCGCGCCTACGCCGTTGGTGGTGCCCAGCCCATGCAGGATCAGCCACGAATCCGGAATGCCGTCGGTGTAGGTTTCACCGCCCGCGAGGTTGGTGTACAGCAACACTGCGTCATCAATCTGGATCGTGCGTCCATCTGCACTGGGGTTCATATTCCACTGCGCGAGAATCACCGGCTGGACAAACCGGAGGTCCGCATCGCTGCAGGTTCCCGTCACGGAGTACAGGTACCACGCCCCGTCGAGCGGCAGGGAGAGCGTGACTTCCGTATCGGCCTGAACCTTGTTGGGATAGTCGCCGCCATACCACTCCAACCGCATCTTCGCGTTGGTGAGGTTGATGAATCCGGTTTCGCGCTTGATCCACGCGGTAAAGACATAGGAGCCTGTGGTCGAAGCGGCCACCGGCTGCCGCAGCAGCGCTTCGTAGCGGGCGGCATCCTCCTCCCACCCGTGGAACGCCGCGCCGTTGGTGCCCAGCCGCGAGGCCCACGACTCGATGTGAACCAACCACTGCGGAGCGCCATACCAGTCTCGTATGTCGCGCCAGTTGCCGACTTCAAACCCCGTATTCTGGAGACTGATCGCCACAGGACCGAATTCCAGGTCATCAATCCGCGTGGCTGCGTTTCCGCCGACAATGGAGTTGTACTGGCCATCCAACTGCAGACGGACATAATCCAGGTTGGTCGAACTGCAACTGCCCACCACTCCGACGCGGCTCCAGTCGCCATCTTCCTTCTTGAACAGGGTCAACACGTTCTCCACGTTCTCCTGAACAAGCGACCCGTTCTTGTCGAACCACTGCATCTTCATCTCCAGCCGGGTTGGGAGCGCCCCCGTCTCCATCCTCACCCAACCGGTAAACTGGAAAGTTCCGCCCGTGGTGGTGGCCACGTCCTGGTAGAGACCGAACGAACCCGAGTTCCAGCTGCGGAAGACAGCACCCGCCCCGCCGGACCTCGCGGCCCACGTCTCGCGGCCGACATCGCCCCAGCCATACCATGCAGTTCCCTCGAGGTCGGCCGCGACAGGAGTCGGATTCTCGAATCCGCCGTTCGTGAAGACACTCACAGTCGCAGGCTTGTAGTTGTCGATGTAGTAGTCCACATCGGCATACTTCCACGCGAAGGCCTGGTCCACGTTGTTGGTGAAATCGCCGTTCATCATCACCATGTACTTATGATCAGTCGCCACGTCGCCGTTGGTGGCCTTCAGATACGGCGCATAGTAGATGCGGATCGAGTTGGTGTAGAAGCTGCCGCTCGCATTCGTCGGCTGCGGCAGGGCCACCCTCCACAACATCGCCGTGGTCGTGCCCGAACCAGGCAGTCCGTGGAACTGCTGGGAAGACGGAATCTCCACATTCCCGATGGGCGTCATCGGCACATCGCTGTTCATCCAGACGGAGTCATCCGGCCGCTGCCACGAGGTGCGCAGGCCAACCCCGGCAGAATCGCCCTCCGACGCGTATAGCGCCAGCGGCTGCAGGCTCGACAGGGCATAGAATGTGTTCGTGCGCGTGGTGTGGTTGACCTGCAGGAAGGTGCCCACGTTCGTGCCGGGCACGTTCTCCATCATCGGATCATCTTCCATCCCGCCGTGATAGGCCCAGTCCGTGACAAACGACGAGCCCGCATGCGATCCCCTGCGGAAGCGGGCATCGTCGATTCGCGCGCCGCGACTGCCGTCGTTGGTGATGCGGTCCCACGTAACCTGAACGACAGGGCGGATCTCGAACACGCTCGGGCTGGTGCACACGCCCACCACGTAGTACTCGCGCCACCAGTTGTCATTCGGCACCAGGAAGTTCGTCACCACGTCCGCCTGAACCTTGGTCATGCGGCTGGTGTCAAAGAACTCGATCCGGATCTGGGCGTTGCTCATCTTGAAGTCAGCTTCACGGGACATCCAGCAGGAGAAGGTGTAGGTGCCCGTGCCCACCATGGTCACCGGCCGGCTCATTTCGTTCACGATGTTCGTGGGCGCGTGAACAATGATGTTTGTCGTTACGACCATCTCGTTGGTAACCACTTCCTCCGTTGTCCACGACCAGCCTTCCATTCCCACGCCGCGCGAGCCTGTGCGATTCGCCCACGTCTCCGGCGACCACCCATCTTCCTCCACCGCGGCCCATTCAGAACCACGCCATGAATCATACTCGAAACCGGAGATGCCGAAGAGCGGCACGCCCGTGTAAGAGCCTTGATAGATCTGGGCATCATCGAGCATGCAAGCCGTGCCGGCATCTGAATTCGTGCTGGTTGTCCAGTCCAGACCGATGACGGGACGGATGAAAGCCATCGAGGGAGAGGTAGCCACCCCCGTCACATAATACTGGTGCCAGAAACCATCCCTGGGCGAAGCAAGATTGCTCACAACCGTTTCAGTCTGCACAACAGTCGAGTGGTTGACCGCATAGTACTCGAGCTTGATGTCGAACTTGGTCGGGTTGAAACCCTTCTCGGCCAGAACCCACACCGAGAACGTGTAGGTGCCGGTCGTCGAACAGGCCACATCCTGATAGAGGCCGCCGTTGCCCGTAGCCGTGTCCCATCCCGGGATGAACGCTCCCCGATTGCCCGTGTGGGATGCCCATGACTGGTTGCGGAAGTCCCCCCACGTTGACCAACCCGTGCCGGTCCAGTTGTATTCATCCGTACAGGCTTCAAAGGTGCCATTGCTGAGCACCTGAGCCTGAGACATCGTTGTAACAGCCAGCAGGAATAATGCGATCAGACTGATCTTCTTCACGATTGCGTCCCCCTAATCCTCGATCTCGCGTGGTGTTGAAGGCTCATGGACTACAGTACGAAGCAACCTACAAAAAGGCACCACTTGTCGGCAAGACTGATTCATATTAATCTACTCCCGGAAAGGCCCATTTCAACGGGATTCCATCATGCGAGCTAGTACTAACCCAGTCCGCCGGCGAGGAAGTGTTCGATAACCTCCACGGTGCCCGCAGGGCCCTTGGCCGAAGCCACCCAGCCACCCGCATTTCGGACCGCCTGTGCCACTTCGGGTATGGCATCCGCCGGGCAGCCGACGTGGCGGACCACGGCGCCGTCCAACATGCTGATGTCATTGAAATGGTCGCCCACGCTGAGCACATCTTCGGGCGAGAAACCCACGCCGCCGATATACGTTCTCAGCACATTCCCCTTCCCAAGATGGCTGGGGAGTATGACAAGCCAGCCCCCATTGCGACTCACCACCCCACGGGGCACGGCGCCGGCCATACACCTTTGTAGTTCGTCACACAACCGGGCGGGCTTCTCCTCTTCATCGCCCACGAGGAACGTCGTGTACTCCTCCGCCGCGTACACCGTCGGCTGGTACCGGCTTTTCCAGTCTTCCATGTGCGGTTTCAGCACGGATTGCACCTGCTGATGGAATACCTTCAGATGACCGCGCACCGCCGAGTTCCAAGGTTCGGAGGAAACATAGGAACCTTCACGCAGGCGGTAGATGAAACTCTCGCCGCACAGCAGCGCCGTCGGCATGTGCTTCAGCCCCTTCTTCCGCGAGGCATCGAGAATGCTCCGCTGGTTCTCCATCTCGCGCCCGCTGTTGGTACACCAGGCAACGCCGAGCATGGATAATTTGTTCAGCGTCGCAATAACCTGTGGGTGGAGATGGCCCGTCTCCTCATCGTACGCCATGATGGTCCCGTCGAAATCGAGACAGACCAAAAGAATCTTCGCCACGATTCGCTCCTGTCGTTTACTTCGAAACGGCCACGCCGGCGATGGGAACATCGCCGGGAATGGAACGTACACACCGGAAACCCACGCTGTTCATAGCAATTTCCTGGTTTCGGCTCTGCCGGGCGGCGATGCGACAATTGAGGAAATCGCTGTACCACCCCCCACCCCTCAACATGCGCGTATGCTCCTCGGAGACAAGCGCAAGCCGGATGTCATCCGGCAACGGATCCTTCTCCACCCCCTCCATGCACCATTCCTCGACGTTGCCCAGCATGTCGAAAAGACCCCAGCGATTGGCCTCCTTCTGCGCCACATCGTGTGCATGCGCACCGGAGTTGTCGATGAACCATGCCGCGCGTGCCAGATTCCGTCTCCCCGCCTGCTCCGGCTGGATCGGCCCGGTGTAGAAGGCGTCCCTGCTCCCCGCGCGGCACGCATATTCCCACTCGGTCTCCAGCGGCAACCGGTAACCGCCATCCTTGAGATTGCAGAACCAGATGCCGTCCACCTGCCGGTAGGATTCCGGCAAACCTTCCTGCCGGCTCAGTGCATTGCAGAAGCGGACCGCGTCCTCCCACGTAACGTAGCAAACCGGGGCAGAGGCCCGGGCCTCTGAATCCGGCACAGGATTGGTGCCCATGACATCCTGGTACTGCCACTGGGTGATCTCCGTCGCCGCGATGTAGAAGGGCCGCGAGAAACTCACCTTGCGCTGCGCTTCGTTGATCTTTCGCCCCGGCTCATCCAAGGGGCTGCCCATCTCGAACGCGCCAGGAGGGATCAGGCGTTGCCGAATGCCCATTCGCCCCTCCATCTCCAGCGGCAGCCCCGCCATCTGAGCGTATAGGACCTGAACCGGCTCTTGCACAAAGGCCCGCGGACGCGGACGAAGCAACCACCACAACCCGACCAGCATCAGACCGATCACGAGGGTGATCGTCAACACCATGACATTGGTGCGGCGACGGGACGCACTGCGTTGCGCCACGCGTTCCGCAAGCTGGTCACACGGAAGAGGATCCATGCGCGCGCGCGCGGACGACGCCATCTTCTCGCGCTGCAATTGCTGCTGGCGCTCGACGTATTCCTCAAACCGTTTCTCGTCGCCCGATAACCCCATGCCCCGATCCTCCGAGGATGATGATCCTATAGCATCCACCGGTGCGGTTCGACCCAAAAAACGTCCGGTGGCCGGGCTTGACTTGGCAGTCTTCTTGGGGTGTTCTGCCTGCATGCAAAAGTTCCGCGCGCCCATCGTCGGATTTCTTGTGACCTGCCTTGGCACCTGCGCACTTCTTGCCACCGGCTGTTCGGTGCAGACACCCGAGCCCGCCGAAGAACGCGCCGCCTCGCCGTCTTCCGAAGCACCCCCCGAAATCGAACTGCGCATCGAGGAATCACCCACCGAAGAAGCCGCCGGCACCTATAGCGGCAGCCTGACCCCGTTCTTCGTCCGCGCCGATGCGTCGTCTTTCCAGGAGCCCAAGCTGGCACCCGAACTGGCCTTCGACGGCAAGATGGATACGCGCTGGGCGAGTAACTTCCGCGACAACGAATGGATCGAAGGCTACTTTGACCGGTCCGTCAGCATCCAGAAGATCGAGATCAATTGGGAAACCGCGCGCGCTGCCGATTTCATCGTCTACCTCGCCGATCGTAAAACCAACTGGGTGGAGGTGGGCCGGCGCACCGACGCAGTGGGCTCCGTGGATACACTCAGCTTCCCCGAACCGGTCACCGCCACCGCCATCCGTATCGAGTGCACGCGGAGAGCAACCGCATGGGGCAATTCCATTTTCGACGTGACCGTCGAGGGCACCGCCAAGGGCCAGCCGCCCGCCACCAGCCTGAGGGACTATCAGATGAAGCTCTCGTCCTGGCAGATCCGCGAACGCAATGCAGCCTCGAACCTGCTCGCCGCCGCCGCGGCCGATCCGAAAACGTCCCGCGGGTTGAGCGACGACGCCTTCCTCGACATCGTCGAACGCCGGTCGTTCGAGTACTTCTGGTGGGAGACCTACCCCTCCAACGGGCTGACCCGCGATCGCGGTCGTAATTTTGCCTCCAGCGAGGAGTGCTACATCGCCTCCGTCGCCGCAGTCGGCTTTGCTCTCACCGCCTATCCCATCGGCGTCGAGCGCGGATGGATCACGCGCGAAGAGGGCCTTGAACGCACACGACTCACGCTGCAAACATTCCTCGACGGACCCGTGCGAAACATCCGCGGATTCTTCCCGCATTTCGTCGACATCTTCACCGGCAAGGATGCGATGAATACCGAAATCTCAACAATCGATACCGCCCTCTTCCTCGCGGGCATGATCGTCGCCGTCGAGTATTTCAAGGATCCCGAACTGACCGCTGCCGCGCGCACAATCACGGAACGGGTCGAGTGGGATTGGGCGCGAAACGGGCACCCGAACTTCGTCACACACGGGCTCACCGGCGACGGCCGGTTCCTCGACGCGCGCTGGGGCACTGTCACCGAAGGGTTGCTCATCTATCTCCTCGCGCTCGGAAGCCCGACCCACCCCGTGCCACCGGAGGCCTGGTACGCCATCGACCGTGTCACCGGCGAGTACCGCGGCTATCGATTCCTCATCGAGCACGGTTTCCAGTCGATCTTCCGCTACCAGTATCCCGCGCTTTGGTACGACTTCCGCGGACGCACCGACCGCACACATGCCGACTACTTTGAAAATGTCACGCTCGCCGTGCTGGCCATGCGCGAGTACTGCATCAATAATGCGGACAACTTCGCTGGCTCCTACGGACCCGATTCGTGGGGACTCGGCGCGGCGGATGGCCCCGGCAACGCCTACATGATCTACGGCTTCCCTCCCGGCGAACCCTATTCGCCCACCGACGGAAGCGTCATCCCCTACGCCATCGCAGGCTCGATTCCCTTCCTTCCCCAGCACTCCATCCGCGCGCTGCGCAACCTCTACGACAATCACCACGAGATGTGGGGCAAGTACGGGTTCGCAGATTCCGTCAACCCCTACAAGAACTTCGTCGCCAGCGACGCCATCGGTCTCGATGCGGGCACGATCCTGCTGGGCATCGAGAACTACCGCAGCCGCATGGTCTGGCGCCTGTTCATGCAGAACGAATGGATTCAGCAGACCACCCGTGCGATCGGATGGACCTCGCACCCGCGACCCTGGGACAGCGACGGGCCGATCGATCTCGCGCGCGACGTCCGCTGGCGTTTCATGACCGGCGGCGGCGACATGGCCTCACCCCAGCTCAACGACAGCTCGTGGATGGAAGTCGTCGTACCCGACTTCTGGGAAAACTACGGGCCTGTGCGCAAGGATTACGATGGCGTCGGCTGGTTCCGCGCCACGATCCAGATTGATGGCGCCCGGCTGGCGAACTGGACGCGATCCGGTCGCCGTATTGTGCTGCGACTCGGCGGGGTCGACGACAGCGACGCGGCCTACGTGAACGGAATTCTTGTCGGCGCAACCTCCGCCGGAGCGGAAACCTTTACGAAGCCCCGCGTGTACAACGTGCCCGGAGCGCTGCTGCACGCCGGCCGCAATGTCATCGCCGTCCGGGTCACCGACGTACGCGGCTTCGGCGGCATCTGGAAGCCTCCCGTGGAATTGGGTTTGGAATAGCGCGCCGGCCGCCAGCCTACTCCGCTTCGTCGTCCGACGATTGCCGTTTCAGCATCCCCACCACGCTCCAAATCACGATCAGACTCACGATGCCCACCGCCAGACCGGCCAGCCACGGCCCCCACTTGCCCCACCGCGACTCCTTGTGAAGCTGATTGCTGACCCGCTCGCCCGGACGAACCAAGATCGCCTTGGCGGCTTCCTCGTCGCCCTTGCGCCGGGCCAGATCAAACCGGGGAGACAGCGCGGCTATGGAACCATAGTAGAGCTGCGGCCCCGCCCCTCCCTGCACTTCAAACACCAGGTAGCGCGGCACCGCCTGCGCCTTGACCTCCACCTTGCCCAACGGTGCATCGTCGTAGTTGTAGAGCTCAATCTTCAGAAAACGATACGACGATCCCCGGAGCGCCACTTCGTCCTGAATGTCCTTGCCAATCCGGTGAATCTCTCCGTCAGCCACCCAGCGCCATGTGTTCGTGTCCTCGTTGCGGCCGTACACGCGGATGCAGCGCGCATATTCGCGATCGCGTGCGCGCACCGCCAACTTCTCCACCGGCCGATTCTTCGCCCCGACATCGAACGCGAGCACCTGGCAACCTTCCTTGAGATCGTCCCCGGTCACCTCCACGCTCTTCAGCTCGATCTCCTGCGATTCGCCCGGCTGCTCCTGTGTCGTCATCACGAACACGCCCTGCAGCGTCACGGTCTCCGTCGCATCGCGCGCGTTGGGATAAACCCGCACCTGCAGGTATGGATAAGTGGAGACGGGATACCGGATACTATTGTTGGAGACGTGCACATCGCGCGAGTGGTCCACCAGGTAACCCATGGCCAGCAACGCCCACTCCCGCGAATCCTCGCTGCCGTATACTTCCACGCGCCGGATGAAATCGCGGCCGGGAGTTTTGACAATCACCTGGCTGTGCTGCCGCCACGCACCCGTTCGCGGATCCGGCTTGATGAACACGTCCTGCCGCAGGTATCGCTCCGCCGTCGACGCATTGAGCATGTCGACCTGCAGGTACTGCGATTCCGTGCTGCCCGCGGGCGTCCAGACATAGAACGGCCACTGCACGCCATTCTCGTTGATGATCCGCAGATCGGACGGAAACATCCGGCTGCCGTCATACACTTCGGGCGGCACAATAAGACGATACAACTTGCCCTGCTCCAGCCCGCCCGGCAGCGGCTGCCGCCACTCGAACCGCGTCCGCAAATCCTCCTCGGCGGCGCCCGCCGCCAGCACGCTGCACACCAGCGCGCACAGAGCTGTCACCCATCGCTTCATGACTTCTCTCCCGATCGGTCGTCATCCTGCTTCTGCAGCATCGGCGCGACACGTTGATAGATGAAGGACAGCACCAGGAGCAACACGCCGACGCCCATGAACGCCGCCACACGATGCAACCCGCTCAATTCGTGCAGGTCCACCAGGACAACCTTGGCCGCCGTCACGGCGAACACCACCAGCGCGAGTACCCGCAGATACTTCCGCCGCCTCATGAAGCCCACCACGGCAACCGCCATGGCGGCAACGGCCCACCACAACGTGACAAGCGAGTCATTCCACGGCGTCCGCGCATGCCATATCTCGACCGAAACCAACGCCATCATGCCGACCAGCGACGTCACGTTCAGCGACGGAGCAACCCACGAACCCGCGCCGCGCGGCGACAGCAGCCCGCTCGACGCGAAGGAAACGATGACGCCGATCATCACCGCGTTGCACCAGAAGAATGTATTTGCAAACGCATGGCCTGCCGTATGGCAGTGCTCCCAACTCCACCACAAATCGAAGAAGATGAGTTTCGCGGGGGCCAGCAACAACAGGATTGCCCCCACGCCCCACAGAATCGTGCGCGTATCGTCGCGGAGCCGCAGCAGCACCGTCGTCCCCGCCATCATCATCGCAAAGGTCGTCACCAACGCGGCCAGCGGATCCTCAATATCCAGGGTGTAGAATGCGTCGCCAAAGACCACGGCGATCAGCGCAATCACGGCCCACGCCATGATCGGGTCACGCGACGAATGCGAGAGCTTGTCCTGCCTCGCCGCAGCAGCACGGCCGTGGAACCACGCCTGGGCCGACAGCAGCGCGCCGGAGATCATGCCCACGGCAAAACGGCCGTTGAAGAACAGCTTCGGCCGCTGCCCATACAGCGTCACGTCGTACGCCAGCGACTTCAACAGCCCCATCGACCCAAGCCCAATCGCGAGAGCCTGCAGAAAACGCGACTGCACGCGCACACCGAACCAGGCCAGGATCACACCCTCGATCGCCCACCCCAGCGAAACCCACACCCCGTCCAGTTGCGCCGGAAGCGCCAATGCGGCAAACGTGAGCGCGCCAACCAGGAACACGAGAATCTCGTCCTTGAACTGCGGCAGCCAGCGCCACGCCGCTTTGGCAAGGCCGACATGGAGCGCCGCGCCCGCAAGCAGGGCCGCGCCCATCCACGCATTCGCATCAATCTCGTCGAGTATCCAGTAGGTCGCGCCCAGCAACGCGACCGAGCACAGCGCCAGCCGTGCAACGTCGAACACCCGGCCCGTCGTCGCGCGTTCATCCTTCAACTTCAGCACCCCCAGCGCGACAAACTCGCCGAAGTAGATCAGGCAGAACGCCATCTCCATGGCCCACGGCGAAGACCTGGTAAAGATTTCCTCATCGATCCACATCCCCATGACAACGACCGTGAAGACAAAAGCGATGTTGTAGAGCCACTGCCACTTGCGCTTCAGCCCAAGAGCCAACACCGGCACGTTGACCACGGCGATGAAGAACAGCGCGAAACTGCCTTCGCTCAAATCGCCACCGATTAGGAGCGGAGAGATGTATGCGCCCAGCACTCCCAACACCGCCACCACCTGGCTGTTGTATGCCGCAGCCAACGCCAGCACTGCAACGGCGCTCGCCACCAACCCCAATCCGGCCAGCGACGCAGGGATAAGATGGTAAATCCCGTATGCGGCAAACACGCTGAAATAGAAGAGCGCAGCACCACCACCCGTCAACGCCCGCGCGAGCACGCGCAAATTCTTGCCGCTCGATTCGGCAAAATGCCCGGCGGCTACCAGCACACCGCCCGCCAAGAGACCCAGCACGATGCGCATGCCCGGACCCAGCAACTGGCGCTGGATCGCATAGCCGACGAAGAAGACAATGCCCGCCACCAGCGCGGCAATTCCGACAAAGCTGGCAATCTTCCCGCCGATGGTAACCTCCATGTTCGATTTCGATGCGACGGGCGGAGGCAACACCGGGCGCTGCACGGGAGCAGGCGCCGGAGAGGACGGGGTCATGGGGGGAGGCTCGGCGGTCACAGTCTTCGGCGCTTCGGGTTTCGCAATGGGCTGCGCCACGGGCGCCCTGGCTGCCGGCTCACCCAGGGTCGAGAGCATCGCGCGCCGCAGGCGCTCGACCTC
Source organism: Verrucomicrobiota bacterium (assembly GCA_036821485.1). Taxonomy (GTDB): domain Bacteria; phylum Verrucomicrobiota; class Kiritimatiellia; order CAIQIC01; family JAGNIJ01; genus DAISJM01. The sequence goes on along the minus strand of DAISJM010000013.1, from coordinate 23,813 downwards.
CTGCGTCAAACGCGAAGTGCGCGCCATGGCGATGATGGAAAGAACGATGGGGGCAAAGAAGAACACGAGTACCAGAACAACCAGCATCCACTCCATGGCGCACCTCCCTTGGAACCAGCGCTTACTCGCCCGGAATCACGATGTCGAATGGGCGGTATTGTACTGCGGAGAGCGGCACCAAGTCCACTGGTCCCCGCCGAATACCTCCACCCTTCGCGTGCTCGCGCATGCGCATGGCCACGATGTTGGTCTGCCCATAAAGCAACGCGCCTTCGGGGACACGGCACAGCCAACCCGCGAACGCGACACTGTCCGGCACACGCCCACCCGTGCCGTCTATCCGCTGTCCGTTCAGAAAAATCTCATCCACATCATCCGCCGCACCTATCCTCAGCAGCAGCGGACCCGCCATCTTCAGCGGTGACCGCGACGGCAGCAGGAACCCGCGCCGGTACCACGCGCGGCCAGCGTCACCGTCCGGACTCCTGCCCTCACCCCGTCCGGGCACCTCGATCTTTGACCAACCCTCACCTGCGTCGGATGTGGACTACGAAACGTCGTCGCCCGTCCGGAACCACCAATCACCCGCAAGATCCAGTCGCGCTTCCTCGGGCGGCTCGGCCTGCGCGACAAATCCCGCGAGGTCCATGGCCTTGCGTATATGCTCGTTTCGCATGAACCAGCGCCACACCCCGCCACGACGATAATTCTCAATCATCAGGAGCGTGAGGCCCTGATCCATGCCGCTGACGATCTCCGAGCGCCACATCGCCTTTGACGGACTGTTGAAGTGGGCGCGTAGCCGCAAATCCATGTTGAACGAGTCGCAAAACCCGTACCGGCCCCAAAGGTCATCCTTGTGACGACGGTACAAGTGCCGGAGCATGGCCAGCGCTTCTTCGGGCGCGAACGGCATGGACCCGGCCGCCGCATAAATCGCCACGGTCCCGTCGATTCCCCTCGTGCCCGGGCCAGACGAATCATCAAGCGCAGGATCGGCCTCGCCGTACGCGCGGAAGCCTTTCGGCGGTGGCGCCACGCAGGCACTCAAACCCCAAACATTGCTGCTGTATGTGGCAAACTGACAGCGCCGGTCTGCAATCCCGCCCGGCGCATGATCGATGCAGTATCGCCGGTTGGAGAGAACCGAGTTGCGCGAACTCAGGAAGTAGTTGGCGTATGCATCATGGCAATGCCGGAAATCGAACCACGCTTGCGGAAGCAGGTGAGCGATCAGCGAGGGTTGGAAAATGCGCGGGTAGTCCGCCTCGTCCTTCCGGTTGGCCGTTGTGAACTGGTAATGGCGCCGCATCGCGCGCCAGACCTCGGGCGACAGCGCATTCTCCGGACAGCCGATGCCGAGCAGGCTGACCAGAATGCGCTCATCATAGGAAGACGCCAAGGGCTCCGCGAAGGCATTCCACTTGATGCGGCGATAGATGCGGTCAACCGCCTGCTTGAGCTCGCGATCACCGAACTTCGCATCAAAGTACTCGCCAGCCGTGATGGCGCCCGCGAGGAAAATCGCGGTATGGAGCGGCGAACTCGCGCTGTCGTCACCCTTGTCCATCGCCCAACGGCGGTTCGTCCGCATGTCGACCCACGGAGAATAAAGACCGTTGTCGTCACGCTCCAACAGCTTGTCAAACGTGTGGAGGGTGTTTGCGACGCGCGAGCGGGCCTCGTCGGCCGTGATCCAGCCACGCTCGACACCAACACAATAGGCGGAGAGACCAAAGCCGACGGACGCAATGCCCGCTCGGTAAATCCAGAACTCGTTGGTGTCGGCTTCGAAGTTACTGGCCTGATCGCGAATGAGACCCGTGGAAGGATCCGTCTCGTTCCAGAAAAAATCGAACGCCCTGCGTTCAACCTGGTCCAGAAGTTGCTCGTCCTCAGGCGCGAGATCCGACGCTTTCGGCGCCCACAACAGCACGCCGCAAAGCCCGACCACCGCCATGTAAACCATTCTTCTCATAAAGCGCCGCACACCATACCGGATCAGGGAAACACGTCCATCTCATTTGTGAGCCCGGCTCAGCGGGCGGCGATGCCCAACATGTCGAGGGCTGTCTGGACAACTTCGGCAGATGAAATATCGAGCAGGCACGACATTTTGCCTTCGCGGCAACTGCCGGAGAAGCAGGGCCGGCAGGCTGCAGCAGGCGAAACGACAATCCGATGCTGTGATCCGTACGGTCCCGTCCGCTTCGGGTCCGTCGCGCCGAACAGCGCGAGTACCGGCCGACCGACGGCCGCGGCAACGTGCATCGGCCCGGAGTCAACGGTGATCACCAGATCCATCTCCTGCAGCAGGCTGCCCAGTTCCGCAAGCGACGTCTGACCCGCCGTGTTCACCACGTTCCGAGCAAGCTTGGTCTCAATCCGACGGCACACCTCGATGTCGGCTTTGCTGCCTGCGAGGAAGATCGTCGCACCGGCACGCTTCTGGAGTTCAAAGCCCACCTCGACAAAACGCTCGGCGGGCCAGTTCTTGGTGATCCACCTCGAACACGGCACAAGCGCCACGCGCGGCGCCCGCTCCACGAGCGTCTTCTTGGGGAACGTCACCGGGAAGACCGGCGCATGAACTTCGAGGCCGAGATGGCGGACCACATCCAGCACCTCTTCCACGGCATGCCGCTCCTTGTTCCGCGCGCCGGCGACCTCGGAGTAGAACAGGTGCGCGCCCTCGCGATGGAACGAGGGACCGATGCGCCGTGGTCCACGCGCAAGCCGCGTGACCAGCGCACTCTTCATCAAACCCTGGAGATCGATGATGAGGTCGTACTCACGCTCGCGCAGCATACGCGTGAATCCAACGATGCCCTTCCAGAAACCGCGCCTGGGAAAAACGAGAACGCGATCGACGTCGGTGAAGCAGCGCGCAAGGTCCGCGTACTCCGGCTGGACGACCCAGTCCACGGTCGCCTGCAGACCCACCTTGAGTTCATGCACCGTCGGCAGGGCGTGGAAGAGATCGCCGAGCGAACTCATCTTCACGACCAGGATGCGCGGGTTGGACGGGACTTCGTTCATGAGGCCGGCTCCAAGACGGCAGCGGCGTTTACAGCTTGCCGCTTTCCTTCAGCAGCTTGATCATCACGGCCTTCTGCACATGCAGCCGGTTTTCGGCCTCATCGAAGACCACGGATTGCGGCCCGTCGATAACTTCCGCGGTCTGCTCGTAGCCACGGAGCGCGGGCAGGCAGTTCATGAAAATCGCGTCCGCCTTGGCATGTTTCATGAGCTCCACATTCACCTGGTACGGGGTGAAGACCTTCACCCGCTCATTCAGCTCATGCGGCGGAATGTGGTAACTCATCCAGGAATCCGCATAGACCACGTCTGCGTCCCGCACGGCCTCGACGGGATCGTGGGTAAGCTTCACCTCGACGCCATTCTTCCGGCCGGTCTTGATGGCGTGGTTGAGCACTTCCTTGGCGGGGGAATATCCGTCGCCCGCGGGGCAGCCAACCCGGATGTTCATGCCCATCTTGGGGCAGCCATAGAGGAGCGAATGCGTCACATTGTTGTTGCTGTCGCCGAGATACGCCAGCGTCAGCCCCTGCAGCCGGCCCTTCTTCTCCTGGATCGTCATCAGGTCCGCGAGAATCTGGCAGGGATGCGAGAAATTCGTCAGCGCATTGATCACCGGCACGGTGGCATACTTGGCCATCTCCTCGATCTTGGCGTGTTCGAACAGCCGCGCCATGATGAGGTCCACGTACCGGCTGACCGTCTGAACGGTGTCGTGTACACTTTCCTTGCCGGCACCCAAAGGCGAGATGCTGGTGTCGTAGAAGATCGCATGGCCCCCGAGTTGGCCCATACCGACCTCAAAGGAAACCCGCGTCCGCAGACTCGGCTTCTCGAAAACCATCAACAGCGTCTTCCGGTGCATCACGTTCTCGAACTTCACCGGGTTCCGCTTGACCTCCGCCCCCAGATCGAGAACCGTCGCGATCTGCTCCGCGGACCAATCTTTCAATGTAATCAGATGCAGCATGAAACCACCTCGCGCAAACACCGGACGTCTTTCCGCCCGGATCACAACCTCCACGACTAATGAACCATGCCCCACCGGGAATCAACGCCGAAATAAGAACGGCCGGGCCGCCTCAGCTCGTCAGGTCCTGGTAGTAGCGATCCACTTCGTTCTCGCGGTCAAAGACCGTCAACAACAGCGCGGCTCGAATCCACATGCCGTTGCGCACCTGCCGCCAGTACACCGCGCGCGGGTCGGCATCCACCGCGGGGTCGATTTCCTTGCGGCGCGGCAACGGATGCATCAGCACGGCATCCGGCTTGAGCAGCCCCAGGTGCTCGGCCGTGAAGCAGAAGCGGCTGATGTCGATCGCCTGGCTCTCATGCGCCTTGTCCCACTCGTCCTGGATGCGCGTCATATAAATCGCGTCGACCTCGGGGATCACCTTCTCGAACTCGCACGACACCTCGTATTCCATCCCGGCCCGGTCCAGCCCCTGCAGCACATCGCTGCCAATCTGCAACTGCTCGGGCGCAACAAAGTACTGCTTCACCCCGGGGTACATCGTGAGAATCGAAGCCAGCGAGCGAACGGTACGGCCACGCGCAAGATCGCCGACGAAGGCGATCTTCTTGCCCTCGATCCCCCCGCGCCGTTCAAAGCTGCGATTCAACGTATAGATATCCAGCAACGCCTGCGTCGGATGCTGGTCTTTGCCCGAGCCCGCGTTGATCACCGGCACGGGCCGGTCGGTGTTGGAGAGCAGCCACGCAATGCGCTCGGCGAACCCGCCGACTGGATGGCGCATGATGATGACGTCGAAGAAGGAACTGAACGTGCGAACCGAGTCCTCCGCCGACTCACCCTTGATTTCGCTCGAGGTCGACGTATCGCGCACTTCGGCCGGGTGGATGCCCAGCATCTGGCACGCGGCGTAAAATGAAAGAAACGTTCGCGTGGACGGCTGCGCGAAGTAGAGCATCGCCTTCTTCTCGGACAGCAGGTCCTGCAGGAACAGGCCGCCGCCGCGCGTCTTGGCAATACGACGAATGCGCGTGGCCAGCTCGCAGAGCCGGTCGAGGATCGGACGGGTGAACTGCTGCGCAAGCAACGCGTGATAGGGCCGCCCGTCACGGAGAAAGTACGGACCTTTCTGGTCGTGCGGCATTTTCTGAAACTCGTCCCAAGAGACCGATTTAAGCGGATTATTGCGATACATCATCGCCACGGGCGGGGTCCTCCTCCAAGCATTCAGAAGCCTCAGACGTCGCGTGGAGAGTAACGAATACGCCCCGCGGAGACGAGAGGTTTTTTCACGAAGAGGCCCGGCAGGCTCAGTAGGCGAACTTGCGGAAGGCGTGCTCGATATCGGCCAGCGTTTCGAGACCGTAGTGCTTCCGAAAGGCGGCGGTGATGCTCTGGCCGCTCGACAGGTCTTTCATGAAGGGCACGAACTTCTCCGGCGGCTGGTCCAACAGCAGGAAGGCCACCATGAATTTCGAGGTCTCGTAGAAGGCGACAAGCTGCCAGTCCGACGCCGGGTAGGTCGTCGCGCGGAACAACTCCGAAAGCGGGTACGGATGCTCCAGCTTGCGAAACTGCGCGCGCCGGCTCTTCTTGGTGCCCTTGAAAGCCGCGTAGCCGAACTCCCCGTAATACTCGGCCAATCCCTCGCTGAGCCACAGCGGCACATCATCGGCCATGAATTGGTTCATCACCAGGTGGGTCATCTCGTGCGCGAATACCGTACCGCTCGCCTGGCTGTCTTCCGCCTGCTGCAGCAGCATCACCGTGCCCGACACCTGCGAGAAGGTCCACTCGGGCACGTCCGGCAACGTCCGCCGCATATCCTGCCACCGCCGGGGATTCCGGAAGACGAAGATATGCGACCGGCCGTCGGACTGATCCTTCATGCCGATGAGGTCCTGGGAGATGTACGCATAGAAGAACTCGGCCATGCGCGCGATCTTCCGCGCAAACATCGCCTGTTCGAAATGAACGGCGAAGTGATCGGTTTGCGCGTGCTTCCAGTCGAAGCCGGGCATATCCAGCACCCGGAGTCCACGCGTGGTCAAGGCCGCCGTGTCGAGTGCTTCGCGGGGCACCTCCGTCCACGACTCCCGCTCGCCGGGCGCGAGCGGCGGCAACACATCGGAACCCGCCGTGTCCGCAGGCTGTGCGAACGCGGGGATCCCCAGCAGCAGCCCAAGCAGAATGCCCGTTTGTAGCTTCACGTTCAGAGGGAAAAAGTTACACCACCCACGGGAAAAAGGGAAAGGAAAGAACCGCGGAAACGGAAGAGACGGAAAACAGCGTGTCGGTCAGAAGATCAGGAGGCGGAGTCGTCGGAGCGCTTGTTGCCGAAACGGATCATCCAGTCAACCGTGGCGCGTTCCCAGCCGATATCATGACCGGCCTTCTCGCTCTCGTACCACTTGTGGAGCTGGATCTCGTGCTTCATCACTTCCCACTGGCGGAAGAGACGAGTGTTCTTGACCCATTGATCCGCCCCACATTCCCCACCGACTCTGGAGTCACTGCTACTCATACAGCTTGCCGGGTAACTTGGACTTGGATAATACCCCCCGCCGTGTGACCGGTCAACATAATCGTCGGTCATACCCTACAACCAGTAGTCCTGCCCTACCACCCCTAGTATGCTTTGCATACCAGCCCCACCATAGCTTGGCTGAACCGCTTCGTCGAAAGCAGGCCGTTTTCTGCCCTACTCCACCTTGCAGATCAGACCTTTGAGATATTCGCTCTCGGTAAACACCGCCAGCACGGGATGGTCCGGCGGCTGGCCCAACGTCTCCAGAATCTTCACTTCCCGACCGGCATCGACCGAAGCCCAGCCAATCATCGTCCTGAAATCGGCCATCTGCACTTGGCCGGAACACGAAAAAGTCGCCAGGATTCCGCCCGGCGTCAGCAGCTTCATCGCCAGCAGGTTGATGTCCTTGTACGCACGCATGCCCTTCTCCATCTGCGCGCGACTCGATACAAACCGCGGCGGATCGAGAATGATCATATCGAAATGCTCATTGGCATCCCGCATGCGCCGCAAGTGATCACCGACGTCTACCTTCATGTATTTCACCGGCGCACGCATGCCGTTGAGTGCGTGGTGTTTTTCCGCGCGCTTGATCGCCAGTTCCGACCGGTCAAGACCCACAATCTCCGTCGCCCCGGCCGCTGCCGCGTGAACCTCGAAGGCGCCCGTGTAGCAATACGCGCTCAGCACCCGCCGCCCCACCGCCCACGCGGCCACGCGCCGACGGTTGATCCGCTGGTCGAGAAAGAATCCCGTTTTCTGGCCTGACTGCAAATCCACGTCGAACTGAAAACCGCTCTCGCGAATACGCACCGGCCCCTCGCCCGCCGGGAAACTGGAGGTCAACGCCGCAGGATTCAACCCCTCGCGCTTCACCGCGTCTTCCTCCGCAGCCACCACGATCTGCTTCAATCCCGTCCGCTTGACGAGCTGCTCCTGTATATCCTTAAGGAAAGAGATCAGCGCCGGCGTACCGACCTGCACCGCCAACACGTCGGCATAGCGATCGACAATCAGCCCGGACAGGCCATCGGCCTCCGAGTAGATGAGCCGGTACGAATCCGTATCCTCCACCTCGCGGAACAACTGCTCACGAAAGGCGATGGCACGATCGATTCGCGCTGCAAAGAAGCTGGCATCGATGGCCTCGTTCGCTTCGCGGGTGCAAATTCTCACAACAAGCGCGGAGGCAGGCTGCACCAGACCACGGGCCAGCCACGCTCCGTCGGCCGACACAACTTCCGCCACGGGACCCGTCGACCTGTCACCCTCGATCTCCGCCACGGCCCCGGAGAATACCCACGGATGCCCGTGCAGCACGGGTTTTTCGCGACCCGGTTTGAGCCGAATGGTGATGGATGGTGGTGTCATGTGTTGCTCCGGCAAACCGGCAAATAGTCTTGCACGGCGTGCCGTCGTGTGTAAAGTGACTTGCGTTATGAAGAACAGTGGATCGCATCAGGTTTGGCGAGACGGGGTCCCCAGTCGGGACTGATGCTCTCCGACTGTGTTGTGGACCCCCGAGAAATCGGGGGTTTTTTGTTTTCTGCTTCGGATGACAACCCTCCGAAGCCCCATGCCGGGGCGAAGGAGGGCGAAGGAAACGATCATGTTGGCAAAACGCATTATACCGTGCCTCGACATTGCGAACGGGCGCGTGGTCAAAGGCGTGAAGTTCGTTCAACTTCGCGACGCCGGCGACCCCGTCGCCGTCGCGCGCGCCTACGAGGAACAGGGCGCGGATGAACTGACCTTCCTCGACATCACCGCCTCGCACGAGGCGCGCGACACGATCGTCGAGGTCGTGCGCGCCGTCGCAAAGGAAGTGTTCATGCCGTTGACCGTGGGCGGCGGCGTGCGCGTGAGCGGCGATATCCGCAAGATGCTCCAGGCCGGCGCCGACAAGGTGTCGCTCAACACGGCGGCGGTGCAGAATCCGGAGATCATCAACGAGACCTCGCGCCAGTTCGGCAGCCAGTGCATCGTGCTCGCCATCGACGCAAAGCGCCGGACCAACGGACCCGGCCCGGCTTCGCCAGGTACGACGCCGGGGCAAGGCTGGATCGTCTACACGCACGGCGGCCGAAAGCCGACAGAACGCGATGCCGTGGCGTGGGCGCGCGAAGGGGTCGAACGCGGCGCGGGCGAAATACTGCTCACCAGCATGGACCGCGACGGCACCAAGGCGGGCTACGATCTCGAACTGACCCGCGCGATTGCCGAGGCGGTCGGCGTCCCGGTCATCGCCTCGGGCGGCGTCGGCACGCTTGAGCACCTGTACGATGGCGTGGTGAAGGGCAAGGCGGACGCCGTGCTCGCCGCATCCATCTTTCATTTCGGCGAGTTCACCATTCCGCAGGTAAAGCAGTATCTCAGGGACCGGGGCGTTGAGGTGAGGATGCAGTAATGATCAATGACCAAACCCGAATGCCCAAGAAGCATTCCAAGACTTGGTCATTCCCTGGTCATTAGGACATTGAGCATTGGTCATTCAGACGAGGTGCTGGTATGAGCAAGATCGAAGAGACGTCCAAATTAAAGCTGGATTTTGCCAAGCTGGAAAAAGCTGTTGCCTCCAGCCCCGGCATCATCCCGGTCGCCGTGCAGAACGCGGACACAAACGAAGTGATCCTGGTCGCCTACACGAACGAATTGGCGTTCCGCAAGTCAGTCGAGACGCGCTCGCTCGTGCTCTGGAGCACCTCGCGCAACGAGCTGTGGGAGAAGGGCAAGACCTCCGGCGAGACGTTTGACCTCGTCGAGGTCCGCGTGAACTGCGAACAGAATTCGCTGCTCTACAAGGTGCGCCCGCGACGGGGCGGCATCTGCCACACCAAGAACAAAAACGGTGCGCCGCGTAACTGCTACTACCGGAAACTGAAACTCGAAAACGGAACACTCGAAAACACGGATACGTAAATGTCCTATAACCCCGACAAGAAGACGTTTCTTGAGAAAGCCGCCGCCGGGAATCTCATTCCCGTCTGGCGCGAGCTTTTCGCCGACCAGGATACGCCCGTGTCGGCCTACGACAAGGTCCGCGAGTTTCTCCGGAAACACGATCATGCCTCACACACCTTCCTCCTCGAAAGCGTGGAAGGCGGCGAGAACGTCGGCCGCTACTCCTTTATCGGCGGCGCGCCGCGCGCCATCCTGCGCGCGTACGGCCGTCGCGTGACCCTGCAGCGTCCCGGCGAACCGGAGAAGACGATCCACGAGGATGCTGACCCGCTGGTCGTGCTGAAGGAGTATATGGCCCCGTTTCGGCCCGTGCGCGACACTGCCCTCCCCCGGTTCACCGGCGGCGCGGTCGGGTTCCTCGGTTACGATGCGGTCCAGTACTTCGAGAAGAGCGTGCCACTTCGCACGGACAACGCGCTGCGCGCGCCCGACATGGTGTTCATGGTCACCGACGCCCTGATCATCTTCGACCGCGTCCGTCACAGCGTGCGAATCATCGCGAACGCTTTCATCGACGGCTCGCCGGAGAAAGCCTACGACGACGCCATCCACACGATCGACGCGCTCTGCGACGCCCTCCGCACGCCCAAATCCAGCACGATGATCGACAGCTCCGCTTACCTCGGCGAAATCGTGCCCGATTCAAACGTCAGCCGCGAAGACTTCGTAACGTCTGTCGAGCAGGCCAAGGAATTCATCCGCGCCGGCGACATCATCCAGGTTGTCCTCTCCCAGCGCTTTGAGACGGACTTCGATGGCGACTCGCTGGACGCCTACCGCGCGTTGCGCGCGATCAACCCCTCGCCCTACATGTTCTGCCTCGATCTCGGCGGCAGCGCACTGGTCGGCTCGTCACCCGAGGTCCACGTCCGTGGTGAAGAGGGGCGCGCCGAGGTCCGACCCATTGCGGGTACGCGGCCGCGCTCAAGCGACCCAACCATCGACAACCAGCTCGCGGAGCAACTCCTCGCCGACCCGAAGGAGCGCGCCGAGCACATCATGCTGGTCGATCTCGCGAGAAACGACCTCGGCCGCGTCTGCCGCTACGGCAGCGTCCGCGTGCCGGAACTCATGGTGATCGAGCGCTACAGCCACGTCATGCACATCGTATCGGATGTGACCGGCGACCTGCGGCCGGACATGGACGCGTACGAACTGATGCGGGCGACATTCCCCGCGGGCACCGTCAGCGGCGCGCCCAAAATCCGTGCGATGGAAATCATCGCCGAGTTGGAGAAGTCCAAGCGTGGCCCCTACGCAGGCGCGGTCGGCTACTTCAGTTTCGACGGCAACCTCGACTCGTGCATCACCATCCGCACCATCATTCTCGACGTCAACAAGGCCTATGTGCAGGCGGGCGCAGGCATCGTGGCGGACTCGGACCCGAACCTGGAGTACGAGGAGACGCGAAACAAGGCGCGCGGAATGTTCAAAGCCTTGGCCCTCGCGCGACATTTCGCCGCCGCGCGCAAATCCATGCCGAAAGCAAAAGGTTGAACCATGATCCTCGTCATCGATAACTACGATTCCTTCACCTACAACCTGGTCCAGTACTTCGGCGAGTTGGGCGCGGAACTTCGCGTCGTCCGCAACAACGAGACAACGCCCGACGAGGTCGCCGCCATGAAGCCTGAGCGTATCGTCATCAGCCCCGGCCCTTGTGCCCCATCGCAGGCCGGCATCTCCTGCGACGTAATCGCCAGGATGGGGCCGATCATCCCTGTGCTCGGCGTATGTCTCGGCCACCAATGCATCGGCCAGGTCTACGGCGGACGCGTCGTCCGCGCCGGCCGTCTCATGCACGGGAAAACCTCGATGATTCAGCACAACGGCAAGGGTCTCTTCGCCGGCATGGCCAACCCTTTCGAGGCCATCCGCTACCACTCGCTGCTGGTGGAACGCGCCTCCCTCCCCCCGGTGCTCGAGATCACGGCCGATACCGATCAGGGCGAAATCATGGGCCTCCGGCACCGCGAATTGCCCGTGTACGGCGTGCAGTTCCATCCCGAGTCAATCCTGACCCAGAATGGCATGCAGATCCTGCGCAATTTTCTCTCGCTCTGAATCCGACACGGGAACCGGGGTGCTTGTATCGCAGCGGGAAATGACGTAGCTTCCCGCATGGAAGCTGGAGCCGCGCCATGACGGAAAACCGCGATATTTACAAGACCACCGAACCCGAATCTCAGGGTAAACCACCCGAGACCACCAGCATCGTTGAGCCCACCGGCGCCCAGGTCCGCGCAAGAACCTGGCGGAACACCATCGGCTTCACCCTGCTGATGCTTGGACTTCTCGGTGCTTCGACGTGGATGATCTACCAGCAGGAACAGAAGGCTGCCCGGAGAGCCGAAGAGCAGGAAGCCGAAGGCCCGCTCGACACCACGGCGCTCCTCGCACGACAGCAGCGCGTCACCAGCACGATGTTTCGCGCCGCCGGAGAGCGATCCGTCGACTCCACCATGCGCGAACAGCCTGCGCCGCGCGGCGGCACGGCTGTCGATCCCGAGAGAATGGCACAGGCCATGGCCGAGACAAGAACCGCAAACGACTACCTCGTCGCGCGCGACTGGAACAGCGCCGAGACACATGCCCGCAAGGCGCTCGAACTGGCCCCTGATATGAACGCCGGTTTGCGCCTTCTCGGCGTCGTCTACACCCAGCGCGGCCAGTTCGACCAAGCCATCGCCATCCTCGAGAAGGCAATGCGACTCGACCCGTACAACGCCGAGACCTACAACAACCTGTCCACCGCCTACATGCAGAAGGGCATGATGGACAAGGCCGAGGAACTCCTGCAGGCCTCGCTCCAGATCGATCCTTCCTACCAGGTCGCTTTTCTGAATCTTGGCCTGCTCTATCTCGCGCGCGGCCGCTATGCGGAGGCTGCCGACTACCTCGAACGGGCACTCGCCCAGGTACCAAACGATCCCGGGCCCCGGAATAATCTCGCCGTAGCTCTCATCCGCCTCGGGCGCTACCCCGAAGCGCGCGAACAACTCGAAACGATCATCAAGATGAATCCACAGATCGCGAACACCTATTTCAACATGGCCATCAGCTACGTCCTCGAACGAAATTTCGACGAGGCGATGAAGTGGATCCGCAAGGGCACCGAGTACTGCTCGCCCGTGATCTGCCAGCGGTTCCTCGCCGACAACGATTTCAACGCCATCCGGGAATACCCGCCTTTCCAGGAACTGGCCGCCAAACTCTATCCCGAAGTGACACAGCCGGGCCAGAATCCGTAGGGTAACGCCGGGCACGGGTCGCGGATATGCCCGTCATGAACCCATTCGCGCATAAACCCGCCTTGACCGATCAACCGGCACAAAGCATCCTCATCCCATGCAACTGGACCACCTGCTGAAGAAGGTCGCATCCGGCGAGATGCCGGTGACGGAAGCCCTTCGCCTGCTCGACCGCAAGGCCGAGGAGGATCTGGGTTTCGCGCGCATCGATGTTGAACGCCATCGTCGGCGAGGTCTCCCGGAAGTCATCTTCTCGTCAGGCAAGACGCCGGAACAGGTCATTCAGATCATCGATGTTTTCAAGAAGGCCGGCCAGAATGCTCTCTGCACGCGCGCCACCCAGGAAATGTTCGACGCTGTTTCGCGCGTCCACACCGCGGCGCACTACCACGCGGCAGCCCGCGTGATCACGATCGACGTCGTCGCCCGCCCGGCTCCGGTCGGACATGTGGCCGTTGTCAGCGCCGGCACGTCTGATATTCCCGTCGCCGAAGAAGCCGCCCTGACGGCTGAATGGATGGGTGCGCGCGTAGACCGCGTGTTCGACGTCGGCGTCGCCGGATTGCATCGTCTCATGAAACACGTCGACATGTTGCGCGACTGTCGCGCCGTCGTAGTCGTCGCCGGCATGGAAGGCGCACTCCCGTCCGTTGTCGGCGGCCTGATCGACAAACCCATCATCGCGGTCCCCACGAGCGTCGGCTACGGCACCAGCCTCCACGGCATCGCCGCCCTGCTGGCCATGCTGAACACTTGCGTCCCGGGCATCACCGTGGTGAATATCGACAACGGCTTCGGCGCAGGCGTTACCGCAGCGCTGATCAACCGTGTCGGAGAGCCCTCATGAAAACGCTCCACTTCGAGTGCGTCAGCGGCGCAAGCGGGGACATGATCCTCGGCACGCTCATCGGGCTCGGAGTGAATCCACGCGACCTGGAGCATGACATCGCCCAACTCCCCATCGAACACTTCCAAATCGAAGCGCAGCCTGTAACGTCCCACCACCTCACCGGCACACAAGTCACTGTTCACGCTCACGAGCCGCACCATCATCACGGGCGTGGACTGCCGGAAATCCGGGAAATGATTGATTTGTCGGCGCTTCCCGCCCCGGTCAAGGCCGCCAGCCTCAAGGTGTTCGAGCGTATTGCCGAGGCCGAGGCGCGTGTTCACGGGACAACACCGGAGAAGATTCATTTCCACGAAGTCGGCGCACTGGACTCCATCGTGGATATCGTCGGTTGCTGCTCCGGTCTGCACCGTCTCGGAGTCGATGGCGTATCGGTCGGCGCGTTCCCGTGCGGCCACGGCACCATCGAGTGCGCGCACGGCGTATTTCCAAATCCCGCACCCGCCACGTTGGAATTGCTCAAGGGATTCCCCGTGGTACAGGTGGATGAACCGTTTGAACTCGTCACCCCGACCGGCGCCGCGCTGCTGACGGCATGGAAGACGCTCGACGCACCACCCCCGGGCAGCCGCATCGTGCGCGCTGCCTGCAGCTTCGGCCACCGCCAGCTTAACCACCGTCCCAACATGCTCCGCGCCACGCTGCTGGAAACCGCTGCAGGCGCGAGCCCGGAACTCGCCATCGTGCTGGAATGCAATATCGACGATACGACGCCTGAACTGCTCGGCTCGTTGACGCAACGCCTCCTCGAGACCGGCGCACTGGATGTCTTCACCACCGCCGTCCAGATGAAGAAGCAGCGGCCCGGCACATTGCTGACCGTGTTGTGCGAGCCCGGAAACAAGCGGCAGATGATCGATCTGATCTTCCACGAAAGCACAACGTTTGGCGTGCGCGAGTACACCGTGGAACGGACCGTGCTGGCCCGTCGGTTCGCCGAAGTCCAGACGCCGTATGGTTCCATTCGTGTGAAGATCGGGACTTGGCAGGGACGCGACACGGTTTTTGCACCCGAGATGGATGACTGCATCCGGCGCTCGCGCGAGCACAATATCCCCGTACGCGCGGCTTACGAGGCTGCGGCGGAGGCATCCGCCGCGTTGCGCAAGAAAACACCTTCGTCATAGGGTTCAAAGGAGAACACATGAAGCTTTCTGTACGAGTCTTCACAGCCCTCGCGCTGTTTCTTGCCCTGCTCGCCGGAACCTTTGCTGCACCACTGACTGTGAAGGCCCCGGATTTCACTCTTCTCCCCGAGGGGAGCTTGAAGGATGGAATCTGCTCCTTTTGGACGCGTGGGCAGGCGGCCTGCGTAATTGATGTCGCCCAGCCCGGCACCTACTCCTTCATCATCGTCGCGCGCGGCGATTTCGCCGGCGGCGAGTGGCCCGTGATGCGCGTTCTCCGGGATGGGCAGCCGGTTCTCCGGACAGAAGTCTCATCCACCAACTGGGCTCCCTATACGTTCGAGCTCGAACTGGAGCCCGGCCAACACGAACTTGCCATGGCCTTCGCCAACGACTATCTGCAGGGCAACGATGACCGTAATCTGCACATCGAAGACTTCAGCGTGATCCCTCCCGGCAATCTGCCCACCCCCACCATCCTCCCCGCGTCCGGCTACACGGATTTCCTGGCCGCCCAACAGGCGAAATTGCGCGAGGACACGGCGCGCCGCATCGACCAGATTCGCAAGGGCGATCTGGCCGTCACCGTGCTCCAAGCCGACGGCACTCCGGCAACAAACGTCACCGTCACCGTTGATATGGTCCGGCACGCGTTTTCGTTCGGCACCGCTCTTGGCTCCGCGTTCCTCGAAGAGAAATATACGCCGGAGGAAACGAGCCAGTTCACCGATGCCGTACGCCATTACTTCAACCACGCTGTGACCGAAAACGAGCTGAAGTGGATGCCCATGGAGTCGAAGTTCGAAGAAGTCCGCTATGAGAAAGGTGATCTGCTGGCGGCGTGGTGTCAGACCAACGGCATCTCCCTGCGCGGACATTGCCTGTTCTGGGGCTGCGAAGTCCCCGATTGGGTTCGCGCGACCCCCGACGACAAATTGCGCGCCGTAATCTCCCGCCGCGCGCGAAATACCGTCTCCTACTACCGCGATACAATTCGCGAGTTCGACGTGCTCAACGAAGCCCTTCATTGCCCCTACCTTGCCACGCGTCTCGGCGACTCCATCTACCGCCAGATGTTCGCCGAGGCATCGGGCTCGAACCCCAACGCCGCGCTGTACATCAACGAGTACGGCATCCTTGAGGGCGAAGATCTCGACGACTACGTGACCCAAATCCGGGGGCTCGTGGAGGCGGAAGTGCCCGTCAGCGGTATCGGCGTCCAGGCACACTTTGAAGGAGCCGTGGATCCGGAGCGTGTCCAGCGCGCGCTTGATACGCTGGCCCAATTCAAACTGCCCATCAAGATAACCGAATTCGACTGCAATTCGACGAACGAACAGGTTCAGGCCGAATCGCTGGAGAACCTCTACCGCGTCGCCTTCGCACATCCGTCAGTGGCCGGCATCCTCATGTGGGGATTCTGGGAAAAGGCCCACTGGCGGCCGCGGGCCGCCATGCTGCGCGCCGACTTCTCCAAGAAACCGGCCGCCGAGGCCTACGAAAAACTAGTGCTCGGAGAGTGGTGGACGCACGAAACGGGAACCACCGACCATCGCGGCCAGTTCTCCTGCCGATCCTTCCTCGGCACGCTCCAAGTCGTCGCGCGTCAGCCCGGCGGCAATGAAACCTCAACCAAAGTGGAATTGAAGAGGCAACGCGCACCTTTGAATGTCACCGTGACGCTGCCTGCAGCCAGTCCCGTCGAGGCCGCAACGGAGAACGAGGGCGAAGAGTCCGAGTCGGCTGACAGCCCCTAGACAAGCCACACTACTGAATACTGGAGCCGCGCCATCCCAGTTTCTGGCGCAATACCGAGTAGTAGCTGTAGCCCGGAAGATGTACAAACCGCACGCCCTGCGCGTGCCGGGAAAGTTCAAGCTGGTCTCCCTGTCCCACTTCCTGCTCTTCCTGGCCATCCACCGAAAGGAGAAGCTTCTTCATCGTCTTGACGATGCGCACGCTGATTCGACAACCATCCGAGACCACCACGGGACGATTGCTCAGCGTGTGAGGACAGATGACGCTGACCACAAAACACGGGCTGCCCGGATGAAGAATCGGACCGCCGGATGAGAGCGAATGGCCCGTACTTCCCGTCGGTGTCGAAACGATCAATCCATCGCACACGTAGCTCGACACTGGCTCGTCATCAATCGCCAGTTCGATCGTGTTCACGCGCGAGGATGCGCCCCAACCGACCACCACGTCGTTCAACGCGCGATAGACGGCAACTTCCTTGCCGCCGCGAAGCAGACGGCTCTGCAACAGGGTACGGGTCGAGGTCGTATACTCGCCGGACGCCAGCACATCGAGTGCTCGCTCAACGTTTTCTTCGGTCACGCTGGTGAGAAAACCGAGGCTTCCCAGGTTGACGCCGAGAACCGGTCGGTCGGCGCCGCCCAACGCGCGCACTGCACGCAACACCGTTCCATCGCCTCCCAACGCCATCAACACGTCGATGCGTGAGGCAAACTGCTCCGCGGATACGCGGTTCGCGCAGGTCAGAAGGTCGCCCGTCTGCTCGCACACAACGAGCTCCATACCCAGTACCTTTGCCTTGCGGGCAACGCGTTCAAGCACCGCCGCGGCATCAGGCTTCCGGCCATTGGCGAGGACCCCTATCCTTTTCATCACGACCCCTTCTCCCAGTAAGCGAGGAACTCCACATTGCCCGCGGGCCCCTTGATGGGCGACGGGCAAACCCCCATCCATCGCAGACCGAGTTCTTGCTGACCGAAGAGCTGCACCTTCTCCACCACGGCCGCGTGAATCGCCGGATCACGCACCACCCCGCCGCGCCCAACCTGTTCACGGCCGGCTTCAAACTGCGGCTTGATGAGGGAAACGATGTGCCCTCCGCTCGCGAGGACGTGTGTAACAGCGGGTAAAATCTTAGTCAAGGAGATGAAGGATGCGTCCACCGTGGCAAACGAAGGTACGTCCGGAAAGTCCTTGGGATCAAGGTAGCGCGCGTTGATTCCGTCCATCGGGACCACGCGCTCATCCTTCCGCAGGTCCCAATGTAACTGGCCCTTGCCCACATCCACGGCATAGACCTTCTTCGCCCCGTGCTGGAGCATGCAATCTGTGAAGCCACCCGTCGATGCGCCGACGTCGATGCAAACCAAGTCCTGCACATCGAGACCGAAATGTTCAAATGCCGCTTCGAGTTTCTCGCCGCCGCGGCTGACAAAGCGTTCCTGTTTCGTCAATTCCACGGTCGCCCCGGCGGGGACTTCGTGGCTGGACTTGATCTCGACGCGCCCATTCACGGTCACCGAACCGGCCATGATCAGGCGTTGCGCCTTCTCGCGGCTCTCCGTGAGGCCAAGCTCCACTACCTGCTGGTCGAGTCGTCTTCCCTTCATACAAGCGTCGCAAGGCCCGGCCTCGCGTCATATCCGGAGTATACGCATTCGCCGCTTACTCATCCAGAACGATCAACCTACGCGCGGCCGGCGCCCGGTCCATCTTCCGCCGCATCGAAGGGTTCGGTCACAAGCTTGTCGCCCTTCTTCACCAGCATCTCCACCTTCTTTTCGACCTCGTTCAACTTCTGCGTGCAGAAGCGCACCAGCGTCGTGCCCTCCTCAAAACACGCCATCATTTTCTCGAGGCTCAGCTTTCCGCTTTCCATGTCGCCGACCAGCGTTTCCAGCCGGGCCAGCGCCTTCTCAAACGTCATTCCTTTATCTGCCTGTTTTTCCGCCATCGGAGCCTCCTTGATTCTTTCCCGTCACCTTGGAAACTATTTCTCCGCGGGCCACCTGCGTTCGTAACTCATCGCCGTCCCGCACATCCGTCGCGTTTCTCACGATGATCCCGCTCGCAGTCTTCGTGATGCTGAAACCGCGGCCGAGTACCGCCATCGGACTCAGGGCCTGCAGTTGCGCACGCAGCCTCTGAACCTCCTGCGCCGCCGACTTCGTCCGAAGTTCCATGCCATGCGTCAGCCGCATTCCCACACCCTCCAGGCTGCGCCGATGCTCGCCCACGCCGCCCACCAGCGCGTGACGCATCCGCACATGCACCCCGTCAATCCTTTGCGCGAACTGGCGCACCAGGTTCATCGGCTCCTGGAAGACGTAGCTCCGCGCAGCCGCCACGAGCCGACCCCGCGCCTCCAACGCGGACTGCCGCAGCGACGCGACAAGCCGTTGTGCCAGTCGCGCCAGCCCCCGCTCGAAATCATCCTTCTGCCCCACCACGATCTCCGCTGCCGCCGAAGGCGTCGGCGCGCGCACGTCCGCCACGAAATCGCTGATGGTGAAATCGATCTCGTGCCCCACCGCGGAGATCACCGGAATCGTGGACCGCGCAATGGCGCGAGCCACCATCTCCTCGTTAAAGCACCAGAGATCCTCCAGGCTGCCGCCGCCGCGTCCGACGATCATCACGTCGAGTCCGCCCCGCTCGTTGAGCACGTCGATGGCCGTCGCGATTTCCTGTGCGGCGCCCTCGCCCTGCACCTTCACGGGCGCAAGGAGGATGTGCAGATTGGGAAAGCGGCGGTTCAGCACCTGCAGGATATCGCGAATCGCGGCGCCGGTCGGCGAGGTCACGATCCCCACGTGCCGGGGCAACAGCGGCAGCGCCTTCTTACGCGATTCATCGAACAGGCCTTCCGCCGCGAGTTTCTTCTTGAGCGCCTCAAAGGCTTCCTGCAGCGACCCCTTGCCCGCCTCCTCGACCTTGCGGACAACAACCTGATACTGGCCGGCAGCCTCGTAAACCGAGATCGCGCCGTGGACCCGCACCTTCAGCCCATCACGCAGTTCAAAACGGAGTCCAATCTGATTGCCGCGAAAGAGGACGGCGGAAATCTGCGCGCCCTCATCCTTCAGCGTGAAATACATGTGACCCGACGAAGGGCGACGCAGGTTCGAGACCTCGCCCTCGATCCAGATCACGCCGATCTCGTCCTCCAGTGTGACCCGGATCAGCCGGTTGAGTTCGGCAACCTTGTAGATCTTCCGGGTATCCTCGCCCGGACTAATCGGACTGGGCATCCTGGCTCCGTGAATTATCGATCGATTCACGCACGCGCTTGATGCGCGTTGCTTTCCCTGTCTTCTCATCCACCGTCACCACCACGCCTTCGAGCACCACGTCCTCTGTAGCCACGCCGAATGGCGTGGGCAGACCGGTCAGGAAACGGTGCAGAACGGAGTCCACGTCGCGCCCCAACACGGATCGCTTCGGACCCGTCATACCCAGGTCGGTGATGTACGCCTCGCCCTTCGGCAAGACCGTCTCGTCCGAAGTCTGGACATGCGTGTGACTCCCCACGACGGCGCTGACGCGACCGTCAAGATACCATCCCATGGCGATCTTTTCCGAAGTCGCCTCAGCATGGATATCCACCAGCACGATCTTACCCAACGCTGCGCCTTTTTTCAGAATCTCATCGACGGTCCTGAACGGGCAGTCGTAATGCGGCTGCATGAAAACCCGCCCCACCAGGTTGATCACTGTCACAGACCCCTTGTCCGTCGTCGCCGTGATCCAACCCTTGCCCGGACACCCCGGCGCAAAATTCGCCGGACGCAGCACGCGGTCTTCCTTCTCCAGGTGGCCCGCAAGATCCTTCTGGTCCCAAGCGTGATCCCCAAGGGTCAGCACATCTGCCCCCGCACCCAACAGTTCCTGGGCAAGCGCAGCCGTCACGCCACGACCACCCGCCGCGTTCTCGGCGTTGGCCACGACGAAATCCACTTCGCCCGCGTGCCGCATACGCCCGGCGATGCGCGCAAAGGCCGTTCGCCCCGGGGAACCCACAATGTCACCAACGATAAGAATCTTCATGTTGTCCTGCTTTCGTCCCGGTCAATTTTGGATGTTGGAGCACAGGGATGATGGAAACGCCATGGCACGGGAAACCAACGTTCCATCACTCCGATACTCCAGCACTCCATTCTTCATCGCGCGTATTCCACGCAACGCGTCTCGCGGATTACCGTCACCTTGATCTGGCCGGGATACTCCAATTCCTGCTCGATCTGCTTGCTGATGTTCCGGGCCATTTGCATCGCCTCGTTATCGTCGATCTTGCCCGGTTCGACAATGACGCGGATCTCTCGACCCGCCTGCATGGCAAAGCTCTTCTCGACGCCGCGGAAGCTGTTGGCAATCCCTTCCAACTTCTCCAACCGCTTCAAGTAGATCTGCGTCGTCTCGGAACGCGCGCCGGGCCGTGATGCAGACATCGCATCAGCCGCCGAGGCAAGCACCGAGTAGAGACTGTCGGCCTCCACCTCCCCGTGGTGTGCCGCCACCGCATTATACACCGCCGCAGCCTCTCCGTGCCGACGCAGCAGATCCGCGCCGATGATCGCATGGCTGCCTTCCACCTGGTGATCCAATGCCTTGCCGATATCGTGGAACAGGCCAACGCGCTTGGCAATCACGACGTCCAGCCCCAACTCCGCCGCCATCAGCGCCATGAGATGCGCCATCTCCACCGAATGCGTCAGCACGTTCTGGGCAAAGCTGTGGCGATACTTCAGACGCCCGAGCGTCCGTACCAGTTCCGGCGCCACACTCTGCAGGCCCAACTCGTAGATCGCTGCCTCACCGGAGGACATGATGGTCTCGTCCACCTCGGCCTGCACCTGCGTCACCACCTCTTCGATGCGCGCGGGATGAATCCGTCCGTCGGCCATCAGCCGCTCGAGCGAGAGACGTGCAATCTCGCGCCGCAACGGATCGAATCCGGAAATCACCACCACTTCCGGCGTATCGTCGATCAGGATATTCACGCCGGTCGCCGCTTCCAGCGCACGGATGTTCCGTCCCTCGCGACCGATGATCCTGCCCTTCATCTCGTCGTTCGGAAGATTGACCGTGCTGGTCGTGATTTCGCCGACCGTCGAGGCGGCGAACCGCTCAATGGCCACCGTGACAATGCGCCGGGCTTCCTCTTCCGCCGTTTCCTTGGCGCCGTCCTGCATGCGCCGGATGAGCGCACCGGTCTCGAACCGAAGCTCCTCTTCCATCTGCTGCATCAGGATCTTCCGCGCATCTTCCTGCGACAGCTGCGCCATCTGCTGGAGCTTCTGCCGCTGCTGCTCCATCAGGCTCTGGACCTCCTGATCGCGCACGCGCAACTGATCCCGCTGCTTCTCCAGTTCGTCCAACTTCCCGTCGACCGACGTCTCCTTCTTGTCCAACACCGCCACTTTGCGATCGAGGTTGGTTTCCCGCTGGGAAAGCCGTTCCTCCAGCGCCACGAGCTCCTGTCGCCGTGATTTGACCTCCAACTCGAACGCCTCACGCGCCCGGATGACTTCGTCCCGCGCCTGCAACTTGGCTTCTTTGCGAATGACCTCGGCTTCGCGCCGGGCATCCTCGAGCGTCAACCGGGCCGCCTTCACGGAGGAAGCGGCGTACAGCTTCGCCAGGATCATGTGCACGTAGTAACCGCAACCGATGCCGATGGCGGTAAACATTGTGGGGAGCCACCATGCTACTTCCATGTTCGCCTCCTGCCGGCCGGAGCTCTCCGTAGAGTCTCCCAGCCGTCTTATTACTTGTTTTGGGTTTCACGTCCCTTCGCGGGTTCGTCCCGCGAAGAGGTAAAAATCTTTCTCTGTCACGACCGCATCCATCGGCACGTCCAGCGGCCCCGTCGGCAGCTCGTCGACCATCTGCGCCTCGAACGCAAGGCCCACCTTCCGCCCACCGCACTCCGCCAGCAGCCGGTCGTAATGACCGGAACCATGTCCCAGCCGATGCCCCTTCCGGTCAAAGGCCAATCCCGGCACGATGACGATTTCCAGCGCGTTGGCGGGCACCCAGTTGGGATCGTCCGGTTGCGGAATGCCCTCGGGACCCAGCGCCAGCTTGGCGTCCTGAACGAGCCACGCCATGCGATATCTTTTTTCGACCTCATCAAACGCCGGCACGCAGACATTCTTGCTGTCATGCCAGCAACGCTCGATCAGGGGCCGCGTCCAGACCTCGCGAGGCGTGGAGAGATAACACCCGATCGATCGCGCGGCATGCAACGCCTTCAGCTTCAGCAGCCGCCCAAGCACCACCCGGCTCGCCTCCGCAACCCACGCCGGCTTGAATCCGCGGCGTATCTCGTTCACCCGTTCCCGCACTCCCGCCTTGGCTTTTTCAACGCTCATGATTCCTGTGCCTCGCTCTCCTTGGGTCCACCCTTCTTCGCGACACCGGCGCCGGATTTCTCCTTGAGCGCCTTCCAGTAATCCAGGCGTTTGCGGATCGTGTCCTCGTAGCCCTGTCCCGTCGGTGCGTAATAGATCTTCGTGGTCGGCACATACTCCTGGTCCACCACGTGTCCCTCGAAATCGTGCGCGTACTTGTAGCCCTCGTGACCAAACTCGCGCGCGGCCCGCTTCGAGCCCGTGCTGCGCAGCGCCCTCGGTACCGGCAGCGTGCGGCCGTTCTTGATGTCGTCCATCGCCTGCTCAAGACCGACGTACGATGCGTTGCTCTTCGGTGCCGTCGCCAGGTAGGTCGTCGCCTGCGCGAGGATAATCCGCGCCTCCGGCATGCCGACAAAATCCACCGCCTCCATCGCCGAAACCGCCAACGTCAACCCGCGCGGATCGGCATTGCCGATGTCCTCCGACGCGAGAATCACCAGCCGACGCGCCACGAAACGCGGATCCTCCCCCGCGTACAACATCTTTGCCAACCAGTACAACGCCGCGTTGGCGTCCGAACCGCGCACGCTCTTGATGAAGGCCGAGATCGTGTCGTAATGCCCATCCTCGTCGTGATCGTATACTACGGCCTTCTTCTGAATCGACTCCTCGGCCGCCGCGCGCGTGATGTGCACCACGCCGTCCTCGCCCCGCGCCGTGGTCAGCGCCGCAATCTCGAGCGCATTCAGCGCACGCCGCGCATCGCCTTCGCATACCGCCGCAAGATGCTGAAGCGCATCGTCATCGGCCCGTACGTTCATCGCCTTCAGCCCGTCTTCGTGGCCGATCGCCCGGGCCAGCAGCTTGACCACCGCGCTCAGGCTCGACACCAGCGTGCGCATGAGCAG
>DAISJM010000012.1:0-72902 GCA_036821485.1 Verrucomicrobiota bacterium | reverse complement strand
GCAAGGCTCAAAACCCAGCCCAACACACCCAGCACAAAAGCCGGGTTCCGGAAGGTCGAAGCATCCCAACGCCCGCGGACAAGCCGGAGCCACAGCAGCATGAGTGCCACGGCGACGAGGAACGAGAAAGCGCCATCCGACGGTTGAAGTTCAGGCACAAGCATGCGCTGAAGCGTCGCGTGCCCCATCACGTTCAGCATGTGCATCAGTTGCTGCCGGGGAAACTCCAAAGGCTGGCCTGCAAGTGCACCACCCAACACCGCACCCAACAACCAGCAGAGGGCCAGCCGGAAGGCCCGTTTCCATGCCCCCGTAAGCAGCACGGCCGCCGGCACGATTCCGAAGAGATACCAGCTCCCGTGAATCCAAGCGGCAAGCCCCATCAGGACCACGGAAAGGATATACCGCCTCAGCGGAGATGTCCGATCATCCCGCCATAGGAAGAGCAGCGCCGCCAGCGCAGACATCGGGATGATGAACGGACGCCCCAGCATGACCCGACCAATGAAACCGGCATAGGAAACGACAGCAACCAGCATCGCCAGCACCCAAGCCTCCGGCCGGCGAAGCCAGAACAGGGGCACGAAACAAAGCAGCAGAAAAGCCATCGATATCTCGAACACCACCAACCCGTCGAGTTGAACTCCCGCAGCACGATGCAGCACCCCCAGGATCGCATGCCAGCCGGGATGAAGATCGATCGTCATCTCCGGGCGGAGGATGATGATGTCCGACCAGGCCTTGCCCGACACCACTTTCGCCGCATGTCGCAGGGCGTCATCCGTCGGGAGATAGCCCAAGGCAACGATCTTGAGCGGGATGGAAATGAAGCAGAGGACCACCATGAGCCATGCGAACAAGGGAATCCATCGCTTCAGGCAATCTTCATAACCGCTGCTGCAGGCTGGATCCATCAGTTCAGTCCTCCGGAACAGGGGCTGCAAAAAACGCAGGGGAAGATTAGGCAAACAGAAACAGGAAGGAAAGATTGTTTCCAGCGACTCCGGTCAGAGCAGCAGCCACACATTCACAACGCCAGGGACGCATCGCGCTACAGGACATGCCCGGTGATCGTGCACGTCGGATCCTGCCCAACCACTTCGAGATTATAGGATCCACCGCCAGGACACTCGGGGAAACCCCTCTTGAAGAACATCTCCACGTCGGAGATCAGAACCGTATCCCCGTTGTTGGCGAAATTCTCCACCGCCCACTGATCCTTCGCGCCACTGATCAACCGCATATTATCGATGCACCGTGTCGTCTGAGCTCTGGACCTTGCCTTCATGAATGCAGGAATGGCCAGACCGGCCAAAAAACCGATGATGGTCACCACAATCATGATTTCCAGCAATGTGAATCCCGATGAATGCCTTATTTTCATTTCAAGCCCCCTTTCGGGGATTTACCGCACCCACAAGCGGCTTTCAGCCAATCACGCCTACCAACCCGCTGTTACTATAAGCATGGGCCATGCCACTATCTACCCAACCAGACACTCAGGGCCAACAACAACGGCCTCTCACTGGATTTAATACCATATTGGGCGATTTTCGTAAAGCACTGCTTGGAACCGTGCCCACCCCCCCCCTCCCGCTACGTCCAAAAAAGCAACGGCCCCCGGACCAAAGCCCGGGGGCCGTCAAGAACTCAACCAATCACACTATTACAGTGCGTGGCCGCTGATCGTGCAGGTCGGATCGTTAGCAACCGTGGTGACACTGTACGTGCCAGCAGCGGGGCAATCCGGCGTGCCGCCCTTGATGTAATCGGCGATATCGGTCAGAGCAACCGTGTCGGTATCGACTTTGTTGTTTTCAATGGCCCACTGATCCTTGCCACCATCCATCTGGCGGAGGTTGTTGATACAGGCATTCGTCTGGGACGTTGTGCGCGCCCTCACGAATGACGGAATAGCAATAGCCGCCAACAGACCGATAATCGCAACAACGATCATAATCTCAACCAATGTGAAACCACTCTTCTTCATCGCAGTCTCCTTTCGTTTCTTTGTGGGCCCTGAGGCTACGCACCCCAATCAGACCCGCACTGAGTATACTAGCAGTCTCCGTGCCAAGTCATGTTACCGACCACTCCATCACAAGGAATACTGTTTTTGCTCAGCAACCGCGCAGGCCCATGGCTGCGCCCTCAAATCAAAATCAGCACCATTTATGAGAATATGATAAGTTGACAATTCATGTTGGCTACTTTGAGAAAAGGCGCTGGGCGCGACAAAACGCATCAACAACATGCGATTGTGGTAGTGCTTTGGGCAAACACTAATCCTTGGGGTCTGGAAGCTTCCGGTAGAGTGTGGCGAGACTGATCCTAAGGGCCTTGGCCGCCTTCTCCTTGTCACCCTCCACATACTGAAGAACCTGGGAGAGGTACTCCTTCTCCTTGCTCCGGAGGAAGCCCTTAAGCGACTTACCCTTGTATACCTCGGCGCGAACGCCGGGAACGGCACTGATCCCACCCCCGGCATCCACGGCACTCACGATTTTGGCTGGAAGGACGTCTTTCGTTATCCTCCCCTCCTTCGTAAACGTCATGGCGTGGTGGATGGCGTTCTCGAGTTCGCGCACATTGCCGGGCCACGGGTACTGCTCCAAAACAAGCTGGGCGTCCGGATCGATGTTCGGAAGCTCCTTATTCGGGCCCAATTCCTTGCGCAGGGTGTGATAGACCAGCGGCAGAATATCCTCCGGCCGCTCCCTCAAGGGCTTGATTTCAATCGGAATGACGCTCAGGCGGTAGTAGAGATCCTCGCGAAAACGCTGTTCTTCGATCAATCGTTCCAAACGGTCATTCGTTGCCGCCAGCACCCGAACATCGACGGATATGGTCTCATTGCCCCCTACCCGCCGGATTTCCTTCTCCTGCAGGACGCGCAGCAACTTGCTCTGAATGCTCATCGGCATGGAGCCGATTTCATCGAGGAAGATGGTTCCACCGTTTGCCGTCTCGAAAAGCCCATCCTTGTTCGATGTCGCACCCGTGAAGGCGCCCTTCATGTGGCCGAACATCTCGGATTCCAACAACGGCTCGGGTAATGCCGCACAGTTGATCGGAAGGAAGCACTTGGTCTTCCGCCGGCTGTGCGCGTGAATGGCCTTGGCCACCAGCTCCTTCCCCGTCCCGCTTTCGCCGTAGATGAGCACCGTCGTATCGGTCGGCGCCACGCGCTCAATCATTTCGCAGACCTTCCGCATCGCCGGGCTTTCTGCAATGATGTTTTCAAACTGGTAGCGCGATTCAAGCTGGGCTTTGAGATTAACGTTCTCTGCTATGGCATTCCGGTACTCCAGCGCACGCTGCACCGTGATCAGCAGTTCGTCCACCTTGAAGGGCTTCGTGACGTAGTCAAAAGCCCCTTCCTTCATGGCTTCAACCGCTGTTTCCACCGAACCGTAGGCGGTGATCATGATAACGGCGCTGGTGGGCTTCTCACGGCGAATCAACTTCAACAACTGCATGCCATCCACAGGACTCATGCGGATGTCGGAAATCATGAGGTCGAACTCGTCGGAGCGGATGACGTCCTGTGCCTTGTCACCCCCAAGAATGGGGACCACATCGTGCCCTTCTGCCTTCAACAGGGTGCTGAGTACGCTCAGTATGCTCGCCTCATCGTCAACAAGGAGGATTCTGGCCATGTGCAACCCCTCTTCTCTGCGGCTTCAAACTCCGCTCTTTTGAAATGATACCCTATCACACCCTCATGTTAATACAAATCTTCTCATTTTTTCAAATAGCGCGCGATGCATCGGAAACACGGCTCTACGCTTACTGTTTCAGATGATTCCGAGAAGTGCGAATGAGCCGCTGACGATCACAAGCGGCCGATCAGGAAGCCGTGTCAGGACTCGAAGGATGCGTTTCCCGGAGTTTCGACCCAAACGCATCGGTCGGCGATTCTTCATCAAATCCAAAACGGACCTTCAACGCTTCGGGAGAGTACTCCGTGAAGTCGATGAACCGCTCCATGATGCGGTCCACGCGACCTGCCTGCTCAACGATGATGCCCAAGGCTTCCGCACGCTCCCCGGCCATCTCTGCGTCGGGCCGTCCGCTGGGCTGGTCGTCGCGATGTTGAAGCAGTTGAGCGGCGCCGGATATGGCTGTCAGCGGATTTCTGATTTCGTGGGCGATCTCGGCTGCAAGCTCCACGGCCGCCCGAACTCGCTCGGCCCGCTTGATCTGTTCCTTCATCTCGAGGATGCGCGTGATATCGCTGAAAACCATGATGAACCCATTCAAATGACCATGTTGCGACACGCCGGGCACAGCCGTCATGGGAAGACTGACCGGCGCCATTTCAAAACCAATCGGGAACATGGAGCCGTCAGGTCGGCGGAGATAACAGGCTGCGCCGCTTTTCTCCTGTTTCTCTCCCGGCGTGATCGTCCCCATGCCCACGAGACTCTGGATGGGAGCCCGCAAGATACGGTTCTCCGACTGTCCTAACAACCTGCACGCCCGCTCGTTCACCATCAGGATAGTGCCGTCGCTGTCCAACAACACGAGCCCGGCTTGGACGTGACGGAAGAAGACCTCGGCCATATCGCGGAACTTGGCCAGTTTGCGATCAGATACCTGGCACCGCTCCGACACGTAGGCGCCCGCCAGCCCAAAGCACGCAAAGATGAAGAGCCTCAGGATCAGCGTACGCGCCAGTTCCGTTTGTGGCACAGGACCACCGTCCTTGGCGTAGCCGATCAGCACACCCTGCTGCATCAAGACCACAAGTGTCACATAAATGATGGCGCTGAACGCGGTGAGTTTCAGCGCGTGGTCCGGCGCTGTGACCGTTGCCGCCGAGAGGATGATCAGCGGGTACAACATGAACAACTCGCTCCTCAGCCCTCCCGTGAAATAGACAACTCCCGTCACCACCACGAGGTCCACGAGGAACTGCATCGGGACTACATGGGCCAGGCTCTTCTGGCTCCGCAGCCATAGTGCGTAGGGAATGCTGATCGTGTAGGCCAGCGCCATGAAGGCGTAAAAGGCCATGCTGTCACCCGGCAGGAGCAGGGCAAGCCCAAGAAGGAGGCCACTGAGAACGACCAGGCGGGCGAGCATGAGGCCCAGCAACCCCGACCACACACGCAATCCCCCGCTCCTGGATGGTTGTCCTGCCATCGGCGCCTTCCCGAATGGGCGGCACAGCCCGCCTTACATCGAGATGACCTCGTGCATCTTGAAGATCGGCAAAAACATGCAAACGACGATGCCGCCGATGACAACGCCCATGAAGACGATGAGCAACGGTTCAATCAGTTGCGTCAGGCCGCCGATCATCGTTTCTGCTTCGTCGGCATAGAACTCGGAGATCTTCTGAAGCATTTCGTCCACCTTGCCCGTTTTCTCACCGGCAGAGAGCATGTGGATCATCAGCCGTGGATACTGCTTGCTCTTGTCGAGCGCGATGGACAACGGCTCGCCGCGTTCAACCGTGGCCTTGGCCTCGAGAATGACCTTGCCCAGCACCTTGTTGCCGGTGGCATACGCCACGATTTCCATGGTCTGAAGAATCGGCACCCCACTTCTGGTCAACTGGGCAAAGGTGGAGGCAAAACGGCTGAGGGCCACCTTCCGGGTCAACTCCCCGAGGACCGGGAACTTCAGGGCGAAGCCGTCCATCACGTAAGCGCCCTTGGGTGTCTTCTTGAACTTGCCGAAGGCGATGGCGATGACAACGATGATCGCAACGGCAATCAGCGCGTTCGCTTTCAGCCAATCACTGACATCCACCAGGAACTGGGTCGGTCCCGGGAGCTTCGACCCGAAGTCTTTGTAGATACTGGCAAACACCGGCACAATCCAGATGATCATACTCGCCGCAAGGATCAAGCAAACGGTCATGACGATGCTCGGGTACATCATGGCCGCTTTCACCTTGCGCCGCAGGCGCGCGGCAGCTTCCAGAAAGCTCGCGATTCGCGTCGTGGTTTCCGCCAGCAAGCCGCCGCTCTCGCCCGCTTTCAACATACTGATATAGAGCTCGTCGAATATGTCGGGATATTGCGACAGCGCCTCGGAGAACGATGCGCCACCCTCGATCTGCGTCTTCACGCCGGCGATGACGCCTTGGAAAACCTTGTTGAGCGACTGTTCTTGGAGAGCCTCCAGCGTCTGCACCACGGGCAACCCCGCAGACAACATCGCGCCAAGCTGCCGCGTGAACGCCGGCAACTCCTTCATCTTGATCTTCTTGGCGCCGGGGATCTTCTTCTTCTTCAGGTGCGGCGCGGCACCTGCTGGCGTCGGAAAAGACTGAGGCTTGTTGCCGGGCACCTTGGGTGGTGGCATGTGACTCTCTCCTTACTCGCCGCTCGTGACCATCAGGATCTCTTCTATGGTGGTTACCCCGTCCTTCGCCTTCTGTAAACCCACGTCGCGCAACGTCATCATGCCGCTCTTGACCGCCTGATCGCGGATCGCGCCTGCGCTGGAGTCCTTCAGCATAATCGCCTTGATGTGCTCGTCCACCAGCAGGATCTCCATGAGCGCGCCTCGACCCTTGTAACCCGTGTTGAAACATTTTGGACATCCTTGCGCCTCGTAAAGCGTGGCCCCCGCAAAAGTCTCCTCGGGAATATGGTTGAGCCGCAGTATCTCACGAGGCAGCTCGCGCTCCTTCTTGCAGGTCGGACAAACCTTTCGATAGAGACGCTGGGCCTGCGTCATGACCAGCGAGGATGCCAACAGAAAGGCTTCAATACCCATGTAAAGCAACCGGGCCACCGCACCCGCGGCATCGTTCGTGTGCAACGTACTGAGCACCAAGTGACCCGTGAGGGCCGCCTGCACGCCGATCGCGGCGGTCTCACCGTCACGGATTTCACCGACCATCACGATATCCGGGTCCTGACGCAGGATGGATCGAAGACCCGCCGCAAAGGTCAATCCGACTTCCGCGTGTGTCTGCACCTGGTTGATGCCCGGCAACTGGTACTCCACCGGGTCTTCCACGGTGATGATATTCACGTCCGTGGTATTCAACTCCTGCAAGGCAGAATACAGCGTGGTCGTCTTGCCGCTGCCCGTCGGCCCTGTGACCAGCAACATGCCATGCGGCTGGTTGATGGCATACTTCAGGTTCTCATAAGCCTTCGGATCCAACCCTAGCGCCGAGAGGCTGGGCGCAAGGGACGACTTGTCGAGGATACGCATGACGATCTTCTCACCATGCACCGTGGGCAGAATGCTGACACGGATATCCGCCTCCTTGCCCATCGCGCGGATCTTGAAGCGACCGTCCTGCGGGACGCGGCGCTCGGCAATGTTCAGGTTCGACATGATCTTGATACGGGAGATGATCGCGTTCTGCAGCGATTTTGGCGGACTTGGATTCTCATACAGAATGCCGTCAATGCGGTGACGCAGACGGATCATCTTCTCCATCGGCTCAATGTGAATATCGCTCGCGTGCTTCCGCATCGCCTCGATCATGACCGAGTTCACGATACGAATCACGGGCGCGTCACCCGCGCTTTCGAGCATCTCTTCGAGGCTGACCTCTTCTTTTTCCTCGTGGCCTACCTCGACTTCACCTTCGCTGACGTCACGGATAATGTCGTCAAGGTCCTGGCTCGGCTCGCGCGTGAAGCGTTGAAGAATATCCGCGACCTCCTTCTCGGCCACCACCACCGCCACGATTTCAAGGTTCGTCTGTGCATGGACTTCCTCGAGGCCGATCACGTCGAACGGATCACCCAGGGCCAACGTCAATTGCCGGCCAACCTTGGCGAGCGGAATCATCATGTGCTTCTGCAGCATCTCCCTTGGCACCAGGTCGAGCAATTCGGTCGAGGGAGTGAAATGCGCAAGCGTGAGCGGCGGCATTTTCAAATACTCCGAGAGCGCGAGAGCCATAAGCGGCGGAGGAACGACCCGGCGGTCCACCAACAGCTTCTCAATCCGTACGCCGCTGGTCGCGGCTTCATTTCGGAGCTCACTGAGCTGCTCGGCCTTCACCACCTTGCGTTTGATCAGGATATCGATGACTCTCTCGCTCACAGTTGCTGATTCAGCGGCCATGTTGCCCTCTCATTTCCTTTGACGATCATCATTAAAGCAGAACAGGTGCCAGCCGGCTGCGCGGGACGCAAACAGGTCCAAACCCGCCGTTCTGTCCATGCGGAACGGCGCAAGACGTGTCAAACTTGAGAATGTGAGCCGTTTTGCGCCATGCTGACAGGGGTATTGTGAAGCGGAAGTACGGACCCGGATGGCCGGCGTTTCGTTGCATTGCTGTGTCGCCATGCGTTCTGAGCCACCTTCGCCATTGCTTCTCCATGGCACAGTTTGTGCATTAGGAGAAAAACCGTGTGGCGCAGCACCAACTTAAACGTATAATTACCCGCGACCAGCGGAGAAATCGAGCGCCGAGTTATGGAAAAAGAACCCAAGAAGACCAAGGACTCCACCGAGTCCGAAGTGCGCGACGTAATTGCCGCCTTCGAGCAGATTCTCGAAGCCGTGCCGAATGACCGCCTCGCACTCGAAACCCTTTTTGACGCCTACCGCCAGATCGGCGACTTGGCCACCGCCCTCGGGTACCTCGTCCGCCTCGGACAGACCGCCGCGGAAGACGGCGACAAGGATTCCGCCCCGGACCTCATCTCCAAACTCAACTCCATCGGGGGCAGCAGCCCCGAGGCACAGGAGACTATCGCGCGGCTGGAAAAACTGCTGGAAAAGAAACCCTCGGCGGCCACCGCCACTTCGAGGGCTGCAGAGAACAAGCGCAAGGCTGTCGATATCACACCCGAACTGGCCCTCGCATGGAATCTTACGCAGGCCGGCGAGTTGTCTCAGGAAGACTACTCCAACGTCGTACACGATCTGTCGGAGAACTCTTCACGCCACATTGAGGTCCCGATCACCGTGCTCCATGTTCTTCATGACCGCACCTTTAAGAATATCGAAAAGGTCATGAACTTCATATCCACCGACAGCGGTCTGCCGATTCTCTCTCTGACCAACTTCGAAGTTCAGAAGGATGCCTACAAGATGTTGCCCATCGAATTCATGATGCATAGGGCGGCCCTTCCCTTTGAAGCCATGGGAGAGGACTTGTTGGTGGCGATTCTGAACCCGTACGATACGGAACTCCAGGAGGATGTCCGCCGGACCACGGGGCGCAAGTGCCATTTCTACCTGGTTGCCGCCGAGACCTACGATTCCTGCCTCAGCAGCATTCGCAAAGCCCTGGAATTCCAAGACGCCAAGGACAACAAAGACAAGGCCAAGTAGCTGGGCAGCGTCACCACGTCGTCTGGCCAACACGTACCATCTGCGTCTCGCCTTGGTATTCGAACACACACGCAGTCTGACTCACTTCAAGAAGCCTCACGCCTTCCATCCGTTCATCGACGGATACAATCGTGCCGTTGATGATGGCTGATCCACCCCCCCGGCCTGCCATCGTTCCGACCACTTTCAGATGCGGCCATTTGATCTCGGGAGGCGGAGCAGGCTCCTCAACGGGTTCCGTGTCCGCCGCGGGTGCGACAGCCGCCGCAGGTGTCTTGACCGCAGGCGCCGGAGTTGCCGCCGCCTTCTGGACCGGGGCGGGTGCGGGCTTCTTCTCCGCAGGTGCGGCGGGCGGCGGAGGGCTCGCCGGTTGCACCGCGGGTGCCGGGGGTTCCACCTTGGGCTGAGGAGAGACCGCGACTTCCACCGTCACGGATGGGGCAACAACTTGCGCCGGCTGCGGAACAGCCTCAAGCCTTGGCTTCGGCGGCTCCACGGGAACCTCCGGAACAGCGGCAGGTGCGCTTTCTGTTTTCGCCGGCTGCGCGGGCGCCGCAGTCGCGGCGTCGGTTGATGGCGTGGTGCGTTGAGGCCGGGAAGCCGTCGTGCCGGACCGCGAAGGAACCACCAGTTCGTTCTCGGGCTCCTTATCAAGCAACAGCATGAACGCAGCGAACGCGCCAATGACCACAACGGCCGCCCCCACAGAAACGCCGATAACCAGACCCATGCGCGAGGCAGGTTTCTTGTCGCCGGATGGAGACTCCGCGACTTCGGGCGCCTGTTCTGCTGTCGCAGGCGGGACATCCCCTTCTGCCACGGACGGCATCACCTTGGCGGGCATCTTGGCAGGCGACTTGGCCACCGAACGTTTGGCGGGCGCCTTGACAGACAGTTTTGGAGCGGCAGGCGGAACAGCAGGCGTTACCGGGGCGGCAGCCTTCTGGTTCTTGTCGCCACCGTCGTCGTCGTCCTTCCGCCTGAGGGCTTCCTGGATGAGACTCATCGAACTGCCTCCATGTCGGCCACCGCCCTCTCGACCTCCGCCTCGCCGATCATCTTGTTCTTTGCCACATAACCAGCCAACATCACTCGGTCACACAAACCGTTGATCATCCGGGGGATACCCTTGCCGTAGTTATACACCTGGCGCACGGCCCCGGGCAGAAAACGCACACTGCCGTTCGCGCCCGCCACCTGCAACCGGTGTTCAATGTACTGGCCCGTCTCATCTTCCGTCAACGGCCGCAGGCAACACCGGACCATGATCCGCTGGCGCAACTGCCTCAACTCGGGCCGCGCCAGCCGCGCGCTGAGTTCAGGCTGTCCTGCGAGTACAATCTGCATCAGCTTGTGCTGATCCGTTTCCAAGTTGGAAAGCAGCCGCACCTGTTCCATCACCGTCGGGTGCAAGTCCTGTGCTTCATCAATCACAACCGCCACGTTGTTGCCTTCCTTCATCTGCGTCAGCAGATAGGCGTTGAGTTGCTCAATGTAGCTCAGTCGATCCCGCCCCTTCACCTCGATGCCGAAGTCATTGAGGATCGCGCGAAGTAATTGCGTCTGCGAGAGAGACGGATTCAACACAAGCGCCGTCTTCACGCGACTGGAGAGCTTGGAGAGAATCGCGCGGCACAAGGTCGTCTTGCCGGATCCCACTTCGCCTGTTAACTCGATGAAGCCCTTGCGATGCTCAATGCCGTAGATGAGATGATCAAACGCTTCGCGATGCTGCTGCGAAAAGAAAAGGAAACGCGGATCAGGCGTGATATTGAACGGCATCTCCTTCAAACCATAGAACTCAAGATACATAACCCGGTTCCGCTCCGCCACTTCACGCTTCAGTTCATCTCGTCGTCATCATCATCTCGAGGAATGCGACCCGCTTCACCCTCGCGCGAATCCTTCATCTTGCGCCCGAAGACCGTATTCCAGACGGCACGATCCTTCTCCGTCATATCCTCGCCAGCCTCGATCGCACGCACCCGCTTGTCGAGTCCGGCATTGTTCGGGGATGCAGCCAGGGCCTTCTTGAACAAAGCCAGTGCAGCCTGCCGCTCACCCTTCAGCTCATGCAGGAAGGCGCGGTAACTCAACATGGACGACAAATCAAGCAGGGCCTGCTCGTCTTTCGGATCCAGCGTGCTCGGCCACAGGCGGAGCGCCTCATCCAATAACGCGGCGGCCTTGAGGTCGTCGTGACGGTCAAACAACATCTTGGCCCGCTCTCCAAGCATCCGGTAGTCGCCGGGATTGTCCTGCTGCCCCTGCATCAGCACACGCTCCGCCAAGTCCGATCGCCCCGCCACGCCCAGCCAATAGGCGGCCGTCAGATAGGCATCCACGTTGTGTGGATTGGTGCGAACGGCGAACTCCAGCCAAGGCATGATCTCCCGAACAGCCAACCCCTCGGCATGCACATGGCCGGACGGCTGGATGGCTGCACGCCATGATTGAATGAAATCGTTGGTAATGGCTTTCGGCAGCACGTGACCAACCCCCATGTGAAAGTAGTTGTCGGCCTCGGTAAAGAACGAGCTACTGAAGGCCATGCGACTCGCACCAAACACCTGGCCCGCCACGGACAACTCGCCGGCCCGCTCACTCGGCGAAGTCTGCGTCAGCCGGCACGCCAAGGTGAACACCACCCCCCACAACACCAGCACAACAGCCAGTGGAATCACCCGCCGTACTCGTGAGGAAGCAGTCACGCGGACATCGCACCTCTCTTGAACCGCTTGTTGCGATAGGCCATCCACGAAAGCGTGATGAAAATTACCGCCCACAGCAGGCCATACAACACGACTCCGCCCACCACGCCCCAAGGCGCCGGCCCCCAGTCATGCACCAATCTCTGCCGAAGATCAAACAGTTCAAGGTGCGGCAATGCGTAGTAAAGACCCAACATCGCTGTACTCGAGGCGCCGCGCTCATACATCAACAGCTCCGGCACACGGGGCACAACCGCGAAGCACGCCGCAAGTACAACGTAGCCCACCGAGGCCGCCGCGCCATAGGTCATCCGCGTGGAGCACAGCAAGGCGCACCCGCCCACAATGGCCAGCGCAACAAGATGAAGCAGCACAGCCTGGGCCAGGCATGCAACATTCAACGACCCACCCCTCAGACGCAACACCACCAGGATCACGGCATAGAAGAGCAGTGTGCAGGCCGCCGAAGCGCTCCACGCGCCCAGCCACTTGCCCAACACCAGTTCTGCCCTCGTGATCGGTTTTGCCAGCAACGGATAGATCGTGCCCTTCGCTTCTTCCTGCGGCAGTTGGCGCGCCGTGAGACTGACACACAGGATCACCGAAAACAGCCACGCAAACACGAGCCCGATGTCCGCCACGTAACCCACGACGGCTCCAAGACCGAACACGTTCAGCGACATCAGGATGAACAGCAACGCGAGCAGGAGAATCAGCAGGACATAGACATCCTTGCGGCGGATCATCTCGATCCAGACCACGCTGCTGATGGTCGTTGTGCGATTCATGTCCGTGCCTCCACCGATTGCACCACGCGCAGGAAGAACTGCTCCAACCTCTCGTTCGGACCCACAAGTTCCTGCGCCGCGCCCTGAGCCACAACCCTGCCAGCCGCCAGAATGGCGATGTGATCGCACACCAGTTCCACCTCGGAAAGCTCATGCGAGGAGAAGAACACGGTCTTACCCCTTGTCCGAAGATCGGCGATGATGGAACGGACTTCCATCCGGCCCAACGGATCGAGTCCGCCCGTCGGCTCATCCAGGATCACGAGATCAGGATCGTTGATCAGCGCCTGCGCCAGACCCACACGCTGCATCATGCCGCGCGAGTAGGTGCCAATGCGGCGGTCTGCCGCCGCCTCGAGATTGACCATATGCAACAGCTCATCAATGCGCCGGCGCAGGGACTCCCCTCCCATGCCGAAGAGCCTGCCCGCCATGCGCAACAATTCTCGCGAGGTCAGAAAACGATAGGTCTCTGGATGCTCCGGCAGGTACCCAATGCGCTGACGCGCAAGGGACTTACTGACATCTTCCCCGAAGATTCGCGCTGACCCCGAAGTCGGCTCCACAAAGCCGAGCAAAACGTGCATCGTTGTTGTTTTGCCCGCGCCATTAGGTCCCAGGAACCCGAACACCGTCCCCGGGTTGACCTGCAGGCTGACCCCTTGGAGCGCTCGGACGACCTCGCCGCGCGCGGGGAACTGGACCTCCAAATTCACCAACTCAAGAGCTGCACTCATCGCGATTCCCCTCTCTACATGCGCCGCTATAATAACCCATTTCATCGTGCATGATAATGTAAAATCCGCTAACTTGTTCGCCATGCAACGCGACCTCGACTCACGCCCTCATCGAGCCGTATCAGCGCTGAATGGCCATCCATGGCTACAGCAAACAACCAGAATGTGGCTTCTTTCTTTCGCGGTGTTCGCTGTGGCAATGGCGGTCTTCTGGCTCAGTGCCGCGCCCTCGGTCACCTTTCATGATAGCGGGCAGTTTGCCATGGCTGCGGCGTCCGCAGGCATGCCCCACCCGCCCGGAGCCCCCAGCTGGGTCATCTTTGCCCATCTCTTCATCCGGCTCCTGCACTTTGCGGACCCCGCGCGAGGCACCAATGTTTTCACCGGATTCTGCGCCGCATTGACGGCCGGACTGCTTTGTCAAATTACCCAGCGCTGGTCGCACAGTGTTCTTTCCGCAGACGCGCCGAAATGGGCGCCGCATGTCGCGGGCCTCGCCAGCTTCCTGGTGCTGATGCATTCTCCCGCATTTCTGGAACAATCGACAACCACCGAACAGTACACCCTGATGACGGCTCTCATAGCCGGGATGTTACTGCTGAGTACGCACATGACCGCCCGGGCTGAGGTACCCGCTGCCAATAGCAGATGGAACCTGGCACCACCCTTCGGGCTGGGCCTGCTTTGGGGGCTCGCCATCGACAACCACCTGACGCAGGCCGTCCTTGGCCTGCTGGTCGTGTGGACCATCTGGAACAGTGTGGGCACCCCTCGCAAACCCACGGCGCTCTTCAAGAGCGCAGCCGCCGCCGGCGTCGGCGTGGGCCTCGCGTTACTTGCGTTTGTGTGGGTGATCTGGCGCTCAAGACAGAACCCCCTGCTCGACTTCGGCAACATCGAGACCCCACAGCGCCTGCTCTGGGCCCTCTGCAGAAAGCAGTGGACCTTCCGTCCCCTGTCCGCCGCACCCCGCGGATTCGTGGCCGAATGGATCGCTTCCTACAATCCCCTGGGACAGATCGGTGTCGCCGGCTTGTGCATGGCCGCCGTCGGGTTCGTCGCTCTCACGCGCCGCCGTCTGCTTTTTCTCAGCTACCTCGCTGTCGCTATCGTTCCTTACTCCATAGGCATCCTGATGGGGCACATGAAGCAGGACCTCCTCGACATCACCTACATCCGCCAGTACGGCGTCACAGACTATCACCTTCCCCTTTACCTCGGCCTGGCTCTCTCGGCCGGAATCGGCCTCTCCGTTCTGGGCGATCTCGCGCGCAAGCGATGGCGATCAGCCCCACTCGCCGCGGCAGCCGTACTGCTGCTCATGGCCGCAACCGCCGGGGCCAACGTGCGCCGTTCGTCGCTTCGTTCGTGGACGGCTCCGACCGATTTCCTGAGAGACGTCCTCGCCCCCCTTCCCCGCCCCGCAGCCATTGTCGTGAGCTCCGACAATCTTTCTCACATGCTCGCTTATCGCACATATGTCTATCCCAAGGAACCGGGCCTCTGGGTCGTCTATGGACTTGTTCCCGTGCTCAACACCATCGAGGCTCTCGCTTCGAAGAACGAGATGTGGAGTCGTGACGAGAAGGTCAGGTACCTCACGGAAACGGTGATGGAGCCCGACATGCAACCGCTCCGCATACCTCCGCTGGACTGCGATGCTGCGGCCTCCACGCCCCTGTTCATCGAGTACTCACCCGGCCACACGCGAACAGCACCATGGCTGCTTCCCGCGGGCTATCTATTCCAGGTTATGGATCATCCCGTAACGGTGGATG
Organism: Verrucomicrobiota bacterium; assembly: GCA_036821485.1. Classification (GTDB taxonomy): domain Bacteria; phylum Verrucomicrobiota; class Kiritimatiellia; order CAIQIC01; family JAGNIJ01; genus DAISJM01. The sequence continues at coordinate 57,621 of DAISJM010000012.1, read as the reverse complement.
ACGCACGCGCAGCCGATGCACGCTGGCGCTCCGAGCATCCAGATGCCAGCCCGGAGCCCACCCCGAACTCGCATCGTCTCGAGCGCGAGGCATGGGCCCTGGTCCACCAGTGGCGTGGCTCATATTTCTCCGATCGCAAGATGTGGCGCGAGTCGGAGGAGGCCTATGAAAAGTCGTTGCAGTGGGTACCCAGCAACGGGGCAATCTGGTACTGCCTCGGCGCGATCAAGGAAGAACTGGGCCGGTATGCCGAGGCCGCGCAGGCTTATGAATACGCAATCCGCTTCGCGCCCTTCATTCAGGGCCCGCGGATGAGCCTGGCCATTCTCCACGCGCGCGCAGGCCGGTATGCCGAGGCAGAACGCTTGCTCCTCAACGAACTGAAAGTGAATCCTCAGAACAGGGATGCAGCGGCCAACCTCGACATTGTGCGGAAGCGGGCCGCCGGCAAGATGTAGGATCGCCCCATCAACCGCGCAGCAGATTCCGTGCGACTTTCTGGAGCGCCGCTTCTTCGTCCCGGACAAAGCCCTCGACTTCCTTCACCCGCGCCATCATCCCCTTGAAATCCAGGCCGGCTGTCGCACCGAGATGCGTCTTCCGCGCAATGGCTTCAAACGGATTCTGCTTTTCCAGCGCATCCAGATGCTGCTTGGTCTGGTGATAGGCGTCCCGGAACGGGATGCCCTTCGCCACAAGCTGCAACGCATGATCGGTCGCAAACACGCCGGAAGAGAAACCTTTCAACAACGCCGACCGGCTGATCTTAACGCCCTTGATCAACCGCGTCATGATCCGAAGGCTGGACCGCGTCATCCGCAACCCCTTGATGAAGGGCCCCTTCGCCTCCTGCAGATCCCGGTTGTAACCCGAAGGCGCGGCCCGGATCAGTTCCATCACGCACGATACGCCGGAAAGCACCTTCGAGGCCTTGGCCCGGATCAACTCGAGTACGTCGGGATTCCGCTTCTGCGGCATGATGCTGCTGCCCGTGCAAAACTCCGCCGGCAGTTCGAAGTAACCGAACTCCGGCATGGAGAAGATGATGAGATCCTGCGCAAGCCGCGAGAGCGTCAGCATCGCCTGGCCGAACGCGAACAGCACAATCGACTCCACCTTGCCCCGCGCATTATTCGCATGGAGCACGTTGTGGACCGGCGCGCTGAAACCCAGCAGGTCAGAAACGAACTGCCGGTCGAGCGGAAGCGGAACGCCGTAGCTCGCCGCCGAACCCAGCGGCGACCGGTCGTTCATGTCATAAGCCGCCATCAACATGCCCATGTCGTCGAGCAGGCTCTCGGCGAACGCGGAAGCCCAGAGTCCAACCGAACTCGGCATCGCAGGTTGCATGTGGGTCCGCCCCACCATCGGCTCGGCCATGTGCTTCCGCGCAAACACGAGCAGCGCATCGGCCAATGCGGCAGTCTCCGCCAGGCCTCCGAGAATCTGCTCCTTCGCATAAAGCCGCAGATCCACAGCCACCTGATCATTCCGGCTCCGGCCGGTATGAACCTTCTTGCCCAGATCACCCAGCTTGTCGGTGAGTACCCGCTCCACCGCCATGTGAACGTCCTGATCGTCCAGCGTGATTTGAAATTCGCACTTCCGCCAGGACGTCATAATGTCGTTCAGCGCCCGGACAACCTGCCGCCGCTCTGCCTGCGTGAAGATCGGGGGCTTGACCGGCATCTTCGAAAGCATGGTCACGTGGGCCGCCGAACCAAGACAGTCCGCGCCCACCAGCTCCATATCGAGCTCGATGTCCTGACCCGCGGTGAAATCGAGTACTTCGGCATCGATATCGCCCACGGTCGTCTTCCGCTTTGATGCGCTGGTTTTCACGTTGCCTCCCGTCGCAGATGAGCGTATCGGCCTTCGGCCAAGAGTCAAGCATGACGGGGCTATGGGATCTGCTTCTCGATTTCGTCCACGTAGCGCTGGAGATCCGATCGAGGAATCGTGCGATCCATCCGGGCAATTTCATTCGTATCCGACGCCATCCACCCGCCGCGCGACTCGCGCTCCACGTCCGTCACATATTCCTCGCGGGCTTTCAACTCCTGGCGATAAACTTCCAGCCCCTCATCCGCCGAAGCCAACAGGCGCTCCAATCCGCGGCGTGAAGGCACATTGCGAACGAGCCGGGAAAACCATCCCGCCGCGGCGTGCTGGGCCAATCCGTCCAGAAACTCCCCATACAGATTCGTGACCCTGCGGAATTCCGGTGATGCGCCCAGACCCAGACCTTTCACCTTCAAGCTGAGCACCGCGGCCAGCGAAACCATCCACGGCTCGCCCCGATATTCCACCAGTTCAGCGAAGTCCATCTCGGACGGCGCATTGGTGGCTGCGACGATGCCGAATTCTTCCGGCCGGACGGTCATCTGGGCCCGCAGCGCGGCAATATCTTCCTCCGTGATCCCACCCAACTGGCGTTTCACGTTGGATTGCTGGGCGATCCAAAGATCCCATATCTTTTCCAGATCGCGCGCTTTCGGCTGTCCGGTAACCACCTCCGCAAGCCAATCTGCCGATATCTTTCCCCCGCGCGCGCGCCGCTCCATCATCGCACCAAACACCTCGCCAGCACGCGGCTGCTCGGCAAGACAGTCGACCGCCACGCCGCAGAATGCCTTCTCGGCCCAGCGTCCCTCAGGCAAATACTCAAGCACCATGATGTCCGTCAGCGCAACCGATTCATCCCGCTGCCATCGCCTCAGCACAACGTGGCTGTTCCTCGCGCGCAGCGAGAGATACATCGATTGGGCGAAACCCACGGACAACCAGTCGGGCACCGTTCCGAGCCGCGTCGTGCGTTCTTCGAAGGTTTGCCGACCGACCACGTAGCTGTTCAGCATCAGCCAGCACAGCCCCTCCAGAATGTCCTCCTGGTCCGCCGTGGCGGGATTGATGATGACCAGTTTTTGTGCAAGCTGTCGATCAACCCAACCCTGCGCCTTGATCACCTGCGATCGGGGATTGTCTTCCTGGTATCGCACGGACAACTGGAGCGTCTGGCCGCGCTGAAAAGGCATGCGTCGGCCCATTACGCTTTCGATCCTGTCCGCCACATCCTCGGCGGCGGTGGCCAGCGCGGCGTTCTCCGCCGAACTCATGCCGGACACGAGAAACCGATGGGAGGTGCTGATGATGGTGGCGCCCGGCGTGTTTGCTGCGGGCACAGGGGGATCCCCCGCGCGGGCGGAGAACAGCGGAACGACAAGCCCCGCGCATGCCGCGGCAACGGCCATTTTGACAAACGATCGCCTCATGAATCTCACAAACCGCCTACGGCTGGACACGGCCACGGCTTTCAAGAATGATGGTGACCGGACCGTCATTCACCAGGTCCACGGCCATTCTGCCCCCGAACACACCGGTTTGCACCACGTGCCCCAGCAGGCGGAGCTCGCGGCAGAAGTCCTCGTAGAGACGGTTGGCATCCTCGGGCTGTGCCGCCTCGATGTAGCTTGGACGATTGCCCTTCGCACAATCGGCATAGAGGGTGAACTGACTGACGGCAAGGAAGGTTCCCTTGCGCGCATCAATGGCCGCATTCAGTTTGCCCTGCTCGTCGTCATAGATTCGAAGCTGCGAAGTCTTGCGGGCAAGGTACTTGATGTCGGCGGAGGTATCGCCTTTCGCCACGCCCACGAGAATCAGCGCCCCGGGACCGATGCGCGACACTTCACGCCCGTCCACCGTCACGCCGGCCTGTTTGACACGCTGGATGACAAGTTTCACGACTTCAAGAAGTCGACGCGAGACACGCCCCTACCCCGGACCGCAGCACTACGGCAATCTATTCCGCCGCCTGCGAAATGCGAAGCGTCGTGAGCCGGTTGAGCGCGGCGGCAATCTCGTACCGGCGGGGGCGAGCCAGGTCGCCACGAAGATCGCGCGTGAGCGTCTCCAAACCCTCGGTGCTGAGATCGCGATCGACGAGATCGAGGATTTCGGGAATCGGGCGCGCCTCGTCCATGTACCGAAGCTTGGCGTAGTAGAGAATACGACCGATGGTGCGCGTCTGGTAAACATCCGCGAGTTGCAAAACGCCGCTCAAGTCGATGCCCGCACGCCCAAAGAGCAACGTGTGGCTGTTCGGCGCGTCGATGCACGCGTCGTACCGGCCGATGCCCGGATCGATGCTGCTCGGCACAACGGCACGCTTCTTGTCCACGAGGTGTGCCACCTCCCCGCCCTTCGCCTTGGAGGAACGAACCGGGATGTTCAGATCCTTCACGTCCTTCGTGACATCGAACACCTTGAAGCCTTCGATGCGAAGCACCGTGTCGGCAACGGGAATGAACTCTGCGACGGAGGCCATACCCGCAACCACAATCGAAACACCCAGTTCATCGGCTATCTGCCGCGCACGCGCAGCCAGCGGCGTCACCCGCGTTTCCACGCCAGGCATCAGGGCCGCGACGCGGGAGTCCATCCCGAGAAACTCGGGCGACGAATCCAACTCGTCAAACATCAGCACGCGCGCACCCACCTCGATCGCTTCGACCGTACCCGCAGCCTGCGCCGCACAAGGGTCGGCATAGGCGCAGGAAAATTGCCGGGTCGCCGTGCCACCGGGGCCTTCATGGAGGAAGGCGCTGATATCCACCCGCTGAACACTCCGCCCCTTCTCGGCCGCCACATAGACCGCGTCCGGCACCGTGATCACCAATTCGCGGCCGTCGCCGGGAATGTGATTGTAGATGCCCGAAGCCAACGCCCTCATCAATTCGGCGCGACCGGAGTAGAGATCACCCAGGATCACCGTCACACCCGTCGGCACACCAAAGCCACGCACGGTACCGGAATTCGGGACTTCAAGGTCCACCGCCATGCGATCATCGACCGTCAGCGGCGCCAGGTGATCGTAGTCCGGAAGGTCCGAGTGAGGCGCGCGCGCCACAAGGGCTCCTTCGGCAACAAAACTGACCCATCCGCGCGTCGGCAAGACCTGACGAATCTGGTCCGCATCTTCCATCAGGTTCACGAAGTCGACAATTTCGCGCTCGCTGAGATTGCAGTAAATGAGCGCAGCGTTGATGACCGTCGGCAGGTCCTCAAAGAATGTTTCGCGAGCCGCATCGCCCGCCACCTTACCCTCACGCACAGGAAGGTTCACATAGATGCGCGCCTCGATGTATTCATCCGTCACGATGAGCGCCGAACGCGGAAGAATCTTCTGCCCGGGACAGGCGATTGACAGGCGGCGGCGCGATACGCCCTGATCGTCGTAGCGGGCGATGCCCTCGATGCGGCTGGCAATCTTCCTCGTGAGGAAATCCTCGAGTGCCGTACGGCGCACCGGCGTGTTGAAGAGCTTCGGCGGAAACTCCGCAATAATCTGCGGGACACGAACGAGGAAGAGCGTGGTGCCGCCCTCCGAATCACCATGCACCTGCGTGATCCTGACCACGTAGCGGGAGAAATCGAAATCACCGATCAGCTTCGAGTACTCGGTAAACTCCTTGCCATCGATGCTGTTGAGAATACTGAAAAATTCTTCTTTGTCTCTCATGTGGCTTCCTCGCGTTAGGTCGACCTGTCCCGCAATACGTTACGAACCGCGGGTCGCTACCCGCATACGCCCCTCGATTAAATCCAACCTCGATGCATTGTTGAGGATCGCGCGTTCCCGATCCATGCGCTGGAATATACCCGCCACCCGATCCAGCATCCAATCACCCGCAGGCCCCGGCATGGGCAAATGCCCCAATCGGGCGTTCTTCACCCGAACGCTGAAGCCGTTTCCGCCCAGTTCGGGCACACCCGTGATTTCGTACGATAGGGCTACCGGCCCCCACTTGGCGAGTACAAGTACCACAAAATCCGCCGACGTAAAGGTGAGCCGGATGTCTTCGATACCAAGCCGATAACCGGCCGACGTCCCCGCCGAGGCGTCCTTCTTCAGCATCTCCGCAAGGAACGCGTTGGCCTCCGCATCGGAGAAAACTTCGACCACGAAGCGTCCAAATTCCACGGAGCGTGCCATGGCCGTGATCCGCTGCTCCACCAACGCAGCGTCCGACGCCGTTCCGCACGGACTCGTAGGCACCACCGGCCACAACATCAACGATACGGCGCCGACAACCGCCACCAGCACCAGCAGTCGGATGCCCGCAACGAGCATTTGACCGAAGCTGCGCCGGGGCTTGCCCGCAACGAGATGCGACAGATCCAGCTTGGTCCCGCACTTGCTGCAGAAAACCCGGTTGATCTCGTTCTTCTGCCCGCACCTTCTGCATTCCACCTGTGGCTTCATGATCCCTTTCGCGGCGTCTTGTCCGCCTTCTTCCCCGTGTCAGCCTTGGTCGCGGTCGTGTCGCTCTTTGTTGCTGTATCCGACTTCGTCGCCTTGTCCGCTTTCGCCGCCGCCTGATACGTCGGGCTGCGATAGTCCGTGGCGTAGAAACCAGACCCCTTGAAAATGATGCCCGAGCCCGTGCCCAGCAGCCGCGATACCTTGCCCTTGCATTCGGGGCAACGCTTCACGGGTTCCTCGTTGATACCTTGGAACCTCTCAAAATGATGTCCGCATTTCTGACATTCGTATTCGTATGTAGGCATAATAGAACAGCCTCCGTTAGGCTCATCCTACTTCGGAGTCCCGGCATGATAGGTAGGGGTCAACGCCCTGTCAACTGCCCGAAATGGGCTGGCGAACTACTCCGCGCGGGGCACTTGTACCCCCGCGCCACGCTGCAATTCCACACTTCGCTGCTTCTCCGTCGCCTGCTGGTAGCGAATGACACCCGTCACCGCGCCATACAGGGCATAGACAGCAATCGCCAACGTGACCATAGGAATCGCAGCCCCCGCCGTTTCGCGCAAGGAACGCCGCGCCAACACCCATACGGAAAAGGGAACCGCGATCGCGCACAGGGAAAAATAGAGCACAACGAAAACCCCACCCACCCAAGCCACCACACTGCCCGTCAGCGCAGGGTTCGCGCCCACCGCGACCATGCACGCCACGCCCAGGCCGAAGCTCGCAATAATCGCCAGCAACAGGATTCTCGTGAATTGTTTCATGCAGCCTGAGGATTTAGCCTAATCTCCGCACCCGCGTCGTACAAGGAAAAACACCTCCACCCCGTTTCCCCCTTCCCATCCCCGGCGGGGTCAAACTAGATTATGGCCATGTTCAACCTTCGCGAATATCTGGAGTCGGGCCGGCAGGCCGTCGAGCAGGCGCTCGATATGCATCTGCCGCAGGAATCCGAGCGCCCGGCTGTCCTCCACAAGGCCATGCGCTATTCCATCTTCGCCGGCGGCAAACGCATCCGCCCCATCCTCTGCATGGCCGCAGCCCAAGCCATCGGAGCACCCGCTGAGTCGGTCATGCTCCCCGCCATCGCGCTCGAGGCTCTCCACACGTACACGCTGATCCATGACGATCTGCCCGCGATGGATGACGATGAACTCCGCCGCGGCAAGCCGACGTGTCACATCGCGTTCGGCGAAGCCAATGCCATCCTCGCCGGGGATGCCCTCCTCACGCTCGCCTTTGAATGGCTCGCCGAGGTCCAGGCACCGAAACCATACGTGCCCAACCAACTCGCGCTCGAACTCGCCGAAGCGGCCGGCAGCCGCGGTGTCATCGCCGGCCAGGTCGAGGATCTCGCCAATGAAGGTTCAGAGCCGACCCGGGAACTTGTCGATTTCATCCACCTCCACAAAACAGCGGCGCTGATCCGCGCCGCTGTCCGCATGGGCGCCATCGCCGCGGGCGCGCGCTCGGAGGAACTGAACGCGTTGACGATCTACGCGTGCAACGTCGGGCTCGCCTTTCAGATCGCCGACGACATTCTCAACGTCACTTCCACGGCAGAGAAGCTCGGCAAGCCAACGGGCAGCGACCAAACCCGCAAGAAGATCACCTACCCCGCCGTGCACGGCCTCGATGCCGCCCGCGCCCGGGCAGATCAGCTCGTGGAAGGTGCAGTGGCCGAATTGGCCAAAGTCCGGGGCGACAAACGTCCTCTGGAAGAAATCGCGCGTTACATCGTGCAGCGGTCGACGTAACACCTCAACAGAAGCCTTCGATGGGAAGAACGACCTTCTTCGCTGGACCCATCGCCTCCAGCACGAAGCCCGCGGCCCGATCCGAGGCTCCGCCCTGCCCCAACAGCGCCCGCACCCGTTCCAAGCCCTTGATCATCGCCTCGCGCTCCGGCGTATCCCCAAGCAACGGCACCATCCCCGCCGCCAAAGCCTCCGGCGTCGCCTGATGCTGAATGTATTCCGGGCATACAGGCCGCCCCGCCACGATGTTCACCATGCCAATGTGCTTCACCTTCACCAACATCCGGCCGAAGAAGAAAGTCACGGCCGAGGTCTTGTAGACCACGATCATCGGACAGCCGAGCAGCGCCGTCTCGATCGTCGCCGTCCCCGACGCAACCATCGCCGCACGCGCCTGCCGCAGCACCTGCCGCGTCTCACCCGTCACCATTTTCCACCGGGCAGGCTTGGCCGGCTGGGCATTCATCACGGACTCAACCAGCGCGGCAATCTCCTGCGACGGCGCGGCCAGGATGAACGAGGCGTTCGGAAACTGTGCTTCCAACCTCACCGCGGCGGCAATCATCGGCGGCAGGATGCGCTCGACCTCCTGCCTTCGGCTGCCCGGCAACACCGCCACGCGCGGCTCACCTTCCCATGGCAGGTCCTTCAACGGCTCGGCCATCACGGCCTTCGCCACATCCACCAACGGATGTCCGGCAAAGTCGACCCGCAGGTCCGTCCCCGCGAACACACCCACCTCGAAAGGAAAAATCACGATCAGCCGGTTTACGATCTTCGCCATCAGCTTGATCCGCGACCGGTGCCACGCCCAGACCTGCGGACACACGTAGTAGAGAACCTTGATGCCGCGACCATGTATCGCCTTGGCAAAACGGAGGTTGAACCCGGGATAGTCCACCAGCAACACGGCGTCGGGCCGGCGAATCTTCACCAGTTCCAACATGTCGCGGAAGACGCCCTTGAAGAAACTGTAGCGGCGAATGACCTCCGCGAACCCCATCACCGCCATCTCGCGAACGTCGTAGAGAATGTCCATCCCTTCCGCACGCAACGCATCACCGCCGATACCGAAGAATTCGACATCCGGCTCGCGCGCGCGGATCGCACGGACCAGTTCCGCGGCGTGCATGTCGCCGGAAACTTCACCCGCAATGACAAGAATCGACCGACTCATGACGCGCCTTCGCGAATCCTCTGCGTGATGGCCACCGCCAGCTTCAACGCCTCCGCGGCATGCTCGGCCGACACCACCGGGTTGTCACGATCGTGGACGCAACGCACAAATGATCGCAGTTCGTGTGCCAGTGGTTCACCCTTCTCGATCGGCACCTTGTCGCGCGTGATCTTCCCCTGCACCAACCGGTAGATCTCCCCTGCCTGGTCCTGGTAATCAAGCGACACGTAGGCATCACTCAGGAACACGCGAATCTTCCGTAATTTCTCCGGACTGATCCGGCTCGCCGTGACATTCGCCACGCATCCGTTTTCGAAAAGCAGGCGCACGTTCGCGATATCTTCGGTCGGGCTCAGCACGGGAACGCCCACCGCGCGGATATCCTTCACCGGCGACTTCACCAGGTGCAGGATGATCTCCAGGTCGTGGATCATCAGGTCCAGCACAACGCTGACTTCCGTGCCGCGCGGCGGCAGGCCATCACGCGGCGGCGGATACGGGGCAAGCCGGTGCGCCTCGATGAATCTCGGGTTGTGCGCAATCTGATCCAGGTATCCCAGCACCGGGTTGAACCGCTCGATGTGTCCGACCTGCAAGATCACACCCTTCGCCTGCGACAACTGCACGAGGTCTTCCGCCTCGGCTGTCGTCGCGGTGATCGGTTTCTCGACCAGCAGGTGCCGGCCCTTCGCAATCAACAATTTCGCAACCTCGTGGTGTTTGTCCGTCGGCACCACGATGCTCAGCGCTTCCACCACGTCCGCCAGGGCCTCGATCGAAGGAAAGGCCGTCACGCGGTGCGACTTCGCGATTTTCGCGGCCCGGTCCTGATCGGCATCGTACACGCCCACGAGTTCCGCTTCGGGCATCGCGGCATAAATCCGCGCATGATGCTGGCCCAAACTGCCGACACCGACCACGCCCACCTTGATGCGACGATTCATAAACGGCTCCTCGCTGAACACCGGGCTATCCCGCCCGGTTGAATTCCGCGGCGACAATGCACAATCCGTGACGATCCGCCAGACGAACAATCTCTTCGCGGTCCAGCAGGATGGTCCGGCGCGCTTCCACCGCCATCGCCGTTGCACCGGCGCGGCGCAGCGACTTCAACGTGTGCTCGCCAATCACCGGGATGTCGAACCGCATATCGTGCCCCTGCTTGGCCACCTTCACCACAACCGCGCCCGCACCACCCAGTTTGCCCGCGCGCAGGATTGCCGCGTCCGTACCCTCGAAAGCTTCCACCGCCAAAATCGTACCGCGCTTGATGACCACCGTCTGGCCGATATCCAATCCGCTCGTGGTCTTCGCCACCTTGAGCCCCAACTCGATATCGGCCTTCTCTTCATCGGTCGGCGCACGCGCAGTCAATACGCCCGGCTCCGGCATCGTGTGTTCCATGAACATGCTCGCGGGCATCAATTCGACGCCCACCTTCCGCAGTTCATCACCCACCGCGCCAAAGATCGTTTCCGCGTTCCGCTCCTTGAGCTGGCTCAGCACCGACAACGCCACGCGATCCAGCCGGAGCCGGAACAAGTGCGTCGGCGTTATCTGCCCCACCATGACCGCCTTGGTCATGCCGCTCTTGCGGAATGCCTCCAGCAACGCGCCAAGCTGGCCCAGATGCAGCCACGCCACTTCGTCCACGTACTTCTCGATCACGCGATCGGTTTCGCCGCGGAATGCCACGGCGAAGAGACGTTCGACGCCCTGCTTGCGGGCCGAATTGGCCAGCAGGCGCGGATATACGCCTTTGCCCGCGATCAGACCCAGCGATTTTGGAGTGCTATCGTTCATGAACCACCTTGCCCGCGGCATCTTGCCAGAGACCGCTCAGCCAGACAAGCCACTGTCCTCAACCTTCCGCCGCTTCCACAACAGGACCCCCAACACCAGCGGAAGACACCAACCCAATTCCACCAGCACCGTCTTGGCGTTATAAAGACTGGGGATGTCGCCCCAATCCCTCTTGAGAAAGCCGCGAAAGATCGATACGGGCGACGTGTGAAATCCATTCGAGAACGGCCAGAAGATCATGATGCCGTACGGCTCCTTTGCGTCCGCCGTGACGTAATCAGCCAGCAGGTGACTCACCACCGCTGCCAACAGCAGCACCCAGCCCGCCCACCCCACACCCGCCCGGCGGGACTTCCACAACATCCAGACGGCAAACGAAATCGCCAACGCCCAGCCAACCGTGTGCGTATAAAGTTGATGATACTGGTTGAGCCCGCCCGCGAGAATGCCCGGAATGTAATCCACGTCCGGGGCATTGGCCATTGCCACCACGAGGAACACCCCAAGCCGCTCACGCCACAACCCGCGACCAACGGACCGCCACGAACCGCGCGGCGCAAAACGTCCTGCCGCGAAAGCAAGACCGATCAGACTGTGTCCAACGGGTGAAGGCATGCCACTCCTGCCGGCCCGAAAAGGGGCTACGGCGTTCCGAGGTCAATCCTTTCCACGGCCAGCGCAAGTTCCTCGCCGCCGGGCTCCAGGCTTTTGCGATAGCCCGCGCGCAGGGTGAACGTGTTACGACCCGGCTTCAACAACGAGCCAGCGATCACCGTCTCGTAGGTCCTGAACTTTGTGCTGTCGCGGCACAACCACTCGTCGACAAACACGCCGTTCACGTAAAGCCCCACCACCTGCCGCCGGCTCTTCAGATACATCGGGGCGACGCGCATCGAATACTTCAGGTCCTTCGCGCCTGCGAGCTCGACCACCACATCCGCTTCCATGTGCGAGATCCATCGCCACTGCGCGCCCACCGCCTCTGCAGGTGCCCAACCAAACCCGAGTTCCGCACCGGGGTCTTCCTTCCACGGCTTGATCACAATGCGCGTCTGCGACGCGTCGGGCGAAAGAGCTTCCGCGTTGAGACACGGCACGAGAAGAAGACCAACAATGCAGATTCGGGCCCATAGGCGAAGCGTCATCCGGATACCCTCGTCACGGCGCCATCCCGCCGCTCAATTTGCGCCCACTGCGCGTTTCACCGCTTCGGTCAACGCGGCGCCCTTCAGGTCGCGGCCGATGATGTTGCCGTTGCCGTCGAGCAGAAAACTTGTGGCCTCGCCGTAGATGCCCAGCTTCTTCGTCAGCGCCAGGTCGTCGACAATCTGCGGCCACGTCATACCGTTCGCGCGCACGAAATCACGCACGCCTGCCGGGTTGCGGTCCAGGTTCACGCCGATGATCTCAAAGCCCGACGGCCCGTAGCGCCTGTAGGTCTGAATCAGGTTCGGCAGATCGCGCTGCCATGGGGTCCACCCCATCAGCCAGAGATCCACCAACACCACCTTCCCGCTGAAATCTGCCAGACGCACCGGAACGCCACTGAGCGATGCACCTTCGAACTCCGGGAACGGCTGTCCCGGTGCAAACCGCGCCTGGGTCCGGTACATTTCCATTGCACTCACGGAAAGGGAATCGTCACCACGCGAACCCGGCCGGGTAAGCACAAGCGGATCGCCCCGCCCTTGCCCGCCGGTGTACGAGTATTCCTGCGGATCGTAGAGCGGACTGCGCTTGAACTCGGCGATCAGTTCCGAGATAGCCGCGTCGTCGCCCAGCGTCGACAGCACTTCGGCCTCGCGCACGTAAGTCTTCCGCAAACTCGATACGCCGTACTCGCCGTACTTCTTGCGTGTCTCGCGAAGAATGGCAAGCGCCCGCTTCGGCTCACCCAGCATATCACTGAAGATCGATGCGCGAACAACCTCAACATCCACCGCCTTGCTCCAGTTGCCCGCCGACTCGGCCTTCTCAACCATGCCGTCGATCTGACTGAACACCTCTGCCCACTCAGCGTCGGAATGGTAGCCATGCCCCATCGACTCGAGTTTGCTCAACAACGCCTTCATGTCCGCGGAGTCCGCGACGTTCTTCTGCGCATGCGCAGGAACCACGGCCAAAATCAGCGCCACACAACAGCCAAGCAGCAAGACGCGGGTTTTCATCGATTTGCCTCTTAATATCTCTGATCTTCGCCCCAAGGGTACCGCATCCCTTTTCCTATATAAAGACGGATATTGACCGCCCCAGCCGCCGGCCTCCGCCTCCGCGCCAAGAAAAGACTCGAAAGCACTTAACTTTTTGGTGTCTTATGGGGATTCTTTCGGCATGTCCCAGCTGGGGTGAACAAATGAAGAAATGGATTTCGTCGGCCGTCATCTATCAGGTCAATCTCCGATCGCTCGCCGCTCGCGAGCCGCGCAACGCCATCGAGGCCGCCCGCGAGAAACAGTCACGGCAGTCGCCGCTCGCCTACCTCACCCAGCAGCTTCCCGTCATCAAGAAACTCGGCGCGAACGTGATCTACCTCATGCCCCCCTACCCCATGGGCATCCTCGGCCGCAAGGGCATCGGCTCGCCCTACTCCATCCGCGATTTCCGCGCCGTGGACCCGGAACACGGCACGCTCGATGACCTGGCCGACCTCGTCCGCCGCGCACACCGCATGCGACTCAAGGTCATCCTCGACATCACCCCGAACCACACCAGCCGCGACCACGTCTGGATGTCGTTCCGCCCCGAGTACTACGTCAAGAATCCCGACGGCAGCGTGTTCTTCGACTGCGATTGGTCCGACACCGCCAAGCTCGACTACACCAACCCCGCACTCCGCCGCGAGATGATCGAGGTCTATCACTACTGGCTCAGCTTTCTCGGCGCCCAGCCCAACGGCGGGTTCGACGGCGTGGACGGCTTCCGGCTCGACATGGCCCACTTCATCAATGATCGCAGCTTCTGGAGCGAAGCCACCGCCGACCTCCGCGCGCGACACGCTGATCGCGAATTGCTCTTCCTCGCTGAATGCTACGGCACCCAGAACAACCTCGACCTCTTCGCGCGCGGCATCAACGCGGCTTACGACGACGACTTCTATAAGGTGTGCCAGTATCTCTACGCCGTGACCGAATCCGGATCGTCCGACATTCTTCCCTCGCCCGACGCCAAGTCGAACAACGACTTCCTCGACAAGTACGAGGCGTTCCGCGCCGGCGGCATCGCCACGGCCTTCGAGACTGCCATCCTGAACTACGAGAGCATCCTGCCGCCCGCCGAGGACGCGCCGCGGCTCGCGCGCTATACCGACAACCACGATGAAGGCCGCGGCCTGTTCCGCTTCGGCGAGGGCGCCGTGCGCGCGGTGAATCAGCTCATTTTCCTCAGCAGCCACTGCATTCCCTTTCTGCTGACCGGCGAGGAGTTCGGCGCACTGAACCGTCCCTCCATCCACGGCCGCCTGCACGCCTGCGACAAGGGCCGCCGCCTGCTGCGCGATGGCAAGGTGTTCAACGAGGAAGGCATCGAGTTCGAGGGCAACCTCTTCGCGCGCGGCTACGAGGCAAGACAGGAGTGGTACGAATTCTTCCGCGGCCTGATCCATCTCCGGCTCAAGACACGCGAACTCACTCACGGCCGGTTTCTCCTGCTCAATGCGGGCGAAAACTGCGAGGCCGATTGCAAAACCGTCATCGCCTTCGAGCGACAACTCCGCCGCTCCACCGTGCGTTGCGCCATCAACCTCGGCCCCAAACCGAAGGAGTTGAAGAACGCTCCACTCTTTGCAGGCGAACTCCTCTACGGCGGACTGCAGGGGGATACCCTCCCTGCTTTCTCCTCCATCGTCGTCCGAACGCCCTGAACAACAAGATGGCGGTTAGGGGCCTGTCTGCCTCCGTCCCTTCTTGATTCAGTGCGCTTTTTCTGACTAACTGGCAACGAGGTTGTTCATGACGTCTCGTCTTCCTGGTCTGGTTCTCGTCCTGCTGGCCTGCGCCGCGCGTGCCCACGCGGCCACGCTGTGCGTCTGGACCAACAGCCCGCATCCCGGCGCCCCGTACAACGCCTGGACCAACGCCGCACGCGAGATCCAAACCGCGGTAACCGCCGCGCAGGCCGGCGACACGGTGCTGGTGACCAACGGTCTCTATGCCTCCGGCAGCTATGCCCTTCCCACGCACGCGGTCAGCAACCGTGTACTCATCACAACGTCCATCGTCGTCCGCAGCGTCAACGGGCCGGCTGTGACCGTCATCCGTGGCCGCAGCGCCGGCGAGAGCGGAGAGCGGCGCTGCGTTTACATCACGGGCGGAGGCCAACTGTCGGGATTCACGCTGACCAATGGCGCAGCCCGTGGAGGAGCCTGCTGGCAGGACGGGCTGGGCGGCGGCGCACTGATTGAAGTCAGCGGAACCATCTCGAACTGCGTCGTGTGCAGCAACAGCGCCACCTATGGCGGAGGCATCGCCGCCTACTACGGCGGAGAAGTCCGGAACTGTCTCGTCTACGGAAACGCGGCCGGACTGGGTTCGTGGTTCTACGGCGGCGGCTTCTACGGATCCCAGGGCGCCGCGGTCTATGACTCGGTGTTTTCCAACAACCTCTCCGAGATCGGAGGCGGTGTCGGCTTGGAGGGAAACTGTCGCATCAGCCGCTGCGTCATGCGCAATAACCGGGCAACCTCCGGCGCAGGAGCGAGCACGCGCGGCGGCGATATCCTCGAAAACTGCGTGATCGTGAGCAATGTGGCGAGCATCTCCGGCGGTGGGATATCGTTCTCATCGGGCGGCGGACAAGTTCGCAACTGCACCGTCTACGGCAATGCCGCACAGCAAAACAGCGGTGCCTCCGGCATCTATTGTGTCGGACAGGGAACCTTGATCAACTCCATCTTCGCACAGAACGGAAACGGCTCCGAGAATCTGCCGGCCTCGGGCGTCGGCTACCAGGCCGATCATCTCTGCACCACGCCCTCGCCTTCCAACGGCACAGGTCACGTCCTCCTTGACCCGCTCCTGCTTTCCGACTATCGCCTCAGTTCCAGCTCGCCTTGCATCGATGCGGGTTGCACAAATGGACCCGACAATGACCTTGCACGCGTGGTCCGCCCGCTTGATGGCAACGCGGATGGGATCAGCGCCCGGGATATCGGCGCATACGAATACGTTCATCCACTCGCGGATTCCGACAGCGATGGCTTGCGCGACACCAACGAACTGGCAGCCGGAACCAGCCCCATCTATCTGGACACCGATGGCGACGGCATGGGCGACAACGCGGAACAGCGCGCAGGAACGGATGCGCTCAGCGCGTCGTCGTTTCTCTACGCGGCTGCCGTCGGACCGACCAACGCCGGAGCAGGATTTCTCATCCGCTGGCCGGGCGTAACCGGAAAGCGATACCGCGTGGAACGCGCGACCAACGCATCGCCTGCCGCCTTCACTTACTTCGTCCAGACCAACGTCGCCGGCACAGCACCACTCAACGTCGCCACCGACACCACGGCGTCCGGCTCCGGTCCATGGTTCTACCGTATCCGACTCGAGTGAGGCTCCGTCTTCAGCTTCCAGACACCGGTTCTCAGATTCCGCTTCCTTGACCCTTCCCCATCCAACCCGTACCTTCAGGGGGAAATGAAACAACCCATGCGACCCTTGGCGAAGAAACTCTATCTGCTCGCCGGCAGTTGCGTTCTGAGCCTGTTCTTGTTGGAGGTCGCATCAAGGTTCATCCGCGACCCGCGCAAGGAGCCGGTCGTGCCCACCGCCGTGGGACGCTTCGACAAGGATCTCGGATGGGCTCTCCAACCGGGGGCTTGCGCCGTCTCCGATCGCACCGGCCGCAGAATCGAGTACAAGATCAATTCCAAGGGGTTGCGTGACAACGAGACTCCCTACAAGAAACCCGAAGGAGTCTACCGGATCGTCTTGCTCGGCTGTTCCCGCACGTTTGGATTCGGCAACCCCATCGAGGAACATTTCTCCACGCTCCTTGAGAATTACTTCGACCATGTGGAAGTCATCAACATGGGCGTGAGCGGATACGGCATTGACCAGTACTACTTGTCTCTCGAGAAGGAAGGCTTCAAGTACGAGCCGGATCTGGTCATCGCCTACGTCTCCCACTACGGCGGCTTCCGCCACATGAAGAGCAAGAGTTCCGGTCGGGCGAAACCATATTTCGAGGAAGAAGATGGGCAATTGGTTCTGAAGAACTGCTCGCTGTCACCCCCCGATTGGATGCCCGACAAGGTCGGCGTGCCGACGGAAATTCATCAGTGGCTGCGACGACACAGCTGCGCGTATGAACTGCTCCGCGATGCCATCTTCGCTCTGATCTCACCCGCGGCACCCGCCGCTAACATCTCGATGTATGATGACTTGAGCGAAGAAAGCACGTCCGAGGAGTTCCTGCAGGCCAACCGTCTTGCCTTGCTCATAGCCGGTGCGATGAACGATGCCTGCCACAAGCGGCATGCCGACTTCCTGCTGGTCACGGGAGTCCCGGCCTTGCATGAATCCGCAACCGCGATGAAGATTCCCTCACTCGATGTCAGCGCGGCTCAATCCAATGACCGCCTCGCCCTGCCGGACGGATTGCAGCATCTCAACTACGCAGGAAATGGCGTCATCGCCTGGGAAATCGCGCGGGCGCTCGACGAGCGTCAACTCGTTTCGTTGAAGCGACGGGACCACAAGAAACCGTAGATCACAGAATCTCTGTGAGCCAATCCATGGAACCCAGCACTCCGCAAGACCCGGATGGCAACCAAGCGACGGATAAAGACATGCTTCTTATCTGTCCCGTGTGCGACGCCCCTCTGTCTTGGGGTGACCGCACCTGCCTCTGCAGCCAGGGCCACTCTTTTGATCTGGCCAGGGAGGGATACGCGAACCTGCTGCTGAGTCACTGCCGCCGCTCCAAGGATCCTGGCGACAGCACCGAGATGGTTCAGGCACGGCGACGGTTTCTCGATAGTGGCGCGTTTGCCCGCCTCTCAGAACTCATTCAGAACACCATCCGCGAACTGCTCGCTGCAGGCAAAGCTTCCGGCAGCGCCAACATCGTGGATTCGGGATGCGGTGAAGGCTATTTCCTCGGCGCGCTGCAAGGGATCACAACGGGACCCGCCTACGGCGTCGATGTATCGAAGCCGGCCATTCGACTTGCGGCGCGCCGCTATCGGCACGCGCGTTGGGTCATTGCAAACATCATGCGCAAGATGCCCTTCGCCAGTCACTCCATCGACGTGATACTGAGCGTGCTGGCCCCGCGCAACGTGGCAGAATTCACCCGCATCCTGAAACCGAGCGGCTCCCTTGTGATGGTCGTCCCCGGACCCGATCATCTTCTCGAACTGCGCTCGCGCCTGATGGCGGACGCCAGCCCTTCTCAAACGAAGACCGATACGGCCATCAAAGCATGCGAACCTCATCTCGCTCTCCAGCAGAAGAAATCCATCACATACGAGATGTTGCTCAACAAGGACGCCTTGGCCGACGCAGTTCAGATGACGCCGCTGTTCTGGCGTTCGACACGCGAGGCAAAGGCCGACTTGGCAGGCTTGGACGAATTGCGGGTGACCATGAGCTTCGTGCTCCTGACGTTCGCGTGCGCGGAGTAGCGCGCCGGATCACGGCCGGACGGCATCCGCAGCGGCCCAGCCCCAGTTGACATCCGCGGCGAGCACGCCGCCGCTCAGCGTACGAATGTACCAACGACCCGTCGCCTGATGGTAAACCGCCATGTCGTCGGCTCCGTCGGTGTCGAAATCACCCGAGACCGGCACACAGCCGGCAAAGCCCCAGTTCTCGCCCATCACCAACACAGTCCCGCTGACCGTGCGGATGTACCAGTTGCCTGTTGCGGTATCGAACACAGCCAAATCATCCTGTCCGTCGCCGTCATAGTCGCCCGCCACCGGCACGCAGGTGGAGAATCCCCAATTCACACCGGAGAGTCCCGCACCTGACGAGTTCACGATCGTCCAATTGCCGGAGGCCGGGTGAAAAACAGCAAAGTCAGATTTCCCATCGCGGTCGTAGTCGCCCGCCACCGGCGTGAAGCCTGCCCCGCCGACGAGCGTCCCGTTGACCAGCACCACACCGTTAACCGTCCGCGCATACCAGCGCCCATTGCTCGTGTTGTAGACAATCATATCGGACACCCCGTCGCCGTCCCAATCGCCCGACACCGCGCGCGCTGTCGCAAAGCCCCACCCCACATCGCTGACCACTTCGCCGCGACCGATGCTCCTGATGAACCACCGGCCAACCGACTGCTGGTAGACCGCAAGATCCATGACTCCATCGCCATCGTAATCACCCGGCACCGGGGTGACCCCGGGAAACCCCCAGTTGAACGGACTGGTGATGATGGCACCCTCGAGATTCCTGATGTGCCAGTTGCCCGAGGCCGTGTCGTACACGGCAAGATCGGATAACCCGTCGCCGTTATAGTCGTTCGCCGAGTTGCCGAATTCCGAAGCGCCGATGTCCGTCACCCATCCCACGAACCGCGGCACGCCGTAGAAATCGACACTGCCCGCCGGAACCGCCGCGTTGTTGCCCGCGTTGATGCAAGGCGAACTGGAGCGCAGCCGCATGTTGCCCGACTGCCAGTTGACCAGCCTCGGGTCGGCGTTGATCAATCCAACACCCGCCGCAACGCCGAACGTGCAACAGTATTGGAAGGAGGTCGCCATGCCACCCGTCAGGTTGGCGCCCGCAGGAGCCGTATTCGAATAGACAATACAGTTCCGGACGCCACCCAGTTCCAACCACCCGCCACCGCCCTGCCCCGTCGCCGAGTTGCCCACGACGGTGCAATGATCCACGTAGCTGATCTCCCCGCCCATGAAGCCACCACCGTTTGCAGCCCGGTTGCCGTTCAGCACGGATTCGCGCATCACCCCGCTCATCAACTCTACGCCGCCGCCAAGATTGCCGGCCACATTGAAACTCGCACGGCAGGCGGTCGCCGTGCAGACATCCAGCATGAAGCCACCACCCTCACTGCTCGCGCGGTTCGAGACAGCGGTGCATCGAAAGAATGCGGAACTGTAGTAACCGCAGAAGCCACCCCCCAGCGTTCCGGTATTCGCTATCGCCACACAATCGTACATGCGCGAATACGGATAGGCGTAGGCCCCACCACCCTCATGATCGGCGGCATTGTTGATCATCGTGCAACTGCGGACGACCGAACCCGTCGCCACCCACAAGCCTCCGCCCCCGCCTTGGCTCCGGTTTCTGAAGAAAGTACACCGTTCGATGGTAGAAGGTCCCCATATCCAGGCTCCACCCCCATCATCGCCGGCCGAGTTATCCTCGAACGCGCAGTTGCGAAGCGTCACCCCCAACTGCGTGTAAAGTCCGGCCCCCTCCCCACCGATCCCCGTGGTCAGCCCTTTGCGAATCGTAAAGCCATCCACCGCAACTTGGCCGCTGGCGATCGTGATGCATCGATTCGTCCGCAGTGGGCGACCACCATCCAGGATCGTGACCGCTGCACCGTTCACACTGCGAAGGGTCACGGGTTTCATGAGGACGAGATTGGTGACGGCATAGGTGCCGTTGGTTACCAGGACGGTTTCGGTCGCATCGGCGGCACTCACCGCTGTCTGGACGTTCCGTGCCGCAGTCGCCCACGTTGTGTAGGGCGCCTGCTGGCTGCCGCTCGGCGAGACATAGCGGGTCGCCCAAGCCGTGTGCGCCCCAAGAAGAAACAATAGACACACCCCACACCATGCCATCTTCATGTCTACCTCCCTGCCCAACTCCATACACCCCGTCGCCGTAGAAGTTGAGACTCGCCCTTTTCAGCCTTTTCCCGGCTGGCAAAAAGTACTAGGCTCTTTTCAGAGAGGTTTGCCGCGAGGAGGCTCAAATGAAACCGACCACGATACTGAAGATTCTCAACCCGCTCATGGCCATCCTGCTCATCAACCAGGCACTCACCGGAATCCTGGCCGATCATCTGTCCCGCGAGGCCTTTGAAGTTCTTCACGCGGGAGGAGGCCTGTTGTTCGTGGTCCTCGCCGCCGTGCACTTGTTTCTGAACTGGGGGTGGGTCAAGGCCAGTTTCACCCGAAGAGCACCCGCGGCCTGAACGCAGCCCGGGTAGAGGCGGAAGATCGAAGCGCTAGAAGTTCTGCCCAAAGCCGAAACCGCCCGTCCAGTAATCCATGTCTTCCATGTCGAGATTCCACGTCTGACGGGCAAGGATCTCGATGAACTGCTCGCGCCCGGAAAACCAGATGCGAATGCCCGCCTCCGCGTGGCCCGCCCAGAAGCTGTCCTTGGGCTGATCCTCCTCGTCAGTCGCAACCGTCTCCTCGTCGTCATTCGCAAAGAAACCGTTGTAGGTCAGACCCGCGCCGACGAAGGGGGCGAAATCCGTGTGCGGCATGATGCGAAAGATCATGCCGACCCCGCAGTGGGAGGCATCGTCGCGACTGTTCGAAAAGGCATTGGCCAGCAGGCAACCAAAGATGGGTGTATTCACAAGCCACGTGCCATCCGCAAACTCCACGCCATAGATTCCGTCGCCCGGATTCGCCTGCACGGCAAAGAGCAACCCAGCCTCCTCCTCATAGAATGAGGGATCGAAATCGTCAAACGCCCGAACCACGAAGGCGGACAGCAGGAAGACCACCATGGTGAAAAAGTATCTCATGCACTGAGTTCACCACGGTCCACCGAAAGATGCAACAACACCAAGTCCGGAACCACACCCGCCCTCCCGCCCCTCCCCAAGTGTTCATGCCCCAAGCATACCTGTATTACAATTTTGTAATTTGAATGACATTTGAACTACGCTATTGTGGTCAAAGACGGAACATACGCAAGGAATGTGATTCTCCTAATATGTTTAGCTGCAATGTGTTATGCCCATATTTGATGACGTGTCCCCCGGGTTGGCACGGCGGCTGCTAGACAGTGCGGCACAAGAACAGGAATGTCTATCCTGCGAGGGCGTGTTGCTTTTGCGGAGAGACAAGGTAAAAGCATAGGACCACTGAGGGAAGGAACAACAGGAGCCTGACATGACGATTGCACGACATGACGCCATCATGGCGGTCACAAACTACAAGCCGATGGAGAAGCCGCTGGATTTCTCGAAGACCCTAGCGAAGGACCTCTTCGCCTCCAACGTATTCAGCGACGCTGTAATGAAGCAGCGCCTGCCCGAGAAGGTGTACAAGGCGATCCGCAAGACGATCGATCAGGGCGCAAAGCTCGACGTCTCGTCCGCTGACATCGTCGCCTCCGCCATGCGCGATTGGGCGATTGAGAAAGGCGCGACGCACTACGCCCACGTCTTCTACCCGCTGACCGGCCTGACCGCCGAGAAGCATGACAGCTTCCTCGACCCCGATGGCAAAGGCGGCGTCATTGCCGCGTTCTCCGGCAAGCAGCTCATCCAGGGCGAACCGGATGCGTCGAGCTTCCCCTCCGGCGGCATCCGCGCCACGTTCGAAGCGCGCGGCTACACCGCGTGGGACGTCACCAGCCCGGCTTACATTCTCGAGAACCCGAATGGCACGACGCTCTGCATTCCGACGGCGTTCTGTTCGTGGACGGGTGAAGCGCTGGACAAGAAGACCCCCCTCCTCCGCTCGATGCAGGCCTTGAACGTGCAGGCACAGCGGGTACTGGCGCTCTTCGGCAACAAGAACCCGGGCCTCGTGTGGTCCACCGCGGGCTGCGAACAGGAATATTTCCTGATCGACCGGAATTTCTTCTTCGCGCGCCCGGACCTGATCAACGCCGGCCGCACGCTCTTCGGCGCCAAGCCGCCCAAGGGCCAGGAGTTGGAAGACCAGTACTTCGGCGCCATCCCGGAACGCGTACTCGCGTGCATGCTCGAAACCGAGCGTGAACTCTACAAGCTCGGCGTGCCGGTCAAGACCCGCCACAACGAGGTCGCCCCGGCGCAGTACGAACTCGCGCCTGTCTACGAAAACGCGAACCTCGCGACCGACCACCAGTATCTCACGATGGTCACCCTGCAGCGCGTCGCCCAGAAGTACGGCATGGCCTGCCTGCTGCACGAGAAACCCTTCGCGGGCATCAACGGCTCCGGCAAGCACCTGAACTGGTCCCTCGGCACCAGCAGCTCCAACCTGCTGACCCCAGGCGATACGCCCCACAGCAACGCGCAGTTCCTCGTGTTCTGCGCCGCCGTGATCCGCGCCGTGCACCAGCACGGCGACCTGCTCCGCGGCACCGTCGCCCACGCAGGCAACGATCACCGCCTCGGCGCCAATGAAGCGCCGCCGGCCATCATCTCCATGTTCCTCGGCGACCAGCTCACCGACGTGTTTGAGCAGATTGCCAAGGGCGGAGCCAAGAATTCGAAGCAGAACGGCACACTGACGGTCGGCGTGGATACCCTCCCGCCGCTCCCGAAGGATGCCGGCGACCGCAACCGCACGAGCCCGTTCGCCTTCACCGGCAACAAGTTCGAGTTCCGCGCGGTCGGTTCGAGCCAGTCCGTGTCCGGCCCGTTGGTGGCCCTGAACACCATCGTTGCCGAATCGCTCGACTTCATCGCCACCGAGTTGGAAGCCAAGACCAAGGGCAATGAGAGCAAGCTGAACGCCGCCGTCCAGGAAGTGCTGCAGCAGATCATTAACGAACACGGCGCGATCATCTTCAACGGCGACAACTACAGCGAGGCGTGGCACAACGAGGCCGAGAAGCGCGGCCTGCCGAACTTCCGCAACACGGTCGATGCCATCCACGGCATGGACAGCGATGCGAATGCGGAACTGTTCGAGAAGTATAATGTGCTCAGCAAGCGCGAGTTCAAGAGCCGCAACGAGATCTACCTGGAGAAGTACATCAAGGATGTGAACATCGAGAGCCGCCTGGCTTTCCGCATCGCCAAGACGATGATCTTCCCGGCCGCGGTCGCCTACCAGGGGCAGCTTGCGCAGACCTCGCTCAACCTGAAGGCGCTCGGCAAGGATCATTGCACGACGGTGCTCGACGAACTCAATGGCCTGCTCGGCAAACTGCAGGGCGCCATGGCCAAGCTCGACAGCGCCATCAACCACGAATCCAAGGGTGGCCTGCTCAGTCATGCCAAACACATGCGCGACGAGGTCGTACCCGCCATGCTGGCCGTGCGTCAGATAGCCGACAAGATTGAAGGCATCACGTCCGACGAAGTGTGGCCTCTCCCGACATATCAGGAGATGCTGTTCATCAAGTAACCTGATCAAACCCCATACGGAAGAAAAGGCCCGCGGCTCACGCTGCGGGCCTTTTCGCGTCCACCCCTCTCCCCCGCGTTGACCCTCCCGCATGCTCGTGCCACAATGGGCGCGTTGCATCGACGCTGGCGTGAGAGTCAAGGAGGGCAGTGTCATGTGCAGTCTGCCGGGGAAACAGCCTGCGAATATCAGGGATACGCTCTTTGGCGATCTCCCCTTCTCCGAGTGGCCGAACGCATCCGTCCAAACCACCAACGAACCGTGGACCTCTTTTGCCGCAGCCCGGGCATGTCTGAAGTCGGGCGACAAGTTCCGCACAATTCAACTGCTGCAGCAGATACTGGGCATGCCGGCACTTGAATCCCGCCACTATCTCCAGGCCTGGCACTTCCTAAGGGAGTTGGGCCTGCAGCCCGGTCCGAAGGTCGCCAAGTACGTCTACGGCGTCATGGTCGAAGTCTCCCTCGAACAGGGCTTGGATATCGTCGCCGCCTATGCCGATCATAGCGCGCGCTACTTCAACTACAGCGGGGCAGCCGTCATATGGGAGGCCCCCGACCACACCCTCGACGCACAGATCGACGAGTTGCTGGGCACCGCCAAGGATATCGTGGACCAGATCGGTCCATGGGGAAAAGCCCGCCCGCCGGCACCCGCCCGCGGTCATGCGCGCATCAACATACTCACCCCCAGCGGTCTTCATTTCGGAGAAGGGCCATTCAATAAACTCGCGGCCGACGGCCTCGGCGGTCCTGTAATCGAAACGTCCACCCATCTCATGCTCAGCCTCATGGCCATGTCAGAACAGAAGAAGGCCTGAGTCCACCCATGCGCCCCGCTTCGGGCCATCGCTTGCGCGCGCGGAAAATGTTGTAGTGCACCTCCCCGGATGTTACATTTTTGTAGCGATGAAGAAATTGACCATAGCGTTGGCGCAGATAAATCAGGCAGTGGGGGCACTGATTCCCAACGCGGCGAAGATCGTCCGCACTGCCGCCGAAGCGGTATCGCGCGGCGCACAGGTTGTGGTGTTTCCCGAACTTTCCGTGTCGGGCTATCCACCCGAGGATCTGGTGATCAAGCGGCACTTTCTGCAGGATTGCGCGAAGCAGGTGCAGCGCCTCGCCGCCGAGTTGCCGAAGAATGCCTTGGTCATCGTCGGCACGCCCCTGCCGACGGAGACGAAAGCCTGCAACGCAGCGGTTGTTTTTGCCGGCGGCCGGATCGTGGCCACCTATGCGAAAATGGCTCTGCCGAATTACGGGGTATTCGATGAGAAGCGCGTCTTTGATCCCGGCCCACAACCGATGGTGCTGAACGTCGACGGCATCCGCATCGGGCTGCACATCTGCGAAGATTCCTGGGCCGTCGAGGATGCGCCCTGCACCGCCCTGCAAAACGCCGGGCTCGACGCGTTGGTCAACCTCTCCGCTTCGCCCTACCACCGCGGCAAACTTGGCCTCCGGGAAGGCGTGCTCCGAAAAACCGCCGGCATGCTGCAGGCTCCCCTGCTCTATTGCAACATCGTCGGCGGCCAGGATGAACTTGTGTTCGATGGCGCCAGCATGGCCCTCGGAGCCGACGGCAAACTCCTCGCGCGCGCCAGCCAGTTTGACGAAGACCTCCTGTTTGTTCAGATCCCGATCGGAACCCAGGTCGAACCCTCGAACGCAGGGGCAGCCGGCATCGACGAAGTGCACATCGCACCGCCATGGCAGAACGCCATCTCATCCCCGGTTGGGTTGCGTATGACCACTCCGCTCGAAGATCTCGCCGAGGTCTACGCAGCCCTGACGCTTGGCCTTCGCGACTACGTCGACAAGAACGGCTTCAGCAAGGTCGTTGTCGCACTGAGCGGCGGCATTGATTCCGCGCTTGTCGCCGCACTGGCCGTGGATGCCCTCGGCAAGAACCGCGTCGCCGGCATCACCATGCCTTCGAAATTCTCGTCCGATGAGACGTTGAGCGACGCCCTTCTGGTGGCCAGAAATCTCGGCATCGAATGCTCCAAGGTGCCCATCCAGCACCTGCAGGAAACATATCTCTCCGAGCTTGCGCACCTTTGGAAGAACCGCCCGGCCGACATCACCGAGGAGAATCTGCAGGCCCGCATCCGCGGCAATATCGTGATGGCGCTGTCGAACAAGTTTGGATGGCTGGTGCTCACCACGGGCAACAAGAGCGAATTGGCCACGGGCTACTGCACGCTCTACGGAGATATGGTCGGCGGATTCGCCGTCATCAAGGATGTTCCCAAGACGCTGGTCTTTGAGCTGGCCAAATGGCGCAACGCCGCCCGGGGCGAGGTCATCCCGCCCGCCACCATAGCGCGCCCGCCCACGGCCGAACTGCGCGCCGATCAGAAGGATACCGATTCCCTGCCGCCTTACGATGTGCTCGATCCCATCCTGGAACGTTACATCGAGTGCGACAAGGGCATCGACGACATTGTCGCCGACGGCTTCGCGCCGGACCTCGTGCGGAAAGTGATCCGGATGGTGGACCGCAATGAGTACAAGCGGCGACAGGGCGCCCCGGGCATCAAGATCACGCCCAAGGCTTTCGGACGCGACCGACGCATGCCGATCACAAACCTGTATAGCGAGCAGACGCGACCGCAGTGATGCCGAAGGAGACAGAACTTGATGAACACGCATAACACGGCACGAGCAGAGCCGGATCCCGGCAAGGCATCCCAGCAACGCGTCACGGAACTCACCCTCCTCTATCACGTCAGCCGTATCCTTGACCAAAGCCTCGACATGCGCGATGTGGTGAGCCCCGTCCTCGAATCCCTCGCGGAATTCATGGATATGAAATACGCGACGCTCACGCTCCTGAACCGCAAGACCGGCGATATCCTGATCGAAGCCGCGCACGGGCTCTCCCCCCAGCAGGCGGAGCGCGGCCGCTACAAACTCGGAGAAGGGGTCACCGGACAGGTCGTGCTTACCGGCAAGCCGAAGATTCTCGAGCGCACCAGCGAAGACCCCCAGTTCCTCGACAAGACGCGCCGCGGCAAACGCGCCGATACGTCGTTCATCTGCGTGCCCATCAAGGTCGGACAGGAAGTCGTCGGCGCCCTCAGTGTCGACCGCCCCTATCAACCCGGTCACGACCTTAACGACGACGTCCGCCTGCTGACTATTGTCTCCTCCATGATCGCCCAGGCGGTCAAACTCCGGCGCGCCGCGCAGGAAGAACGGGATCGTCTTGAAGCCGAGAACAGACGCCTCCGCGATGAATTGCGTAACCGATTCCGCCCCGCCAATATCATCGGCAACTCGCACGAGATGCAGATGGTCTACGACCAAATCGCCCAGGTATCCAAGACCCCCACCACGGTGTTGATCGAGGGCGAAACCGGCACGGGCAAGGAACTGGTTGCCCACGCGATCCACTACAACAGCGATCGCGAGGACAAGCCGTTCATCAAGGCTCATTGCGCCGCGCTCCCCGAGAATCTGATCGAGAGCGAATTGTTCGGCCATGTCAAAGGCGCGTTCACCGGTGCACACGCAGACCGCAAGGGTCGCTTTGAACTCGCGCATGGCGGCACGCTGTTCCTCGACGAGATCGGCGACCTGCCCGCATCGATTCAGATCAAGCTGCTACGCGTGCTGCAGGAACGCGAATTCGAACGCGTCGGCGGCACCCAGACCATCAAGGTGAACGTACGCCTGCTGGCCGCGACCAACCGCGACCTCCAACAACTCGTCGGCGAAGGCAAGTTCCGCGAGGATCTCTTCTACCGCCTGCACGTGTTTCCCATTTTCGTGCCGCCGCTGCGGAAGCGGAAGGCCGACATCGTGCTGCTGGCCGATTACTTCCTCGAGAAGTACTCGCGCGAGAACCGGAAGAATGTGCGCCGCCTGTCGAGCGCCGTCATCGACATGCTGATGAGTTATCACTGGCCCGGCAACGTCCGCGAACTTGAAAACTGCATGGAGCGCGCGGTGCTCGTGGCAGAGGGCGACGTCATCCACCCCTACCACCTCCCGCCGACACTGCAGACGGCGGAGGCCACCGGCACGCAAGCGAAAGGCAATCTCAAGGGAATCGTCGACGCCTACCAGCGCGACCTGATCGTCGATGCGCTGAAGTCGTCGCGGGGCAACATTGCCGCCGCGGCCCGGACACTCGGAACCACGCAGCGTATCCTCGGCTACAAGGTGATCAAGTACCAGATCGAGCCGAAGAAGTACGCAGGGTAAGCGGCTCCGAGGCCATCTTGGTAGGGACGGCTCTCCGAGCCGTCCGTCTTCCTTTTTTTTCGTGGCGAAGACATCACCAAAGCCTCTCCTACCCCTTCTTCCTCAGGATCATCCGGCAGGTGGTGAGGTTTCGGAAGATGTCGAACGGGCTCCGCCATGCCTTGCTGAACGGAATCTTGCGCACTCCGTAGTCATGCAGGAAAGCCTCCTCGACCACCACGTGGTGACGCTTCCCCAAACTTCTGCATGCGCACGTCACCTGCCACGGATATGGGGGCCGCATGCCCCGCAAGGCGTTGAGTTTCTGGGCCGCGTGTTCGCTCAACCGCCTCTTCATCGCCGGCTTCAGCGCACCCGCCAACACGACCTCGCGCAACCGATGCGGCAGCAGGTGAACGCGCGAGAGCCCCGTATGCTGCTCGATGCGGTGAA
This sequence comes from Verrucomicrobiota bacterium, assembly GCA_036821485.1. GTDB lineage: Bacteria > Verrucomicrobiota > Kiritimatiellia > CAIQIC01 > JAGNIJ01 > DAISJM01. Next base: position 28,748 of record DAISJM010000012.1, on the reverse strand, counting down.
ACCGGTTGGGGAAATCCAGGAATACAATGCCGCCCGGTTTGAGCACCCGGAACAGCTCTTCAAGATAGGCGCGGACGTGAACAACGTGCTCAATCACGTGGATGCTGAAGATGATATCGAACTGCTCGCGGCCATACGGCAACGACCGCCCATCGTACAACACCACCTCGACGCGGTCGCGCCGCGCATCATTCGCAAACCGCAGCTGCGCCACCCGCACCTGGTCGGCTTCCACCTCAACGCCGCACACCTGCGCCGCTCCCTTATCCAGAAAAGCCACCAGGTCATTCGCTGTACCGCATCCCGAACTCAACACGATGCTGCCCTTGACCGGCTTATAGGTGTCGATCGCCTCCACCCACGGGCGGTACTTCTCCGTGTTCAGGTGGTTTTTGACCATCGCCTCATAGGCAAAGGTCCCCTCAATGGGCTTGAGGAGTTCGCGGACCGCCTTCTCGAAATCATCCATGGAAAGACATCCTAGAGCGTTTTCTGATTCGGCGTAGCCACGAAAATGCACAAGAGGCGCAAAGAAACATGGCCTTTCTGTGCTTTCTTGTGCCTCTTTGTGGCCATAACTTTTCTTAAAGTACTCTAGCGCTGGCCCGACCGCCTGCCGAGCGCGAAGGCAACGCCCACGCAGGCCAACAGGATCGCCCCCAAGGCGACCCACCGCCCCCTTCCCGATTCGTTGGACGGGGACTTCGCCGGTTCGGCTGGAGATTCTGAATCTGTACCAACCTTCGCGGCCGCAACGGCAGTCTCGCGGGCGGCCGTCGGCGCAGGCGGGGCAAAGGGTTCGGCCGGTGTGTTTTCAGCCGCCACCACGGCAGCGTTGGACATGGCCGGTGCAAGATGCGGCTGCGAGTAGAGCCGCCGCGTCTTCACGAATTCCTGCTTGGCCACGCCGGGCACCGACTCGGCCATTTCGATGATCTGCGCCTTCGTGAGATAACGGAAATTCGCGCGGGCATTTTCGGGCAGGCGATACGGATAGGACCGCAGTGCGCCAACCAAGTTCGTCGTTTCCCAATCCTGCTCGGCAAGAATCCGGTCCACGAGATCGCGATTGACGCTGAATTCCTCGATGGTGCCGTCCGGATTGACCACGCGCACGCGGACATAGGGCGACGCCATGTCATCCTGCACGATGGATAGCCCGTCGGCCTCCACCGTTTCGAATGGCTTGTCATACGACCGATCGGCCGCCGGGTAGTTCGTGTTCATGCGGTCGGTGTAGAGCGCATTCATGAAGAACGGGTACTGCGCGAGCATGCTGAGGCGGGTCTTGTCATCCACCGGCGCGCTCCTCAGCACCAGCCCGAGGAAATTGTCCGACACCATGAACGTGAACCCCGTGCTGACCGCCGACTGCACCACGTAGTACTCGCTGGTCGGACTGCTGCGCCAGTAATTGAACGTGCTGCTGGAACCGGACGCGGCCAAGCCTTCCGCGTCGGCTGGCAACTGCGGCGGCTCATCCTGCGCGAAAGCAGAACAGAAACTCAGAACAAGCAAGACGGGGAGAAACTTCGGCAAAGATCGGTTCAAAACAACCCTCCCATGTCGGGCGCAGATCGAATCCGTACATCGGGTCTCAACGGAGAGCCCGACGGTAACGCACGTCGCCGTCGGGCTTCCCAAACCGTATTCACCGTCGCAAACTGCAACGGGTTATCCACGCATGGTTCTTACTGGATATGCTGCTGGGAATAGGACCACGCCAGTTCACGAGTCTGACCCGTGCCGTCATCGTAGATGAAGAGTGCGATCCACTGCTGGTAATAGGGCCGATCATAGTAGAAAAGATACGCGCCGTTATACCAGTCCGACGAAACTTGCTGTGTGCCGCTGGCCAGATTCCACGCCGTCATGAAACTCCAGTCGTTAATCGCGTAACCGCGGGAAATCTGCGACACCGGGAAATACTGACTCGCATTCACCTGCGGAACCAAGACGCACACCAAGACCGCCGCGACAATTGCGGCAACCAAGAAACCTCTCATGATAATCCCCTCCTTTTGTATAAGCCGACAACGCCAATGCATGCGCGTCATCTTAGGTGTTGGATTAACACTCCCCGACCGCAGTGTCAAGGTTGGAAGACAGGTTCAACACGGCCCAATGATTACTACTGGATATGATCCTGAGAATAGACCCAGCATAGCTCGCGCGTCTGTCCCGTACCATCGTCATAGACAAACAGTGCAAACCAGTGCTGATGATACTGCATGGTCCAATTCCATACATACGTGCCGTTGTACCAGTCGGGTGAAATCTGGAGTTGGCCGTTCGACAGGTCCCACGCCGTCAAGAAGCTCCAGTCGTTGAGCGCATAGGCACGAACCGACTGTTGTGTGGTGAAATACTGCGTCGCATCCACCCGTGAAACCCCGACGCCAACGAAGACCGCCACGACAAGCCCAACCAGAACCAACGTTCTCATGATGACCTCCTTGTATTAACGATAAACAACTTGGCTTCGACCACCCGTGGTGCGGGCGACAGATTTGTAAAAGTCGGAGGCTTTCTTGAGCTTCTCTTCGGGTATGCTCTTAACCTGCTTGAACTTGATCGGCCAGTACAGGATCGAGCTGATCCTCACCGACCGGCCCGTGGTCTTCTCAATATCCTTCACAAAGCTTAGAATCTGGTCCATGTGGTCCGCGATCTCCACGCCGTTTTGAAAATCGCCCTGCTTCAGGTACGGCGGATCGTCCGATAGCACGAACATCGTGTCGCACCCCATCTCGACCGCCACGCGAATCGCTTCCGACGGAGTGCTTCCGGAATAGCCGCGCCGGTTGCCCTGGCGGCGTCCATCGAACGGCTGCTTGAGCCAGGCCAGTGCCTTGTCCTTGTTTTCCTGCGTCGCAAACACCATTTGCGGCGCGAAGGCCTCGGCCCCATCCACAAACACGATGATGTTGAACTTCGTGCCGGGATTCATCGCCTGCATCATCGTGATAGTTTCTGTCGTAACGTCCTGCACCACGCCCTTGGCCACCATGCTCGGGCTGATGTCCATGCAAATGCAAACCGCCCGCGTGCGCACGTTTTCCCCGAAGAACTTGGTGTCGGAATAGCCGGTACCCCCAGTCAACCCGCGACCCGCCCCACCCCCCGCCCCCGTCAATCCACCCAGTTGCCCCGCGCGCGCTCCGAGCAGCGGGGTGTCGCGCATGTTCTTGATGTCCGGCGTCTTCATGTCCGGCATCTGCGGCAGCGCCACTTTCGACGGGGCCTCGGTCACCAGCCGCTGCAACACCTGCGGCTTGCGCACCTGCTTCTGCATCTGCTTCACGCGAATGCTGTGTTCAAGCTTGCGGGCCGGAATCGACGGACTCTTCTTGCCCTCGAACATCATCTTCTGGCGGCCCTGGATCACCAACACCGTGAGGTAGGCGGCGGAGAGGACAAAGATAATGTGCACGACGATGCTGATGACCAGCGCTTGTGCCGTCAGCTTGCGCGTCTTCCCGGCGCCGGGCGTCTGACCGTCATCTTGTCGAAACAGTTTCAAGGGTCTTCCTCTTCCACCGCGAAGGTCACATTTTGAATCTTGGCAGCCGCACAGACGTTGAGCACATCCACCACCCGCTGTTGCTTGACGGTGTCCGCGGGCGCAATCGTGATCATCGCCGGAACCTTGTTGGCCTCGGCGGTCTGGCGGAACAGAATCAGCGTCTTCAGCAGCTCCGGCAACTCGGGGTTCGACGGATCGTCGTACTGCAGGTCGTTCAGGAAAATGCGGCCGTCCGCCGCCACCTCGATGATCTGCTCATCGGGAATTTCCACGGACTCGGATTGTTCCGCCACGCCCGGCAGCGCAAAGCCGATGTCGGCCTCCTGCCGATAGAACGTGCTGGAAACCATGAAGAAGATGAGCAGCAGAAAGACGCAGTCGATCATCGGCGTCATCTGGATTTCCATCTTCTCTTCGGGCGGGCGGCGCAGCTTCACGATGCACCTCCCGGGTTGCTCTGGAAGGTGCCGAAAATGATGTCGAACACGCCGGCGCCCGCGCAGGCTTTGATCGCGCGGCGAACCAACTTGAAGTCGGCATTGCGGTCGACCCGCATGTAGACCCGCAATTCCGGATCCTCTTCGCGGCGGGCGGCGATGGCTTTCTGTAACCCCGCGTCATCGAGCAGACTCCCGTAAACCAGAAATGGCTGCTCCTCCGTCGTCGTCGCTCCAACGCTGGTCACGGTGCCCAGCGGCAGAATATTGATCACACCACGACCGCGCAGATCCTCGGGGATGGCCGCCTTCGGCGCGACCGGAAGCAGGACGTCAGGCGTAAGGTCCACGCGTGACATCGTTGCAGCGCACATGAAAAAGATGAGCAGCAGGAAGACGCAGTCGATCATGGGAGTCATGTCGACCCCCATCTCCACGTCTTTCTGTTTACGCAACTTCACGGTGCAGGCGTCTCCCCTTCCTGGACGGCGGGCGTCAACTCTTCCTCCACCTCGATCGTCACGCCCGTGCCCGTCAGATCGTCGAGCAGCAGCGAGTACTGATCCTCGGCTTGCTGCAGGATTCGATTCAGCATGTTGCGGAACAGGAAGTAGAAGAACATCGCCGGGATGGCAATGATCAGGCCCGCGGCGGTCGTGATCAGCGCCTCGCCGATGTTGCCCGCGAGCAGCTCCGGCTTGCCCATGCCGCCGCCGGCGATTTTCTGGAAGGCACCGATCATACCGCTGACCGTGCCCAACAGGCCGAGCATCGGCGAGATGGCCATGATCAGCGACAGGAAGTTGATCCAGAACCCGGCCGCAGATTCCTCGCGAACCGCTGCCTCGGCAATCGCCGCCTCCACGGCGGGCTTCGAACCCACCGGGTCGTCCGGGTTCAGCTTGCGCAGACCCGCAGCAAGTGCGTTGGTGAACAGGCACTGCGTGCCACGCGCGACTTGGAGCATCGTCCCCAAATCATGGTCCTTGGCCGCCGCGCGCAGGCGTACAAGCACGGCCTCCGGCATCATCTTGCTCCGGCTTACCTGCCGGAAATTCAGCACCGCAAAACCCACCACGCCGATCGAGCAGACCCCCAGGGGCCACATCGCCCAACCGCCGGTCTTGATGAGATCCCACAGCGTCATCTTCTTGGCCGCCGCAGGCGTCGGGGCCGCGGCCGCCGCTTCCTGCGCCAGCACTGTAACCACACCCGTCGCAGTCAGCAGCGCGACCAGAACCAGCATCTTTGTCCATCGTGTCTTCATGTGTTTCGCTCCTCGTTCAACCTTCAATCCACCTCGATATCCTCGATCATGGCCGCGTTGGTCGCCGGGGCCGTCTCCGCCGGCTTGGTCTCATCCCCGGCTGCCGCCGGGGTTGCGGCTGCCGGTTCGGCCTGCGCGTCCACAAACTGCCCCGCGGCTTCCAACTCCTTGCGATGCTCTTCGAACAGCTCCTCCGCACGGCGCGTCTCCGGCGCGGCAGGATATTCCTTCCGGAGCCACTGCACCGTTTTGTAAAGCGATTCCCAATCCTTGATCTCAACGTAACACGGCAAGACCGCTTCGAGACAACGCGCCTCGTTGTTCTGAACAAAGGGATGGAACACCACGAGTTGCAAGTAGTCCATGATCGCCGCGTCGTATCGTCCGGTGGCCACGTTGGCCGATGCGCGCGCAAACATGGCCGACGAAAGCAGGTCCTCGTCGTCCTCCGGCATCTCCACGCCTTCGAGATACTTCAACGCCGAGGCATGATCCCCCGACAGTTCGTAGGCAATACCCGCGCCCAGGCGCGCCGCCGTCTTCTGCTCCGAAGCATACGGCTGCTGCAACACGTCCTCATACTGCCGCACAGCGTCGCGCCACTGCCCCTGCCGCGCGTAGAGCCGGCCCTTGCGCAGAATGGCGTCGTCGACAATCACGCCCGGCAATCCGCGGAAGGGCCGCAGCGTATTGATCAACCGATCCAAGCCGTCATGCGCCACACGCATCTGCTCGGCCGACGCGGCCACTGCGGCAAGGTCGAAAACGCGCGGCACCGGCATCTCGATCATCTTCAACTCGGCCAGCGGCAGGCCGGCCTCGTAGTTCCCGCCTGCAGCGGCTTCCGTCATCACCCACAGGGTTTCCTTGTCCCGCTTCAGCAACTTCGCATTGATGCGGCCGCGGGCGGTCTCGATCGCAAACGGACCCACGCCCGCCGAGGACGATGCGGTCTGCGCGGGCGTGGCGACCGGCAGCAGGACGGCAACCAGCATGACGCAAAGAGCGATGCACCACCCACGTCGCATTCCGCCTTTCATGCTTTGCTGTTGCTGTGTGGTCATGATCCTTCTTCGCTCAACCCGATCCAAGTTTCAGCAGGCGCTGTCTCGCTTCCGTCGCCTCCGGCGTGCCCGACAACGAGTCCTGTCCCAACATCTCGTGATACGTCTTTGCGGCAGCTTCCATATCCTTCAACTGCTCGAATGCGATTCCACTGCGGAGGTACGCGCGGGCCACTGCGGAGGTGTACGCGCCATAAAGAACGTAGATGCGCTGATAGTACGGTATCGCGTGCCGATATCGGCCCTGCGCCTCGAGGCACGCGCCAATCCCCAGCAGCGCCTCCGGCTTCAGCATCCGCGGGGCCGAACGGCCGGACAGGACGGTGTTGTAATCGGTGACCGCCTCGCTATAACGCTGCAACCCCTCAAGACTCTTCGCGCGCAGGAAGGTTGCCTCCATGATCACCGCAGGCGCGGCTGCATAGGCCATGGCCAATTCCGTATGCGCCAATGCATCTTCGTAACTCTTGGTCGCAACCTGCTGCTCGGCGATCCGCGTGTGCGCCAGTGCAGCGTAGCGCGATTCGGGGTTCACCTTCAGCAGCCGCTCAAGGCACGCCAAACCTTCGGCTGGCTTGCCATTCTTAAGGTACAGCTCGCCCAGCCACGCGAGCGTCTCCGTCCCGAGTTCATCGCGCGGGTAGCGCGCGGCAAAGATCGGCGCGTTTGCCCACTGGTCTTCCGGCGATTTCGATTCCGCCTCGACCCATGCAAGACGGCTCGCCAACGTCGTCCTCCGTTCGCCCAACGCCTTCTGCTGCTTCGCGCGCAAGTCGGAGATGAATCCGTCGGGTGCAACGTCTCCATACATGCCCGCGAGATCCTTGAGCATCAAGTCGAACCCTTCCCACGCGGGCGTATTGCCGTAACGCTCGATCATGGTCCAGTAGAGTTTGCGCGCCTCATCCTGACGCTGGATATGCCGGAGCGCCCAGCCCGCCTGGTACGCCGCGTCGATGATGTTGTCCGACTGGGGACTATCCTGGATGAACCGGGCAAAGGCAGCCGCCATGTCCTGCATGTCGCGCGGCGTGCCGAGGGCCTTGAAGACCTTCGCCGCCTGCGTCAGCGCCATGTAGTAGAACGGCCCGGCCTCCTTGCCGACGCGCAGGTAGGCGCCCTTCGCGCGATCAAGCTCGCCCATCGCCGCGAGCGCATCGCCCAACGTCACCAGCGCTTCCCACTTGAAGTAGTGATCGGGATACTGCACCACCCACGCCTCAAGCTCTTTCGCCGCGCGTTCGTAATCCTCCACGGCATAACGGCTCAGCGCAGCGCGATACGCCGCCTCGGGCGCGTACACGCTCATGGGAAACTTCGCCACGTAGTCCTCAAACAGCGGGATCGCCTCGGCGTAATCGCCGCCGTAGAAGAGCGCGATCGGCAGCCAGTATTTCACCTCCGGCGCCATGATGTGGTCCGGGTATTTTGCCAGCCAGTCACGGAAGATCTGGATCGCCTCGGGGAACCGCTCCTGCATCGCGATGGACAGGCCGAGATAGAATTCGATCCGCGGCTTCTGGTTGTGCTCGGGGAACCGGCGCAGCAACGCGCGCATTTCCTCTTCGGCCTCTTCGAACCGCTCGGTATTGATGAAGGCCTCCGCGCGCAGGAACGCCACGACCGGCACATTGGGCCACGACACCGCCGGAGGCGCCTCCTCCACCGCGACCACAGCGTTGGTCCCCTGATCTTCGGGTTCTTCTTCGACTTCCGCACCGCTCCACGCGCCCAGGTTCTTGCGCTTGGCTCGCGCCTCAAGCTGATGCAGCCGCTGGAAGTAGGTGTCGATGCTGGTGCCGTCCGGCAGAGGCGTTGTCGCGCCATAGATGCGCGCGAGCCCGGCGCCGACGAGCAACTCCGCCAGGTCGTCATGGCCAATCTTGACCACCGCGTAGAAGCGCTGCATCTGGCTCGCGCCCTGCGCGTCTTCCCACTGGGTGTAGACAGTGAAGTCCGACTTGAGCGCCTTCTCCGTCAGGCTCTTCGCCTTGCGCCCAAGCCGCGTGACGCGCATCTCGGGAATGTTCCAATACGCCGCCTGCTCGGCGATGCGGTCCGCAAGCTCGCGATCGGTTTCCGGTGCATCCACGAAGTAGAGGCGGAAGATATACTCATCGTTGCCGTGCCGGACATGGAAGCTGTCGCCGTCCATGTACTCGCCTGTCGCGAGCCGGCAGCCAGTCAGCTTCTGCCACTTCGCGGCGGACGCGCTGGAGCAGACCGCCACCGCGAGGGCGACAATCGACATCCACCGTGCTGTCCGCTTGGGGCTCATCTCAGTTTCGTTTCCATTCCGGGTCGTACCGGTCGAGGTAACGATCGGCTTCTGCAATCAAGTCATCGAACCGACGCAACCGCGAGAGCACCAGGATCAGGTCGAAGTGCGCAGCTTCGCGCAGGTTATCGTCCTTGGCCACTTCCACCACGCGCGTGAACGCCACCCGCGCCTCCCAGTAGCGGTCAGTATTGAAGAAGCAACGACCGATGCGGTGGAACAAGCCCGCGTCGTAGTCCGGCAGCGACTCAAGTTTCTTGAGCAACTCCTGCGCCTGGGCCAGCGCGGAGTTGAGCCGGCGCTCCTGCCGGAATCGCGCCCGGAGCTGATCCGGCGACGGCCTCTGTTTGTTGAACGCGTCGAGTTCCGCCTGCAGCGATTTCACCAGCGCCTGCTGTCTGCGCAGCACCGCCTCGCGCGTCTTCACGCGCCGATAGGCCTTGAGCGCCAGCTCGTACTCGGTGTTGTCGAACGCGGCATCGCCGATTTCGAACGCGAGCAGATTGCAGTAGGTCACCACGTTCCACGTGCGCGGATGCTGCTCCACGGCCTGCAGCATGGCAACGGCGTCCACCAGTTTGCCGGCATCGAACAGCGCGCGCGCAGCGAAGGCACCGGCCTGCGCCCAGACATCGGACTGAGGGAAGGACGCCATGAAATCCTTGAACGCGTCCACGGCCTGCTGCGACTGATTCTGCAGCAGTCGGCACACGCCGATCTGGAACAAAGCATCCTCGGCGTAGTCGGAACGCGGATACTGCTTCACGAGATCCGCGTACACCGTCACTGCAGGTTCATAAGCTTCCAAAGCCTGGTGCGCGGCGCCGATCCGGTATAACGCCTCATCGCGATAGCGGGATTGAGGATACTGGCTGGCAAAGGTCTTGAACACCTCAACGGCTTCGGCAAAGCGGCCGAGGTTGTAGAGCGCGCAGCCGTGGGCATAATACGCCCCTTCCATCTCCTGCTGAAGCGAAGGCTCGCGACCGAACTGGGTGATCAACTCGCTGAAGTAGCGGACCGCCTCGGCATAGTTGCCTGCAGCAAATTGACCCACGCCATTCTTATAGAGAGTCTCCGGAGCATCCTGCTGCGCGGAGCAAACGGCGGCTGCCATCAGCAACACCGCACCGGCAACAACCCCGCGATGAATCAGCCTCGTCATGCCGCGCCAGTGTAACCCCGGCCCATTAACTTTCACATGCCTTTTCTTCGACAGCAGACTGATAAGAGACAGCACATCCCTGAGCATACCGCAGAGGAATACCGGGTTTCGGAGCCAAAGTATAATCGCCCCAGCCGTCACAGACTCATCACCCAAGAACACCACGCTCATCATCATCTGAATGCACATCACCAGCGCTACGATTTTGTAACTAATTGGCACTTCGAATACATAGATGTATCGCGCCCCGGGTCACACGATCATACATAAACTAATGTAACATGCCATCTGATAACAACTTAACATCATGCTCGATTCTTGCCGCCTACATCTTGGCACGGCGCCTGCTATTGCCACCCGCGGCGCACGCGTGTGTGCCGAGGCATGGGTGAAACGGGTATGGCGGAACGCTCCGCCAAAGAATGAGGAGACGAATGAGCAGGTTGCAAAAGGCAATTGGCTTGGGAGTGGTACTTCTGCTTCTGGGCGTGTTTGGACCGGTGGCGGCCATGGCGCAGGATGCGGGTCCTGTGGCAGCGGCTTCGCCCACCATAGACACAGGCGACACCGCATGGATGCTGGCCAGCGCCGGACTGGTCTTACTGATGACGCCGGGGTTGGCATTCTTCTATGGCGGGTTGGTTCGGCGGAAAAACGTGTTGTCCGTACTGATGCAGTGCTTCATGGCCATGTGCCTTGTCACGCTTCAGTGGGTCGTGTTGGGCTATACACTTTCCTTCGGCCCCGACCTCGGCGGCATCATCGGCACCATGAAGTGGGCATTCCTGAGCACCGTGGGCGGTGATCCGAATCCTGATTATGCAGCGACCATCCCCCACTCCGCCTTCATGGCGTTCCAGCTCAAGTTCGCGATCATCACTCCGGCGCTGATCATCGGCGCGCTGGCTGAACGCATTCGCTTCTCCGCGTTCTTTCTCTTCACCCTTCTGTGGTCGACGCTGGTCTACGATCCCGTCGCACACTGGGTCTGGGGCGTGGGCGGGTTCCTTCGCAACATGGGCGCATTGGATTTCGCTGGCGGCACCGTCGTGCATATTAACGCCGGCATGGCGGCGCTGGCCGGCGCCCTTGTCCTCGGCAAGCGCGTCGGATCCGTCTCGCCCCCGCACAGCCTGCCGCTGGCCATCCTCGGCGCAGGCATGCTGTGGTTCGGCTGGTTCGGCTTCAACGCGGGCAGCGCACTGGGTGCGAACGGCCTGGCCGCCAACGCCTTCGTCACCACGCACGTGGCCACCGCCGCTGCGGGCATGACCTGGGCCATATGCGACTGGCTGTACCACAAGCGACCGACCACGCTCGGCATGATTACCGGCGCCGTGGCCGGACTTGTTTCCATCACACCCGCCTGCGGATTCGTCACCCCGCTGGCAGCGATCTGGATCGGCGGCATTGCCAGCATCATTTGCTTCATCTTCGTCACCTTTGTGAAGCCGGCGCTGGGTTACGACGATACGCTCGACGCGTTCGGCGTGCACGGTATCGGCGGAATCTGGGGCGCCCTCGCCACCGGATTGTGGGCTACCAAGGCCATCAATGCCGCGGGCGCGGACGGTCTCTTCTACGGCAATCCGGGCCAGTTCATCATCCAGCTCAAGGCGACGGTGATCACGATGGTCTTCTCGTTCGTCGCGTCCTTCATTCTCTTCAAGCTGGTCGACATGACCATCGGCCTGCGCGTATCGGAACACGAGGAACGGGTCGGCCTCGACCTGACACAACACCGCGAAGCGGCTTACACGATGCTCGACTGACATGTGGAAAGGAAAACAGGGAATATGAAATACATCATTGCCATCATTCAGCCGGATCGACTTGATCCTGTCCTGCAGGCGCTGACCGAGAAGGAAATCCACCTGGTCACCGCCACCACGGTCATGGGTCGCGGTCGCCAAAAGGGCACCGCCGCGATCTACCGCAGCCATAAGGAAGCGGGCAGCCTGCTCAAGAAAGTGAAACTCGAAATCGCCGTCAACGAGGCGTTCGTGAAACCCACGGTCGAGGCGATCGCCGAAAGCGCGCGCACCGGCCAGATCGGCGACGGCAAGATATTCGTACTCGATTTGCACGAGTGCCACCGCATCCGCACCGGCGAAACAGGAGGCATCGCGATCGGATGAGGTGAACCAACGTTGGACCGGCCGATGTTAGGCTTGACCCTCTTGTGGCATCACCTAACATCGGACCGGGGAGGAGATGCGTCGATCCGGGTGTCCGGTGAAAACGCCAGATCAAGGAGCCGGCCGTCCCAATGCGCGGTCCGGAAACATAGGAGAAGCAAAATGAGTAAGACAACCTGTATGCGCATGGCCGCTCTGCTGGTCTGCGTGATCGTTTCCGTGCCCATGTCCGTCCTCGCCGCCGAGGGCACCGTGTCGGTCGCCGGCAATTCCGGCTACCTGTGGCGCGGCCAGTTGCTGAACGACGAAGCTGTCCTGCAGCCGTCGTTCACCGCCGCCACAGACTACGGCCTGTCGTTCAACGCGTGGGGTAACTTCAACCTCACCGACAACCTCGGGCCCGATGCCGAGAACGAGTTCAACGAGGTCGACCTGACCGTGTCCTACGACGTCCCGATCGACGCCGTAAGCCTCAGCGTCGCCGTGGCCGAGTACCTCTTCCCTCACGCCACCGTGACGGATGATGCGGGCGTCGGAGCCGCCGCCCCCGGCACACGCGAAGTCCAGGTCACCCTCGGTTTGGACGACATCATCCTCGCCCCTACCCTCATGGTGGCGTACGACTTCGACGAAGCGGACGGCTTCTATGCCTCTGCGTCGGTCTCGCACAGCCTCGATCTGGCTGAGGGCCTCAGCCTCGAAGGCGCGCTCTCCATCAGCATGGCCGACAGCAGCTACAACGAGTACTACTTCGGCGTGGATGACAGCGCACTGAATGACGCCGGCGCGACCCTCACGCTCAGCTACGTGCCGATGGAGAACGTGACCGTCAGCACGTATGTCACCTACGCAAAGCTCCTCGATTCCGATATCGAAGATGCTGCTGATGAGATCTACTTCAACAACGGCGATATCGTCGTTGGCGGCGTCACCGCCGAATACACGTTCTAAACTCACCCCCAGGAATGCCGAAACGCCCCGCCCTCCAGCGGGGCGTTTCTTTTTGCACAGCCTTCCCAAGGTTTCGTGCTACATAAATGTAATATTCATCGCGCCATGCGTTACAATATTGTTGTATTTTGCAGCCTTCCAGCCCAACGGCAAATTACGCAATGCGTTTATAATAAGCATCTTATATATATAGTCTAAACATGGAACGAATCTAGCTATTACATGGGGCGCGGGTGTGGTATTTGAAGAGCGTCCGGGGACCAAGACCTTCCTATCGCTGACCTCCGGGTCGGTGGTGAGGTTCGACTATTGTCTCTCTGACGGTTTTCATGTCTCTTGATTCAATACTGGAGCGTGCATGAGCGAATTAGCTGACAATTTGGACAGGCCGCGGGAGTCCTGCGGGATATTCGGAGTGTTCGGCGTTCCGGACGCGGCGAAGGTGATCTATGCCGGGCTCTTCTCGCTGCAACATCGTGGCCAGGAAGGCGCGGGCATCGTCACCAGCAACGGCGAGAAGGTGAAGTCCATCAAGGGCATGGGACTGCTTTCCGAGGTATTCTCCAACCGCCCCCCCATCGAACTGAAGGGACCCCTGGGTATCGGTCACGTCCGCTATTCAACCACCGGTTCGTCGCGGCCGCAGAACGTCCAGCCGATCGTCTTCGAGTGTGTCGATGGCATCTGGGCGCTCGCGCACAACGGCAACCTGACAAACTCCACACAGATGCGGCGCTCCTACCAGGAAGCCGGCGCCATCTTCCAGACCAGTACGGACAGCGAGATTCTGATGCACCTGCTCGCCGATCCGCTCTACCGCTCGCGCACACGCCGCGTCGAACGCGCCTTGGCCGATCTCGAGGGCGCGTTTTCGTTCCTGCTCATGACGAAGGATTCCGTCATGGCCACGCGCGACCGCTACGGCTTCCGCCCGTTGTCCATCGGCCGCCTCGGCGAGGGCTATGTCTTCGCCAGCGAAACCTGCGCACTGGACCAGGTCGGCGCCACCTATGAGCGCGATGTCCTGCCCGGCGAACTCGTGACGGTCGACGCCAAGGGCATTCGCAGCAGCACGTTCTGCGAGCCGGTAAGCGGGTCGCTCGGCCAGTGCATTTTCGAGCACGTCTACTTTGCGCGCCCCGACAGCCGCGTCTTCGGGCAGAGCGTCCACGAAACGCGCGTCCGCCTCGGTCGCCGCCTCGCGCAGGAGCATCCCGTCGAGGCCGACCTCGTCGTCCCCGTTCCCGACAGCGGCAGTGCAGCCGCCATCGGCTACTCCCAGCAGAGCGGCATTCCGATGGATTATGGCTTCATCCGTAATCACTACGTCGGCCGTACGTTCATCATGCCGGAAATGGAACAGCGCCGTGACAGCGTGGATATGAAACTCGCGGTCGTGCCCGGCGTCGTGCGCGACAAGCGCGTGATTGTCGTCGACGATTCCATCATCCGCGGCACCACCTCGCGCCGCCGCGTCGCGGCCCTGCGCCGCGCGGGCGCCAAGGAGATTCACATGCGCATCTCCTGCCCGCCGACACGCAACCCCTGCTTCTTCGGCATCGATTTCCCCTCGCGGACGGAACTCGTCGCCGCACAGCATTCACTGGAAGAGGTCCGCAACTTCATCGGCGCGGACAGCCTGGCCTATCTCAGCATCGAGGGCCTGCTGTCGGCGTTCGAGCACCCCGGCGACTACTGCACCGGATGCTTCACCGGAAAGTACCCGACCGATGTCGCGGAGAACCATACCAAGAAGGCCCTGGAGACGGCCGGCACGGCAGAGATTTGACCGGACAACAACTTGTAACGCAGAGGACGGCACGATGATGACAGAGTCAGCACAGGATGTTCCCCAGCGACCCGCAGGCGCGCCTTCGGCGCAGGGGTTGTATCACCCCGCGTTCGAACACGATGCCTGCGGCGTAGGTTTCGTATGCAACCTGAAGGGCGCCCCTTCCCACGATGTGATCCACAAGGCGCTGGAAATCCTCGTCAACCTCTCGCACCGTGGCGCATGCGGCTGCGATGAGAAGACCGGCGATGGCGCCGGCATCCTGATGCAACTCCCCCACCGGTTCCTCGTGGAGAAGGCCGGCGAAGCCGGACTGAAGTTGCCGGGCGAAAAGGAATATGGCGCGGGCCTCGTCTTCCTTCCACGCGACGCGAAGGAACGCGAGTTCTGCATAAAGACCTTCGAGGACGTCGTCCGTAGCGAGGGTCAGCAGGTCATCGGCTGGCGTAACGTCCCCGTCCATAACGAAGTACTGGGCGACATCGCGCGCAAAGTCGAACCGTTCATCGCGCAGGTCTTCATTGCCGCCGGCAAGGGCATCACGGATGCCCAGCACTTCGAGCGGAAGTTGTTCGTCATCCGCAAAGTCCTGGAACGCACGATCCGTGAATCCAACCTGCGGGAGAAGAAATATTTCTATATCCCCAGCCTCTCCTGCAACACGATGATTTACAAGGGCCTGCTGCTGGCCGATCAGATCGAGCCGTTCTTCCCGGACCTTGCCGATCCGTCCATGTCCAGCGCCCTCGCACTGGTGCACCAGCGCTACAGCACCAACACGTTCCCGACGTGGGATCTCGCGCAGCCGTTCCGCTTCCTCTGCCACAACGGCGAGATCAACACCGTCCGCGGCAACATGAACTGGATGAACACGCGGCAGCACCTGTTCGAATCGCCGCTGTTCGGCGACGACATGGCCAAGCTGTTCCCCATCGCCACGCCCGGCGCGAGCGATTCCGCCATCCTCGATAACGCCGTGGAGCTGCTCTATCACACCGGCCGCTCCCTGCCTCACTCGGTGATGATGCTCATCCCCGAGGCGTGGCAGAATCACAAGACCATGTCCGACGAGAAACGCGCGTTCTACGAGTATCACGCCTGCATGATGGAGCCTTGGGATGGCCCGGCATCCATTCCATTCACCGACGGCCGCTGCATCGGCGCGGTGCTCGACCGCAACGGCCTGCGGCCGTCCCGCTACACGGTCACCAAGGACGGCTTTGTGGTCCTCGCGTCCGAAATGGGCGCGCTCGAGATCGCCCCGGACAACGTCCTCTACAAGGGCCGCCTCCAGCCCGGCCGCATGTTGCTCGTCGATATCGAGAAGGGCCGCATCGTGGACGATGAGGAAATCAAGAACGAGGTCAGCCAGCGCAAGCCGTACCGAAAGTGGCTGAAGGACAACCTTCACCCGCTGAAGCAACTTCCGGCGCCCGACATGTCCAAGGCCCCCGGCTTGTCCGACAACCTGCTGCAGCGCCAGCAGCTCTTCGGTTATACGCTTGAGGATCTCCGCATCATCCTCGCACCGATGGCCGTCAAGGGGCTGGAGCCCATCGGCTCGATGGGTACGGACATACCACTGGCCGTGCTGTCGTCGCGCCCGCAACTGCTCTGCAACTACTTCATGCAGTTGTTCGCGCAGGTCACCAATCCGCCGCTCGACGCGATCCGCGAGGAACTGGTCACGTCGCTCTACACCTATCTCGGACCCGAGGGCGACCTGTTCAAGGAAACGCCCGCGCACTGCCACCGCTTGAAAGTGGCCCAGCCGATTCTCTCGAACGAGGAGTTGGAGAGGATTCGCCAGATCCGCGAAGGCAACCTGAAGGCCGTCACCCTCCCGATGCTCTTCCGCGTGGACGAGGGCGGGCCCGGCCTCGCCAAGGCGATGGAAGAGCTCTGTGCCGCTGCGTCAAAAGCCATCGATGAGGGTTCCACCCTGCTCATCCTTTCGGACCGCGGCGCGGGCCGCGAGCTGGCCCCGATCCCGGCGCTTCTCGCAACCGCCGGCCTGCACCATCACCTCATTCGCAACGGTCTGCGCACGCGCTGCGGCCTTGTCGTCGAAAGCGCGGAGCCACGCGAGGTCCATCACTTCGCCACGCTCATCGGCTACGGAGCCGCCGCGGTCAATCCGTATCTCGCGTTCGAAACGCTCGCGAACATGATCGAGAACGGGCAGATCCCCGAGATCAAGGACGCCCCGACCGCCACGAAGAACTATGTGAAGGCCGTGAACAAGGGCATGCTCAAGGTAATGTCGAAGATGGGCATCTCCACCCTGCAGAGCTATTGCGGTGCACAGATCTTCGAAGCCGTCGGCCTCAGCGCCGCCGTAATTGACAAGTACTTCACCGCCACGCCGTCCCGCATCGGCGGCATCGGGCTGGATGAAATCGCGCGCGAAACGCAGATGCGCCATGCGCGGGCCTTCCCGCCGCAGCACGTCACGGGCTCCCTCGACCTCGATGTCGGCGGCCAATATCAGTGGCGGCGCAATGGCGAGTATCATCTCTTCAACCCGGTCAGCATCGCCAAGCTGCAGCAGGCCGCGCGATCGAATGACGAGAAGCTCTACGGCGAATACGCCGAACTGATCAACAGCCAGTCGCGCCAGCTCTCGACGCTTCGCGGCCTCCTCGAAATTCTGCCCGCACAGGAACCCATCCCGCTGGATCAGGTCGAGCCTTGGACCGAGATCGTGAAACGCTTCAAGACGGGTGCCATGTCCTACGGCTCCATCAGCAGGGAAGCCCACGAGACCCTCGCCATCGCCATGAACCGCCTTGGCGGCAAGAGCAACAGCGGCGAAGGTGGCGAGGATCCCGAACGCTTCCTCCCCGACCCCACCGGCGACTGGCGCATCAGCGCGATCAAGCAGGTGGCCTCCGGCCGCTTCGGCGTCACCAGCCGTTACCTGCTCAGCGCGAAGGAACTCCAGATCAAGATGGCGCAGGGCGCCAAGCCCGGCGAGGGCGGCCAGCTCCCCGCGGAAAAAGTCTATCCGTGGATCGCGAAAACGCGCCACTCGACGCCGTACGTGCAGCTCATTTCGCCGCCGCCGCACCACGACATCTATTCGATCGAGGACCTGGCCCAGCTCATCCACGATTTGAAAAATGCCAACCGCAACGCGCGCGTCAGCGTGAAGCTGGTGTCCGAGGTCGGCGTCGGCACCGTCGCCGCCGGCGTATCCAAGGGCAAGGCCGATGTCGTGCTCATCAGCGGATGGGACGGCGGCACCGGCGCCTCGCCGGAAACCGCCCTGAAGCATTCCGGCCTGCCGTGGGAACTCGGCCTGGCAGAGACGCACCAGACGCTCGTGCTCAACGACCTGCGCTCGCGTATCGTCGTCGAGTGCGATGGAAAACTCATGACCGGCCGCGACGTGGCCATCGCCTGCCTGCTCGGTGCCGAAGAGTTTGGCTTCTCCACCGCCCCGCTCGTTACGCTGGGCTGTGTGATGATGCGCGTCTGCCACCTGAATACCTGCCCCGTCGGCATCGCGACGCAGGATCCGGAACTCCGCAAGAAGTTCACGGGCAAGCCGGAATACGTGGTGAACTTCTTCCGCTTCGTCGCCGAGGAGTTGCGCCGCATCATGGCCCAACTCGGCTTCCGCACGGTGAACGAGATGGTCGGCCGCGTGGACCGTCTCGGGACGCGCAAGGCCATTGAGCATTGGAAGGCCAAGGGGTTGGATTACTCCAGCATCCTGTTCAAGCCCGATGTCCCGCCCTCCGTCGGCACCTACTGCCGCCAGAAGCAGGATCACGGTATCGACAAGGCGTTGGATCACAAGTTGCTCGAACTCGCCGCGCCCGCCCTGGAACGTTGCGAACCGGTCGTCATCAACATACCGATCCGCAATGTGAACCGCACGTTCGGCACAATCCTCAGCAGCGAAATCTCGCGCTACTACTCCGACGAGGGCCTGCCCGAGGATTCCATCACGATCAACTGCACCGGCTCCGCCGGCCAGAGCTTCTGCGCGTTCGGCGCGCCGGGCCTGACCGTGCGCGTCGAGGGCGACGCCAACGATTACTTCTGCAAGGGCCTGTCCGGCGCGAAGGTCGTCATCGTGCCGCCGCAGGAAGCGACGTTCGTGCCCGAGGAAAACATCCTCATCGGCAACGTCGCGCTCTATGGCGCGACATCCGGCCAGTTGTTCGTCCGCGGCCTGGCCGGCGAGCGTTTCTGCGTCCGCAACAGCGGCGCGCAGGCGGTCGTCGAAGGCGTGGGCGATCATGGCTGCGAATATATGACCGGCGGGCGCGTGGTCGTGCTCGGCCGCACCGGCCGCAACTTCGCCGCCGGCATGAGCGGCGGCATCGCCTACGTACTGGATGAACAAGGCGACTTCGCCGCCACCCGCTGCAACATGGAGATGGTGGAGCTCGACAAAGTCGAGGACCCAACAGACATCGCCGAACTGCGCAGCCTGATCGAGCGGCATCACCGCTACACCGGCAGCACGGTCGCCCGGCGCGTCCTCGACAACTGGGCAGCACTTCTGCCGAAGTTCGCCAAGATCATGCCGATCGATTACAAGCGCGCGCTGGGCATCGTCGCCCGGCAGCAGGTCAAACTTCCCGAAACCGAACCCGCTTACGTAAGCGACACCGACGTGTTGGAGAGGCTGTAACATGGGCAAGATCACAGGATTCAAGGAATATACGCGCGAGACGCCGCGGTCGCGGCCGGTTGAAGAACGCCTGGGCGATCACCGCGAGGTGTACCAGGAATTTGCCGAGGACCACCTGCGCCAGCAGGCCGCACGCTGCATGGACTGCGGTGTGCCGTTCTGCCATAGCGGCTGCCCACTCGGCAACATCATCCCGGACTGGAACGACCTCGTCTATCGCAACCGCTGGCGCGAGGCGATCGACCGCCTCCACGCCACGAACAACTTCCCCGAATTCACCGGTCGACTCTGCCCCGCGCCGTGCGAGGAAGCCTGCGTGCTGGGCATCAACGAGCCCGCAGTCACCATCGAACTGATCGAGAAGACGATCATCGAGCGCGCATTCGAGAATGGTTGGGTGGTCCCCCAGCCCCCGGAGAAGCGTACCGGCAAGACCGTCGCCATCGTCGGCTCCGGACCGGCCGGCCTTGCCTGCGCACAGCAGCTCAACCGCGCAGGCCACACGGTCACCGTCTTCGAGCGCGCCGAGAAAATCGGCGGCCTGCTTCGCTACGGTATTCCGGATTTCAAGCTGGAGAAGTGGGTGATCGACCGTCGCCTCAAGCTGATGGAGCAGGAAGGCATCGTGTTCCGCCCCGGCGTGAACGTGGGCAAGGATATCGCTGCGGATGAGCTGAAGAAGTTCAGCGCCGTGGTGCTCTGTGGCGGTTCAACCCGCCCTCGCGATTTGCCCCTGCCGGGACGCGAACTCAGCGGCATCCATTTTGCCATGGATTTCCTCGGCGCGGAGAACCGCCGCGTGGATGGCCTGCCGGTCGAAGGCCGCTTCAACATTTCCGCCAAGGGCAAACGTGTCATCGTGATCGGCGGCGGTGACACGGGAAGTGACTGCATCGGCACGTCGCTGCGTCAGGGCGCGAAATCAGTGACCAGTTTTGAACTGCTGCCGCGCCCGCCGGAAGGCCGCCCGAACCAGCAGCCGTGGCCCTACTACCCCATGCGCCTCCGCACCAGTTCCTCGCACAAGGAAGGCGGCTCGCGCTACTGGGCCATCACCACGAAGAGTTTCGTCGGCGCGGGCGGCCGGGTGCGCAGCCTGATCACCGCCAATCTCGAGTTTCTGCCCGTCGCGGGCGGTCGACCAAAGATGATCGAAATGCCCGGCTCCCAGCACGAATGGCCCGCCGAACTTGTGCTGCTCGCCATGGGATTCATCGGCCCCGAAACGGACGGCATCATCGCCCAGCTCGGACTGGAACTCGACAAGATGGGGAACGTGAAAACCGACGCGAATTATATGGCGTCCGTCCCGGGCGTCTTCTCCGCGGGCGATATGCATCGCGGGCAGTCGCTCATCGTCTGGGCGATTTCCGAGGGCCGCGAATGCGCACAGGCAGTGGATATCCATCTTATGGGCTCGTCTCAGCTCCCGACCAAGGGCAACATGGATCTGCCGCGCGTATAGACCACGCGGCAGCAAGCGGTGTCGTAATGGATAGAACTGTAGCCAGCGGCATACCGGCATTCGACGAAGTCGTGCAGGGGCTCCGCCTCGGCGACAATGTCGTCTGGCAGGTGGACGACCTCGAAGATTACATCTTCTTTGTCCGGCCGTTTGCCGAACAGGCACGGCGCGATGGCCGCCGTTGCATCTATATCCGCTTCGCCCCCCACCCCCCCGTGCTTGGACCCGATTCCGGTTTTGAAGTGGTCGAGGTCGACCCGGGCCCCGGGTTCGATCCGTTCAGCGGCGAGGTCCATCGCATCATTGAAGAGCGCGGCAAGGAAGCGTTCTACGTCTTCGATAACCTCTCCGCCCTTGTGGTCGAGTGGGCCACCGATGAACTCCTCGCGAACTTCTTCCAGGTCACGTGCCCTTATCTCTACGAACTGGACACCGTCACCTACTTCGCCCTCACGCGCGGCAAACACGCGCACAGCGCCGTAGCCCGCATCCGCGATACGACACAGTTGCTGGTCGACGTCTACCATGCAAACAACCAGATGTACATCCACCCCCTGAAGGTGTGGGATCGCTACACGCCCCAGATGTTTCTGCCCCGCGAGGTTTCCGGGCCAACCTGGAATCCTGTGTTCCAGAGCGGCGACGCTGCCGCCGTTTCCTCCATCGCACGCCAGCACCCTCTGAGAACCGGCGCCGAATCCATCGCCCCGTGGGACACGGTGTTCCAGCGATTGAGCAAGTATCGCGAAACCGGAACGCCGCTTTCGGAGAATGTCCCGGAAATCGCGGCGCTGAAGCAGGAGCTTGCGAGGATGATGATCGGCAATCATCCCGAATTCAACCGGCTGGTCGACGATTTCTGTTCGCTGAATGACCTGCTGAACATCCGCACGCGGCTGATTGGTTCAGGCCGCGTCGGCGGCAAGGCGGCAGGCATGCTCGTCGCCCGTTTCGTGCTGCAACGCGAGAAGGACGAGATCGATTTCTCCGAAGTGCTGGAGAGCCATGATTCATTCTTCGTCGGCTCCGACGTGTTCTTCACGTTCCTTGTGAATAACGACCTCTTCCGGCTGCGACTGAAACTTTCGCGCAGTTCATCGATTTCGCATGAGGAGTTCGAGGAGGTGGAACAACGCTTCCTCGCGGGCAAGTTCCCTCCGGAAATCATCGAACAATTCCGCAGCATGCTCGATTACTTCGGACAGGCGCCGATCATCGTACGCTCCAGCAGCCTGCTCGAGGACAGCTTCGGCAACGCCTTCGCGGGCAAGTACCGGAGCGAGTTCTGCGCGAACCAGGGCAGCCCGGAGGACCGCCTCGAAGCGTTCCTGCGCGCCGTCAAGCTGGTCTACGCCAGCGCGCTGAATCCTGACGCCCTTTCCTACCGACGCCACCGTGGCCTTGGCGAGAGCGACGAGCAGATGGCCATCCTCGTCATGCGCGTATCGGGCATGCCATGCGGCCAGTATTTCTTTCCCACGCTCGCCGGCGTCGCTTTCTCCCGCAATCTCTACGCATGGAGCGACCGCATCGACCCGAAGCAGGGCGTCATCCGCCTTGTCTTCGGCCTTGGCACGCGCGCGGTGAATCGCGTCGGCGGCGACTATCCGCGCATGATCGCGGTAAGCCACCCGCGCCTGCGGCCTGAGGTCGGCTCCAAGGTTGCCAAGTACTCGCAACGCGAGATGGACCTGCTGGACCTCAAGGCCAACGAACTCGTGACCATCCCCGTGGCAGACGTGCTGAGCGACAAGAAGTATCCCAACCTCCACCTCCTCGTTTCTGTCATGAAGGAGGGACATCTCTACGACCCGTTCAGCCGCGAAGTCGACGGTGATGGATCGTCGCTGGTCCCCACGTTTAACAACCTGATCGCACGCACAAACTTTGTGAAGATTCTTGGCCGCATGCTGTCGGTGCTCGAGGAAGCTTACGGCCATCCCGTGGATACGGAATTCACCGCACACATCGACCCCAAGGGCCGCATCCGCGTGAATTTGCTGCAATGCCGGCCCCTGTGGCTCCCGGGCACCCAAGGCCCCCTGCAGATCCCTGCGGACATCACGCCTGCGAAGAAACTCTTTCAGTCAGATCGTTTCATCAGCGGCGGCGAAGTGGGCGGCATCCGCTATATCATCTTCATCGATCCCCGGTGGTATGCGGGCATGACGGATCCCGTTCGAAAGAAGTCCGTCGGCCGCGTCGTCGGCCGAATCAATGAACTGATGGAAAACACCCACGACAAGCTGCTGATGATCGGTCCCGGTCGCTGGGGTAGCAGCAACATCGATCTCGGCGTCAACGTCGGCTATGCCGACATCGACAACGCCGCGGCGCTGGTCGAACTCGCCCGCGAGGAAGCCGGCCACGTACCCGAAGTCTCGTATGGAACGCATTTCTTCCAGGACCTCGTGGAGCAGCAGATCATTTACCTCCCCGTCTATCCCGACGACGCCGACTGCAGCTTCAACGAAACCTTCTTCGAGGCGGCGCCCAACTCATTGTCCAGCCTGCTGCCGGATGCAGCGGCGTTTCAGGATGTCGTGAAGGTTATCGACGTACCCGCTGCATTCAACGGTACCCACGCGCACGTCGTGGCCGATCCAGAATCACGCCGCGCCATGTGTTTTCTGGAGTAGACCGGGGTTTGAGCTTTCATTCGCCGCGGTTTCCCATAGAATCAACACAGAAGATGTCCACATGATCTCTTTTGCGAGATTCAAAATCGTCCTGATTGCGGCCTCCTGCATGAGCCTGCTGAGTCCTGCCCACGGGCAGATCGGCCACGTTATCGACCTCGGCACACTTGGCGGAAGTGCGAGCCAGGCCAACGCACTGAACGACGCAGGCCAAGTGGTCGGCTGGGCGCACGACACGAATGATGTGGCCCGCGCATTTCTCTGGGACAACGGCGTGATGCAGGATCTTGGGACACTGCCCGGCGGCGTGATTGCGGAAGCGCGCGACATCAACGAGAGCGGACGTGTCGTGGGCTGGTCTGACACCACCAACAACGCTGGCGGCACCCGCGGATTCACCTGGGACGGTGCCGTGATGACGGAACTCGGCACACTCGGCGGCCAGAGCAGTCGGGCCTATGGCATGAACGAAGGGGGCGAGACCGTCGGCTGGGCTATGACCAATAATGCCACCGACCCGATGGCCTGTCTCTACACAGCCGGAGCTACAACAGAGCTCGGGAGGCTCTACCCCAAATACTCAAGCGAGGCTTGGGACGTGAACAGCAAGACCCAGGTGGTCGGTGAATCGTTTGTTTTCGCACCGGATGAAGACTGGCACGCATTCTTCTGGCAGGATACCAATGGCAACCACGTTTCCGACGCCGGCGAGATGATCGGCCTTGGAGTGCTGGGGACCAACGGACGATTCAGCCGCGCTTACGCTATTAACGATCAGGGCATCGTCGTCGGCGGCGCAGACGTCAGCTTCAACGCGCCGGAATGGGTTCGCCACGCATTCATGATAGTCCCGGAAAACGGCATCTACATGCGGGACACGAACGGATTTTGGGCCAATGAGCTTCTCATCGACCTCGGCACACTCGGTGGCAAGTGGGCCGAGGCCACGGACATCAACGAGCGCAACATGATCGTCGGCTATTCGACCACGGCCGATGGCGCAACCAATGCCTTCCTGTGGCAGGGCGGCACCATGGCCAACTTGAACTCGATGATTCCGACCAACTCCGGCTGGGTCCTTACCCACGCGTGGGGCATCAACGAGAATGGCGATGTCGCCGGCGTCGGCATCATCACCGGTGCAACACACGCGTTCCTGCTCCGCTTCCCGCTCAGCATCCTCAGCCTCACCACCGAGCGTGCAGAATGGGATGTCACCAATGTCATCGAAGGAGCGACTTTCACGCAGCGCGCGTCACGCGTCGAGGGGCATATCATCCGCTGGTCCGATCCATGGACCCCCGATTATTCGAATTTCGTGTTCACTGTCGAGTCGCGCGGAATAGCCCCAACATCCACGTGGAACGCCGTGGTGCCGACCGACCAATGGCCCACATTGGAACACGTGTGGACCAATGACTACGATGCGGCGCTGCCCGGCCGTTTCTTCCGCGTTCGCGCCGATTCTGTACCCTGACAAGGGCCTGCCGATAAAAGATTGCTCCGTCACAGCGTCTGTATAAACTACGTCGCACAATCATGGTTTTCAGTTCACTCATTTTCATCTTCAAGTTCCTGCCGGTGTTCCTGCTGGCCTACTACCTGAGCCCTGTCCGGTATCGGAACTGGATTGCCATGCTGGCAAGCTGTGCCTTTTACGCATGGGGCGCACCCCGGTTCCTCTTCGTCCTGCTGGCCACGTCAACGCTCGACTACCATCTCAGCGCACAGTTGCACAGCGGACAGCCCGAACGGCACAGGAAACGCGTACTGGCACTCGCTGTCGCCATCAATCTCGTCGCGCTGCTCTACTTCAAGTATGCCAATTTCTTCGTTGAGCAGACGGATTCCCTACTGGCTCATTTCGGATTTGGGTCGCTCGCATGGACCCGCGTCGCACTGCCCATCGGCATTTCGTTCTTCACCTTTCAGAAGATCAGCTACCTCGTGGATGTCTACCGCGGCACCGCCCAGCGCGCACGCAGCCTTCACGATTATGTACTCTACGTCATTCTGTTCCCGCAGCTCATCGCAGGCCCCATCGTGCGCTATCACGACGTGGCCATGCAGCTCATCCGGCGCGATCACACGTCGGAGCGGTTCTTCGCCGGTATCTGGCGCTTCAGTATCGGCCTCGGCAAGAAGGTCCTCATCGCCAACTCCCTCGCGGCCGTCGCCGATCGCGGGTTTGGAATGAAGGTGTCGGAACTGACACCGGGTTTCGCGTGGCTCGGTGTCGTATGCTACGCGTTCCAGATTTACTTTGATTTCTCCGGCTACTCCGACATGGCCATCGGGCTGGGCCGCATGATGGGTTTCGAGTTCCTTGAGAACTTCAACTGCCCGTATGTCGCGCGCAACTTCACCGAGTTCTGGCGGCGCTGGCACATCTCCCTTTCGAACTTCATGCGCGAATATGTGTACATCCCGCTGGGCGGCAACCGGGTGGGCGCGTTCCGCGGCTACTTCAACCTCTGGATCGTCTTCGTGCTCTCCGGGTTCTGGCACGGCGCGGCATGGAACTTCGTCGTCTGGGGCGCCTATCACGGGTTCTTCCTCACGCTGGACAAGATGACGCGCAACACGCGATGGGCACGAATGCCGCTCGGCCTTGCCATCCCGATCAACTTCCTGCTCGTGCTGTTCAGCTGGGTACTCTTCCGCGCCGAGTCGCTCGGTTCCGCCGTGTTCTACTTCCAGCGCATGTTCGCGCTCCCCTCACTCGCAGCCGCGCAACCCATGATGGCCTGGTCCGAGTTCATCACGCCCCACGCGTGGATGGTGCTCGCCATCGCCGCCGCCATCGTTTTTGCGCCGGCGTTCACCTCCGAGGTCCGCGCACCGCGGCAGCGGATTACGACCGCCACCCGCCCCTGGCCACTGACGGCGCAATTCGTGGCGGCGTGTCTGCTGCTCTTCCTCTCGGCCGCAGCGCTGGCGACCGGAGGATTCAACCCGTTCATCTATTTCAGGTTTTGAGATGATGCGTACACTGACCAGGCTGTTTGCAGTGATCTACGTGGCGACCCTCTGGTTACCCACGCTGCAGCGTGCCTTCCACCTTTTCCCCGAGCTTCAGCTCTATGGCTCCGAGCAGAAGCCGGAGAGGGTGCAGCTCAGCGTGAAGGGCTGGTTCGACGGCACCTACGTGGCAAAGTACGAACCTTTTTTCAACTACCGACTCGGGCTGCGGTCCTACCTCGTCCGAACTTATAACCAGCTCGACTTCACCCTCTTCAGGATGGTGCCACGACAGGCAGGCAGCCAAGTGGTCATCGGGAAAGACGGTATGCTCTACGAGCAGGTCTACATACAGCGCTACAATCGGGCCAGCAAAGCCAGCGACGAGAAACTGCGAAGGATCGCCCGGCGCGCGCGACAACTTCAGGATGAACTCCAGCAGCGCGGGGTCGCCATGCTCGTGGTCATCGCCCCTTCCAAGGTGGAGGTCTACCCCGAAAACGTCCCCGACGGCATGCTCAAGCCCGGACGCGAACAACGCAAGACCGCCTACGACGCCATCATGCCGCTACTTGACGAATTTGGCGTGAACTACATCGATGGTCCCCGACTGTTCAAGGAGTGGAAGAACGATTACCCCTACCCGCTCTTCCCGCTCACCGGCGTGCACTGGAATTACCTGGGTGCAGCACGGATAACTGAACTGATCATGCAGGACCTTGAACGCCTGACAGGGAAGAAGCTGCCCCAGATCGAAATCGAGGACGTTAAGGTCGACGACCAGATACGCGGCACCGACAACGATCTCGGCGAACTCCTCAATGTCTGGACCTGCGGAGAGTTGCTCAACCTCTGGACGTTCAAGAAAGACGCCGGTCCCCAGTATCACCCCGTCATCCGCCGCCTCGCCGACGAGTCAACATACGTGCCCGACATCCTTTTTGTGGGCGACAGCTTCGTCCACACGCTCAACGAACTGATGGATGAGCACATGCTTTATCGGCAGCGCGACACCCTCTATTACCACAAGCGACGGTTCACCCCGGAAAGCCCGAAAGGTGCCCCCTACAATCGCGACCTGTTTGACATGAAAAAGGACCTTCTGGGACGCGACGCGCTCGTGTTGGAAATCAACGAGTATTGGATGCCGGACATCGGCTTCGGCTTCGTGAAAGATGCTTTGGCGTTCTTCGGCAAGCAGGATGCGGGCGATGACGACAAGGCAGAGGATGCCGGCGGGGAAGCTCTTCGCTAATCATCCCATTCCAGGATGAACGCGTTGTGAGCGTTGGGAATCAGGTCATAACACCAGCACTTGCCTGAAAACACCCACGGGCCCGAGGCAGAAGACTGCAGAACGCTGATGAACGCGCTGTAGTCAAAAGGCTCGCCCGACACCCATTGGTGACGCCCTCCCACGGTTTCCAGTCCGATCCAGTACCAGCTTCCACCCAGCGGGAACATCGAGGCCACGAACTCATTTTCCTCGGCGCTGGTGATCGATGCCAGATGACCATGGACCTTCACGCATGCATCTCTCGCCTCGGCCCACGTCAGGTATTTGGGCACAAACAGGTAGTGATGCCCGCCGAAAGGCGTGGCGAGTTCCCGCAATTTCTTCACATCGCCTCTCCGCAGGGCCAGCAACACCTCCACATTGCGCGCGTGGTGAGCAAAGCGAAAATCGCGGGACCATGTATTGAAGATGAACTGCAGTTCCTCGGTAGACAGCGCGTCGCACTCGAACAGGAAAGTAGACGGCGGGTTCTTGATAAAGGGCCCCAAGTCCTTGATGCGATTGCCACCGCAGTACAACGCCGCCAGCGGCATGCCCCGCAGCGGCTCCAGACTCTCCACCCGGTTGGCCTGAATGCTGAAGGTGCTCAGCGGCATGCCGCGCAATGGTTCAAGACTTCGGACACGCGTGTCACTGCAGCGCAGGGTGTTGAGAGGCAGGCCGGTGAGCGGCTCCAGCGACTCAATCCGGTTGCCGCTGCAGGCCATCTCCGTCAACGGCATACCACTTAGCGGCTCAAGGCTGGTGAATCGATTGGCCTCGCAAAACAGCATGGTCAACGGCATGCCACGCAGGGGCTCCAGGGTCTCTATGCCGCAATGAATACAACTCAACCAAGTGAGCTTCATGCCGGCCAGCGGCTCAATGCCGTCCTCCAGCGGATTTTCGGATACGTTGAGGAACGTGAGCGGCATGCCACTCAACGGCTCCAGCGTAGTGATGCGACACCCTTCGCAACGAAGGGAATGCAGGGCCATGCCGCGCAGCGGCTCCAGACTCGTGATCGGGTTGCCTGCGCAGTTGAGGACAGCCAGCGGTGTGCCACGCAACGGTCCCAGATCACGAATGCTGTTTCCCCAGCACGCGAGATGGGTCAGAGGAAGGCCAGCTACCGGTGCAA
>DAISJM010000011.1:0-76636 GCA_036821485.1 Verrucomicrobiota bacterium | reverse complement strand
GGGGCAGAGGCACAAAGGCACAGAGCGGGAAAGAAGCAAGGAGCGGGGAGGGGCAAAGAGGCGGAGGGGGAATGACCAAGCACCAATGACCAATGGGGGAAAGGAGCAAAGGGGCAGAGGCACAGAGGGGGAAAGAGGCAAGAGGGGAAGAAGAGGCGGAGGGGAGTGGAAAGTGGGTTGGCTAAGATTTGCTATGGCAATCGGGTGGGATATTGGTACTCTGGCACGCCGCTACTGCGCTTTGACGCCTCTGTTTTTTGGAGAATGTGAATATGGAGACTACGACCGAGCAAAAGACTGGCCTGCCTGCCGACCCCGCCCGGCGCGAAGAATGGTTTCTCGCGCAACTTGATAAGCCCGAACTTCCCGTGACCTCTTTTCTTCAAGCATTTTCCCTGCTTCGGCGGGAGGGTGAGTCTGAGTTGGCGGAGTCGTGGGCGGATATGTTGCAGGATGCGCTGACGGAGCGCGCGCGGGCAATGGATGCGCTGACAGTGTTGGCAGAGATGTCGGTCTGGCGTGCACCGTCGCCGGAGTGGACGGCGAAGTGTCGCGATGCAGCGGTGAAGATTCTCGAGAAGGACCAGGAGCGGCGGTCGTTCCCGCAGCATGTCGGTTTTGATCGCGGCGTGGCTGCGCCGGAAGCGGTGAGGCGGTTGCTGTTGCTGCTGACGTTGAAGTCGGGGACGCTGTGTCTCGACAAGACGTGGGGCTTTGGCGTGGTGAGGAAGGTCGACGCGTTTTATGGCCGGGTCGAGATTGATTTTGAGAAGAAGAGCGAACATCGGATGACGATGGCCTACGCGGCGGAGACGCTGCAGTTGCTGGAGGAGAGTCACCTGCTGGCGCAGCTTCATCGCGAGCCGGAGAAGATGCGGCAACTCGTCGTTGAGGATCCTGCGGAAGTGGTGCGCATTGCGTTGCGCAGTTACGGGCCGTTGACGGTGGCGCAACTCCAGGAGGTGTTGATTCCGAGGCTGATGGCGGAAGCGGACTGGAAAGGCTTCTGGGATTCGGCGCGGCGCGGCCTGAAGAAGGACGGGCTGGTGGAGATTCCGACGCGGCGTACGAATCCGCTGCGGATTCTGGACCGCGTGAAGGCGTATGACGACGTGTGGGTGCAGGCTCTTGCGCCCGAGCGCGACATGGAAACGATCCTGAAGCGCGTGGAAGAGTTCATCGACAACCGGTCCGAGCCGCTGGGTGCAGGGGCCATGGAGACGTTGGGCGAGCGCCTGGCGTTTGTGGTGAAGGGCGCGCGGGGCGACCGGGCCGATTTCGTGGTGCGGGCGGCGATGGCTGCGGCGAAGCTGGGTATTCCCGCGACGCAGGTGGATGTGCCGATGCACGCGCAGGCCTTCCGCCAGCCGGGGATGTTTCTCGATGTGGCATCGAACCTGCCGGCGCGGATGATTCGGCCCTTCATCGATTTCCTGGCGGCACACGATGGCGACGCGACGTCGCAGCTTCTGCTGGACCTGTTGATGCAGCTCAACCTGACGACGCTGAATGAGGCGATGGATTTTCTTGCGCTGCGGGGGATGGAGGATCGCTGCGCGATGATCTTCCGCGATGCGTTTGCCGGACTATGCGCGAACATCGAGATGTTGTACTGGATCACACGGAACATGGATCGGCTGGACAAGTGGTCGTTGGGCACGCGGCCGTTCCTGGGGCAGTTGATCCTCTCGGAGCTGAGCAAGACGTATAACGGTGATCGTCTGAAGACGCGCAACCAGCTTCGTGATCGCTTTGGACAGATCGAATGGCTGGGCGCGATCCTGGACGAGATGACCACCCCGCAGCGGCAGGAGATGATCCTGCGCATCCGCGAGTGCGCGGCGTGGCCGCAGCTTGACCGGCAGTCGATCGTGGGGCAGATCGTGAAGCGGTACCCCGGGCTGGAAGAGGTGCTGGTCGAGAAGACGGAGGCGCCCAGTGCTGTACGCGGGCCGCTGACCTCGCAGCGCAGCTACCGCGAGCGGCAGGCGCAGCTCGAGAAGCTGATCACGGTCGATATTCCGCAGAACAGCAAGGAAATCGCGATTGCCCGGAGCTACGGCGATCTGAGCGAGAACCATGAATTCAAGGCTGCGAAGGAAGCGCAGGGCATACTTCTGCGGCGTCGCGGTGACCTGGAAGACATGCTGCGTCGCGTGACGCCTTCGGACTTCAAGGAGTTGCCGACCGACAAGGCGGGGTTGGCAACGAGCGTGAAGTTGCGCTATGCCGATGGCCGGGTGGAGACCTATCACATCCTCGGCGAATGGGACCAGGATTCGGCGCTTGGGATCATCTCGAGCGAGACCCGCATGGCGCAGGCGCTGGCGGGGCATGTGGCGGGCGATGAAGTCGCGGTGCCGACGGAAGCCGGCGATGTGAAGTGCCGGCTGGAAGAAGTTGGCCCGCTTCCCGCGGAGATCCAGGCGTGGGTGGTTGGGGAGTAGCTGGGAAAACGGAAGACGGAAGGCCCTCATCCCATGAAACACATTCTCAAGCAGTTCATGCAGCGCGAGGCGAACCCGTTCATCCAGTTCATCAAGTACGCCATCTCGGGAGGGATCGCGACGGTGGTGGACGTGGTGGTGTTCTACATCCTGGCGTGGAAGGTGATTCCGGCGCTGGGGCAGTCGGACCCGATCGTGCAGTTGTTGGGGCTGCAGGTTGGAGCGATCAGCGAGACCTTGCGTTCCGTACACTACATTGTCGACAAGGCCATCACGTTCCTCTTCTCGAACTTCACGGCCTATATCTTCAACATTCTGTGGGTGTTCCATCCCGGGCGCCACAGCCGCTTGAAGGAATTGGGTCTGTTCTATCTCGTATCGATCATCAGCTTTGCGCTGGGGACTTTCCTGGGCTGGGTGATGATCCGCTGGTTTGGTTTCAGCACGACGGTGGCTTACCTGGCCAACATGATCGCCTCGCTGATGATCAACTTCGTCTGCCGCAAGTACATCATCTTCAAAGGATGATGGGGGGGCAGGGACGAGCGGCTCGCTCGTCCGGAAGAGCGGACGGGCCAGCGGCCCGTCCCTACTCAGGATGGGAGACTCAGACGGTCTGTCCTTACCTCTTCTTCGGTATACCAATGGTGGGTGAAATTTTCACCGCGCCGCCACCGCTCAGCAGCACGATGGTTCCGGGTTCGCTGAGCGAGACTTCGATTGACCTGCCTGCGTGGTACTGCACATCCTTTGCATCGCCGAGCACTGCGCCCTGAAACGCATCGCTCATGAGGATCATGGACGGAACGTTGGTGGCAAGTCCTTTGCTGTACCAGCGATTGCTGCTCGACGTGGTATCGACACCGTACACGCGCCCCCCAATGATGTCATAACCCCAGTAGAAATAAGTGATATTGGTGGCCTGCGCGGTGGTCTGACCTGATTCCTTCAACTGCCGCTTGCAGTACAAGACGGGGGAGTTGGTGGGGAGGTATTCAAAAACCGCGGTGCGGAAGGCGGTACGCGTGCCGGAGTAGGCGGCAGGCTCCACGGCGCTGTCGGCGACGGGGAAATAGCCGCCGCCGAGCGAGGTGGCGTGCTGATACAGGGCCGTGCCGATCTGGCGCAGGTTGCTGGAGCATTCGGCGTCAAAGGCCCGGATTCGGGCCGTGGTCAGCACGGGAAAGAGAAAAGAGGCCAGAATAGCGATGATGGCGATGACAAGGAGTAGCTCAATCAACGTAAACGCGCGTTTGCTCATGGGGTACCTCTGATGGTTCAGCAGGGCGGATTGTGTGTTGCCGCGCGTGCCGATGCAAGGATTCTTCTTGCCTGAAAAGGAGGGTTTGGGGCCTTGTCTGAAAAAACTCGACAGGATGCATCTTCGACGCTAGTTGTAATCCCCTTAAAACGCTTTACTAGGAGCTGCTTGCGATGAGTTTTCCCCGGCAATCTGGTGTCTTGCTTCATCCGACGTCGCTTCCCGGTCCTTACGGCATCGGAGAAATCGGCCCGCATGCGAAGGCGTTTGCGGATGTGCTGCACGGCGCGAAACAACATCTTTGGCAGGTCTTGCCGATGGGGCCGACGGGATATGGCGATTCGCCGTATCAATCGCTTTCCACCTTTGCTGGCAACCCGCTCGTGATCAGTTTCGACCTTCTCGTCGAGGAGGGGTTGCTGCCGAAGTCGCGCCTGGCGAGGTTTCCGAAGTTCCCGGAGGATACGGTTGATTTCGGGCCGGTGATCATCGCGCGCATGGCGGTGCTGCATTCCGTCTGCCGGAATTTCAATCGGCGTGCCTCGCCGAAAATGAAGAAAGCCTTTGAAGTGTTCTGCGAGAAGAATGCCGATTGGCTGGATGATTTCGCAATCTTCTTTGCGCTGAAGGATGCGCACGGCGGTGTACCGTGGACGCAGTGGGAGAAGGAGCTTGCCCAGCGCGAGCCTTCGGCGATGCGCGCGGCGCAGCGGAAGTTCAAGACGGCGATTCGCGATGTGAAGATCCGGCAGTTTCTCTTCTTCGAGCAGTGGCACCAGTTGGTCGGCTATTGTCATCGCCGCCAGATTTCCATTGTCGGCGATATCCCGATCTTCGTTGCGCACGACAGTGCCGATGTCTGGGCGCATCCGGAATTGTTCTACCTCGACGAGCGCGGGTTCCCGACGATCGTGGCGGGCGTGCCGCCGGACTACTTCAGCGCGACCGGGCAGTTGTGGGGCAATCCGCTGTATCGATGGGACGTGCATCGTGCCACGGGTTACGAGTGGTGGGTGCGGCGGATGAAGAAGATTTTCGAGATGGTGGATATCGTCCGCATCGATCACTTCCGCGGGTTTGAGGCCTACTGGGAAATCGGGGCGTCGGAGACGACGGCGATCAACGGTCACTGGGTCAAGGGGCCGAACTCCGATCTGTTTGACGTGTTGAACAAGCGGTTGGGCCGGCTTCCGATCATCGCCGAAGATCTCGGTGTCATCACGCCGGAGGTGGAGCGGCTGAGAGATCACTTCCAGTTCCCCGGCATGCGCATTCTCCAGTTTGCCTTTGGCAACGACGACAAGGCGGCGGAGTACCGGCCGGACAGCTATCCGCCGAACTGCGTGGTCTACACCGGCACACACGACAACGACACGACCGTGGGTTGGTTCCGCAGCGAGCCGGGCAAGAACAGCACGCGCTCGCACGAGGACATCGAGAAGGAGCGCCGTATGATTCTCGATTACCTCAAGACCGACGGCAGCCAGATCGAGTGGGATCTCATCTCGCTCGCGTTCCGCTCCAACGCGAACACCGCCGTGGTTCCGCTGCAGGACATCATGGGCCTTGGCTCGTCGGCGCGCATGAACGTTCCGGGCGTTACCGGCGGCAACTGGCGCTGGCGATTCACATGGGACATGCTGACGGACGCGATGAAGAACCGTCTCCGCGAGCTGACGGAATACAGCCATCGGGCGTGATCCTTTGCCGGCCGGATTGCAAGTGCCGGCGCCTCATGGCATGCTTCGGGCAGCATGTTTCAGCAAGTGCCACGAGGCAGAGAGCGTCTTTCCTGGCTGCTGGCAGCGGCTTGGACGCTGATCATCTACGCGACGATTCCGCTGGCGCGAACGATCCAGGAATACGTGTCGGCGCACTGGGGCCGTCTGCTCTTCCGCGACGTGGTCTTCTCCTTTGTCGTGCTGGCCGCGGGCGGTGGCGCGCTGGTCGTGGTGCGGTCTGTGAGATCCCGTTCGTGGTCGCAGTACGTATGGCTTGCGGCGGTTGCCGCGGGTTACGTGTTCGGCACGCTGCAACTTTGGGGATCGCCGGAGGAGGCCCTCCATTTCATCGAATACGGGGTCCTCGCGCTGCTGCTCTTTCACGCTTTCTCGTATCGAATGCGCGACCCGCTGATCTATGTCGCGGCTGCGCTGGCGGGGGCGATCCTCGGCTCGTTCGATGAAATCATCCAGTGGCTGACGCCGCGCAGGTTTTTCGACTTTCGGGACATCGGGCTGAACACCACTGCGGGCGTGCTGATGGTGGTGGGGATCAGCCGGGGTCTGCGACCGCCGTTTATCTGCGGGCCTGTGCCTGCGCGATCGGTGCGACTGGTGTGCGGCATCGCCGCGGTGCAAGTCGCGGTGCTGGTTGCCTGCCTTATGAATACGCCGCGCGCGGTGGAGCGGTATGCGAGCCGGCTGCCGCGACTGGAGTATCTGCGTCAGAAGCCGAACGTGATGAGCGAGTACGGCTATCGCCACGTCGATCCCGATATCGGTGTGTTCTATTCGCGGTTCAATCTCGCGGACCTGGAGTGGATGGACAAGGTTCGCGCGAAGGATGCCGCAGCCATCCTGGACCGCTATCGCAATCCCAAGAAGTACGAGGCGTTCTTGAAGCGGTACACGCCGGCGAGCGATCCTTTTGTTCACGAGGCGCGCGTGCATCTCTTTCGGCGCGATCACTACATGGCCGTGGCGTGGAAGTACAAGGCCGATGAGCAGGTCTATCGTTATCATCTGACCGTGGCCCTGCGCGAGAACCAGATCATGGAGAAGTATTTCGGGCGCACACTGCGAAAGTCAAAATATGTGCTCGGCGATGAGAGCGTGAAGGAATTGAAGCGAAATCTGTTGCCGGATCATGCGTACGAGAGCGGCGTGAGCGCGGGCCTGATCACGCGTTTCAATCGGAAAGAGGCGGCGGCCGGTGGATTTGTCTTGTTCGTTGTGCTGGGGTGGACCGCCGTCTATCATGGCCGGTGGCGGCCTGTGAATGCCGGAGGGGACAAGCATGCGGATGCGTGAATGGCTGGTGGCCTTGATGCTGGTGGGTGGTGCCGCATCGTGGGCGCAGGATGGCGAGGGCGTGTTCCGCATCGTGTTCTTCACGGATGTCCACGGTCGCACCGAATGGGGTGTCCCCGAGGCTTTGAGCAACGCTGCCGCAGCGATCGCGCGCGAGAAGCCGGACTTGGTGATCGGCGGCGGTGACTACATCACCGACGGGTTCCAATCGGCCGCTGCGACGGTGGAGCCGCGCTGGAAAGTGGTGACGGATTTCCTTGATGAGCTGCCCCGACCGCTGGAACTGGCGATCGGCAATCATGACTTGGTGGCGGCGAATCCGGAAGATGGCACGCCTGCAGCCGAAGACCCGCGCGCCATCTTTCGCGAAAAGATGGGAGTTCAGAACACCTACCGGTCGTTTGATGCGGGTGGCTATCACTTCATCCTGCTGGATCCTGTCGATGTGACGCGCGACGAGCTGCAGTATCGCGGATTCATTTCGCCGGAGCAGATGACTTGGCTGAAGGAGGACCTTGCCCGGACCCGCATGACCATGCCGGTGGTGTTGGTTACGCACATGCCGTTGGTGACGACGTTCTACCAGAGGACTCAGGGCGGTACGGCGGCGGCCCCGCAGAACCGGGTGGTTGTGAACAGCAAGGACGTGCTGGATCTCGTGGCCGGGCACAAGCTTGTCCTTGTGCTGCAAGGCCACCTTCATGTGAAGGAGTTCACCCAGTCGCGCGATACGACCTTCCTGACCGGAGGCGCGATTTGCGGGCAGTGGTGGCGCGGTCCGTGGCAGGGGACGGAGGAGGGGTTCATGGTGGTGGAACTGCGCGGTGGCGCGGTGCAGTGGCGATACGTGGACTACGGGTGGGATGCACGCCGGCCGGAGAACGAGTGATGGTGAAGGTGTTTTCCAAAGGCCGTCTCCTCGCGGCCGTCATGATCGCGCTGTCGGTGTTCCATGCGGTTGTGGTGTGGCTGAGTTCGTACTCCAGGGGGGACTGCGACGACAAGGCGGTGCACTACTATTCCTCTTCCTATGTGCTGGCGGCGGCGCCGGCGCGCGCCGCGGTGTTGGATACACTTCCCGCGTGGCTGGAAAAACTGCCGGCCAGCCGGAAGAAGGTCCGGCTGGAGAATCGCATCCTCAGCGCGTGGAATTATCCGGCGGCGGACGTGGCGATCGGGATGATGAGGGCGATGACCGGCGGGCGGTTCACACGGGCGGTGAAGCTGGCGATGCTGTTGCTTTTCTGCGCGGCGTTGATCTGGCTTGTCATCGCGGCCGGCGTATTGGATCGCGGTCGCCTGCTCGTCGCTGCGGTACTGTTGATCGGTGCGTCGAGTGTCTTGATCATTCCTCCATGGCTGTCGTTGCCGCGGTTCAACATGAATCCTTTCACGGCCTATGTGCCGCGCGGCTCGGCCTGTTTCCTGGTGCTGGGAGTGATGTTGGCGGCGGCGGCACGGCGGCCGTGGCTGGTATGTGCCAGTGCGTTGCTGGTGGCCGCATGGCATACCGCATTCGCGTTGCTGGTGCTGCCAATGGTGGCTATCGGTGTGCTTTTCGGCGGGCTTCAGACCCGGACGGAGACGCTGCCGACATTCAAACTGCTGGGTTGGTTGTTGCCGGGGCTGGCGCTCGCGGCAGGCGTTGCGATGCTGGGGTGGGGGGTGACGATGGGTGGTGCGGGGAGGGTTCCGGTCTCGATGACATCGGCGGTGCTGGCATCGTGCGGGTGGTCGGTTCTCCTGCTCGCGGCGGTGATTGCCGTGTGGCTGTGGTCGGGGTGGTCGGGTCCGCTGGGCGTGGCGTACGACCGGCTCCTGCTTTCTGTCCTCGGGTTCCTCCTATGCATCAAGTTGTTCCTGCTGACGCACGGTGTGATGCAGGTGCTGACAGGCACGGGAGACATCGGCGGGGTGTACCTGGCATCGCAGATTCCCATGAGGCTTGGGGGCGTGGACTACCTGCATGGCATACTGCTGGTGGTGTTGGCGGCATGGATGTTGGCGGCGCGTGTGGCGATGAGGTGGCCGCGTGCACGGCGGCTCATGATCGCGGCAGCCGTCGTGCTGCTGGTCTTGGCCGCATGGGTGCGCAGGGATGCGTACGCGTGTCTCGTTCCCGGTCACGGGACCATTTGGAACGAGATATGCGACGTGCAGCCGCGGGATGATGTGACAGCGGAGACTCTTCCGACGCTGGACCCGGCGGATGAGCCGGCCTTCTTCAGGGATATCGGCGAGTTCCTGTTCCGCAGTCGTTGAGGCCGTTCAGGTCGGATAGAGTACGACGTAGAACATGATCGCGAAGAACTGGCACAGACTGCCCGCCAGGACAAAGAGATGCCAGATGGCGTGGTGGAAGGGCAGCCGTTTCCAGAGATAGAACACGATGCCGAAGGTGTAGGCCAATCCGCCGGCCAGCAGCCAGGCGATGCCGCCGGGCGGCATGTGTTGCGTCAGTGGCCGGATGGCGATCACGACCATCCAGCCCATGCCGGCGTAGACCAGCGTGGAGATGATCCGGAATCGGCCGGTGAAGAAGACGGTGAGGGTGATGCCGACCAGTGCGAGCACCCAGACCACCCCGAAGAGGCTCCAGCCCCACGTGCCGCGCAGGGTCACCAGCGTGAAGGGCGTATAGCTGCCCGCGATCAGGAGGTAGATCGATGCATGGTCGACGGCGCGAAGCACCTTCTTGATGCGCGGGGAGCGGAAAGCGTGGTACAGCGTGGACGATGCATAGAGCAGGACCAGGGTGGTACCGTAGATGCTGCAACTGACAATGTGCCACACTGTGGCGCGTAATGAGGCGAAGACCACCAATATTGAGAGGCCGGCGATGCTCAGGAGCGTGCCGACCCCGTGGATGATGCTGTTGGCGAGGTCATGGCCGCGCGAGTATTCCGGTGTGGGCGTGTTCAAGATCAAAGCCTCCCCGTGCATGACTTTGCCCGAGCCCGTGCACGAACAAAAGAGGCAAATCAGCGCTTCGCAGGTGGTTCAATCTGTTGCATCCAGTGATGCGGCCGCATCACTGGATGCAACAAATCGAGGATGCCGGAGGATGGCGGGGTGCGTGCTGCCGGGGCCAGCTGCAAGTTGATGTTGCCAGCACGGACCGGATTCTGCCAGCATCGCACCGGTGTTGAGATCGGGTGGGGTCGGCGGGTCGTGAAAGACAGATGTTCTCGATGTGAATAAAACCAACCAGGAAGCGTCTACTCCAGTGGGCGGTGAGGCGATGGACCGCCAAGCCGTCCGGCGGTGCGTGGAGCGGGCCAAGGGTGGAGACGAAGACGCTTTTGGGGAGTTGGTAAAGATGTACTACCAGCGGATCTATGGCCTCTTGTACGGCATCGTGGGTAATGCCGACGATGCGAAGGAGATCGCGCAGCAGGCCTGGGTCAAGGCATGGAGCAAGCTTCACACCTTCAAGCAGGATGCCGAATTCTTCACGTGGGTCTATCGCATTGCCTCGAACGCGGGGCTGGATTTTCTGCGTCACCGCGCGCGGCGTCGGGAGCAGTCCTTTCCCGAGGGCGGGGATGGGTTCGGCAACGCGCAGCCGGATCTGGCGGCGAGTGAGCGGGTCAGGCCTGACCGAGAAGCGGAGCGGGCGGAGATCGGCCGGCTCTTTCATGAGGCGCTGGAGGAACTGACGCCCGAGCATCGCATGGTGCTGACGCTGCGGGAGGTGGACGGGTTGCCCTATGACGAGATTGCGCGGGTGATGGGGTGCCGCAAGGGCACGGTGATGTCCCGGTTGTTTTATGCGCGTCAGAAGATCCAGGAGCGGCTGGAGGGATTACGATGAACTGCAAGACGGCGCGAAAATGGATCAGTGCGGCGATGGACGGCGAGCTTTCGCTTCGGCACAAGGCGCGTCTGCAGGAACACCTGCAGGGATGCGATGAGTGCCGCCGGGTGCAAGAAGCGTGGAGCGGGTATGGCGCGCAGTTGAAGGCCGGGCTGGCCTCGTCGCCGTCACCGGAGCAGGCCTGGGTGGATATCCGGCGGGCGATTCGTGTGTCGCGGCCGGAGCCCGTTGGCGAGGGATTTCCGGTCTTGTGGGGTCGCCTGCGATGGGCGGGCGTTGCTGCGGCACTGCTGCTGATGGTTTCGGTGCTGCTGGTTCTGCGCAGGCCGATGGCCCCGACAGTCGCAGCGCTGGCGCCGCGCACGGAGGTGGAGTCGGTGGAAACCAGTTTGCCCGGGGCGATGATGATGGTATACGAGGATCAGGAATCCGGGATGACGATGATCTGGGTCGTCGAAGCCAACGGCAAGGAGCAGGGACATGCCGGTTCATAATCCAGTGAGAACAGGTTGGCTGGCCATGGTGTTGCTGGCCGTGTGCATGATGCTTCCCTCGGTCGCGGCCGCGAGGCCGGTGACGATCAAGGCGATGATGATTCTCGCCTCGAACGAATCTTCCGCACAGGACCCGCGGCTATCCTTCATTGAATTCAAACTGCGGCGCGTGACGGGGTTCGAGTACTTCCGTCACTACGGTGAGGGTTCGGCCGTGCTCAATGTGCCCGGCAACACGGAGATCGATCTGGGTCACGGCTTTCGGCTGGCGATCACCGCGTTGAAGGCCGAGGGCGGCAGGCTCAAAGCGCATGTGAGTTGGCTGCGAGAGGGGACGGTGTTGCTCAACACCGTGGTCAGTGCGGAACGGGGTACTCCCTTCGCCCTCGGCGGAATCGCCCACGAGGGCGGCACGCTGATCGTCACGTTGACGGCCGAGTAGCTGCCGGTCCTTCCCTTGCAGAAACAGCCCTGTTTGCAGGCGTCTCCTTCCCGTTGAATAAAGTCCTTCCTCCAGCGTCTTACTCCATGGATCGGAGAAGAAAGAGAGGAGGACGTCATGAAGACGACCTATGGAATACTAGCAGTGGCAGTAGTGGCGGGGATGTTGTTGCAGCCGGTTCCGGCGAAGGCGTTGAGCCGTGAGGGAGCGGCGGCGCTGGGGTTCGTGGGCGGGCTGATCCTGGCTGGGGCGGCATGTGATTCGCGGCCGGTGGTGCATCACGAGCAGGTGATCGTGAATTCGCCGTCCACGTATGACTGCCGGCCGATGCCCATGCCGATGCCGGAGATGGCGGGGCATTGGGAGAGTGTACCGCAGCAGTGCTGGGTGCCGGGTTGCTGGATGTGGGTGTCCGGTCCGGGCGGCTATCCGCAGCAGGTCTGGCAGCCGGGCTATTACCAGACGACGTACGTACAGGTCTGGGTGTCCGGATGCTACAAACCGCGGCGCGTGTGCCGGCGGTAGTCGGCAGATTGAAAATGGGTATGGGCTATTTCCGCCAGATGCTTGGAAGGAAGAGGACGAGGACGGTGTAGAGTTCAAGGCGCCCGAGCAGCATGCAGAAAGCGAGGATGGCCTTCCCGGCGGCGGGGATGCTCGAATAGGTCACCATCGGCCCGACGACTCCAAATCCCGGGCCGATGTTGCCTAATGTGGCGGCGACGGATGAAGCGGCGGTTTGGAAGTCGGGCGTGAAGAAGCACATCGTCGTGGTGGCGGAGATGAAGACGAAGATGAAGATGACGAAAAACGCAGTGATGTTGGAAACGATGTCCTGCTCCAGAAGTTGCTGACCGAGTTTCACCCGCAGCACGGCCATCGGTTGCATGAAGAGACGTATTTCCCTCACGATGGCTTTGAACACGACGTGAATGCGGACGATCTTGATTCCGCCGCCGGTAGACCCGGAACACCCGCCCACGAACATCAGCAGGATCAGCACGAATTTTGAAACGGCCGGCCACTGGTCGAAGTCGGCGGTGACGAATCCCGTGGTGGTCATGATTGAGGTGGTCTGGAAGAAGCCGATCCGCAACGCGTGCCGAAGGCTGGCGCATCCGGTGGAGCAGAGATTAAGCGAGATGAACAAAGCGCTGCCGGCCCAGATGAGGATGTAGGTGCGGAATTCCGGATCGTGGAAGTACGAGCCGATGTCGCCCCGGAGGGCGCGGTAGTGGAGCGCGAAATTCACACCGGCGAGAACCATGAAGACCACGATGACGGCTTCGATATAGGGGCTGTTATAGGCGGCGATGCTGGCCGTGCGGGTCGAGAAGCCTCCGGTGGCCATGGTGGCGAAGGCATGGCAGGTGGCATCAAACCAGGGCATCTTCCCGACGCGGAGCAGCAGGATTTCGAGGATGGTGAGCAGGACATAGACGCCCCAGAGGAGTTTGGCCGTGTTGGCGATGCGTGGGGTTAGCCGGTCCTTGGAGGGGCCGGGCATCTCCGCGCGGAAGATTTGCATACCGCCGACGCCGAGGAAGGGAAGGATGGCGATGCAGAGTACGAGTACGCCCATGCCGCCGAAGAAGTGCGTGGTGGCCCGCCAGAAGAGGATACCACGAGGGACGCCTTCGAGGGCGTTGATGACGGACGCGCCCGTCGTGGTGAAGCCGGACATTGTTTCAAAAAATGCGGAGATGGGGCTGGGGATGACCCCGGAGAGCACGAAGGGAAGAGCGCCGAAAGCGGAGGCGGCCAGCCATCCCAAGGTTACGATGCCGAACCCGTCGCGGCGGGTGAGTTCCGTGTTGCCCCGTGTGAAGATCTTGAGCGCGAAGGCAGAGACGAGTGTGATCAGGCTCGAGTAACCAAGGCTGAGTTCAGCAAGAAGGGGATCGCCGTAATAGCGCGAGACGCCCCACGAGGACGCCAAGCCGCACCCGATGACCATCAGCATGTGCGAGATCAGATGTAAGACGATGCGAAGATTCATCCCGCTATTTCTTCCAGAAGCTGGGGAAGAATAGCGCGAGAAGCGTGTAGAACTCAAGACGCCCGAGCAACATACAGAGCATGAGGACGATCTTGCCGGCCGCGGGAATGGTCGCGTAGTTCATCGTTGGGCCCACCAACCCGAGACCGGGGCCGACGCCACCCATGGTCGCAATGACGGCAGAGATGGCCGAAAGCATATCCTTGGTGAAGGCGGTCATGATGACCGAAGCGATGGCCAAGGCGATGACGTACAGAATGATAAAGCCAAGGATATTGGAGATGATGTCCTCATCCACAGGTTCCCGGTTCATCTTTATCTGCACGACGGCCTGCGGGTACATGAACAACTTCACACGGCGGGCGATCTTCTTCACAGCCACGTCGACACGCAGGTGTTTGATGCCGCCGGCGGTGGAACCGACACATCCGCCGATGACCATGACCAGCAGCAAGACGATTCTCGACGTGGCCGGCCATTGATCGAAGTTGGCGGTGGAGAATCCGGTGGTGGTCATCAGCGACGTGACGGAGAACACGCTGTTGCGCAAGGCCGCTCCGGCCGACGCGTAGGTGGTGTGCCAGGTGTTCAGTGTGACGATGGTGCACGCAATGATCCAGAGACCCGCAAAGAAACGAAATTCGGAGTCCCTTGCATAGCCTCGCAGGTCGCCCCGCAGCGCGGCGTAGTGGAGTGCGAAGTTGGTTGCGCCCAACAGCATGAACGCCACCGTGACACACTCGATGTACAGGCTGTGGTAGGCGGCGATGCTCGCGGTGCGAGTGGAAAAACCGCCCGTGGCTATCGTGGCGAACGAGTGGCAGACGGCATCGAACCAACCCATGCGTCCGACCCTCAACATGAGGATCTCAAGGACGCAGAGCAGGACGTAGACGCCCCAGAGGAGCTTGGCCGTGTTGGCGATGCGAGGGGTCAGCCGGTCCTTGGAGGGGCCTGCCACCTCGGCGCGGTAAAGCTGCATGCCGCCGACGCCCAAGAAAGGCAACACGGCGACGCACAGGACGAGGACGCCCATGCCGCCGAGAAAGTGCGTGGTGGCACGCCACAGGAGGATGCCCTTGGGGACGGGCTCGACAACGGCGATGACGGATGCCCCGGTCGTGGTGAATCCCGATACCGTTTCGAAGAGCGCTGAGACAAAGCCGGGGATGACGCCAGACAAGAGGTAAGGGAGGGATCCAAAAAGCGCCACGGCGAGCCAACCGATGGTGCCTACGCCGATGCCGTCGCGCCACGAAAGCTCATGCTCTCCACGTGTTGCCAACCACGCGGCCAGACCCGAGATGAGGGTGGCCGCAGCCGATACCATCAGCCCAAACCGGGCAGGCGCCGGATCGTGAAAATAGACCGCGGCGGCGAAACAGACCCCCATGGCCACCCCGACGACCACGAGGAGAAACGAAATGATATGGATGACAGCACGGGCATTCATCGCGTTTGGGCAACGAGCGCTATTTCTTGAACAGGGCCTCTATCTTGGCCACGGCCTCGGGAAGGGCGAAGATGACGAGACGATCGCCCTCTGCCAGGACCAAGTCGCCGATGGCAACGAGCACTTCGGTGCCGCGCCTGGC
Organism: Verrucomicrobiota bacterium; assembly: GCA_036821485.1. Classification (GTDB taxonomy): domain Bacteria; phylum Verrucomicrobiota; class Kiritimatiellia; order CAIQIC01; family JAGNIJ01; genus DAISJM01. The sequence goes on along the minus strand of DAISJM010000011.1, from coordinate 61,549 downwards.
ACCGGCAATGGTGACGCCGTCGGGAATCTTTATGTCCTTGATGGCCTTGCCGGCCCACTTGCCCTTCGGCGGGATGACGACATCGAGGAGTTCCCCGGGGAGCTTGTGGAACAGGGCGGCAGCTTTGACATACTTGCCGCGCACGAAGTGAAGGATGGCATTGATCATCGAGAGAGGCGGACTGACAGCACGATCCAGCAGGCTCAGACTGTCGATGACGGGCACGTAGTCCGGCCGGGTGACTTGGGCGAGCGTGAATCGCGCGCCGCACTTGGCGGCCAGCAGGCAGCCGATGATGTTGTTCTCGTCGATGCCGGTGGCGGCCACGAAGGCGGTGCCGGCGACAATGCCCGCATTCTTGAGCGTATCCTCGTCCATTGCGTCGCCCTTGATCACCAAGGTGCGGTCGAGGACGCCGGAGCAGTGATTGGCGCGCGCGTCATCCCGTTCGATCAGGACGATCTGCATGCCGGTGGATTCCAGCATGCGGGCGAGTTGCAGGCCGAGATCTCCACCGCCCGCTATGATCACCTTTTCAAAGGAGGTGCGTTCGGGCCAAGCCCATGTCATGAAGAGGGAAATGTCATTCGGCCGGCCGACGAAATAGACATCGTCGCCGACCATGAACTGCGTATCGCCGCGCGGTACCATCATGTCATCGCCGCGTTTGAGGGCAACGAACCTGATGGATTTCAGCAATTCCGGTTGCGGGAACGACTTCAGAGGTTGGCGGAGCAGGGGGCTGTCCATATGGACACGTATGCCGACGGCCAGGACTTCGCCCTCGAAGAGGTCGACGACTTCGAGTGTGCCCGGCATACGGAGAATATTGAACAGTTCGTGGGCACACTCCTCTTTTTGGCTGACCACGAGATCAATGCCGAGTTTGGAGGGCGAGAACTGTTCGGGCGGGTGGATGTAGTCGAGATTCGAGACACGGGCGACCTTGTGGGGGACCCCGGCCGCGTGGGCCAGCATGCAGGCGAGCATGTTCACTTCGTCGCTGTCGGTGACGGCCACGAGCAAGTCCGTCTTGCGAATCTGGGCGGTGTCGAGGACCTTGGGGCTCGAACCCTCACCTTGAATGGTCAGGATATCGAGCTGTGCCTGCGCCTCGGCCAGCGCCTCTTCCTGGCGATCGATCAGCACGACGTCGTGTTTCTCGGCGCAGAGTTTCTCCGCCAGATTCTGACCTGCCGTGCCAGAGCCTATGATAAGTACTCGCATGATCCTGACCGACTCCTCTCCTCACGAAACTGAACTGTAGATGCTCCCAAGGAACCTCGCCATAGTCAACCCGTCATCGAAATGCATAACCCGTTTATATACAACAATATACACATGAAAGACAGAGCGTTGGCTCTTGGACTCGTCCAGAAACGGTCTGGGAAGCCGGAACGCAATGTAGGGGAAACGGGCCTTTTTCCGCAAGGAAAAGCCGGAGGAGCGAATCGAGAGGGTGCGAAAAGGTGCTGGAAAGGTGGGGTTTCCATTTCTACAATGCGCGGGTGTGCCCGGGGTGGGCTTCTTGGGGTGGAGTGGAATCTACAGAGGCAAAAACGATGATCAATCTTCCTGTGCCTGAATACGATGCCAAGTACGACCTGAACAAGGCGATGCAGCACCGCCGCTCGGTACGCGAATTCAAGGAAGACCCTCTGACCCTGGTTGAAGTGGGCCAGCTTCTCTGGGCGGCGCAGGGGGTGACCACGCTGGGGGGCTTCAGGACGGCGCCTTCCGCCGGGGCGCTTTATCCCATCGAATCCTATCTGGTTGTCGGGCAGGTGCAGGACCTGAACCCCGGCATTTACCGGTATGATTTTCGGAAACACATCCTGACACACATGGTGGACGGCGACCGCCGGAATGAGCTGGCGGCGGCAGCGCTGGATCAAACCTGGATGGCGGTGGCTCCGGCGATGTTGGCGTTTGCCGCCGTATACGAGCGTACCACGGAACGATATGGCGAGCGGGGCGTGCGTTACATCCACATGGAGATCGGTCACGCTGCGGAGAACGTGAGTCTTGAGGCCGTTGCGCTGAATCTTGGCACGGTGGTCGTTGCTGCCTTCTCCGACATGGATGTGAAGAAAGCCCTCGGGCTCCCCGCCGCCGAACATCCGCTGTGCCTCATGCCGGTTGGCAGGAAGAAATAGTCCGTCGCCCACATTTCAGCCTTTCATACCCAGGAGTTGCCATGCCCAGAAAAGTACGCCCATCGTCCGGTACCGCAGCGCGGCGTCGTCGCACGCCAAAAAAGTCGGTTGCTTCGAAGAAGAGGGTTGCAGAGCCTTTGGCGGCAGACGTGGTTCGCCCGGCCGAGAGCCCGCTCAAGATCCTTTTCGTCGCTTCCGAGTGCGCGCCTTTTGCGAAGGTGGGTGGACTTGGCGATGTTGTAGCGGCTTTGCCCAAGGCTTTGCGGCGCATGGGACACGATGCCCGGGTGCTTATTCCTCTCTACGCATCCATCAATCGCGCGCGTTTCGGGATCACCTACGAACGATCCGCATGTGCGCACATGGGCGGGGGCGAGGAGCAGTGGGTGGGTGTTCACAAGGCCCTGTTGGATAACGAAGTTCCCGTGTGGTTCGTCGACTGCGACCGATTCTTTGGCCGGCCGGGCATTTACGACGAGCCGTGGGGCGAGTACGGCGACAATGCATTCCGTTACGGGCTGCTCTCGAAAGCCGCGATCCAGATCTGCAAGGATACGAATTTCATTCCCGACGTCATGCACGTCCATGACTGGCCGACCGCGGTGTTGGCCGTCATGTTAAAAACGTGGGATCGCATCCTCTCGCCGTTGTCCGGCACGGCCAGCGTGTTGACGATTCACAACATCGGGTACAAGGGCATCTATCATCCCGGTGCGCTCCAGTATCTCGGCGTGGGTTGGGATACTTTCAATCCGCGAGCTCTCGAGGATCATGGCAAGATCAACCTGTTGAAGGGTGGCATCGCGTACGCCGATGCGATCACGGCGGTGTCGCCGACGTACGCCCGCGAAGTGCTGACCCCTTCGGGCGGCATGGGCATGGCTCCGTTCCTCAATGATCGCGGCGACGATTTCACGGGCATCCTCAACGGCTGCGACTATGAGCATTGGAATCCGGAAACGGACAAACTCATTCCTGCCCGCTTCACGCCGGATGACTTGTCCGGCAAGGCCATCTGCAAGACCGAACTTCAACGCCTGTTCCATCTCGATGTGAGAGCCGACTGGCCCGTGTTCGGCATTGTGTCCCGCTTCGCGCAGCAGAAGGGTTTCAATTTGCTCATGGAGGCACTGCCGAAGGCATTGAATCAAATGTTGTTCCAACTGGTGGTGCTGGGCACGGGCGACGGTGGCGTCGAGGATTTCTTCCGCGGGTTGTCGGCGGCCTACCCGGGTCGCGTGAATGCGCACATCGGCTACTCCAACGAGGTCAGCCATCTCATCGAAGCGGGAAGCGATTTCTTCCTGATGCCCTCGCTCTACGAGCCGTGTGGCTTGAACCAGATGTACTCGATGAAATACGGCACGCTTCCGATCGTTCGCGCCACCGGAGGGTTGGAGGATACGGTCGAGAACTACAATGAGGCCTCGGGCTCCGGGACCGGCTTCAAGTTCGTCGAGGCGTCGGGTTCAGCCTTGGCGAACACGATGGGGTGGGCGGTGTCCACATGGTTTGATCGCCCGCAACACATGGCCCGCCTGCGGAAGCAGGCGATGGCCCAGGAGTTCTCGTGGGAGCGGTCGGCGCAGGATTATGTGGCCGTCTATCGCCGCGCGATCCAGAAGCGTCGTGCGATGTAAGGCTCCTCAGTCCACCTCTGTCCGGAGGAATTTCGGCAGGCGGCGCAAGGGCCTTCCGTCCGTGTAATCCCGGCTCAGCGCATCGGTGACTTCCGTTGTCTTTATCCCGCGCGTCCCGGTCAGAAAGTCGAATATCGCCTCGCTCAATTCTTCCAGCGGGATACCGAAGTGGCGTCCAAACCGGGCAAATAGCCAGTCACTCAATTCCATGAACGCGTGGAAGGCCGAGGGCTGCTCACGCCAAATCATCGGCGCGGCGCATGCAAAATCGCCGCGGTTGGCGATGACTTCCCAGAAGCGCGCGAAATGCCGGAGCCGATCCATGTCCTTCCGCGCGATCAAGCGATTGCCGAGGATTTCATACGGAGGTTCAGTGTCATATTCCATGCTCCACTCCGCGTCGTGGCGCGCGATGGGTGCGCCGCGGAGTCGCTTCAGGATACCGACCTGGATCTCGTGCGGTTGCAGGGCGAGCAGGCGGTCGAAGCCCGCAGCGAAGCTGTCCATGGATTCGCCGGGCAGTCCGGCGATCAGGTCGGCGTGGATATGCGCATGAGTGTCGTTCCTGAGAAATCGCAGGTTCTCCTCGATGCGCGGCGCATCCATGGTCCGCTTGATCCGGGCGGCGACATCAGTGTTGAACGTCTGGATGCCGATCTCGAACTGGAGGCTGCCGTCTGGAAACCGCCGGATCACCTGGCGCAGTTCTTCCGGAAACCGTTCCGGGACCATTTCGAAATGAACGAACAGACCGGGTTGCATGCGTTCAAGGAAGAATTCGAGGATCGTGATGGCTCGCGGGATATCCACATTGAAGGTTCGGTCGACAAACTTGAAGCGCCGCGCCCCGCGTTGCAGGAGATCATCGAACGCTTCAAAAACGCGCGGCAGCGGGAAGTAGCGCAGGGTGACATCGCGTGCCGAGATGCAGTACTCGCAGGCGTAGGGGCAGCCGCGCGACGTTTCGACATAGGTCAGCCGGTGCGCCAGATCGTCGGCCGTGTAGAGCGGGTAGGGCAGCGCCAGGGTCTCCAATTCCACGGGCGCCGCCTGGATGATCCGCGATGCCGGCCGCGACCCGCCGAGGATGGCGCTGCACAGGTCTGAGAATTCGAGATCTGCCTCGCCGGTGATGATGTAGTCCGCCTGCCGGCAGGTTTCATGATCCGCCGCATCGAAACTGACTTCGGGGCCCCCGAGCACGATGACAAGGTCGGGGCGATCCGCTTTCAGAAGAGTGATCACTTCGGCGACGAGACGAGTGTTCCAGATGTGAACGCCAAGCCCGACGATTCGGGGTTCATGTGCGAGGATGGCCGTGGCCACATCGCGTGTCGGTTTGCGGAGGTCGAACTCGAGCAGCCGTGTGCGGGGGATCAAAGGGCCGAGGTTGGCAAAAAGGTAACGCAACCCGAGCGCCGGGTGTATGTACTTCGCGTTGATGGCGGCCAGCACGATGTCTGCCATGACGTCCGCCATTTAACCACACAATGGCCCGCGGCTCACGCGAGCAGTTCGGTGGCTTCGCGAACGAGCCGGGCAATCGGCAGATGCCGGGGACATACGCGTTCCGCGGCCGCGCCGTCGAAGGCCAGCAGACGCTCCCTTGCGGAAGCAGGGATGCGGGCGAATTCAGTGCGGGCCTGTTCCGGATTGTTGTAGTGGTGATGGTACATGAGGCAGCGCAGCGCATCGCTCACGGGCGCGCCGCCGGTGGCCGCCTCACAGAGGTTGGCGCAGCCGGCGCAATAGCCATCGCAAGTGGCGGCCGCGTACTGATCCAGGGCCTGGAACTCGTTTGCGGCGAGGCGGGTTCGGTCGAGTGCCGCCGCGACGTTGGCCGACATGATGCCGAGGTTCGGCATCTGCGAGCAGATGCTGGCGATCTGCTCATTTTCCCAGACAGCCTTGAGCTTGGCTTGCTCCGGCGTGAACCCACGATGGATGAAACGGCCGGCCAGTTCCCGTTCCTTTTCCGAGTCCGTCTTGATCGGCCCACCGCCCTGCGTCTTCATCGCCGTCAGGCCGATGCCGGCTTTCTCGCACGCGTCGACAGCCTTCTTCATGGCGTCGCTGTGCATGTTCCGATAGTTGTAGGCAAACATGATGCCGTCGATCCAACCGAGCTTGGCCGCGCCGTCGAGGAGCGTCTCCATGTTCTTGTGGGTGCTGAAACCGAACAGGCGAATCTTGCCTTCCTTCTTCATCCGCTCGGCCCAGGCTTTCTGATCGTCGGTCAGCTCATCCATGCGGCCGACGCCGTGGATGAAGTAGAGATCGATGGAGTCGGTCTTCATCCGATCGAGCGAGCGCGTGAGCAGTTCGGTCATGCCCTGCGGGTCGCGGGAGTCGGACTTGGTGACGAGGAATATCCTCTTGCGCGCGTCGGGGTTGCTGCCTAGAAACTTGCCGATACCAGCCTCGCTGCGACCGCCCTCATAGCAGTCGGCCGTGTCCCAATAGGTCACGCCCCAGTCGAGCGCCTTGCGAAGCACGAGTTGGTTTCCGGGGATGTCGAACATGCCGCCCATCGCCAGGCACGACACGGTGAATCCGGTCTTGCCGAACGGGCGGGTGGGCATCTGGGTGGTCGAGGCGGGCGTGCCTGGAGCCGGTTCCGCGCCTGCCACTTGGCGCGCGCCGAACAAGGCGCCGGCACCGGCGGTCGCGACGATTTTTAGAAAGTCTCTCCGGTCCAGCCCGCTTGTTCTTTCATTCATGGTCGCACCTCTCCGCGTGTTCGTGTTTCCGGAACTCAGGCGAGAATCCTGTGTTGTGGTTCGCGCGATTCATTTTCTGCGCTGACTCGAATGGCCTTTAGACCCGAGACGGGGCACTCATGTTCGCAAATACCGCAGCCGATGCAATATCGGGGATCGATATACGGGCGCTGCAGGCGGATCAGCACATCGGCTTGCGAACCCGCGGCAGGTTCCCGTTCCCATGGGTCGGTCGAATCAATCGAAAGGCTGCTGGCGCTGTTTTCCGTGATGCGGCGGGGCCGGGGATCGCTGCCGCCGGAGATTGCGCAGAAATAGTCGCCGTTCGCAAAGGCGCCGGGCGCGAGCACGGCTGCGCCGAAATCCACGGTAAGCTCGTCGGCCTTTGCGACCACGGGTAGTGTGTCGCGCAGAGGGACAAAGACCTCGCGGGTGTAGATGGCCTTCGGACTGACGGGGCAGTTCTCTTGGCAGACGATACACGGTGTTCCCATTGCCCACGGGAGGCAGCGTCCCTGCTCGATGAATGCCATGCCGCTTCGGATGGGACCGGCCTCGGCATATTCGTTCAGGCCGAGTCGTTCATCGAGGCTGAGGGGCCGGATGGCGGCGGTGGGGCAGATCTGTCCGCAGGCAACACAGTTGAGTTGGCAGCCGCTCGTGCCTATGCGGAAATTCAGCGTCGGCGTCCAGAGTGCCTCGACGCCGTGCTCGACGCCGGCGGGCTGGATGATGTTGGTGGGGCAGATGCGCATGCACTGGCCGCACTTGATGCAACGATTGAGGAAGTCCGCTTCCGGCAGCGCGCCGGGCGGACGAATCAAGCGCGGATTCCAGTTCAGACCAAGTCGGGCGCCCAGTCGCGCAAGCGGGACAGCCAGAAACCCCGAAGCCACGGAGACCATGAAGCCGCGGCGCGTGATATCCGGCGAGGTGATCTCGCCGCCGGCCGACTTGGCTGCGCGATAGCTCATCACATTTTCATGGCAGCTTCGCAGGCAGTTCATACAGAGCACGCACTCGCTGATGCGGATCTCCGTATCCGGCTCGCACGCGCCTTCGCAGTTGGCTTCGCAGCGGCTGCACATTGAGCAGCCGGATTGTGTCTTGCCGACGCGCCAGAAGGCGAAGCGTCCGAAGAGGCCGAACAGCGCGCCGAGCGGGCAGATAAAGCGACAGTAGAACCGCGGTATCCAGAGGTTCAACCCGAGTGCGGCGATGAACACGGCGCCGATCAGGAGGGCGCCGGTGTACTGGCGTGGGGCCGCGGAAAGTACGCCGCCAAAACGGTCGGCGACAGGCAGTAGCGCAAGGTGGACCGAGCGGTGAGCAAGGGGGATGGGATCGAGCAGGCCGGTCTGGACCGAGCCGGCGATGAGCCGTTCGACCGGGAAGAAGACGGCGAGCGCGGTCCATGCCCCCGTGACGGCGAGCAGCCATGCCGTGGCGCGTCCGGCGCGCGGGAAGAGCTTGGTTGCCGCGAGGATGGCTGCCGTCAGCAGGCAAGCCGTCACGACGATCCACGGGATGATGCGGCCATCGCGTGCGAGCGATGTCAGGCGGGCGAGCAGCGTTCCGGCAGCGGCGCAAAGGAAGAAGAATAGGATGTAGTACTTGATGGCCTGGGCCGGGCGATACCCGTTCAACCGGGTCTTCTCTGCGAGGGGCTTCCCGAAGCGGTGGAGCCAGCCGACGAACTGATGGAGCGTACCGAAGGGGCAGACCCAGCCGCAGAAGAAACGCCCGAGCAGGATCGTGAGCACGACCGTGCCCGCCGCCCAGAACAACTCGCGGTAGAGTGTGCCCGTGGACAGGAGCGTCGACAGGGCGGCGAGGGGATCGAGTTGGAGAAAGATATTTACCGGCCAGCCGCGCAACTGCCACCAGTTCGTGCCGAGGCTCATGACGGCGCAAAGCCAGAGGAAGAGCAGGAGGAAGGCCGCCTGCGTGATGCGTCGAATGCTGACAATGCTTGTCACGTTTCCCCCGCCTTCAACATGATGGGATTCAACAGATCGTAGTTCGCGGTGCCGGCGCCCGCGGCGGCCGCGCGAAGAATGTAGGGCAAGTCTGCCGGCGTACGTCCGAGCAGGGTTGCGCCGAACGCATCGGCGGCAACCGGATCGGTACTCACGATCATCGTGTTCGTGGCCTTCAGGTCGGAGAGAGAGCCGCCGGTGGGTCCGTTGGTCATCATGGTCTGCGTGCCATCGAGCACGACCAGTGTGGGTTTCACCATCATGGCCAGATCGGTGATGATGCCGTGGATATCCTGGTGGAATACATTCCGCCGCCCGCCGAGGAGGCCGTACCAGTTCTTGAGCGTCATGCTTGCGCCGCTGCGCTGATGATCCTTGACCGGCGCGAGGCCGATCAGCTTGGTCACTCCGCGGAATGGCTCTGCCAGTACGGGCCAGTTCACGAGATATGTTGCGCCGGGGACAGTGCAGGGCCGGAAGGAAGCCTCGCGCGGGACGGCGACGCGGGCGCCGGCGGACCGTGCGGCGGCAGCGAGGCCGGTCAGTTCAAAGCAGCTGGCGGCATCATTGATCGGGTTGTCGGTGACGGCGACCGCGGCGGCCCCGGCGGCATAGCAGAGGCGGATGACATCTTCCAGCAACTGCGGGTGCGTCGTGGCGCCGAGGATTGGCGGCGTGGCAAAAGCGGCATTCACCTTGATCAGAACGTGATCACCGTTCTTTACGAACTCGCCCATGCCGCCGAGCGCGTCGAGCGCGAGGTTGATCGTCTTGGTCCGGTCGGCACCGGTGACGACACACATGCGGGCCGGCCGATTGGGGATGCTGAAGTCCGGCAAGGAGAACGTGCCGGCATCTTCGCTGGTCCGGGCGGGCGGGCGATTTGTGCGGAAGCGGTAGCCGATGAACGATGCCGCGGCGACCGCGGCGGTCGCCTTGATGGCGCGCAGCAGAAATTCGCGACGTGTGCTTCCGTTCCCGGGGCTTTGGTTCACTGGGTGACTCCGAATATCTTTTCGAAAAACTGTTCCGCGAGCTTCTCGGCATCCTCGCGGGTTTCGGCTTCATGGACGCCCGCGAGGACGCGGCCGTGGGTGAACACGAGTTCATAGGTGCCGAAGAGATTCACCAGCCACGCGTTGGTCATCGTCAGCGAAACGGGCTCGGCGGTGCCGCCGTTCGCGATCAGGAAATCGCGGTAGCCCTTGGCCAGGTCGACCGCTTCCGCCTCGTTCTTGCGCGACGAGATGAACCCGGTCAGTGCACGGCCGTCGAGGTCATAGGAGGCGCTGAAGATTTCGCTGAAACGATCGAAGCCGAATGCGTTGCTCAGCAGCAGCATGACATCGCCGCCGGCCATGTCGTTGGTGGGGAACATCTCCAACTCGGCCATGGGTTCGGCCTCGCCGGGCAACGAGTTCAGCAGGCGGGCGGCAAGGGCCTGGAGATTGGCAACAGCTCTTGGCGTGGCTGCCGCCGCGATGATTTCGACATAGAACCGACCGCGTTGGAAGAACACGGCGTTGGGCGTCTGGTAGCCGAGCGGAGTGAGACCGAGCGGCTCGGCATCCTCGCGCCGCTGGACACTGTAGGCGGCGAAGGCGCGCCGCGGGGTTCCCATGTCATAAACGTACATCTCCATCCACGCGGTGGGATCGGTGGGGCTGCTGAAGCGTTGGCACTCCAGTTGTACGAACCCCGCCGAGAGATACAACTCTGCACGCCCATCGATCTTGTCCGACAAGTTGTCCTTGTTGAACTGCTCCACGGGGCCCATCGGCTGAAGGTCGTTGGGAAGATGATCGAGGAAGGAGGAGGTTGCGTACAACTCGGCCTCGGCTCCGGGACGTGGCGATGAGAGGGATGCGCGCGTGACCGTGATCGCGGGATGGAAAACCGCCTGCTTCAGGTAGACCCAGTAGCCGATACCGGCGAGGGCAACGAGGACGAGAAGTCCAACGAATCGTTCCTGCCATGACACCCTGTTTCGCGGCTGCGTCATTTGATGTTTTGCGCCCATGAGGACTATGGGTCGGAGCCTACCGGAGTGCCCGCGCTGAGACAAACACGGAAGCGGCTGCACGCACAAAAAGAAAGGCGACGCTGCGGGTCGGATATCGGCAGGCTGAGGGGGCTTTTTTCCAATCCTTGGAAAATCCCGGCGCGTTTTTTCCAAGGATTGGAAAAAACCTGTCAAAAGTTTCCAAGGTTTGAAAAACTCAACCGGCGTGTATTGCAAGGAGGGGTTCAATGGCGCGCGTGAAACTCGACCTGCCCGATCGGTTTGGATTCGAAACAGAGCTGACGGTGCGGATTGGCGACGTGAATTACGGTCAGCATCTGGGCAACGATTCCATTCTTCTTTTCGCGCAGGAGGCGCGGCTGCGTTTTCTAAAACGGCATGACATGTGCGAAGGAGATGTGGGTGGCTGCGGGTTGATCATGTCGGACGCCGTTGTGGAGTACAAGTCGCAGGCGCGGCATGGCGACGTGTTACGCGTGGAGGTGGCCGTGGCCGATCCCAGGCGTTCCGGGTTCGATTTCGTCTACCGCATGACGCACCGGGCCACAGGCAGGGAAGTGGCCCGGGTCAAAACCGGCATGGTGTTCTTCGATTACACCGCAGGTCGTCCCGCGCGGATGCCTGAAAAGTTTCGCGCGGCGCTGCTGCCCGATGTGAAGACGGAAGGTTGATTTACGGCGTTGGCGCCTTCGGCTTCAGGGTTGCCAGCTTGTTCAGGTCGAGTTTCTTGACGGCAGCCTGAAGAGCTTCCCACGAGATATCGTTGCCTTTCACTTCGGCCATGAAGCGGCCACCAACGAGTATCTGGATTTCGCCTTCCTTGCTCTCGTTGTCGTATTCCTCGTGAGCCTTGTGTGCTCCGTACGTCGTGGTTCTCTCGAAGCCGGTTTCGGTTTCGCGATCGATTTCCGCATTCGCCCACGCGGCCTGTGCGAACGACATGATGCCGCCCAAACCGCCGTTGTCGGAAATCTTGATCTCGACACGTGCGCCGCTGTCAGCCTCGTACTTGCCTTCGGCGAAGGAGATGGACATGCCCATCGCGCCGGTCTTCTCGCCGCTGGCGCTGGTGCGTTTGAGGCCATCGAGGGCCGGAGGCAGGAGAGCCTTGAGTTCGCGGAAGTCCACGAGCGAGGCTTGATTGGTGCCGGGGGCCATCATGGCGCCCATGGCTTGCATGAGTTGCTGCATCTCTGCCTGGCTGGGTTGCCCTTTTTGGGCAAAGGATGCGCCGGCGGTGAGGAGGGACAGGACCAGTACGGACACGACAACGCGCGAATGCTTCTGCATATGTTGGCTCCTTTGCGGCTGGGCCGCTTGTAAAAGCTTGGGGAATATACGGTCAGTGAGGCGCTACTTCAAGCGGTCAAAACTGCTGGGGCGGTTTGCCGTCGTAGATGTCGCCAAGAATCCCCGCGTCCGGCGTGGCGGTTTCGGGGACGCCGGTGATGCTGAGGAGTTTGTCGGCGAGGTGTTTCAGACGCTCGCCGCTGGTGAAGGCGAGGTCGAGCATCTCTTTCTGCGGGTCGGTGACGGGACCGAGCAGGCCCATCTTGATCATCTCGATACTGGAGTTGATGACGGAAAGCGGCTGGCAGAATTCCTGGCCCAGTTCTGCGAGGGCCGCAAAGATCTGCTGCCGCGCTTCGCGGATACGTTGGACGTCGTCGGCCTTGGGCTTGTCGGGAATTGCTTCGAGCGCGGCTGCTGCGCGGTCGATGGTTTGCAGGCGTCGCTCCGCAGCGGCGGTAACCTGGTCGAGGTTCTCACTGATTTCGGCGATCAGGCCGGACATGCCACCGCCGGACCCGGGTTCTCCCGTGCCTCCTGTGCCGCCCGCGCCTTCGTGGAGGGTGCTGTCGAGTCGCTGGAGGAGGGCGGTAAGTTCAGCCGCGCCCGGGAGCGAGGCTCCGCCACCCTCGTCTTCGCCGTCCGCGCTTTTCACGATGAGTTCCCGCCAGCCCTCGGGCGAGAGTCCGCCATCGATCAGGCGTTCCTTCAATTCGTCGATGAAGACTTCGCTGTCCTGCTTATCCTCATGCGCCTTGATGAACTTGAGGATGCGCGTCTCGGTGTTTTCGATGCCCTTGCGCTTTTTCATGTATTCCGCGGCGAGGGAATCGACCTTCAAATCGGCGACCATTTCATCGACGGCGGTCTGGATGGACTCGATCGCGCCCTCGGCGTTCTCACCGCCGGCGGCGCGGAGTTTTTCGATCATGTCTTCCTGCAAGAGCATGAGGGTCTTGATGAGTTCCTTCTTGCCCTGCTGGGTGCGCACGGAGGGATCCTTGAGAAGGTCATCGTACGCGCGGCGCAGACAGCCGACCACGATGTTGCCAAGGGTTTCACCGCCCTGGAACTCCGAGCCCTCGCGAACATCGGCTGCCTTGAGGATGAGATCGGCCAGTTGATGGGCATCTGAGGCCATGGATTGTATCTGGCTGGCAACGATGCCATCCTGATCGGTGCCATCACCCTTGAGGAAGGCGATGATCTGCTCGATGCCGAGGCCGTCACCGCTGCCCTCGCCGGACCCGCCGCCAAGAGCCTCTTCGAGCTTGCCCTTGCTGACGACGACTTCCTCCTCGGTGACGCGCTGGTAGGAGACCTTGCGGGCCTGGATGCCCTGGATGTTGCTCTGGGCCAGTACGTCCCCAAACTTGCCCATGGCTTTCAGCTTGTCAGGGTGGATACCGAGGAGCTGCATGAGGTGGACGTAGTCCTCGAACGTCATGCCTTCGAGCAGGGAGAAGCCTGCGGAATCGAGCGAGATGAGCTGCTTGGCAAACGCAGCCACGAGCGGGTTCTTGGTGTCGATCGGGCGCCCATCGGTCAACAGTATGCCGTCGGAAATGGTGAGGCTGATGGCTTGGCAAGTGGTCAGCACGCCGCTGAGAAACTTGTAGCCTGTTTCGAGGGACTGCTGGGTAACCTTGTGATCGGGGCCGTAGAGCTTGGCGTTGTTTACGATCTGGCCCATGAGGCGAATTACTTCCTGCACATGGGTCAGGCTCGCTGGGGTGTGACCGCCCGGAATGGTCTCGTCAGAATCCGGCATGCTTGCTCTCCCGATTTCTCCGTCTGCCGTTTCGAACATCATACCCGAAATCGGGGTGTGCGACAGAGGAAAAAGACACTGGATTGGACTTGGCCCCGGACGTGTCTATACTTCGCAAGAAACCTTGGAGGCGCACATGCGGCATGCGAAGGCCGTGGCTTGGGAAGAGCAGCTGAAGCAGGTGTTCGATTCGATCGATCACCAGTTGGAAGAGGAATACGGGGCGAGGTACTCGTTGCATCCGTCGCGGAAGCAGCGAGGCAGCACGTCGAACCCCGAGGCGGACGGTCTCTTCAATGTCGGTGCTGTTTTCACGCCGGGCTTTGGTTCGCAGCATGGCCCGGGTTATGTGGTCGAGGTCCAGATGGCTACCTTGAGCCGGGTAGCCGACGAAGTGCGCGAGGAAATCGAAGAGCGGGTGGTGGCCCTGCTGCGCGAGGGATTGAAGACAGCCTTCCCCGGTCGCGCGTTGGATGTTTCGCGCGATGGTGGCGTCTACAAGATCCACGGCGATCTGAAGCTCGGCAGCGTCTGACCGATCTACAGCAGGAATTCCTCGAGCTGCGTCAGGTGCGAGATGGTCGCGTCGGGTTCCGTATCGCCCGGTTGCCGTGGGAGATTCTCCACCGATTGCCACTGCGAGGTGAAGACAGCCTTGAGGCCGGCGCGGTGTGCCCCCTGAATGTCGCCCATCCAATTGTCGCCGATCAGCACCGCCTCGCTTGCGCCGACGCGAAGTTGTTTGAGGATGGTGATGAACGGCACGGGGTGGGGTTTGACCAGTCCGAGGTCGGCGGAGACGACGACGGCTTGGAAGTAGCGATCCAGCTTGTTGGCGGCGAGACTCTGGCGGATGGCGGCGCCGTCGGGATAATTCGAAAGCACACCGAGTCGATACTTGCGGCCGAGCTTCTCCAGCAGGGGGATCACATAATCCGGTGCGCGGACGATGCGGACGAAGATGTCGAAACGGACGCGGAGCAATTCGGCGAGTTGTTCGGGCGAGGGCTCGACGCCATAGAGATCGCGCACGAGATCGGTGGTGATCTCGACCATGTTGTTCTCTTTGAACTCGGGCGGATGGAGCGAGTAGGGGGCCAGGCGATTACGCGCGCGGATGGCTTTGAACGTCTCCATGTCATGCTTGCCGAAAAGCCGGTGCAACGCATTGGACAGGGCCATGTCGCAATACATCACCTGGGTCGGGCTGAACTCGATCAGCGTGTTGCCGTAGTCGAATACGACGGCCTTGATAGATTTCTTGTCGATCGGCATTTCGCGGTTACCCTTTCTCAGGACTACTGAGGCGGGTAAGAATGACGAATGCGGGCGCGCCAATCAATGGCAAAGCGATCCGTGATGGAGTCTTGGGTGAACTGGAAGAAAAACCTGGCCGTGATCTGGCTTTCGCAGTTTTTGTCCATTATGGGCTTCTCCTTTGCGATGCCGTTTGCGCCGTATTACATCCAGTATCTTGGGGTGACGGACCCGGTCCGGCTCAAGTTGTGGATTTCTGTTTTCGCGGCGGCGACGCCGCTCACGCTGGCGGTATTCTCGCCGGTGTGGGGGGCGTTGGCGGATCGGTACGGGCGGCGGATCATGCTGCTGCGCGCGAACTTCGCGGGGGCGGTGGTCGTGGCGCTGATGGGCGTGGTGCGAAGCGTCGAGGTGTTGGTGCTACTGCGACTGATGCAGGGAATGTTCACCGGCACGATGACGGCGGCGCAGACGATGGTTTCCGTGAATACGCCTGAGCATCGAAGCGGGCTCGCGCTCGGCGCGCTGAGCGCGGCGGTATATTCGGGCGGGATGGTGGGGGCGTTCACGGGAGGGTTCGTGGCGGACCTGCTGGGGTTTCGATATGCCTTCTTGGCTGGCGGTGGGTTGCTGCTTGCCGCGGGCCTGCTGGTGTTGTTTGGGACATCGGAGAGTGTCGATCGCGAGCGCGATGAGGAAGAGGTTTCAGTACGGCTCAAGCCGGCGGCGCACGAGATGATGGCGGTGATGCCGATTCTCGTGCTCATCATCGCCATGGCCTTTGTGCGCCAATTCGATTCGGCCTTTCTGCCGTTGCTGGTGCAGGACATCCACGGTTCGCTGCGAGGAGTGTCGATGTGGACGGGTTCCCTGAGTGCGGCGGGCGGCATAGCCGGGTTGATGGCGGGGCCGTTACTGGGCCGGTTGGCGGACCGTATTTCGCCGCCGCGTATCGGCAAACTCTCGGCGCTGGGTGCCGGGCTGCTGATGATTCCGCAAGGATTGGCGACGGGGTTCGGACTGCTGTTCGCGGCACGATTCGGGACGGTGTTCTGTGCGGGCGGCCTGGATCCGGTGTTTCAGATCTGGCTGGCGAAGATTACGCCGCCGGAACGGCGTGGGCTCGTGTTTGGGTGGTCGGGCACAGCGCGCTCCATCGGTTGGATCGTTGCGCCGCTGGTCAGCGGCGTTGTGGCTGCGCGGTGGGATATCCGGACGGTCTTCTTCACGGGTGCGGTCTTATACGTTGCCCTGATCCCCGCGATTTCGTTTGCCGTGAAGAGGCTTCAGCGTTCCGCCACTTGAATCGATCAGGGCGCCCAAGTCCACCAGACGAATGCGCATGCGGCGACCACGGCCGCCGCGGTGAACGGAACGCCAACCGCCATGAATTCGCGGAAGGTCACCAGGTAACCCCGCTTCTTCAGCATCCCCATTGCAACGACGTTGGCCGAAGCGCCGATGGGGGTGATGTTGCCGCCGAGGCAGGCGCCGATCAGTAGGCCGAACATGAGCACGGGTATGGGCGCCTGCATCGAGTCGGCCACTTTCTGAGCGACGGGAATCATGGCAATCAGGAACGGCACATTGTCGACAAAGCCGGACACGAGGATGGCGACCACCGTGATGACGATGAAGGCGGACAGCAGGTTGCTGCCGACGTGGGCGGATATCCATTTGGCGGCGACATCGAGCCAGCCGGAATCGCTCAGCGCGCCGACGATGACGAAGACGCCGATCAGGAAAAACGTGGTGTCCCAGTCCAGCGTGCGGACCAAGTTGCGGACCGTATTCCATCGGGGCCCGAGCCGGTACCAGGTGAGGCCGACGACGGCGAGGGTCATGGTGATGGTGCCGGCGAGCCACTTGAAGTCGGGGTCAAAAACCGAGGTGGTGGCCAGCGCGAGAATGAGCGCCAGCATGAGGCCCGTGGGGACCCACGAGCGGACCGTCTCCTGCTTGATGGCTTCTATCCGTTCGCCGTGTTTCCGGAACAGCCATGCCAGCATGAGCAGGGAGGCCACGCAGCCGATTTGCACGGCAAAGAAGATGCCCGCTTTGCCGTGGTAGATGAAGAAATCATTAAACGTCATCCTCAGGTAGCCGGCGAGAATCATGCTGGGCGGATCACCGATGAGCGTGGCGGTGCCCTGGAGGTTGGAACTCACGGCGATGGCGATGAGAAGTTGAACAGGGGAAATCTTCAGCTTGTCGGCGAGACTGAGTGCGACCGGTGCCACGAGCAGGACGACGGCGACATTTTCCACGAACATCGAGATGAATCCCGAGAGGGCGCATACGGCGAGCAAGGCGCCGCGCATCGTGCGCATGCGGCGGACAAGGCCTTCGGCCATGACGGCGGGCATGCGCGATTGCATGAAGAGTTCTGCCAGCACAAGCGTGCCGAAGAAGAGCGCCACGACGTTCCAACTGATCTTCTCGAACAGAGCCTGGTGCAAAGTCAGGTTGCCGGTCAACACCAGCGCAAGGGCGCCGGCGCAGGCGGTTGCCGATCGCCATCGCGGCAAGGCCACGAACAGCACGTAACATGCCATGAATATAAAAATCGGTGTCAGCGACGGATGCATGGTGAGTGAGATTGGGGAATTGGTCGCGGGGCGTCAACCAAAACCGGATGAGGCGAAAAACACTCGATGACAGCCCCTTCAGGTTGTAGATTGTCAGGGTGGTGCAGACATGGAGAGGAGCGGACCATGGACGCGTTGACAGCGATTGGTGTGCGGCGCAGCGTGCGTAAGTTTCTGAAGAAGCCGGTGCCGGTGAAGGTGCTGGAGAAGATCGTGGATGCGGCGCGGCTGGCGCCGACAGCGCGAAACGAACAGCCTTGGGAGTTTGTGGTCATCACTGATCGCGAACGGCTGCAGCATGTGGCTGATCTGACGGACCACGGACGGTTTATCGCCGACGCGGGAGCCTGCATCGCCGTGTATTGTCGCGCCACGAAGTACTATCTGGAAGACGGTTGCGCGGCAACGGAGAATATTCTAGTCGCAGCGACCGCGCTGGGTGTTCAGTCCTGCTGGGTGGCCGGCGACAAGAAGCCCTATGGTGCGGCGATCAGTGCGTTCCTGGCGATGCCGCAGGACTGCAACCTTATCTCGCTCGTGGCATTGGGCTATGCCGACGGCGAAGTCAAAGAGTATCCCAAGAGGGACCTCTCCAAGGTTTTGCACTGGGAGAAATTCTGACGGCTACTTGAGTGCGGCCCTGAGGTCTTCCGCCTCCTCAGCGTCGATCACGCCGTCGTCGTTGGCGTCGAATTCGGCTTCCAGCGGTGTATTGACGATGGCCTTGCCGTCGGTACGGATGACCGCGAGCCGATCCTCCATGAGCACCCGCGCCTCGTTGTAGGTGAGGATGCCATCGTGGTTGGTGTCATATTTCCTCTCGATGTCGGAATCCACCTTGCAGGACCAGCCGTGCCAGAAGGCGCGGCGCTCATCGTCGGTGATCTTGCCGTTGCCGTCGGTGTCCATGATCTTGGCGCGGTACTTGTGAAACTCGGCCCTGTCCACGTGGCCGTCATTGTTGACGTCGGCCCGGGCCTCCCACGGGCGGTCAACGCGTGCGCGCTCGTGCATCTGGGCGCGGTCGACATTCGCCTCGCGTTTGGTCACGACGCCATCCTTGTTCTTGTCGGCGCGGCGGAACCAGCGGGTTCGCGCCTGGGTGGTCTGTACGCCGGTGGCCAGAGCGAGCAGTGCGATCAGTAGTACGGAAACGTTGCGGTGCTTCATGCCTCATCCTCCCTTGCCCACAGCAACGTGGGCACATGCGCTATCTTACCCTGGATGTCCGTTTTTATTAAGGAGATGGAGAATTTCCTGCCAGCCAGCCGCTGGAGAAGGCCCACTGGAGATTATAGCCGCCGCAGGGGCCGTCGAGGTCCAGAATTTCACCGGCAAAGAACAGGCCCCTGGTGATGACGCTCTGCAGCGTGTGGGGGTCCACTTCCCGCAGGCTTACGCCGCCGCGCGTCACCATCGCTTCATCAAAATCGCCGGCGCCCGTGATCGTCAGCGGGCATCCACTCAGCAGCTCCGCAAGTTTCTCGCGTGCGGGGCGCGCGAATTCAGCCGCGCATACGGCGGGGTCGGCGCCGGCGGTTGCCGTAAGCGCCTCGGCCAGCCTTGCAGGCAGCAGTTCGCCGAGCAGTCTGGCGACCGTGCGTCGGCCCTGGTCGTGCTGCCACCCGGCAAAGAGTTCCAGCCATGCTGTCGGCGTCCGGCCGGGGAGCAGACTGATGCGGATGGGGACGTGCCCATTTCGATGGAGCAGGGGGACGACATCCCGGGAGAGATTGAGAATGGGTGGTCCGGAGACGCCGTGGTGGGTGAAGACCAGCCCGCCGTCGAGTTTTGCCTGGCGGAATCGCGGCGCGTCGATCCACGCCTCGACGTTCTCCAGGCTGATGCCTGCGCACTGGCCCGGCCATTCCTCGCGCGTATCCAGCGGCACGAGTACCGGCAGGGGGTCCATGATGGTGTGGCCGGCTTGGGTGGCCAGCGCGTAGCCGGAGCCGGTGGCTCCGAGTTTGGGGTAACTCCGGCCGCCGCACGCAAGGACGACGCGATGTGCTCCGATGAATCCGCGGTTCGTCTCAAGACCGCTGATCGTGTGGTTCTCGGTGCGCAAGGCATCGACCTTGGTGTCCAGCAGCAGCACCACGCCGCAACGTTTTGATTCTTGCAGCAGAGCGTGCTGCACATCGGCGGCTGATTCCGAGGCGGGATACACGTGGAAGCCATCGGGGGCAATCGTGGGAACGCCGAGGGCGGCCATGAAGTCGCGGAGGCCCTGCGAACCGAGTCGGGCCAGCGCCGGCTCCATGAAGCGGCCGTGGCGACCGAACGCGGCCATGAAGGATTCCGGCTCCGCGGTGTTGGTGAGGTTGCAGCGTCCGCCGCCGGTGGACAGCAGTTTCATGCCCGCGCGAGGCATTTGTTCGCAGAGACCGACGCGGCGGCCCGCGCGGGCCGCCGCAATGGCGGCCATCAGGCCGGCCGGGCCGGCGCCCACGACGAGTACATCAAAGGAGTCCGGGATCATGGTCGGTTTCAGAGGATAGCAGAGCGGGCCCGGCCGACAAACTTCAATTGGCGGGGCGTTGACAGGTCCGCCCGCGTGGAGGACATTGACTGCATGAACTACCGCACCGTAGGACGATCAGACGTAAAGGTTTCGGAAATCAGTTTCGGCTGCTGGACGATGGGTGGCCAGAACTGGTCGAATGGCGCGCCGATTGGCTGGGCCGACGTCAACGAAGACGAGGTGATGGCCGGCGTGAAGGCCGGGCTTGATGCCGGGGTGAATCATTTTGACAACGCCGATGTCTATGGGAACGGCCGGGCGGAGCGGATGCTCGCGCGAGTGCTGGCCCGGTTGGGCGTGAAATCGGAGAAGGTGGTCATTGCCACGAAGGTTGGACATTTCTCCGGTACGGCGGAACACGCGTATGAGCCGGCGCACATTCGTCATCAGTGCGAGCAATCGCTGGTCAATCTTGGCCGCGACTACATCGACATCTACTACTTCCATCACGGCAGCTTTGGCGAGAAGGACCGCTACCTGGCAGGCGCCGTGCAGGCGATGAATGCCTTGGTGAAGGAAGGGAAGATTCGGTTGGTGGGTCTGTCGGCCTACTCCGAGGATGATTTTGAGCGGCTGGTTCCGGTGATCAAGCCGGCGGTGCTCCAGAGTTGGGCGCACGCGATGGATGATCATTTCATTCGCCCGGGTTCGCGGGTGGACCGGCTGATGGAGAAACACGGCTTGTCGTTTGTGGCGTTCAGTCCGCTGGCGCAGGGACTGCTTCTCGATAAGTTCGATCCGAAGAAGCCGCCTCAGTTCGAGCCGGGGGATCATCGGAGCCGCAGCGAGAAGTTCAATGCCAAGGCGTTGGCGGCGCTGGCCCCGAAACTGGGCAAGTTGAAAGCTCGTTTTGGTTCATCGACCGAGGAACTGGCCTCGATGGCGTTGAATTACGTGTTGGCGAGTCCTCGCGTTTGCTGCGCGATCCCCGGCTTCCGCAACGAGCGGCAGGCGCGGTGCAATGTGGCGGGCGCGGGACGCGCGCTCACGGCGGAAGACGTCGAGTTCATCCGCTCGGTGTTAGCGGGTTGATGGGATTCGTCGGCGTCGCAGAGCTCCGCCCTCCACGACCCCGTCAGCGTTTCAGCATGAGCTGGATGTCTTCCAGCAAGGCCTGCAGGTCTTCCTCGTGCTCCACCTCGTCCTGCAGAATCTGCACGACGATGTTGTAGGTCACGGGATCCTTGCCTTCGGTGACTTTCAGCAGGCTCTTGTAGGTGGTGATGGCGCACTGCTCGCCCTTGATGTTCTGTTCGAGCAGGGTCTTCACAAAAGGATCGTCCGGCGGGTCGTAGCCGCAGTTGGTCCACTTGAACCAGTCCTTGGGGGTGGTGATTGGCGTGCCGCCAAGCTGGACGATGCGGAGTGTCAGCATGTCCGCGTGACGGAGTTCATCCGCCGCGTGCTGGACGAGTTCGGCCATGACGCCTTCCTTCATGGGGCCCTTGGCGAGCTTGGCGCCGAGCCAATACTGGTAGTAGGCGAGCCATTCATCGGCATACGCCTTGTTGAGGAGCTTCAGCAGCTCATCCACATCCATATCCACGATTTCACGACCTCGGGTACCCATGATGTCCTCCTTGCAATTGGTTCCGGTTATTGTGCAGCGGGCGCGTGGGGCCCGCAAGGTCAAACGTTGGCGTGGCCCGAATGGTTCACTGGCGCACAGACAGGCGATAGAAGCCGGTGGACTCCGTGGTGGTGTCGGTGTGCGTGTTGAGAGGCGGTGTGGCCGGCGCATCCGTAACAAGATTGGACGTCCCGCCGGATGAAAGAAGGTTGGTCATCCTCTGCAGCGTGTAGATACGGTTCGACGTGGAGGGCCACGACAGAACCACGGCATTGCTGGAGGCCATGGGTGACGCTTCGCAGCGAAAAGCGGAAGAGGAACTGGTGGGGCACATGCCCGCAATGAGCTCCTGCCCGTCACTCATGCCATCGCCGTCGCGATCGATTGAGAACAAGCCGGCGAGCAGGGCGTACCAGCCTTTTGCGATTTGCTGTCGGCCGAGATAGTTCAGGTGTCCGTCGTCCACGGTGTAGCTGTTCCACGCCTGCTGGTTCGTGCGGCCGCTGTATACGAATGTCTGCTCGACGCCGTTGGTATCGTGGGCTTCGATGTCCGCGATGTCGAACAGGGCGCGGTTGTTGGTCCAGGCCCAGCCCCGGACATAGCGGTTGAATGTGTTGCGCAGATCGTTCTCGTAGTCCGAGGCCCCGGCCCGCGTGAGCGGCATCGTGGCGTAGACGATGAGCGTGTTGGGATGCATGGCTTCGAGGCGTTGAATTGACGACACATACGTTGTCGCGTCGGCGTTCTGGTCGATCCAGCAGAACTTGTCCATCGCCACGTTGATGCGTGTGGGGGAGCCCCATCCGGATGTGGCGAGCGAGTTGCTGAAACAGACGAGCTTGTTCTGCCAACTGGGGTTGCTTCGTTGACATTCATAAAGGATACCGTTCGCCGTTGAGAAGGAAGCTTCGGCCCGGTAATCGGCGCTGCCTTCGGAGCCGGCCGTGCCAACGCCTCCGTGATAGGAATCGTCGTCGTTGTTTCCATCGTAATTGTAGACCTGAAGCTGATAGCGCGCAGGATTATTGGTGTGCAACTGGTTCATCCCGGTTGTGATATTCCCTCCCACGGACGCGTGCGTGAAGAAGAGCCTCAACTGTCCAACCTGGTCCATGACTGACTGCGGCACGTTGGTCACTGCGGCGGCCTCGTTGTGGCCGATGATGAGGCCTTGGGCAAAGGCGGAAGAAGCGGCGGCGATGAAAAGGAATATCAGCGTCTGTTTTAATTTGGTCATGAGCATCCTTGTGCAGATAATGAACCATGTGAGCATGGGAAATGCCAAGAGAACTTTTGCGCTGCCGATTCTTGCGGTTTTTCTTTTTGGGTGTGCGACGGCGAATCATCCGGATGATCGTTGGTTCGCTCGCGACAAGGCGTATCACTTCGGCATCAGTGCAGGTATGTCGGCGGGCATCGCGACCGTGGCGCTCAACAACGGTCAAAGCGATGCGGAGGCGATGGTCTACGCCGTGGCGTTCACGATGCCGCTGGGCGTTGGCAAGGAAGTGTACGATCGCGAGATCAAGAAGACGTATTGGAGTTGGAAGGACCTCGCGTGGGATTTCGCGGGAGCGCTGGCGGGCGGTGCGGCCGGAGTGGGTCTGCAGCGTTGATACTTCCGGACTTGCCGTGTACAATTCGGACCGGCGGGGGGCTTCTGTTTGAGAGCCCGTCCTGCCTGTCGGGTGGTGTCAACGTTCGCCAAAGGGGGAGGTGGTGAATGCGTGCTGCCTTGTCTGTCCTTGTCGTTTCCTTGGTGTTTGGTCTTGCCTGTCTCACGGTCCCGGTTGAAGGCGGTCTCGCGCGGACCTACTACGTTTCGACCAATGGTCTGAATATTGCGCCGTATACCAACTGGGCGACGGCGTCTCGCACGATTCAGGCGGCGGTGGACCAGTGGAAAGTGAACACGGACACGGTGCTGGTGACGGACGGTGTCTACTCGGTGTCGGCCCAGATCGTCATCACCAACTGGATGACCGTCCGCAGTGTCAATGGGCGGACAAAATCCCGTATCGATGTGGCGACGACGACCCGGGGTGTGTACATGGATCATCCCAACGCCACGCTGGATGGGTTTACCATATTGCGGGGCAGTGTGGTCGGCAGCGTGGGTGGTG
This sequence comes from Verrucomicrobiota bacterium, assembly GCA_036821485.1. Taxonomy (GTDB): domain Bacteria; phylum Verrucomicrobiota; class Kiritimatiellia; order CAIQIC01; family JAGNIJ01; genus DAISJM01. Next base: position 37,905 of record DAISJM010000011.1, on the reverse strand, counting down.
GGGCGTTTGTCTCAGGCGGCACCTTGCAGAACTGCCGTTTCTCGGGAAATGATGCCCAACTCGGCGGTGGCGCCTATGTGGGGCCCGGTCTTGTCATGAACTGTACTTTTTCCCGCAACACGGCCATTGCGTATGGAGGTGGGCTTTACCTGAACAACGGCGGAATTGCCCGGGACTGCGTGATTGCCACCAATCAGTGCTCGTTCGACGGAGGAGGGGTGGAGTTGTCGGTGGGCGCCCGGCTGGAGCGGTCTGTGATCGAGCGGAACGGCGCAGCGGCAGGCGGAGGTGGCGTTGCCATGTTGGGTGGTGGAGCGATGCAGGACTGTGTGGTGGGTGTCAATACGGCGGATATCGGGGGTGGGGTGGCTATTGCGATGGCGGGAAGCGTGGCCCGATCGGTCGTATATGGCAATCGCGCGGAGGACGGCGGTGGGGTCTACATCCAGACCGGCGGTTCCGTATCCAACTGCATCATTGTCACCAACGTGGCGAGCGCATCCGGCGGTGGGGTTTCCCTGATTGGTGGTGGCTTGCTGAAGAACTGTCTTGTCTACAGCAACTCGGCACTGGGCCCTGCTGGCGGCGTCTACTGCACCAACGGCGGCATTGTTCGCGGATGCACGATTGCCAGGAACAATGGGGCGAACTGTGGTGGTGTCTACTGTAACCGCGGTGGGCTGATCCAGAATTCCATTGTCTACCACAATCGCGACACGGCCGGGGTCATCGCCAGCAATCGCATCACATCCGGTGCCGGTTGGGGGTTCACAAACACCTGCACTGCGCCTTCCATGACGGGCGAGGGCAACATCTCCGGCAACCCGAAGTTCGTCAGCGTGGGCCGCTGCAACTTTCGGCTGCAGTCGAACTCGCCTTGCGTTGATGCCGGGGCCCTGGTCGTTGCAGAGCAGACCCGGAGTGCCGATGCGCTTGGGAATGCGCGGATGATCGGCACGCGACCGGATATGGGCGCGGCGGAGTTCGGTGGGGCGATCGGTGACTTCAACGCCGACAACAAGACCGATCTGGCCGTCGTCGATCCGGCCTCGGGGAACTGGTATGTCCGGACCCTTGCGGGGGCCACGCTTGTCTCGGGTGTGGATTGCGGGTCGCCCAGCACCATCATGAGGGCGGGTGACTTTGGCACGGATCTTCTGTCTGAAATGTGCGCATTCGACACGTTGACCGGCAACTGGGCCATTCGTTTCGTGAATGAGGCGTGGGTCACCCACAGCACCAACTGGGGCTATCCCGGCTGCACGCCGATGGTCGGCGACTTCAACTGTGACGCCAAGGTGGAACTGGCGGTGTTCGATGCCGCGCTGGGCGATTGGTATATCCGATCGCTTGCCGGATCGACGATCGCCTGGGATGTGAACTGGGGTTTCTCCGGTTGTATCCCGGTGTTCGGTGACTATGACGGCGACGGTTTCAAGGACATGGCCTTGTTCCACGGCACGACCGGCAACTGGTACATCCGGACAGTCGCCGGGGAGACGTTGCTGTCCGGCTGGAATTGGGGATTCAGTGGCGCGTTGCCCGTGCCGGGCGACTACAACGGCGATGGGAGATGGGACCTCGCGGTCTGGGATCCGTCGACCGGCAACTGGTATATCCAGACGACCAAGGGTGAAGTTGTGGCTACAGGCATAAATTGGGGTTTCGCGGGATGCACGCCGGTGCCGGGCGACTTCGACGGCGACGGGCTTTATGATCTCGCCGTCTATCATCAACCCACGGGCAACTGGTACATTAGAACGGTGAGCGGCACTGTGCTCGCCAGCCCGGCGAACTGGGGTTGGAGTGCGGCACAGGCCGTGAAGCCGTAGAACGTTGACGTTCACGATGGATGTGCTGTGAGAAACTCGTTCCGTGGGTGCGTCGGATGGGCTGTCGTGTGCCTCTGCCTTGCCGGTGCTGGCCTTGCCAGCGCCGCTGAGGAACCGTTGCTCGCGCGCATCGATCTTCTTCGACCTGTTACAGAACTCTCTCTGCCGGTTCATGCTTACCTTCGGGACGCCGCAGGACAGGATTACGTCCTCGTTGTTGCGGGTCGAGAGGAACTTGATCAGGCGGGATGGCCGTACCTGGTGCTCGATGCCGGTGCCGAGCCGGAGGATTACATCACCGCGCGATCACGCCGCGCGGTGGATGCTGCCGCAATCGCTGCGATCGGCAAGGTTGTTCACGATGACGGCCGGCGACTCATCATCCGCGCGACAAGCAAGGAGGCTGAGCAACTGGCGGCGCAAGGATTTGAAATCCGCCGCCTGTCAGGCAAGCCGCTTGCATGGAGTGAGCCCGCGCCTGCCGTTCGCGACACCGCCTTGCTCGCACGGCTGTCGAGTTCGCTTGTCAGCAACATGATGAACGACGTGCAGGCGACGAATCTGCACAACTATGTCAGCCAGCTTTCCGGTGGGGCCGGGGCGGTGATCGGCGGCGACTTGTACGCCGTGGCAACGCGGCACACCGCGCAGCAGGTTCCGTCGCACCGCGCCGCGGAGTATGTTCTCCAGCACTTGCAGGCCCTCGGTTGGCAGGCCGGCTACCAGCACTGGAGCGGTGGCGGATATTCCAACTGCAACGTCATCGCCGTGCTGCCCGGCGGCACGCGATCAAATGAGATTGTGATCGGCATCGCGCATCTGGACGATGCCCCGTCGGGTGCTGTTGCGCCCGGCGCGGATGACAACGCCAGCGGTGTTGCGGGCCTGTTGGCGGCGGCCGGTGCGCTGGTGAAGTGCAGCTACGAACGCACCATCTGCCTGGTCGTCTGCACCGGCGAGGAGCAGGGCGGGTACGGCAGTCTGGCATATGCCGATCTCGCGGCCACGCGCGGCGACAACATTACCGCGGTGCTGAATCTCGACATGATCGCCTGGGATGGCAGCGGCGGGCCGACTCTGCGGCTGCACACGCGAACGGCCGGCAATCCCGGCTATGCCGGAGACCGCGCCATAGCCGCCATGTTTACCAACGTGGTGGCCAGCTATATGGCGGGCCGGTTGACGCCCATCATCACCGCCGACGGCGAGGATGCGAGCGATCATGATTCGTTTTGGCTGGAGGGGTATTCAGCCATCCTCGCCATCGAGGATGATTACGACGACTTCAATCCTTACTATCACTCCACGGGCGACACGCTCGCGCGGCTCAACATGACGTACTTCACGTGGTTTGTGCGGGCAAGCGTCGGCACGCTGGCTCATCTAGCGTCGCCTGTGCAGAGGATCGCGTTCGACACGATTCAGGTGGACAACAGCGACTGGACTCCCGGCAGCGGAATCAGCGTCGGGACGTTCTATCTCCGGCATGAACCCTCGGCAACCGAGTCCGGCGCGGATGGTCGCGACGTGCCGTGGCTCACAGCGTACGCGAATCCGAACGCGAAGCGGCTCAAGATACACACGCAGCCCTACGGGGTGCCGCTGCAGACGGACGCGCGACCGGTGAACAGCAAGACCGTGTTCGCCGGCATCCTGTCGGCAGTGAATTCGAATGCGAGTCCTTTTGTGACATCGAGTCGCCTTCGTTTCAGCTACCTCGCGCGGCCCGAGGCGGACCGGCTCTACACGGTTCGCCTGCACGTGGCGGGGAAGTACCTGTCGCCATCGACCGACTACGACTGCACAACGAACCTTGGGCAGGTCATCGCCGGAGGCGGGTACGTTGTACTGCCGAACCTCGTGGGCCTGACGAACGGCGCAGTGTATGGGACGTGCGAGATTCTCTCGCAGAGTACGGCCGACCTGTCGGTAGACTGGGGCTATCCGGGTACGATCGGTGTGCCGGGTGATTTCGACGGTGATCTGGCGTCGGACCTCGCCATCTTCGATCCCGTCACTGGCAACTGGTTTGTACGCAACATGGCGGGCGATGTCATCCTCTTTGCCTACAACTGGGGCTTCGGCGGGGTCAGCCCGGTCTCGGAAAGTTTCGATGGCGACGTGCGCACCGACTTGGCGGTTTATCATCCGCCGCAGGGAACGTGGTACCGGCGGCAACCCGTGAGTGGCGCAACGGCGATCACGAACTGGGGCTATCCGGGCGCGATTCCGATTCCCGGCAATTATGACGCGGGGGCGGCGGACGATCTTGCGGTGTACGATCTGACGAGCGGTCGTTGGTACATTAAGTCGACGCCGGCGGGAGCGCAGATTGCGTGGGCGACCAACTGGGGTTTCAGCGGAGCGGTGCCGGTGCCGGGTGACTATGATGCGGATGGTGTGTCGGATTTGGCTGTCTACTCGGCGGCATCGGGCAACTGGTACATCCGCAAGCTGACGGGTGAGCAACTGGCGTTCGGCGTGAACTGGGGATTTCCGGGGACGGTCGCGGTGCCGGGCGACTACGACGGCGACGGCAGATCGGACCTGGCGGTGTACGACACGGCGAAGGGCAACTGGTACATCCGTGCGCTGGACGGTACGGTCATTGCATCAGGTGTGAACTGGGGTTTCAGCGGCTGCCAGCCGGTGGCGGGGGACTACAACGGCGACGGCGTGAATGACCTGGCGGTCTACCACGCGGCGGGTGGCCGATGGTACATCCGCGACCTGAGCGGGCAGGTGCTCACCAATGGAATCTCGGGGTGGTGATCATTGGCGGATGCTCTCAGAACGACCTTGCGTGCGGCGAAGTGCTCCGATATGTTTTCCCTGCGTTCAGCGTAGTTACATAATTCAGAGATGTTGCGACGGAGAGGTGGCCGAGTGGCTGAAGGCAACGGTTTGCTAAACCGTCATACTGGACTAAATCCGGTATCGAGGGTTCGAATCCCTCCCTCTCCGCCATTCGACGCGCCCCGCGAATACGCGGGGCTTGCTCATGGCGGGCCATGAGGCGCGTCGAATGTCCCGAGCCTGTCGAGGTTTTCTTGTGTCGGACGGGGCTAGTCTGCAAAGCGGCTGTCGGCCCTTGTGCGCTGTGTTCGCTGCGCATCAAACCAGCCGGCGCGGCTTTCCGGGAATGCATCGAACGCGGGTACGTAGGGTTTGACGTCGAGCAGGGGAGTCTCGTCGAGCATGTCCGCTCCGGCCACGGTCAGCGTGGTCCCCTCGATGCCGATCAACCGCACGCACGACAAGCCTATCGGATTCGGACGGCAGGGCGAGCGCGTCGCGAAGACTCCGTGCTCCTGTGTGTCGCGGAAGGGGACAACGCTCAGTCGCATCTTCGCGCCACGATCAAACTCGAAGATCAGCCAGACCCGTTCGAATCCGGCCAGATCCTTCAGTCCTTCCGCGAACTCGGGGAACACGATCACCGTTCCTGGAGCATCCTCCGCGAAGACGGGTTGAATCGGGGTTCCCTCGACTTCGCGAAACGGCGTATGAATGATGCCGATGGGTTTCAGTGCTGGCAGTGACACGAACTTGCCTCCCCGTGACCGCCACAGGTGCCGTTCTCGTCCAACTCCTCAACGTTCCCTGCGAGAAGGTATGCCACTGCCTCGCCGACCGTGTCGGCCGTTACGCGATGCACGGATATCCCGCCTCGCTTCAGGCCGAGCAGTGCTCCGCGGCCGATCCCGCCGATCAGCACGGTGTCCACCTTGTGTCCGGCGAGGGCGCTCAACGGACTGCATGCCCCGTGAACGTGATGCTCGTCACGATTGGAGAGCCGCTCGACATTCATGGTGTCGGTGTCGATTACTGCGAAGCAAGGCGCAGAACCAAAGTGGCCGTGTACGGGACTGTCGAGTCCCTGGTAATCCGATACGGGAATGCAGACTCTCATGTGGCGTTCCTCCCGTGTCGGCCGCCCGCGCCACGTCGCCTGCATCGGCCACGTCCTGCCGGTTCCGTTTCGCCTTCAGGAACAGCGGCATTTCGCCCGCGGCCTCCACCAAAGCCTCGTCGCTGTCCGCAGCCGCAGGGTCCGCGTCCGCGGCCCTGGCCTCCACCCATCGGTCCTTGTCCATCTTGTCCTGGCATTGTCTTTTCTCCTTTTACAGTTATGGGGCCGCCCTCCAGCCGCAGGGCCTTGCCGTGAATCAACGCTTCCGCGACCTTCTTCCGCGCGGCCTCGACGATGCGGGCGAAGGTGGGGCGGGATATCTTCATCTGCTCCGCGGCCTGTTCCTGGTACAAGCCGTGAAGGTCCGCAAGGCGCAGTGCTTCCAGCTCGTCGAGCGTGACGATGACCTCTTCCAGTTCCGTAAGCGGAATGCCCGCGGGCTTGAAATAGGTCACGCCCGGCACGAACCCCACACGTCTCTGACAGTACGGCCTCGGCATTAGGTGAATCCCTTTTGTGAAACTAGTTATGAACATATTCTCATAACGGGATGATGTCAAGCGAGGGGTGGGTGGCTGTAGGAGAGGGTTTATCCCTCGACAGGGAAGACACAGGAAACGGTCGAGGCGTAACGCCTCTCCTACAGGAGAAGGCCGGACCCGCGATCAACGATCGCGGCTACAGCTCGCGGTCGAAGCGAAGTTGGCGCAGGTTGCCGGCGGCGATCGGTGGGGGGACCAAACAGAAAGCTCGTTCTTCGCCGGCGGGGTGTGCAATCAAGATAGGCCTTTCATGATTGATGCAAGAAGGGTACGGAATAGTGTAAAATATGGTTGTCACAATATGGGTAATCTTGGATCGGGTCAGGACCAGATTGGGAGTCTGGGAATTGGGTTGTTGCCCGTGAAAGCTTTTCTTGGGGAGGGAGTACAGTGAGGTCATATCTTCTCTGTCTGTCCATACTTGCAGTGATGACGTCTCTAGTCTGTGCCGATCAGGCTGAAATCGGATATGCCGGAGCCAACGGTGTGCAAATCGACTGGGAGGCGGTTCCGGGCAGAACCTATACTATTCTTGCAACCCCAGGTCTTATGACTGCATCTTGGACTAACGTCCTTCCGACGGGCGTGACCCCAACGAATGTTCTAGGCAACTGTCTCGCGCCACTTGGAGGAACGGCCTGTTTCTACCAGATCGACAGACAGGATAACGAAGCCCCATCGATTGTATCATTGACCCCTGGCTCAAACGCTGTCGCGGTATCATCAAATGCGATTGTACAAGTCACGTTGCATGATGAGACAGGCATTGCAACCAACTCGATAATTCTCTCGGTCGGGGCTTGGACCGATATGACCCTGGGAAGCACCTATCTGTCTTGGTCGAATAGCACATTGGTTTTCGTTCCGCCTTCGGCGTTGGGTTCGGCAGGTGCTGTGATTACCAATCGGCTAACTGTGGCCGATACGCTTGGGCATAGCTTGAGCAATTATACATGGACGTTTGAGATGGTCCGGCCTGCGGTCGTTACGAGCAGTTTCCTGTCGTTGACGGCGCCTCCGGCTAGTCCATTCACCGCAGACGGTCAGATCCGATCTATCCCGAATGTTCAACCTCTCAAGGGAACCCCCGAGTTACATATTGAGACTGTGACCTCCAATACGGTGGTCTTCTCCTACACTGACACTCCTCCAGAAGTCAGCAATGGCACCCGATTGGTGAGTTTTGACGCGGCCCATCGTTTCTATCGTCGAGTTGTGTCAAATGCAGTCGATGGGGCGCAGTCTAGGGTCACGGCTTGGACAGTTGATATTCCTCTTACAGAGATCATGGAGGCCGGTTCATTCTCTGCTGGCGACTTCTCTTCCGCCGATCCATCGCTGACCCTGCAAGGGATCGGAGTTGATGCGAATCTCTTGCACGTGGAGTTTGGAGAAGATCTTTCTGGGAAGGACCTGTTCAGCAACACCAATCTACGACTCTGGCTGCCCGAGTGCACTTGGGCCTTTGTGGCCGATGTGGACGTAGCTGCGGATATAGTATGGGGGGGGCTGCAGGCCTTTGACGCGTCCGCGAAGGGCACGTTGACGATTCGTATCAAACCAGAAGCAATCTTTTATGCGGCTGTTAAGGGCGACGATGAGTTCCCCTTGGTGCAGCCAGTCACAAAAGTGTTCGGCTGCATTGTTGGAGGTGTGCCGGTATGGGTGGAAGTGGTGATGGAACTCAATGCCGGCTATGAGTACAGCGCCAGTGTGGCCGGCGATGCATATACCGTTGTTGACGTAGAGAAGGAGCTGACATTCTCTGTGCAGTTACGTGAAAATGAGTGGTCTTACGGTGTGGATAATCCCCCCATCTCACTCGAATGCGAACCGATTACCTGGCAGATAAACGGTAAGGCGTATGCCAAAGTGTACCTGCGACCGAAACTTACAATACTGGCATACAGCTTGGCCGGTTTGTGGGCAGACGTTGTTCCTTATGCTGAGATTGAGGGCGAGTATCAACTCAATCCTTTAGAGTACGACTGGGCGCTGTACTTCGGCCTGTCATCCACTCTCGGCATAGAAAGCCGCATCTGGTACACGAACGAATGGGGAGAGAAACCAGAATGGCCCCTGTTTAATGAGCGTAAGCCTCTGTGGACAACGAACTACCCAACGGTGTCCACTGCCCCGGTCTTTGTCGACTCTCTTCCAAATCGGACTGCGAGGCCGGGCCAGTCGTTGACACTTGCGGGATATGCCTCAGGCATTCCCGACCCTAGCTATCAATGGTACTGCAATGGATCGCGTATTGTTGGCGCTGTGTTGCCTGAATACGTCATTCCCTCTGCACAGTCTGGGTATGCAGCAACATATGCGGTGGAGGCTCACAACGATGTGGGCAGCGTACAGACCTCGTGCGTTGTCACCATCTCGGACCTTGGCATGCTTATGAATGGAGGTTTTGAACAAGTTGGATCCCAATCGGAACGGGCATGGGGGTGGGAATGGGGTTATCCCAACACACATGGCAGCTACTGGGGCACCGCAGCAAGGGTCTCTTGGCGGACGCATAGCGGATCTTGGGCGGGCGCGGTTCGCGGCCAATGGGCTGGAGATACTTCAGGGGGGGCGTGGCAAGAACTCTCTGGCTTGGGCGGTGAAGCATATTGCCTTTCCGGATGGTTCTGGGCCGATGCTGGTTCTTACGGAGATGTTTGGACGTCGGTTATCCAGAGGATAAAGATTGAATTCTTTGATGAGGGTGGGCAACTGCTTTCGGCGCGATCATTGGCATTACTCGGCATTGGTGAGCAATGGGTCTATCGCTCTTTCACGGCAACAGCGCCGGTCGGGACCCGTTGGGTCAGGGCTGTTGTATACGCAGATGGCGTCAGTGCCGGCGGTGCATTAATGTTTGATGATCTGGAGTTGTCGGTAGCTCAAAGTGTGGCGCCTCCTTCCGGCATGGTCCTGATCCCTGCTGGTAGTTTCGTGATGGGGAACGCGACTAACATGTTTCCTGCAGATGAAGGGGATCCAGAGGAACTGCCCCAACATAGAGTGTATGTGAGTGGATTCTACATGGATCGTTATGAGGTGACCAAGGAGCTTTGGGATGTGGTAAGGAACTGGGCCCTCACCAATGGCTATGCTTTTGCAGCCGGATCTGGCAAGTCGGCAAGGCATCCGGTGAATTCGGTGAAATGGTACGATGCTGTGAAGTGGTGTAATGCTAGGAGCGAGAAAGAGGGCCTGACGCCATGTTATGTTGTTGACGGCACAACCTACAAGGTGGGAACCAACAATAACGTATCATGCGATTGGCTTGCGGACGGATACCGGTTGCCCACGGAGGCTGAGTGGGAGAAGGCTGCGCGTGGCGGGCTTGCAAATACAAGATTCCTGTGGAAGGGATATACAAACAGAATTTCTCATGCAAAGGCGAACTACTACGGAGATAGCAGTCAGCGGCCCTATGACTTGAGCAGTGGTTACCATCCCTCTTATGCGACGGGCGGAATCCCCTACACGAGTCCCGTGGGGAGTTTTGCGCCTAACGAATATGGATTGTATGATATGGCGGGCAATGTGTGGGAATGGTGTTGGGATTGGATGTCTTGGGATTACTATAGTCTCTCGCCCCTCACTGATCCAAGGGGTCCATCCAGTGGGTGGACTCGAGTAATTCGAGGAGGAGGGTGGGGAAATAGCTCCGTACGTTCGCGCGTTGCTGTCCGTGGTAATGTGGTTCCCGAGGGGGGGGGCAGTGATGCCGATGGGCTTCGTTGTGTCAAGGGGTTGTAGCCCCTTTTTCGCTCTCCTCTTGTCGTGATTCAGGACCATGTTTCAGAGGAGATGGCGTCCCTGCGGGGTTCGCTACAGCTCGCGGTCGAAGCGAAGTTGGCGCAGGTTGCCGGCGGCGGTCGCCCGGGGGACGTCCCATCGGGCGGTGATGGTATGCGCGCCGGGACGCAGGGTCAGGCTGCCGCAGTCGAGGACGTCGTACTTGCCCCAGTCGCCGGTCGGGCCCAGCGCTTTCTCCAGCGCGAGTTGGTCGTCGACAAGAATCCGCAGCGTGGAGTCGGCGTTGGGTGTGGCATAGCTGGCGCGCAGATTGTAGCGGCCGCCCTGTTCGAGATTCACGTTCCACGTGACGGAATCGCCCGCGTTCCACGAGCCGATGTTCGGCGGGTCGTTGAGCCATTCAACGTGGATCGCGCTCTTGGGGCCGGGGAGTTCCATGTTCACGGCCTTGAGCAGCAGGCTGGTTTCGTCGCGTGCCGGCGTGGCATCCGCCACGGGCCGCAGCACGCCGCCGCGAAGATTGATGAATCCCTTCTCGTCGTCCGCCTGGCCGATCTCGAGGACGTGCGTGCCCTCCGTCAGCGCGAGTGTGGTGATGGAGTGGTCGGTGAAATGCCGCCAGCCGCCGAGATTGGGCAGGTTGGCATCGGTGATGTGCACGCCGTCGACCCACAGCGCGAGGCGATTCCGATCGGAGCTATTGGCGAGGTCGAGAACGAGTTCGTAGTTTCCGGCGGCGGGCACGGGGACCTTCCACGCGCAGGTGTCGCCCTTGGCCCAGTAGCCGATGTCCGGCGGCGTGACGCCCCACTCGTAACGGAGATAGCCCTTCTCACGGGCCATCACGTAGGCGTTGCGGAGCGAGAGCACAACGGAGCCGTCCGCGGGGGAGGGGTCGGGCTTCCAGCGCGACGGTGCAAGCAGCGCCGCGGGCATCAGCGGATGCATGTGCGAGTTGGTGGTCGCAAAGGATTCAAAGGTGCTTCGGATCTTCTCCAGCGAATCGAGGTGGAGGTCCACGCGCGGCATTTGCTCGTAGTAGCCGTAAAGGCCCCAGAGGATGTTGTCGTTTTCTTCGATCTTCTTGTAGGACCAGAACGTCCATGCCCAGTCGAAGTAGTTGCAGACCTCCCGGAGCTTCAGAAACAGGTCTGCACCGCCGGTGTGGGCATCGATGGCACTGAACTCGCCGACGTAGATCGGCACACCTTTGTAAAGCGCGGTGCGGTTGTAGCGGGGGAGGTCAACATCGGGCGCTTCGAGTTTCTGTTCGAGCGACATGTCGCGCGGGTAGTAGTGGAAGCTGTAGACCACATTTTCCCAACCCATCTTCTCCACGCGCGGCAGGTGGTGGAACCCCCAGACGTCTTCCATGATGATGATGTGTCGCGAATCGATTGCGCGGATTTCCTTGTAGAGCCGGTCGTAGAGTTCGGTGAGATCGCTGTACTTTGGTGTGGCGGTGCCTTCGTTGAGCAAATCGTAGGCGGCGACGGCGGGTTCATCTTTGTAGCGTTCGGCGATCTTCTTCCACCACTGGACCGTCTGATCCTTGTTCGACGAATTCTTCCAGAGATTGCCCTCGCCTGCGGGCTCGCCGACGTTGGCCGATTCGCGAGCCTGTCCGCCCGGCGCGCCCTGGAGATCGATGATGACGTAGACGCCGTTCTTGGAGCACCACTGGATCGCGCGGTCAAGGAGGGTGATGTCGCCGCCGTAGTCAGGATCGTCGGTCATTCGCCACCAGATCGGCAGGCGTACGCAGTTCATGCGGAACGCGGCGATACGCTCGACATCGCTCTCATTAAAGAAGTTCTCGCGGAAGGTGCGGATGAGCTCGAGCTTTGCATCGCGGCCGAATCGTTGCTCCATCAAATCCCAGATATCCTTTTCCGTTTCGATGCCTTCCTGTCCGTCGAGGCCGGCCATCCAGGGTTCGAGGAGGAGCCAACCGCCGACGTTACAGCCGCGGAGGGCGACGTCGCGACCGTGCTCATCGACAATGCGACGTCCCTCGGTGTGGAGGAATTGGAGAGGGCCGTCGAGCTTGGGTGGAACAGGCTGGGTCAGAGGGGTGGTGAGTTCGCTCGCAGGTTCGGCTGCGGGCTGAACTGCGGCGGACTCGGATTCCTGGGGGGCCTCACGGTTCTTCAGCTTCACACCACAGCCGGTCAGCGCAAACGCCGCAACAGCGCCGATGGCCAAGAAAACAAGTTTTCGCACAGTGTTCACAGCGGTTCTCCGTTGATACAGCGTCATAGTACGCAAACGTTTGTTGTTTGGCAAGCCTTCTGTTTGCCCCGTGGATTGAATCACGCCACTACGGTCCGGTCGCCCCGAGGCTGAACCGGATATCCGTCCACGAAGCCGTGGTAAGAAGATTATTGTCGTGGCTCAGGACCGCGAAGCCGGCGACGACTTCGTGGCAGAGCGCCGGGGAGAGGTGAACCTTGACCTTCTTCCACTCTCTCTCGTTGGATGAGTAGGAGGCCTCCAGCATTTCGCCTCGGCGACGGATGCGGAGCGTAATGGGGAAGATCAGCGTGTCCTGCACCTTCTGTTCGGTGCCGCCGCCCTTTTCATCACGCCACGCGAGGAGCACCGCGCCGTCCGGGAAGATGTTCAGCAGGACGTGCGGTGAGTCCGGGTCGGTGGTCGCTCTGATCATCAACCCGGCTTTCGAGTACTGGTGCGCGTCGACGAGCTGCTGGATCGTGCCGGTGAGTTCGAAATCGCCCGACACTTTTCGCGACACGAAACGGAACTGGTCGCTCTTGCCCCAGATGTCCTGACCGCCGCCATAGACATCCATCGCCGAACCGCTCTTGATCTTCTGTCCGCCGGGCAGCGCGTTCCCGATGTCGTGTCCCTGCCAGCCGGGCAGCATGTCGGCCGCAGGCGCCGTGGTGTGAAGGTTGGTGATGACGGGCAGGTTCACGGGCGGCGGTTCGGGTTGCGTGAGCGCGGCGCCGAGATTGCGATAGTAGCTGTAGTCCATCGAGCCGAGCCAGCCGATGTAGTGTTCGATCTCCTCCTTGCTGGAGGTGCGCGGGAAGAATGGCGGCGCGGGATCGAGATTCTTGACCATGCTCCAACTGTCCTCGTGTTCGCCGCCGCGCGTGGTCACCAACTTGTAGGACCACATGGTCGCTGCCCAGCCCTTGCGGCCGTAGATGTCGTAGTAGGCCCGCATCAGCGCAGGGCCGCCGAGATTGCGCAGGACCACGTTGAATTCGCCGACGAGGAAGGGGACCTGCGCCTTCCGCAGGAGCGCGTCCTGCGCGGGGATGACGCGGCTGATGAATCGGCCGTGCGCTTCGACGGTGGGGTCGTCGCCGAAGAGGCCGGGATAATGGTGCGCGGTATAGCCGACATTCTCCCACTGGTGCTCCGCGGCCGTGCCGTAGAACGAGAACCCCTTCAGCGTCGCCGGGAAGAAGATGATGTGGTTGGTGTCGACCGGGCGGATGGTTTTGTAGACAAGGTCGGCCACCTCGACGAGTATCTTCTCATCGTCGGGCGTCTTCACTCCATACGGCTCATTAATAATGTCATAGGCCGCGACGGTGGATGAATTCTTGTAGCGGTTGGCGATTTCCTTCCAGAGCCACGCGAGGCGCTGCTGGTGTTCCTTGCTGCTCCACAGCCGGTTCTGGCCGGCCTGCCCGGTGGTGTGGTCATCGCTCTGGCCGCCGGCGACGCCGTGCATGTCGAGGATGACGTAGAGCCCCGAGTCCTGCGCCATGCGGATCGCCGTGTCCAGCCACTTGAACGCATTCTTGCGGAGTTGGAACGGCTGCGCATCGTCCTCCAGCAGCCGATAGTTGAAGGGCAGGCGGACGACATTGAAACCGAACGAACGGACCACCTCGAAGTCCCGCTCGCGAATCCAGTTCGAGCGGTACAGTTCCATCAAGCGGTCCTTCTCGGGCTTGCCGAAACGCTGGGCGAGGATGGACTCGAACTCATACTGATCGCGAATGCCGCGAAGATCGAGCATCCACATTTCGAGGAGGAGCCAGTTGCCGAGGTTGCAGCCCTTGAGGATGACGGGGTTGCCGTCGGGATCCACGATCTGGGTGCCCTGCGCGTGCAGCATCGGCGGTGCCTTGAGTTCAATCGGCGGGAATGTGGTCGGGCCCTCCGGGGCCGGGCCTTCGGATTCGGTGAACGAGATGGGGACTTGCTTCTCCATGGGTGGTTCTGCTTTCTCCTGCTCCTCGGGCATTTTGACCGTACACGCAGCGAGGCCGAGGGATACCGCGGCCAGCGCCAGCGTGGCAAGCCATGTCGGAAAAGGGCGATTCATCGGACTGGGGTGCATCTTTTCCGAACCTTGGACAAAAAGAAACCCATTTTTCCAAGGATTGGAAAACGTCGCGTCGATTTTTCCAAGGGTTGGAAAATTCAGGGGCCATTTTTCCAAGGGCTTGTCCGCCGCAGGCGGGTTGGAAAAACCGGCGGGGATTGCGGTGGCGGACGGTTCAGGCCGGCCTTTGTACGGTGCAGTAGACGGTGGTGATCTCGAGTTCGCTGTCGGGCATGGCCGCGAAACGGCCTTTCAACCGGGCGCGGAATCCGTCGGGGAGGGGGAGTTTGTCGCCGCGCCAGTTGACGATCTTGAATCCCGCCTTCTCGAATTCGGCGCGTAGCTCGGCGGATCGCAGGCGGTTGGTATTGCCGTCGGACCAGGTCTCGTCCTCCGCGAGGAAGGACCAGAAATGATAGGGGGAGGTGGCGCTGGTGGTGCCGGCGACGGTATAGACCCGGTGATCGACGAGATCGATGTGATGGGTGGCGACGCCGCCCGGGTTCAGCATGTTGAACATCTGGCGCGCGGCCGCGGGAAAGTCGGGGAAATGTTCGAGCACGGCCCGCGACGACATGAGGTCGAACTTTGCGTTTTGCGGCAGAGGTTCAGTCACGTTGGTGAGCCGGTGGCGGAGAGGCAGGCTACGAAGGCCCTCGTCCATGCGGCCGTCCCGCAGCGCGTCGAGGTCGAACGAGAAGATGCGATTGCGAAATTCGTCGAGGGGAAGGCCGGCCCAATTCCAGCGAGCGGGTGCGACGAGGGCGTCGGCGAGGAGGTCAAAGAGGGCCTGGGCGGCACGCACGGGCTTGAAGGGTGTGATATCGAGGGCGAGCGTTTCGGTCGCGCCGTTGAGGTACATGACGGTGGAGGTGCCGAAGGGGTGATGACAGCCGCAGCCAAGGTCGACATAGGCTCTGCCCGGCACGGAGACGGCGAGTGAGAGTCCGTTGAATGCCTCGTGGGCGACTTCGGCGACCCGCAGGGGGCCGTAGCGCCAGACGGGGTCGCGGGCGAGGCGTTCCCGGGTGTACGTGTAAAATTTGTCGACGGCGACCCAATCCTTGCCATCCAGCATATCGGGGGTGAGTTGCAGATGTTGGAGGGCATCCTCCTCGAGCATCCAGGCGAGGCCCGGGTGCCTGCGGGCCAGCCGCAGAAGCTTGTGCAGAATGTTCTGGGCTGCTTTCTTCATGGGCGATGTGTGCGCACGGGGTCAGTCTAGCGGATAAAGCTGTCGGGACAAGCCCATTGGGGGCAGAGCAAAGACCCAACAAAACGATTGATTCCGGAGGGGAAAGAGTTTTTACTGTGCGCCGCTCCGGCTCAAGGGTTGTGCCGGTCGTGGGCTGGACGTAATACCTATTATTCATTAGATAGCTGAAAACTGCATTGGGAGGAGATGGTCATGGCCGAGCTGAATTATGGGCTGACGGAATCGCAGATCGAGATCAGGGACATGGTTCGTGAATTCGCGGAAACCCGCGTCAAACCGGTCCGCGCCGAATTGGACGAAAAGGAAGAATTTCCCCGTGCGATTCTGTCCGAGCTGGGCAAGATGGACCTGATGGGGTTGTACATCCCCTCGGAATACGGTGGTTTTGGTGCCGAAAGCTCGCTCGATTTCATCGTCGCCATCGAAGAACTCAGCCGCGTTTGTATCGGCGTGTCCGTTTCCTACGCCGCCAACGCGCTCGGCGCCGACCCGATTCTGATCGGTGCCTCGGATGAGCAGAAGAAGAAGTACCTTCCGCCTTTGGCGTCCGGCGAGAAGCTCGCCGCGTTCGCGCTGACCGAGCCCAACGCGGGCAGCGATGCGGGCGGCATTCAGACGACGGCCGTCCTCAAGGGGGACAAGTACATTCTCAACGGTACCAAGCAGTGGATCACGAACGGCGGCGAGGCCGATACGTACACGGTCCTGGCCGTTACGGATCGCAGCAAGGGTGCGCGCGGCGTGTCATGCTTCATCGTGGAAAAGGGGATGCCCGGCTTCAAGTTCGGCAAGAAAGAGAACAAGCTCGGCATTCACGCCTCGGCCACCCGCGAATTGATTTTCGAAGATGCGGAAGTGCCGAAAGCGAACCTCATCGGTCGCGAAGGCATGGGCTTCATCCTCGCGATGCGGACCTTCGATGTTTCCCGGCCCGGCATTGCGGCGCAGGGCGTGGGCCTGGCGCAGGGCGCGCTGGACGAAATCGTGAACTACGCCCGTCAGCGCGTGCAGTTCGGCAAGCCGATCATCGCGAACCAGGGCTACCAGTGGATGCTGGCGGACATGGCCACCGAGATCGAGGCTTCCCGCGCGCTGCTGTACGCGGTCTGCCGCACGGTGGACTCGGGCGCGAAGGATTACTCCAAGTTCTCCGCGATGATCAAGCTGTACGCGACCGACGTGGCGATGAAGGTCACGACGAACGCGGTGCAGATGCTCGGCGGGTACGGCTACATGAAGGAGTACCCGGTGGAGAAGATGATGCGCGACGCGAAGATTCTCCAGATCTACGAAGGCACCAATCAGATCCAGCGCGATGTGATCGGCGCGGCGCTGATCAAGGAATACGCGTCCGCGAAGAAGTGAAGAATGGTTAATGGTTCATGGGAAATGGTTGATGAGCGGAGCGTTCCCGCAAACCATCAACCATAAACCATCAACCATTGGTCTCTGAGGTATCCCATGCACATTGTGGTTTGCATCAAGCAGGTTCCGGGGACAACGAAGGTCCAGATCAACCCGGAAACAAACACCCTGGTTCGCGACGGCGTCGAGGCGATCATCAATCCCTTCGACGAGAACGCCCTCGAGGCGGCGCTTGTCCTGAAAGAGACGTCGGGCGCGAAGGTGACGGTACTCAGCATGGGTCCGCCGCAGGCCGAGGTGGCTCTGCGCGAAGCGCTTTCGCGCGGCGCGGATGATGCGGTGCTGCTGTGCGACCGCGCGTTCGCGGGTTCCGACACGTGGGCCACTTCCTACGCCATTGCGCAGGGCATCAAGGCCTTGGACAAGGTGGATGTGGTGCTCTGCGGCAAGCAGGCAATCGACGGCGATACGGCTCAGGTCGGTCCCGGCGTCGCCGAGTTCCTGGGCTGGCCGGTCATCACCTACGTCCGCAAGATGGAGGTTGATGCCGACAAGGTTCGCATCGAGCGCACGTTTGAGGACGGGTTTGAGAAGATGGAATCGCCGCTGCCGGTCGTATTGACCACGGTGAAGGAAATGAACGTTCCGCGCATGGCGTCGCTCAAGGGCCGTATGCGCGCGAAGAAGGCGGAGATCAAGGTGCTGACCGCGGAAGCGGCCAAGGCCGATCCGGCGGAGATCGGATTGAAGGGCTCGCCGACGCGCGTCGTGAAAATTTTCACGCCGCCGAAAAAGACGTCCGGCATCCGGCTGGACGGAACCGAGCCGCTGCTTGCGGCACGCGAGCTGGTCGAAAAACTCAAGAGCCAGAAGGTTATCTAACCCGGTTGTTTTTCTCAGGGAGTCGAGCCATGTCATTGGAAATCAGTAGCGAAAAATGTACGGGCTGCGGGTTGTGCATCAAGGCATGTCCCTTCGGTTCGCTGGCCCTCGAAATGCGCGACAAGGTGGGCAAGCCTCACAGCAAGTTCAAGCGCATCGTCATGGTCGACGTGTCCTGCAATCTCTGCGGCGCATGCGTCCCGACCTGCAAGTTTGAAGCCATGAAGCTCGACAAGGGCGAGCCGGTCGTCGGCCCGGTCAATATCGGCGACTACAAGGGCATCTGGGTTTATGCCGAGCAGCGTGATGGTGTCATCCAGGACGTATCGTTTGAACTCACGGCCAAGGGCCGCGAACTGGCGGCGCAGCGCGGCACCGAACTGACGGCTGTGCTGCTGGGGCACAATGTGAAGGACAAGGCCGCACAGCTCTTCGGCTATGGTGCCGACAAGGTGCTCGTGGTTGATCATCCCATGCTGGCAGGCTTCGATTCCGACGCGTATGCGGATGTGTTTGCCAAGCTGGTGAAGAAGTACAAGCCGGAGGCGGTCATCGCCGGCGGCACGAGCATCGGGCGTACGTTCATTCCGCGCGTGGCGATCCGTGTGAAGACTGGCCTGACGGCGGACTGCACGGGGCTGGACATCGACGAGAAGGACAAGATTCTGCTCCAGACGCGCCCGGCGTTCGGCGGCAACATCATGGCGACGATCATCTGTCCGAATCATCGGCCGCAGATGGCGACGGTACGCCACAAGGTTTTCAAGAAGGGTACCCCGGACGTTTCCCGGCAGGGGCAGATCATCGAAGAAGTCATGGACGTGACGGCGGGCCGCTCGAAGGTCGTCGAAGTCATCCGCGAGATGAGCAACGAGATCAACGTGGCCGAAGCGGACATCATCGTTTCCGGCGGCCGCGGACTTGGCGGGCCGGAAAAGTTTGCGCTGCTGCACGACCTCGCGAAAGAATTGGGCGCGGCCGTGGGTGCATCCCGTGGCGCGGTCGATTCCGGCTGGATTTCCTCGTTCCACCAGGTGGGCCAGACGGGCAAGACCGTGTGCCCTAAGCTGTACATCGCGTGCGGAATTTCCGGCGCGATTCAGCATCTGGTCGGTATGAATTCGTCGCAGACCATCGTGGCGATCAACAAAGATCCGAACGCGCCGATCTTCGACGTGGCGGATTACGGAATCGTTGGCGATCTCAATGAGGTCGTCCCGGTGCTGACCAAAGTCCTGCGCGAAGGCTGAGGCCGGAGCAGAGGCCGGCAGTCAGAGATCAGCGATCAGACTTGGAATCCGCCTCTCCGCCCAAATCCGAAGATGAGATTCCTCTGCCGCGGGAGCGGCATCGGAATGACAGCTTCTTACCCGTTGTTGTCATGCTGAGCGGGGCGGACCGTCTCTCCGTTTCGGCGATGCGCCGTTAAGGGCTGGTGCCATTGGCTTCTGCGTTTGTCGAGGGAGGCTGCTCCGGCGGTGGGGGTGTCTTTTCGAACGTCATGGACGTGAGATCGAGTCCGCCGGCCACAATCGACACCGTGACCGTATGCGTGCCGACGGCCGGCACAACCACGTTGCTCGCCACGTACGTCTGCCATGTGGTCCAGCCGCCGGTCTTCGGAAGCGTAATCAAGCCGGTCAGGTCTGTCGTCTCGTCCAGGTGCAACTGAATCTGACGGTTTGCCATGGCGGTGGCGTAGCGAATGCCGATGTTGAAGGGACCGTCTTCCTCGAAGTGGATCGTGTACTTTAGCCACTCTCCGGCATCGGTCCGGTTCACCATGTAGCCCTTGTTCTCATTGTTCCAGCCAATGTCCACCCCGTCATTACGGTACATCCATCCCTGGTTGTATGCCACGGGTGCGGCAAAGTTCGTGTTCCAGTAGGCGGTGTCGTTGTACGCGACGCCCTGGTTGCCGATATCGTAGTCGGCGAACAGCACCGTCCCCGGTGCGTGGTGATCCTTGAACGGCTCCGAGGCGACGTTATACATCCCGTTGGTGTTGAACAGCGACGCGAAGTAGCCCACGTGTTTCTCGCAGTTGGTTGTCCGGAACGCATCGGCCATCTCGTACAGGCCTTGCCGGAACAGATTCGTGTCGATCGTGTCGTACCACAGATTGTTGATCACGTACTTGAAGCTCTCGGGTACGTGAGCTCCAAAACCCGCGGCGATCGACTGCGTCTTCTTCCAAGCCCACCAGGACCAGCCGATGTTGTTCGACTCGAATAACCGGGCCATGGCGTAGAACCACGGATCGGAGTTCTCGCCCGACTCGCTTAGCCAGAAGGGGAGCTGGTACTGGTTCCGGGCATCGAGGTAGTCCTGCATCACCCCGTCCTGGAACCCAGTCTCCTTCCAGTATCGGTGCACGGCGATTCCCATGTTGGTGTCCCACGGCGGAACCATGCCGCCGATCGACTCCGAGAACCAATCGCCCGAAACGAATACGATGTGATGGGGGTCTACCTCGCGCACGGCCTCGGTCACCTTGATGAACGTCTGGCGCATCTGTTGGGTCGGATCTTCTCCTACTTGCCAAGACCACTGCTTGTTCGGCAGGAATGGCTCGTTGATCAGTTCGTAGCCGACGATGTTTTCCTCGTTCTTGTAGTGGTCGGCGATGTACTTCCACAGGTCTGCCGTCCGCTGCGCGTTCGACTCTGGCGTGCGGCCGGTCTTGTACATATAGCCCCACGTGTTCGTCTCCCAGAGACCCGCGATCGCATGCTCTTCCCATCGGTTGTCGGTACTGTTCCAGACATCGCAGATGAATTCGGGGTCGCCGGACGGTTCCGACGAAGCGCCACCGGGACACGAATGCATATCCAGGATCACAGCGATGTTGTTCTCCGAGCACCACCGGATGACCTTGTCCATATCCGCGAAGCCCTTCTTGTTGTAGGCGCCCGGATTGTTCTCGGGGCTCAGGTCGCGATAGTTGAACGGGAACCGGACCATGTTGATGCCGAACTCGTTCCGGAACATCGCCACGTCCGCCTCCGTCATGAAGTTGCTCCGGTAAGTGTCCCAAAACGCATTGCCCTCGGCTTCGCTGCCCAGAAGGACTTCAAACCGATTTCGCATCTCGGTGTACGTGTTGAGATACTTCCACTTGCTGTAATCCTTCTGGATTCCGAACATGTAGGCTTCCGGGAAGAACCATCCGCTCAGGGAAAGGCCGCGGGGAATGAAGGGTCGACCTTCGGGATCGAGGATGTTGGTTCCCTGGGCCCGGTAGTACGACCGCGACTTGCCGGGGTCGCCGTTTGAAAACGAATCGGCCGAGGTGTTGACCTCCTCGAATACGACATCGTCGAGGTAGATGAAGGCATTGCTCGGCGTTACCCAGTTGTAGTCGAAGCGTATCTCGGCGCGGGTGGCATCGACCGGCGCGACGAGCGGGTACTGACCGGAGTAGTGCCAGATTGAAGGGTTGCCGGCAAAGCCGACTATGAACGTTTGGGTGGTGATCGAAGTCTTGTCGTCGCGTTTCCACTCGATCTCGAACTCGCGCTGTCCGGCGGACCAGTCCTTGTCCCATTGGAAGTAGAAGCTGGCCTCGTAGTGCGTGCCCGGCGTAACGCCCACCGTTTGGTAGATGCCGCCCTGTGTGTTGGAGCCGCACAACTGGAGACAGAACGTTCCGCTGAAGGGGTGGTGGTCGGTGCGCATGGTGCTGGTGCCCCAGGAGCCCCAGTTGTTGGTGAGCGGGTCCTCAAAGCCCGGGTTCGAAAGAAGATTGGAAAACGCGTGTGCATTGGCCGCGATGGCGGCGAGGCCAAGAAGCGTCGCCAGGAGGACCATTCCGCGCAGATGCCAGCTTCTTGATACAGCGGTCAACGTCGAGCCTCCTTCTCAAAGCGGCAGCGCTGTGGAACAAATCAGAATCTATGGTACCGGTACCATATACGATGAAAACTGTCAATAGCGGGAGATTTGTGATTCGAGATTTGAGATTGAGTGGAGACCCCTTACGACAGGTCCTGTTCGCTACCCATGACCATGGACTCCGCGTGCTGCTCGAACATCTTCTCGTGCGACAGCAGATCGCCGCCGATGATGGAGGTTCCGCCATCGACATGCATGATCTGGCCGGTGATCTTCTTTGAATAGGGACCCAGCAGGAACAGCACGGCGTTGGCCACTTCGGCCTTGTCGTTGATGGTGTCCCACGGCAGCGGGCTCATCTTGCGCCAAGTGCGTGCGAGGAAGGCGAAGTGAGGGATGGCTTTTGCTGCCTTGGTGGTCAGTGGTCCGGCGGAAATGGCGTTGACGCGGACGAGGTCACGGCCGTGGCGCCGCGCGAGAGCGCGGACAAGTGCTTCGAGTGCGGCCTTATTCACGCCCATCCAATTATAATACGGAAACGCGATTCGCGATTCGAAACTGAGCGCGACCACAGAGCCGCCTTCCTTCATCTGCGGCGCAGCATAACGCGCGACGGTGGCGAGCGAGATGCAGCTGATGTGAAATGCCAGTTTGAGATCGTCGTACGCGTCGGTGTGAAACTCGTTGCCGAGACACGTCTTCGGATTCGCATAGGCGATGGAGTGGACGACGCCGGATATGGGTCCGGTCTTCTCGAACAGCTCCTTCACCTGCTGGTCGACGGTGACATCGCAGTACTCAAAACGCAGGGCATCTTTCTGTTCCTGCGTAAGCCGGTCGGTCCGATCCAGGAATACCTTCTTCAAACGCTCATTCTGGACGGTGTAGATGACCTTGCCACCCCAGTGTTCGATGGCTTGACCGATGGCAAAAGCGATCGAGTCGGGATCCAGCAATCCCATCACGACATAAGTTGCATTCTTCTCAATCATGGATGCACCCCCGGGTTCAGAATAGCCTCTAGCATACTCCACGCGTGGCCGAATTCAAAACGATTGATCGAGGTGCGGAAGAGCCCTAATGTACGCGCATGGACGCCTGCGAGCGCGGGCACAGAGGTTTTGTTGGAGGAGACGATCATGCCGGAGAAGAAATCACTGGGACTCAAGAGCGCGTTGGATCTGGCCATGGAGCGGCTGGCGCAGAAGGGTGGGGCGGTGGCCCCGTTGACCGACGAGCAGAAGAAGGCGCTGGCTGCGATCGAGCAGCAAGCCCAGGCAAAGATTGCCGAGATCGAAATCCTTGCGAGCCAGCGCATTGTCGAAGCGTTTGCCAAGGGCGATGCAGAGGAAGCGCAGAAGTTGGAAGAGCAGAAGCGTGCCGACCTGGAGTGCGTGCGGCGTCGTGCCGAAGACGACAAGGAACTGGTCCGTGCCGGGACGTAAATGCCACGCTCAGCCCCCGCCTTACTACTGCATCGAATTCTCTCCATGCATGTTTGCATTTTGGTGGAGACTTCCTAGTATTCACGCCATTGCAGAGTACGGGTTGCAAGTTGAACCGGGTACCGGTTCTCCTGGAGGATAGGAAGTATGAAGGTCGATGCGTTGACGCGCTGGACCACCGATGACGCGCGTGAGCTCTACGGCATACGGAATTGGGGGGCGAGCTATTTCGACATCTCGGAACAGGGCGAGGTGATCGTGCGTCCCAAAGGCAAGGGTAGTGAGAAATCCGTCAGCTTGATGAGCATCGTTTCCGGCCTCAAGGCGCGTGGCATGAACATGCCCGTGCTGCTCCATTTCGGCGACATCCTGGCGTCGCGCGTATCCCTCCTCAATGAGAGCTTTGCCAAGGCCATCAGCGATGCGGGCTATAAGGCTCCCTATCGCGGAGTCTATCCGATCAAGGTCAATCAGCAGCAGCAGGTGGTCGAAGAGGTGATGAATTGCGGTCGCAATTTCCATCACGGGCTGGAGGCGGGCAGCAAGGCGGAGCTTATTGCTGCGCTGGCCAACATGAACGATTCCGAGGCCCTCGTGGTCTGCAACGGCTACAAGGACGAGGAATTTGTCGACTTGGCATTGCACGCACTGAAGATGGGCATCCAGACGGTGATCGTGCTGGAGATGTCGAGCGAACTGGCGATGGTGCTGGAGCGTGCCCGTCGCATGGGTGTCCGGCCCAAGCTGGGTATTCGCGCCAAGTTGTCGACCCGTGCGGGCGGGCACTGGACCGAATCCGGTGGTGATCGTAGCCTCTTCGGTCTGAACGCCTCGCAAATCATCGACGTGGTCGACCAGCTGCGAAGTGAGGGTATGCTGGATTGCCTGCACATGCTGCACTATCACGTGGGCTCGCAGATTCCCAATATCCGCAGCGTGCGTGCAGCGGTGTCCGAGGCGTGTCGGTTCTACGTCGACCTTGTCAAGGAAGGCGCCGCGATGGGCGTCCTGAATGTCGGCGGCGGATTGGCCGTGGACTATGATGGTTCGCACACGAACTTTGGGAGCAGCAGCAACTACACGATCGACGAATATGCGGCAGACCTTGTCGAAGTGGTGATGAAGATTTGCGATGAGGCGGGTGTTTCGCATCCCACGCTGGCGAGCGAGTCGGGCCGCGCGACGGTGGCGCATCACTCCGTGCTGCTGTTCAACGTGCTGGAGAGAGCGCGCTTCGAAACGCATGGGTTGCCGGAGTCGCTGCCTCCAGACGTGTCGGAGCCGGTCAAACAGTTGATGGAAGTCAGCTCATCCCTGACGTCGAAGAACGCGCAGGAGTGTTATCACGATGCGGTGTACTACCGCGACGAGGCGCGCTCGCTGCATGAGAATGGCTCGATGGCCTTGCGCGAGCGGGCGTTGGCTGAGCGTATCTTCTGGCACATTGTGAGCCGCGTTGCCGAGGAAATGCGCGGTCGGAAATATGTGCCGGACGAGCTTGCCGGTCTCGAGATGGCGATTGCGGATGTCTATTATGCCAACTTCAGTGTGTTCCAGTCGCTGCCCGACGTGTGGGCGATTGAGCAGCTCTTCCCCGTGATGCCGATTCACCGTCTTAACGAGGTGCCTACGCGGCAGGGGACCATCTCCGACATCACGTGCGATTGTGACGGCAAGATCGACCGGTTTATCGACCTGCACGATGTGAAGCAGACGCTGCCGATGCACGAGTTGGACAACGGGGAGTATTACATGGGGGTGTTCCTCGTGGGTGCGTACCAGGAAACGCTGGGTGATCTTCACAACCTGTTCGGTGATACGAATGTCGTCAGCCTGCGTATCGGCGCGGATGGCGAGATTGAGTACACGCACGAAATAGCTGGCGACGCAGTGGAGGATGTCCTGTCGTACGTGGAGTACAACCCACAGGACATGCTTGACCGGATGCGCAAGACGGCGGAACAGGCGGTACGTACCGGCAAGATCACCGCGGAAGAACGTCGCGACATCATGGGAGCTTACGAGACAGGGCTCCGCGGTTATACGTACTTCGAGAAGTGAGTGGACCGAGAAACAGCTACTTCGGCGGCTGTTGGGTCAGCAGTCCAAGCAGGCGGTCTTCCAATGCGGCAATCCAGTTCCGGCCGGTCAGATCGGCGAGCAGTTTTTTCATCACCCGACGCGGGTCGTGCTGGGTCATCTTCTGAATCTTTGCGAAGGATGTGGTGAGCCTTGAAATTGCCGCGCTGCCGCCCCAGAGCGGCACTGGCCGGTTGAGCAGCCACGGATCGCGTGACCAATGCACCCAGTCCTCGATGTGGGTGGACGAAGTTGCGCAGAAGTCCTCGTAGAGCGGCGAATCCACAACAAAGGGAAATGGCTCCAGCGAGTAGGGGTTGTAGTCGAGGGCGCGGATCATGTGGACCACGCGGCTTTCCTCGTCGCCTGTTTCCTCGGGACCGCCCACCCACAGCCGGACATGAGCCCTGATACCGGCCGCCGTCAACAGCGCCAGTGTGCCGCGCAGTTCCGAGGGCTTCACCGTGGATCCGTGGTGGGCAAGAACTTCTGGCGAGCAGGAAGGGACGATGAATTCGACGCGCTTGCACAACACGGAGCGCAGGAGGGCAACGGTGTCCTGGCTCAGTACGGCGGGCAGCAGTTGCAGGGCCCATGACTGGACATTGCGGGCCCGTCCAAGGGCCATGCACCACTCGTGCAGCCGGTCGTGCGTCCAGACGCCGGGTGGATCGTCGAGAAACACTTCGGTGATGCCCATGCAGCCGCAGCGCTGGAACGTTGCGGCAAGTCGATCTGCCGGCCAGAGCCGGAGGGGTTCATGAGCTGCACCCCACGCGCGGTCGGGGGCGGTATTTGAGTGGCCGCGGGAGATGCGGGCATAGGCTCGGCATGAGCCCTCGCTGCCGCCGGTGCGGTAGGCCGGCCAGAAGATGCCCTGCCAGTCCGGCAACGAGAGGCCGCGCAGATTGTCGAGCCAGTACGGCGTTCCGTTTCCCGACTCATTCATCAGCAGACCCGGTACACGCTGGAGTCGCGGTTCCACGTCGAAGTAGTCCAACAGATTTCGTAGGATAGGTTCAGGATCACCGGCCAGCACGAAATCCACGCGCGGCATGGCTGCGGCTTGTTGGGGGTATTGCGAGGCGTAGGGACCGCAGAGAGCGGTTTTCATCGTCGGGAAATGGCGCTTCAGGATGTCGAGGACCGCGGCCGCTTCGCCGAGTCCGGGGCCGGTGGCGTGGATGACGGCCACTTCGGCTTCGGGTCGCTCCTGGATGCGGGCGACGAGGCCTGTCTCGAAATCGTCGAAGAACCCGCAATCAATGATGTCGCAGAGGTGGCGTGTGTGTTCGAGAAGATAGGTTCTGAGGCACAGCAGATCCCAAGGCGTCGCAGTGTGGGCGAGATCAGATGGCCCTATGGCCTCCAACGGCCGAGGTGGCGGCGGGGGTTGTATGAGAAGTGCATTCACTTGGAGTCTTATTCCATGCTACTATAGCACACGTCGGCAACCGGCGGGCTAATCCCCGGGGTTGCTACCTGCAATCTATCGGTTGTGCGCCGGGGTGTTAAGCGCAAATGATCATTCTTGATTGTGACTATTTCGTGATTGGCAGCGGAGCGGCCGGTCTCATGGCTGCCCTGCATCTCGGTCAGCACGGTCGCGTGGTACTCGCCACGAAACGCAATCCCGAGGAAAGCAACTCAGCCTACGCGCAAGGCGGCATCGCCTGCGTTGTCGATCCCGACGACACGCTTGATTCCCACGTGGCGGACACTCTCTCCACCGGGGCCGGTTTGTGCGACGAGGCTGTTGTGCGCGCGATTGTCGGCGCGGGTCCAGATCGGGTGCGCGAATTGGAATCGCTCGGGTTGGCCTTTGAGCGGCGCGAGGGCCGGGACGACGAATATGATCTGGGGCAGGAAGGCGGGCACTCGCAGCGGCGCGTACTGCACGCCGGCGATTTCACCGGGCAGGAGATGATCAAGGTGCTTCTCCAGCGAGTGATGGAGCACCCGAACATCGAGGTGTACTCGAACCTGATGGCTGTGGACTTGGTGACCACGGGCTGGCTGAAGCTTTCGGGTCCGAGTCGCTGCATTGGGGCCTACATGCTGAATCGTGACACGGGCGAGATCCTGGCGGTGCGTTCGCCGTTTACCGTGCTGGCCAGTGGCGGCGCGGGCAAGGTCTACCTCTACACGAGCAATCCCGATGTGGCGACGGGCGACGGCATGGCGCTGGCCTGGCGCACGGGTGTGCCGATCACGAACATGGAATTCGTTCAATTCCATCCCACGTGCCTGTTTCACCCGGAGGCCAAGTCGTTCCTGATCAGCGAGGCCGTGCGCGGGGAGGGTGGCGTGCTGGTGAATGCGGCGGGCGAGTCTTTCATGGAGCGGTATGACCC
The DNA here is from genome assembly GCA_036821485.1 of Verrucomicrobiota bacterium. GTDB lineage: Bacteria > Verrucomicrobiota > Kiritimatiellia > CAIQIC01 > JAGNIJ01 > DAISJM01. Next base: position 10,381 of record DAISJM010000011.1, on the reverse strand, counting down.
GCGCGGGTCGCTGGCTCCGCGCGACATTGTGGCGCGCGCGATCGACAACGAGATCAAGACCCGCGGCGACCGGTGCGTCTACCTGGACATCACGAAGCGTTCCGCGCGGTTCTTGAGGAAGCGATTCCCCAACATCTACGCGACGTGCCTGAAGTATGGATTCAACATGGCGGAGCACCGCATTCCCGTGGTGCCCGCGGCGCACTACTTCTGCGGCGGTGTGGAGGCGGATGTGGATGGCCGCACGGCGCTGGCCGGGCTGTATGCCTGTGGTGAAGTGGCCTGCACGGGGCTGCACGGGGCGAATCGCCTCGCGAGCAACTCGTTGCTCGAAGCGCTGGTTTGCGCGCACAATGTGGCTGGGGCCATCGGCGGCAAGGCGGGAGAATTTGACTCGGCCAAGATCGACATTCCGGCGTGGCAGTATGGCGACGCGGTGCCCAGCGATGAGGCCGTGGTCGTGGAGCACAACTGGAACGAGGTCCGCACCTGCATGTGGGACTACGTCGGCATCGTCCGCACGGACAAACGCCTCGAGCGCGCGATGCGCCGTATCCGTCTGCTTCGTGCCGAGATTCGCCAGTACTATCAGGCGTACCTGCCGACGGCCGACACGCTGGAACTTCGCAACATCGCCGACGTGGCGGAACTCGTGATCCGATCTGCGATCATGCGGCACGAGAGCAGGGGATTGCACTACACGCTGGATTATCCCGAACCGGATAGTTCACGGATCCCATGCGTCACGCGGATTATCGACCCGCCCGGCGGATCGCTCAGCCTGTGACGACTTGGTGGTCGGACGAAACGCCTTGATCCAATGGTCGACGAACATCAGTACGCACACCACCGACACCAAGAGTGTTGCGCTCCACATGAGCAGCAGGAAAAAGAGTTGATCATCGGCCCTCAAGTCCCGCGATAGATTCAGGAGAGGGGTGATCAGTCCCGCCAGCAGCACTGACACGAGGATCACGAGCAGGTATCGAAAGAATCGTTCGGTGAGATTGTGTTTCACATCTTGCTCGAGGAGGAGTCTCTCCCGTGCGACGCGATAGGCGGGTATGGCGAGGGCGAAGAGGATGATGAGCGCGTGATGCCATGCGCGGGCGGGGAAGCCGATTTCACAGAACGTGATCCAGAAGACGGCGATGGAGAGCAGCAGGAAGGCGGACTGAACGGTGAAGAGGAAGAGGGGGAACCACTGGTCGCGGGCAGCCGCCTTGCGCTGGGCCCATCCGGTCGCAGCAGGCGAGGTGACGCCGAGCGCGATGGCGGCCCGCAGCATGATGTAGACACCGAGGCCGACGCCGAGGGCGCTCCAGAGACCGGGTCGGGTTCCGACGTTGTGGGAGAAAAGCAGTGCAAGAATAATGACGATGAACAATCTGCCGAAATTGAGGGTACGACGAATTGGTTCTGCGGAATGGCGCTCCGAAGGCCGGTAATGGATGAAGAGGTCCACGCACCACTTCTGCCCAAGACGTGCTGCGGTGTCAACGCGGCATTTAGGAGCGTGGTTTCCATAAGTTACGCATTTGCAGGATGATTCACAAGCATCCGCCACTTTGCATGTTTTTGTTGTTGCCTATTGAGAGCGCTCTCTGTTAGGGAAACTCCTGTAAATATCGATGTTGTGAGCGGATCCGAGGGTTGGAGGTTGTCATGAGGGTGGGCCTCGGATGGCTGGACAGTGGTGCTTTTGTTGTAGGCATCGTTTTTTTTCGAGTTCATTGAGAGCGGTTGCAATGGGTTTGGATTTTGGAGTGTAGGCGAAAACGTCAGGGAGCAGAACAAGGAGGAGACGAAGATGCGAGTTGTGGTTGCGTTTGTGTTGGCGGTTGCGTTAGCAGGGACGGCTTCGGCGAATCTACTGTTGAACAGTGATTTCTCGACGCCGGCTACGGCAGGTCAGATCAATACGCTCACCATCAACAACTGGACCAGTTGGGGGAGTGATGGCTGGTATCAGACGGACATCGATAGTGATTGGTCTGTGAAGTTCTGGGGAACAGGCGCTGGGATGTTCCAGGACTGGGATTGCACGGCGGACGGTGTCTATACGTTCAGCGTCCAAGCCTATCAGACCCTGGCCGAACAGTTGACCACGGAGTCGGCCTATTTGAAGGTGGAGTGGTACAACACCGACTACTCGACACAGCTGGGTGCATCGACCTTGGATTCTCTGACCGGCAGTGATCCTGTTGCGTCATGGAACACGCTGAGCGGCACCGCCACGGCGGTTGTCGGTGCGGCGCACGGTCGGGTTGTTCTCGGGCTGGAAGGTACCGAAGGTGCCGGGGCTGCGTTCTTCGATGACGCGACTGTGGACCTCCAGGCCATTCCGGAGCCGACCTCGGCATTGCTTGGTTTGTTGGGCGTTGGGCTGGTGGCGATCCTGCGTCGTCGCACGCGCTGATACGAGTTTGTTCTGGAAACCGGCGGGCGGTTCATCTGCCCGCCGGTTTCTTTTTGCCCTGTGCTCCCGCGAATCGCGCAGGTTCCGGCGGATTGGTCTTTTCTTCCTGCGGGGACTTCCTCAATGATACGCCAGCATGTCCGACAATCATCACAGCGAGGGGTTGGCGACGCCCGTCCGTTATGTGAAGGGCGTGGGCGAGATTCGCGCGGAGCAACTTGCCCGCCTCGACATCAGCACCGTCGGCGACCTGCTCCTTACGCTCCCGCGTCGCTACGATGATCGCCGGCAGTTCGTGCCGATCGGCTCGCTGCGCGGTGGCGAGACGGCGACGGTGCGCGGTACGATCATGTCGTGCGGTTGGGTGGCCGCGCGATACGGCAAGGGCTTCTTCGAGGCGTTGCTGCGTGACGACTCCGGCATCATTCGCTGCCGCTGGTTCAACTCCCCGTATCTCAAGGACCAGCTCAAGCAGGGCGACGCGATGGTGGCTTTCGGGAAGGTTTCACGGTCCAAGGGCTTCACGGTTTTCCAGCATCCGGAATTTGAGCTCGCGCAGGATGACGGCGAGGAATCGCTTCACGTCGGCCGGATCGTTCCCATCTACGCGCTGACCGAGCATCTTCCGCAGCGGACAATGCGGCGCATTGCGTGGAATGCCGTGGAGCTGTTCGCGAGGCAGGCCGAAGAGATGCTGCCGCCCGACACGTTACAGCGGCTGCATCTGCCGGAGGTCCAGTGGGCGATCGGCCAGGCGCACTTCCCGGATAATCTCGAGCATGCGCGTTGGGCGCGATACCGACTGGTGTTCGACGAGTTCCTTTGCATTCAGCTTGTGTTGGTGGCGCGCAAGGTTCACGCCGAACAGTTCCTGGTGGGTACGGCGCACGTCGCCGAAGGCCATGTCCGGAAACGCTTCCTTTCGACCCTCCCGTTCGCCCTGACCGCGGCGCAGGAGCGGGTGCTGAAGGAAATTGAGACCGACATGCAGAAGCCGCGGCCGATGCATCGCCTGCTCCAGGGTGATGTCGGTTCGGGCAAGACCGTCGTGGCGGTCTGTGCCGTCCTCGATGCAATTGAATGCGGCTCGCAATGCGCGGTGATGGCTCCGACGGAAATCCTGGCGACACAGCATGCCCGCACGTTCAGGCAGTATCTCGAGCCGATGGGGATCCAGATCGCTCTTCTGACCAGCGACATGACGGCGGCCGACCGTTCGCGGATACTGGCGGGGGTGGAGGCTGGCAGCATCCATCTGGTGGTGGGCACGCATGCGGTCATCGAGGATCGCGTGGTCTTCAAGAAGCTCGGGCTGATCGTCATCGACGAGCAGCACAAGTTTGGTGTGGAGCAACGCGGTGCGCTGTACGGCAAGGGCGAGCAGCCGGATGTGCTCGTGATGACGGCAACCCCGATTCCGCGGACGCTTGCGATGACCATCTACGGCGATCTGGATGTGAGCCTGCTCAACGAGATGCCGAAGGGTCGCCAGCAGATTGTGACCAAGGTGGTCAAGGAAGAGCAGTTGCCGAAGGCCTACGGGTTCATCAGCCAACAGGTGGCCAAAGGCCGGCAGGCTTTCCTGGTCTATCCGTTGGTGAGCGAATCGGAGCAGTCGGATCTTCGTTCGGCCGAGGAGATGTTCAAAACGCTCAAGGGGAGCGTCTTTCAGAAAGAACGGCTTGGGTTGCTGCACGGGCAGATGAAGACCGCGGAGAAGGATGCGGTGATGCAGCAATTCCGCGGAGGGAAGATCGACATCCTGGTGGCGACGACGGTCGTCGAAGTGGGGATCGATATTCCGAACGCGACGGTGATGCTGGTCGAGAACGCGGAACGGTTCGGCCTGGCGCAGTTGCACCAGCTTCGCGGACGAATCGGGCGCGGCGCACACAAGTCGTTCTGTATTCTGCAGGGGACGCCGACAACCCTCGAATCCTGGCAGCGGCTCAAGGTGATGGAAGAAACGCTGGACGGATTTCGCATTGCCGAGGAAGACCTGCGCATCCGCGGCATGGGCAACCTGCTGGGCCGTGAACAGAGCGGCCTGCCGCCGCTACGGGTGGGTGACCTGCTGCTGGACAGCGAGATCCTGCTGGACGCTCGGAAGGAAGCCTTCCATATCGTCGAAGGGGACCCGAAACTTGAAGATCCCCGCTACGAACGTCTTCGCGCGCGTGCCCGCGCGCTCTACAAACTCGTCGGTTCATTTGTGAAGGTCGGGTAGGGGCGTGAAGCCGCCCTGCTGTAAATTGTGTGTTTGTGGGTTGACCAGCGCACACGTGTGCGCTATAAGAGAGGGATCAAGCTGGCGGAGGCCATGAATCCATGAAAACAAGAACGGCGATGGCGGGGGCTCTGCTGATGGTCGCGCTCTCAGCGGCAGGCCAAGAGTCCATGTTGGGGAACGCGGGCTTTGAAGAAGGGGGCGAGGGCTTTGCTCCGTGGGCGGCGTCGGGGACGGCGTCCCACATCGGACCCTACGAGTGGCAGCACCATGACGGAAAGCGGGCCGGCGGGATCGGCAATGATCAGGGGCCTGCGGATGCCTGCGGCGACCTCTGGCAGGAGGTCCGTGTTCCGGGCGGCTTGGGGAAGGGCGATCTGGTCATTTTCAGCGTGTGGGTGCAGGGCGAGGACAGGTATAGCGGGACCGCGGCTGTAGCGGTCGAATTTCTGGATGCAGAGGGACGGCTGTTGACCTCCCTCGACAGCCAGCCTCTCTCGGGCAGATTTGAATGGACGAATATTGTTGTTTCCGGCGAAGCCCCGGAAGGCGCCACGAGAGCAGTCGTCAGGTGCACGAGCCGGAACATGGCGTCCGGCAAAGGCATCTCATTTGTCTGGTTCGACGACGCTCGCGTGGACTGTCCCGTGATCACCGCGTCATCCACGCTGGGGGCGGACTTTGCGCCCGCAAAGGTGATGCAGGCTGGAATGTGGCACAGCGAACTATCCGGGGACCAGTGGCTCCTGATCGATTCGCGGACAACGCGGGTCTTCACGGGTCTATCGATCGGCTGGGGCGACGACTACGCGGGGAATTACGATGTCTCTATTTCCGATGATGGGAGCACGTGGACGTCCGTGTATGCGGCCACGAAGAACACCCCCGGTCCAGACACGATTCGTCTGAAGGAGACCCATGCGCGGTTCATCAAGATCGCCTGCCGGAAGAGCAGCACCGGCAAAGGCTTCGGGATCGGGCCTGTGCGCCTGATGGGCGCGAGCGAGACGGTGACGCTGAAGCGGTATTACGAGATCATGGCCGGGGAGACACCCGCGTACTACCCTCGGTGGCTGTCGAAGCAGGAAGCGTACTGGACGGGCGTCGGCGTGGCCGGTGATGAGAACGAAGCCATTCTCTGCGAGGACGGTACGATCGAGCCCCACAAGCGCGGCTTCTCCATCATGCCCTTTCTCCAGTTGGACAACCGGCTGTTCACACGGGACGACGCGAAGATCAGCCAGTCGCTTCAGCGTGGTTACCTGCCCATTCCCTCGGTGAAGTGGGAGTGCCGGGATGTGGAGATGAGCGTGGAGTTGTTTGCTTCCGGCGAGGCGGGGGAATCCATTGCCTACGCGTGGTATCGAGTCAGCAACCGCCGTGAGAGCGAAGTGTCCGGCCGGCTGTACCTCGCATTCCAGCCTTTCCAAGTATATCCGCCGTGGCAGGGCGGCGGAGGATGGACGACCAACACGGCCATCGAGTATTCGAACCACGTGGTGACCGTCAACGACGCGTACCGGGTGCTGCCGCTGTCCGAACCCTCCGGGTTCGGCGCCATGGCGGGAAGCCGGTACGTGGCGCTTCCATTCAAGACGCCGGGGCCACCTGAACTTCAGGGCGACATCATGACTTTCGTGAACAAGGGTCGACTGCCGGAGGAGCAGAGTGTCCGGGACACGAACGGGTTCGCATCCGCCGCCCTCTCGTACGATTTCAGACTCGGCCCGGGCGAGAGCGACGACTTCTTTGTTGCCATGCCGCTCCACGATAAGCCGCCCCGCCTGCACGCGGGGATGAAGAAGGCCCGCATCAAGGCGGGTTTCTCGAAGCTCCTCAAAGAGAACGTCGCATTCTGGGAGTCCACAGTCGCACCCATCCAGCTCAAGGTGCCGGAGCCGGCGCTGGTGGACATGCTGAAGGCGAACACAGCCTTCATCCTGGTGACGAGAGATGGACCTGCATTCCAGCCTGGGTCGCGCAGTTACGACAAGGCGTGGATGCGCGACGGAGGCATGACCGCGGCCGCGCTCCTCACGATGGGCATCAACCCGCCGGTGAGGGAGTTCATAGACTGGTACAGCACGTTCCAGGAGGAAAGCGGTGAGGTGCCTCCGATTATAGACACGAAAGAGAAGGATCCGCTGTGGGAAGAGCATCAGAACGGGCTGATCGAATACGACAGTCAGGGGGAGTTCATTTACACCGTCCTTCAGTACTACCTCTTCACGAAGGATCGGGCGTTTCTGGAAAGTCATTTGACTCACGTGGTGAAGGCTTTGGAGTTTCTCGTCCACCTGAGGAAGCAGACGCTCACGCCGGAGTTCGAGAATGGAGGACCCGAGAAGCGTAAGTACTACGGAATACTGCCACCCTCCACGAGCCACGAGGGATACGGCAAGGAATACTCCTACTGGGACGATTTCTGGGGACTGAAGGGATGGAAGGACGGCCGGACGATTTTCAAGACACTCGGCAGGGACGATCTGGCCGAGTGGGCCGACAAGGAGTATGCCGACTTCAAGAAATGCTTTTACGATTCCATGCGCCTGACCATGGAAACCGCGAAGATCGATTTCATCCCGGGGAGCGCGTCGCTATCCGATTTCGACGCCACCTCCACGGCAGTTGCCCTGATGTATTGCGACGAGTTGGACAACCTGCCGCAGCCCGCACTCGGCAACACGTTCGATCGCTACTACAAGGAATTGTTGGGTCGCTCCAAGCCGGGCGCCGAGTGGCGGATCGTGCCGTATGAACTGAGGTCGGTACCTGCACTCCTCTACATGGGGCAGAAGGACCGGGCGCTCCACCTGCTTCGATTCATGATTGCCTGCCGTCGACCGGAGGGGTGGAACCAACTGGCCGAGGTGGTTCATAGCGATTATCGCTTCCCAACGTACGTTGGCGACATGCCTCACACATGGGTGGGGGCGGAATATCTCCTCGCCGTGCGCGTGCTCTTTCTGTACGAGCGGGGCGACGAACTGATCCTCGGCGCGGGCGTTGATCCAGAGTGGTTGGAGGGGGGCAGAAAGGTGTCCATTGCGGACTTTCCGTCGCATTTTGGATCTGTGAGCTACGAAATGACGAAGGCGGACGGAATGGTGTCCATTCATGTTTCCGGCGAGGCGGTGCCCGAGGGGGGCTTTGTATTCAAATCGCCGCTGGCTGTTCCGCCCCGCGAGGTCAAGGTCAACGGTGTGGTGATGGATGGGGCGGACGCGCGGTTTAGCAGACTGCCGGCAGAGGTTGTGTTCGCGTACTGACATATTCCGGAGAAACCGATTGTCGTGACGGTGTCTGCCCCGGTACGATCACTCTGTCGAAACAGAGGGGAGATCACCGCATGCAACGATCCGCCTGGATCTTCGTCGTCCTGTTGAGCTTGATCACGGCTTGCATTCTGATTCCAAGTGTTGCCCGTGCGGCAGAGGACAGCGCCGGTCCCTTTGCCATTCCCTCGTGTGCGTGGAAGAGAACGCTCGGCGACATTCCGTCCAAGACCGTGAGCAGTTCCCCTAATCGCGGCGTGGCGCTGGGCGGGTTCGGCGCTGGCTCGTTCATGTACAACATCAGCGGGTCCTTTGGTCCGTGGGAACTCAAGCCGTGCGACGTGCGTTTCGAGCAATTCTGGAAGGCGTTGCCGCAGGCGGCCTTTCACTACTATGAGAAGTCGACGAATGATGCACAACCGCGGGTGAAGTGTCTCTCCACCGATGGCGATCTGAAACCGGCATGGGACAAGATTCAAAAGGGCGAGGCCACCTACTACGCGCTCCAGCCCAAGGGCTGGATCGTCTATGACGGCTTCAGGACCAAGCCCAGTGTCCGCTTCTTCAGCCCGATCATCGCGCGCAACTACAAGGAGACCTCGTACCCCGTGGCGCTCTTCGAGTACGACCTTTTCAATCCGACAGCGGAGAAGATGGACGTGGCGGTCATGCTCACGTGGCCGCAGGTTCCATACAGCACGCTTCCTCACAAGGGTTATCGGTCTGAGTTGAAGCAAAGCGCGGGATGTGTCGGCGTTGTCCTCAAGGCGGTGGACGATGGGAACGTTGCGGAGACGCAGAACTCCGAATGGTGCATGGCGACCCGGAAGGGCCGCGACGGCGACCGCGTGAGTCACGTCCTGAGTTGGAATGGAGAGGGTGATGGTGGAGATGTCTGGTCTGACTTTGCAGAGGACGGGGAGTTGGGCGACGGGCCGCTCGACGAGTCCATGTCGGCGGCGGCGATTGCCGTGCGGGTGACCCTGCAGCCCGGAGAGCGGCGTCGCGTGCCCTTTGTTGTTTCGTGGGATATCCCGGTTGTGGAGTTCTCCAGCGGAACGCAGTGGTGGCGGAAGTACACGGAGTACCTCGGCCGCGACAGCGACAACGCGTTTGACGTCGCGGACATGGCGCTGATCCATCAGGCGGATTGGGAGAAGCAAGTTGACGCGTGGATGGCGCCATTCGTCGGGAATTCCAAATATCCGGATTGGTTGAAATGCGCCGCGTTCAACGAGCTCTACTACAATCAGTTCGGCGGCGTGTTCTACGAGGCGGGCTTGAAGGCCGGCCGCGACCGGGAATTCATGGGGCTCCACGAAGACGACCACAAGCACTTCGTCATGGAGAGCCCGATCTACCGGTCCGCGAATACGCTCGACGTTCGCCATTACAGCTCGATTGTTTTCGCCCGGTTCTGGCCCGAGATTGAGCGGGACACGCTGAAGTGCTATGGCGACGGCGCCCTGCACTATCAGTTCGAGAAGCCTGTTCCGGTGGGCCTGCTCCCGCACGATGTCGGTGATCCGACAAAGTGCGATCCGTACTTCGTGTTCGATGTGTACCGCCACGACAAGCCGGAGTTGCAGTATTGGAAGGACCTGAACCCAAAATTCATCCAGCAGGTGTGGCGATACTACGAGCTCTATGGCGACAGGGACTTTCTCGACTACGCGTGGCCGGCCTGCAAGGCCGCCTACGAATTCATGAAGACAACCGACACGGATGGCGACCGTCTGCCCAACAACAACAAGTCGGACAACACGTATGACGACTGGGGGTTGTTTGGAACCAGCTTGTTGTGCGGAGGGCTTTGGGTTGGCGGTCTCGATGCGATGGTACACATGGCCGAGGTCGAAAAGGATCCGGTTCTGTCGGAGGCCAAAGAATGGCTGGCCCAGGCGAAGACCAACCTCGACCAGCAACTCTGGTATGAGCAGGGCGGCTACTACAAGATCGACACGGAAAGCCAGTTCCCGACGGCGATCATGGCCGACGGGCTCAACGGCCAGCGCTACAACGAACGCTACGGGCTCGGCGACATCCTTCCTCCTGCGCGGATGAAGGCACATCTCGAGAAGGTCTATGAGCGGTGTGTGAAGCCCATGGCCGATTACACCGGCGATGGAATTGGCGACATCGGGGCCATCAATGGTGTGAAAGAAGACGGCAGCTTTCTCGGTACGGTACAATCGGATGAGGTCTGGACGGGGTCGAGCTACTTTCTCGCCAGCCTGATGTACCATGCGGGTTTGAGGGAGCAGGCGCTGCAGACGGCGTGGGGCGTGTACTACACCACGTACGAAAATGAAGCCACCGCTTTCTGGTTCAACACGCCCGAGAGTTGGCGCGTACCGACCATGGCACCGCGCCCGGCCCGGCCCGAGCAATACCAGCGGCCACGGGCGATTTGGGAGCTGGTCTTCGAAATCGATGATCCCGGGGAGGGGACGCCATGAT